>JAZKYJ010000062.1:0-1769 GCA_045612045.1 Paludibacteraceae bacterium | reverse complement strand
AGGTCAATTCCTAATTGAATTTTCTGAAAAGTTGTTTTATCCATTGTCGTAGCGAATTAGTCTTTTTGTATTTTCTTTTGCTTTTGATTCTTGGTTATTTCCTCTTATCAATCTACGATACTGAGCAACGCAATATTTAGGTTTAGTTTTCAATTATCCTATCCGTAATCATCCTTACATAAGTTTCATTTACACAGCACGAAGCAAGATGTTCATCCTTTATCCAACTACCAATAATCGCACCATCTGAGTACAGAAAGGTGTCTTGAACCGTTTCAATGGTAACACCTGCACCAACAATAACCGGAAAATCGGGCAACACAGCCTTAAACTCTTTGACCTTTCCCAATGGAGTAGGTACACCTGTCCCCTCACCTGTACATACTATGGCATCACAACGTTCTGACCCTAATCTCAAATCCTCCTCCAGTGAACGCCCGGAGTTTACTGGCTGGTATTTGAAGCGCACCCCACCAAGCAACACGACATCTACTTGACTTCTGAGTTCAGCCAATCGTCTTGCATATTCCTCATCATACTCTGGCGCCAAATGGCCACACACCGAGTCTATCTGTATAAACCTGGCGCCATATTTAGCAGCAAGACGAAATGCTTCCTGGTAATTACCCAAAATATTTACGCCATAGACTGCATCAGGATAGGCTTTCTGTATCCACGATAATACCATCTCACATTCATCCGTAGAACCAAAATAGTTCTCTATCAACGGATAAATACCATGCTGGAGAAATATTTTAATCTCTCTCTTAGCCAAATCCAACATTGTGTATTCATCGGCAGAGTTGGTGTGGATCATACCGATTAGAGGTTTCTTGACTCCAAACAATTCATTGTACATCATAATCTTTTATTTTAGTTAAACTACTTGAACAACCCACAGACGCGTTATCACTACTCCTCTGCAAAGAAATCACTGTTGGCCTCATCTGCATTGAAGTCTGCGCAATTCATCCGTGAATAGAGCGCCTGACGGCTTCGGATGGTGCGCTCGGTCATAGACATCGTACCCTCATGCGTCGCTTTAAAGTTCAGCACATTGGTGAGAGAGGTAGTGGCAGCAACCTTCAATGCTGAACGTAGTCCTAACGCCGCCTTAAACAGGCCACCTGGTGATATATAATATCACGCTCCACTGTCGTATTCTCAATCCGCACCTCATATCCTTCAGTAGAGAAGGATTGACGGAGTTGCTCGGCTACATAAGAAATCTGTGCCGTGTAGCCATAAATGGTCTTTTTTGCTGTAACTGCTCCCATAATATTTCACTTGTTTGTATTGTTAAGGAGGATATCACGTATCATTATCTATCATCTCACGACAAAATAGTGCGATAAACCGTCACTGCACGTTTCAAAAAGGTATATCGGAGTCATTGAAGTCTGAATTGATGAAACCACAGGTATTTATTCCTCCATAAGATTCTTCCATTGAGTCCTCACCATATTGCATCAAATACTCATTCTTACCAGAACAGAGAAGTATAGTCTCTATTTTATCAAGGTCATAAGCTCCGTCTTTGGGAAGATATTCTATCATATACTTCTTAAACAACGAAGACATCTGCTCTCTGTATTCATAATCTGAAACAGGAGAGGTCTTGATAGTGTGGTATTCGCTGCTATTCTCCAGCATATGCTGAAGGTGGATGTTCCAACTCTTCCATTGGCCAAGGATGCTATAGCGTTGCATCTCCATGATGAAATAGAAAGCTTTACGGCAAGGGCTGAAATCCTCGCAGCGCGGCTTGG
>JAZKYJ010000061.1:0-49909 GCA_045612045.1 Paludibacteraceae bacterium | reverse complement strand
GGAGACCCAAATGATTTGCTTTGAGAACGCTAAGTGGGCTTACGTAGTAGGTACCGCTATCGCTATTAAGAAAGGTTGCAAGAACGCTGCTGACGCTGCTGAGGCTATCGGTATCGGTTTGCAAGCCTTCTGTATCCCTGGTTCTGTAGCTGACGACCGTCTTGTAGGTCTTGGCCACGGTAACTTGGCTGCTCGTTTGCTCCGCGAGGAGACCGAGTGCTTCGCTTTCTTGGCAGGTCACGAGTCTTTCGCTGCTGCTGAGGGTGCTATCAAGATTGCTGAGATGGCTAATAAAGTGCGCCAAAAACCTTTGCGCATTATCCTCAACGGTCTTGGCAAAGACGCTGCTATGATCATCAGCCGTATCAATGGTTTCACATACGTACAAACACAATTTGACTACGCTACTGGCGAGTTGAATATCGTGAAGACCAAAGCATATAGCAACGGTCCACGCGCTAAGGTGAACTGCTATGGTGCTGATGATGTACGCGAAGGTGTGGCTATTCTCTGGCACGAGAACGTAGATGTATCTATCACAGGTAACTCTACCAACCCAACTCGTTTCCAACACCCAGTAGCTGGTACCTATAAGAAAGAGCGCGTATTGGCTGGTAAGCCATACTTCTCTGTAGCTTCAGGTGGTGGTACAGGTCGTACTTTGCACCCAGATAACATGGCTGCAGGTCCTGCTTCTTATGGTATGACCGATACTTTGGGCCGTATGCACTCTGACGCTCAATTTGCTGGTTCTTCTTCAGTTCCTGCACACGTTGAGATGATGGGCTTCCTCGGTATAGGTAATAATCCAATGGTAGGATGTACAGTAGCTTGCGCGGTAAACGTAGCACTTGCTCTCAGCAAGTAATTCATTTACTGCAATATACAAAAATCGCTCACTTCCTTCGAAGTGGGCGATTTTCTTATTATCTAGCAGTCTAAAAGGACGCCGTTCTGGGTCCCTATTATTGCTTGACCCATATTAGACGATTGATGTCGTATCCGCGCCTATCAGCCTCGGCTAGGATAATAGCCTTGGTCTCCTCGTCTAATTGTGGCGTACGCGATAGGATCCATAGGAACTTCTCATTGCTTCCTCCTACCAAAGCATATTGATAATCGCTGTCAATCATCATGATGCGGTAGTCGCTAAAGAATGGTCCGAAGAATGAAACGCGCAATAGACCAGGTACATCGGTTGTCTTGGCAATGGCTGTAGCTTCTTCTGCTCTGCCATCTTTGATTCCGGTGTTGAGAACATCGATCTTGCCGTCCTCACGCATCGTGTAGCGGGCCATAGAGTAGTACACTCCGCGCTCAAATGCATGGTCGAAACGTGCGATCTCATACCAATAACCGAGATAACGATTGAGATCAATGGGTTGAACTGTGGAGTTGTCCACTTTGTTTGCGCCTTCACATGCGGCAAACATACAGGCTAAGAATGCCAAATAGATAAATCTTTTCATAGTTGTGTTGGGTTTGAGTTAATAATTGCTAACCATCTAGTGATGGTCTGATACGCATTCTGCAAAAACTATACCAAACCCATAGGAGACACAATAGAAAGAGTGCAGACATGGATCTGCCATTCATCTGCACTCAATCGTAATCTATGTATTGGAATTCCTAAAACTCACTAGTAAAGTGGAAACGTATGTTCTTGTAGTCGCTTTGAGCCATCTGCAAGACATATCCACTATCTGCCATAAAGACATCTCGTCCCTCTTTGTCCTTGGCCATGTATTGCGCTTTGCGCTTCTTGAACATTTCCAACTCGGCCTCATCGTCCGACTCTATCCAGCAAGCCTTGAACATCTGCAAAGGTTCCCAACGACATTTAGCTTGGTACTCATGTTCTAGGCGGTGTTGGATGACCTCAAACTGCAATTGTCCTACAGTGCCCACAATTCTGCGACCATTGAACTGACTGATGAATAGTTGTGCAACACCTTCGTCCATGAGTTGGTTGACACCCTTGTCGAGCTGTTTTTGCTTCATTGGATCGGCATTTTCGATGTATTTGAACATCTCTGGTGAGAAGGATGGTAGTCCTTTGAAATGCAGGTTTTCTCCTGCCGTGAGTGTATCGCCAATCTTGAAGTTGCCTGTATCTGGCAAACCTACAATATCTCCTGCAAAAGCTTCGTCCACGGTCTCTTTTCGTTGTGCCATGAAGCAGGTTGGTGCGGAGAATCGCATCTGACGGTTCTCGCGGACGTGCTTGTAATAGGTATTACGCACAAACTTGCCGCTACAGATCTTAAAGAAGGCGATGCATGAGCGGTGGTTAGGGTCCATGTTGGCATGTATCTTAAAGCAGAAAGCCGTAAATCCATCTTCCATTGGTTCTACTTTGCGTTCTACTGCCTCCACTGGGCGTGGGGAAGGGGCGATCTGTACGAAACACTCCAATAGCTCTTTCACACCAAAGGTGTTCAGGGCCGAACCGAAGAATACAGGTGCCAAGTCTCCAGCTAGATAATCTTCTTGGTTGAAGGGATTGTATACCCCTTCGATCATCTCGAGATCCTCTTGGAGCTTGAGGGCATCTTGCTGGCCTAACAGCTGAGCAATCTGGGGGTCGGTGATATCATCAAAACGCAGAGACTCAGTAACTTGTGTCTTGTTGGGAGTGTAGAGGTCTAAGGTAGATTGGAAAATGTTGTATACGCCCTTGAAGCGCTCACCGCTATTGATGGGCCACGACAAAGGGCGCACATGTATGCCAAGTTCGCTCTCTACTTCGTCCATGAGGTCGAATGGGTCTTTACCTTCACGGTCCATCTTGTTGATGAAGACCATCACAGGTGTCTTGCGCATGCGGCAGACTTGCATGAGGCGACGTGTCTGTGTCTCCACGCCCTTGGCAGAGTCAATAACGATCACTACGGAGTCTACGGCAGTAAGTGTGCGGAAAGTGTCCTCCGCAAAGTCTTGGTGACCTGGGGTGTCGAGGATATTGATATGATAGTCCTTGTAGTCAAATCCCATAACGGAAGTAACTACGGAAATACCACGTTGCTTCTCTATCTCCATCCAGTCGGATGTAGCAGTCTTGCGTATCTTGTTGGATTTTACAGCACCTGCGACATGAATAGCACCTCCGTAGAGGAGGAGTTTCTCGGTGAGAGTAGTTTTACCCGCATCAGGGTGTGAGATAATCGCAAAGGTGCGACGGCGTAGAATTTCTTGTTGTTCGGCGTTGTTGAGCATTCGTTGATTGATTCGTTTTAGGATGTATTAATTTTTAGAAAAACTTTGCAAAGGTACTACTTTTTTTGCATTTTACCAAATATTTATTCTATAAAACAAATTTCGAAGGTTTTTCTTGCATATGTCCAATATTTTTTGTACCTTTGCGGCAAATTTAAATGAAATAGTATGTTTGATAATTTATCAGAAAGATTAGAACGATCGTTTAAGATTCTCAAGGGTGAAGGACGTATCACCGAAATCAATATTGCAGAAACTGTAAAAGATATTCGTAAGGCGTTGCTAGAGGCGGATGTCAATTATAAGACGGCAAAGAAGTTTACTGATGAGGTAAAAGCGAAGGCCCTGGGTCAGAATGTGATTACTTCGGTTCGTCCAGGACAATTGATGGTGAAGATTACCCATGATGAGTTGGTGAACTTGATGGGTGGTGAAGCGGTAGAGTTGAACCTAAAGGGTAATCCTGCGGTGATCTTGATGAGTGGTTTGCAAGGTTCTGGTAAGACTACATTCTCTGCTAAATTAGCAAATTATTTGCAAACGAAGAAAGGTAAGAAGGTGATGCTCGTAGCTTGTGACGTGTATCGCCCAGCGGCTATAGAGCAATTACGTGTTTTGGGTGAGCAAATCAACGTAAAGGTATACACAGGGGAAGGTGAGACAAATCCTGTGACCAAAGCAGAGCAGGCTATCAAGGAGGCCAAAACATATGGATATGATGTGGTGATTGTGGATACAGCTGGTCGATTGGCAGTAGATGAGCAGATGATGCAAGAGATTGCTGCGATTAAGCAAGCTATTAATCCACAAGAGATACTATTTGTGGTAGATGCAATGACCGGTCAGGATGCAGTGAATACCGCAAAAGAGTTTAATGATCGTTTGGACTTTGATGGTGTTGTCCTAACCAAATTGGATGGTGATGCACGTGGTGGTGCGGCCTTGAGTATCCGTTCGGTAGTAGAGAAACCTATCAAGTTTATTGGTACGGGTGAGAAGATGGATGCATTGGATGTGTTTCATCCTTCTCGTATGGCTGATCGTATCTTGGGTATGGGTGATGTGGTATCACTCGTAGAACGTGCTCAGGAACAGTATGACGAGGCAGAAGCTCGTCGTATTAGCAAGCGAATAGCAAAGAATCAGTTTGACTTTAATGACTTCCTTTCTCAGTTGGCCCAAATCAAGAAGATGGGTTCAATGAAGGAGTTGATGAGTATGATCCCAGGAATGGATAAGGCATTGAAGGGGGTAGAGATTAGTGATGATGCATTTAAGCCCATTGAGGCCATTATCTCGTCCATGACTCCTGCTGAACGCAGTAATCCAAGTTTGCTGAATGGAAGTCGCAAAAATCGTATTGCAAAAGGTTCTGGAACTAGTATTGTAGAGGTGAATCGCTTCTTAAAGCAGTTTGAGCAAACGAGCAAGATGATGAAAAAAATGCAGCAAATGCAAGGGTTGCGTCGCCGCTAAGGGTATGACTGTAAAAGAAATATTTGAGCTCCGTAAAGAAGGAAAAATAGAGGAAGCATATCGTGCTATCCTACCAATGTATCGAGTACATCACGGCAAATATACCAGTTTGGCTATGTTTTGGTGTGCGGTAGATATGATGAAATTGTTACTTAGTCGCTCCGTGGGTAATGATGATGAATCTAGAAATGCGCTATTGGAGGCAGAGAAGATTTATCTAAGTCTTCAGCGTTTGTTGCCGAAGTTATATGATGACTCTGGCACTTGCAAGCAAACTGCTGAAAGCTTAGGGAAAGTCTTAGAAGTAACACGCGAGCGTGTGAAGTAATGGTGAGTGCTATATATATAATTGATATATAGTTTCATAGGTTTTCCAACCTAGTTGATTAGCCATTTCGCGATTGATAGAAATATCATCCACAAAATGAAATGGTGGTTCGCATCCGATTGCTCTTAAATGTTGATCAACCTCCTGGTAAATTCGAATGTCGGGTTTGCTAAGGTGCAAAAGGTGGGAAGCGAAACAATCTTCAAACACGGACATATCGTACAGCGACAAAATGTGATGCCAATGCAAATCATTATTGTTGCTGAGCAGGAAGAGGCGGTGACCCGCCTTTTTCCATTGTAGGAGTAGTTCTAGCCGTTCTGCAGGAATACCACCATGCATGGCGTTCCATGCGGCTATGATCTCTTCTGCCGTAGTGTGTCGTTGTGCGTGCTGCATGATTGAGGAGATAAATAGCTCGGTAGTGATCTCGCCGCGTTCGTATCTCTCCATCAAACTATTGGTGGTGCCTTCTCCATTAGATGCAAGACCTAGTATGTCTCTCATGGCAGTCTCACCTAGTATGTCTTGGAAACGTGCGATGCATTCGGGCATATTGTGGTTCATTAGCACACCGCCCATGTCGAGGATGATTGTCATATATTCAAACGCTATTGTATAAAACCTATTTTCTTTCTCCGAAGATGGACGAACCTATACGTACCATGTTGCTTCCTTCTTCTATCGCCACGAGATAGTCATCTGACATGCCCATGGAAATCAATATTTCGGCCTTGTTCATCAGTTGTTGGCCCAGAGAATAAATCTCTCGGAAACATCTGCGCCATTCGTCTTTATCGTCGGTATTGGTGGCCATACCCATGATACCACAGATCTCTACCCATGGATACGGATTGGTAGTGCTTAGGCTAGTGGCCAGAGATAAGAGTTCTTCGGGAGTGAAACCCGATTTGGTGTCCTCTTTGGCTACATGTACCTCAAGCAACACTCTGATACGTCGCTGGATCTTTTCTGCCTCTTTGTTGATACATTCTAGTAGTCTTAGACTATCAACTGAATGTATGAGATGCACAAAAGGTATAATCATTCGCACTTTATTGGTTTGTAAGTGACCAATAAAATGCCACCGGATGTCGTTGGGTAGTACTTGTTGTTTTTGCAATAGTTCTTGCACACGACTCTCAGCAAAGTCTCGTTCGCCAAGCATATAGGCTTGCATGATCGACTCTGCCGGTTGGAACTTGCTCACACAGACCAGGGTGACGTGCTGTGGAATGTGTTTCCGGTGGGTAGATAGCTGTTGCTGTATAGAGGTCATGTGCGTGTAGTGGGATTACTATACGGCTCTGATAACCTCTACGATAGGTGATTTGGTCAGGCTGATTACTTCACAATCCTCATTGCTTACAGCGTGGTGCAATGCCTGATTAGCCTCGGTGATATTACCTGCTTGTACGTAGATAGTCACTGGTTTGCGCTTCTCTTTTCCGCTGTCTTCAATAGTGATCATTTCTACACGTGCTTTGTACCAAATGTCTCCTTCTGGGTGAGGAATAAGGTCAAAGAATTGCACTTGTTTGCAACTTTTGGTCTCCCACTCACCGGAGATATAACGTTGTATCTCGCCTAGCAAGCGTTCTTCTACGTCTGCTGCAGTAAGTCCTTCAACTAGATATGTTTCTTTTACACCATTTGGAGTATCTTCGCCCGTTTGACGAGTATAATGGATTTTAACTTCGTAGAAAATCATTGTTTCAAAAATTAGATTGTTGTTGTATTATTTGTTGATTAATAGCGTTTTGATATCTGTGGCTAGCAGTTCTCCCTCAGGGAAGGTAGTTATGCTGCCTGACCAGAATAGAACAGGAGCAGCAGGTGATGATTGTACTACCTGATCAAAAATGTCATTTTCGTTGCTTTTGATGAGCCAATTGTCTTGCAAGCGGAAGTATACATCTCCTGCGTGCTTGCGATAGATGGAGTGTTTGTCATCTGCAATGATGGCTTCGTGTATAGGGTATGCAAGTTGTACTCCCTCAAAATCCATCAGAAAATTGGCCACTTGGCGTTGGATAGTCTCTAGCGAGAGTCGTTTTTTCTCAATAAGCATTCTATTGAGGTATATATATGGTCCATACCCACCATCTACCCAACGTTCGTGTCCATAGATGGCCATGAGATATGTGCCAGTGAGTGCTGCTGCCCTATCTACATTGAAATATTGTATGTTGAGGTTGGCCATTTGTAATGAAGCAGAAGAGTATCCTTTGATTGGGCGCCCTAGCACAAGTAATTGGTATTGGTCTTTTCCAATACGTTTGTTGAGTTGTTCGATTAAGAATCCGAGGTCTTGATTAATGCCTAGGTATATGTCCTCTTGTTCGGCGGATTCGATGGCGTCTGATTGAGCTTTAGGCGTCAGTGTGTTGAGCTGGAGTAATAGCAAATCGGGGATGATATCTGTTCCTAGTTGATGCGTCTGTTGTATGGCAAGCGCTAATTCTATGACGAGGGTATTGGCTGCAGGGGATTGGCTAAGTACGTTGTAGTTTTGATATTCAAATCCGCGTTTGCGTTCATATTCCGTAGGGCGATTATACATGGCGATATCCATGCGTGGAGTCCACTCTTTGGCTGCCAATAGGTCTATTCTTCCTCCGATATTCATCTCATCTGCTGCTGTAGGCAATCCTTCCGGATAAAATGAGGTGGTGACCCATTTTCTAGTGTCAGCATCTAGCCAACAACAAGCATTGGCAGCATGTCCAGCCATCAGAACGGTAGCTTCAGGTTGGAGTCCGATGGCGTAGATTTTAGCTTGTGCGCCTAGCTGCATGCGCCATTGGTCGGTGATGGTGGTAGATAATAACTGACGTGGAGAAATATGCAGTGGCGTACCAATACCAGAGACTTGTTGGTCCAGAAGGATTGGCAGAGCTTTGCGCTCGTTGCGGTCGAAATGGTAATCTGCCATCACACTATGGTGAGATGGAGTACTTCCCGTCATAAGGGTGGCTGTGGTTTCTTGTCCTCCATAGACTTGATGAGGAAAACTTGCAGTAGTCTGAAAGGCCTCTTCGCTCAATAGTCTTAGTCCACCTGCAGGCCAATAAGGACGCATGGTGTTGAGATTGTCTTGTGTCATACCATCTACCATCACTACTACAGTGAGGCGGGGATTAGCGATGGCTATTGTACTGAGACATAGCAAGAGAAAAATTAGCGAAATATGTATACGAATCTTGTGCATATGTGTATGAATGGTAAAAGTAGCAAACGCCAGTTAAAGCCTACCAATGGGTGGCATGAGAAGAAAGTTAGGAATATCACGAGTGTGATGAGTAGTAGATATACAACTCCCAATATGAGGTCTATGCCCCAGGAGCAATGGCCACGTTTTCTATCCCAAAATGATAATAGCAACATGGCAATGGAAAAAATCCCTATGCCCATCCAGCAGGTTTGATACCAAGCAACCTGCTTGGGTTGAAACGCAGAAATCTCTTGCTGTTTTATTAAGGGGGTTCCGTCCGATAATCGTGCTTGTGACATATAGAACATTAGTTCCTCAGGCAAGAATAGGCGTTGCTCATTGGTCATAGGTTGGTTAGCTTGGGAACCAAAAACAAGGTTTATGCCAAAATCTACCCAAGAGTGTCGACCTGTATAGTGACTGATTGCTGTACGAAAATCGGTGTTGGAATATCCTCTGTAGTCAGATATAATGGTGTCGTTTAGAGCTTGCTTGATTAGATAATAGGGCCGTGTTGCACAGTTATCAAATACGAAATTATATAAATAATAGCGATTCTCGGGTAAATAGTTGCTTAGAAGTGCATTGTAAATTGATTGTTTTTGTTCTTGTGTGAGGTTCAATTCTTGCCAATATGTGGTTCGGCCTATTCGGCGATAAAATTTATCAAAATATTTGTAGGTTTCTATACCAAGTTGGTAGTATGTTTCTCCTCGAACAAATTTGAGGTAAAAATCGTCTGCCATGAGATTGAAAATCCCATAGTTAAACACTAGATCAATTTCCTTTTTATGGTCTATTACGCGTATGGCAGTATGACCATATTTGGACCATACTTCTGTACCTGGAGTGCAGGTCAGGAGGTGGATTTCTGAGCTATCGCTTAGGGTGTTTATAGCACTCCAAATATTGCTACTAAATAATGCAAATAATATGATCACAAATATCTTACGCATGGAATAAAATCAGATTGGGTGTAAAAGTACATAATAATCCTAGCAGCAATCCTGCTATCACTTGCATTGGTGTGTGTGCATTGAGATATAGGCGTGCAAACATGAGTGATAGTGCACAAATCAATAGGGTAAGGATAAGCGACAGTGGGAGTATATTATAGTATAAAGCAAAACTACATACTCCCCCTATCAACCCACCCAATCCTGTAAGATGGGCGGAGATTTTCCACCAATGATTTATAATTGTCACAACTGCCAATGCGACGATTGCGCCAATAGCAATCCAAAATATGACCAACGGAAGTTGCATGGTTACTCGCAGAAAAAATGCCCAATAACCATAACATATAATCGTATATATATAAGGTGTTGTGCGTTGATGTGCTTGTTCTATCTGCAGCGAGTCAATATATCCTTTCTTTCGCATGAATACTAGCAGAAGAATCGGGATGAGCACTGTCAGAGTGAATGTACCTAGTATGCATACCAATGTATATACTAGGGGTGGGGAAACAAACTGCTGAAGAGCAAGACAAAACATTATTATCCCATAGAATGGCATGAACATAGGGTAGAGTATTACGCTCCACGTTTGGGCCATTATGTTTAATAATTTGTGCATATGAGGTTATTGTCTGCGTAGATTCGCTTTTTCAATTCCTAATAGATCGCGATATTTAGCGACTGTTCGTCTAGATATCTTAAATCCTGCTTTGATGAGTTCTTCTCTGAGTTGATCATCATTCAATGGTTGGCTTTTATCCTCCTGGTTGACGATTTCTCGTAATGTTTCTTTTACGCCGCGAGTTGCAATCACTTCTCCTTTATTGTTTGTCGTAGCATTTGAAAATAGAGATTTTAGTGGAATGATACCAAACTCTGTTTGTACGTATTTTTCTTTGGTAGCTCGTGATATGGTGGATATATCATATCCTGATTTTACTGCTACATCCTCTTGCGTGATAGGTCGCAGATACATATAGTCGCCTTCTAAGAAGAATTCTCGTTGCAACGCTACAAGTGTTTTCATCACGCGTAGCAATGTCTCATTGCGTTGCGCAATAGCCTCAATGAAGTTAGAAGCTGTGTCTACGTATTTTTTGATTTCTTTGTTAGCTTCTTTTTGTGTTGGCGTTTTCTTGTCTTGCTCTTTCAGTATTTGTGTATAACTGAGTGATATATGCACCGGAGGTACTTCACTATTGTTGAGTGAAACGATTAATCGTTCGTCTTCACGTTCAACAATAAAATCAGGAATGATATATGATCTTTGCTGCTGATTTTGTGTGCCAGTCCATGCGTTGCTGGGACTAGGATTGAGATGTACGATAACGTCTTTTGCTGCTATCATCTCTGCATCTGTCAATTGTAAACGCAATTTGATTTTTTCATATTTGTGTGCAACAAATGCATCAAAGTGATGGGTTAAAATGGTTTGGGCGCATTGCACTGCTGGAGTTGGCTTTTTGTGAGCGAGTTGAGTGAGCAAGCATTCTTGTAAACTATAAGACCCCACGCCAATAGGATCAAACTTTTTTACTTGGTCTACTATCTCTTGCATTTTTTCGTCTGTGACAACAATATTTTCTTTGAATTGTATGTCATCTACTAATTCCTCCACAGTGCGTCTTAGGTATCCCCTTTCATCTATGTTGCCTACGACAAACTTAGCGATATGTCTATCCGCTTTGTTCATTCGTGTCTCGTAGATTTGTTTCTTGAGGTATTCGTTGAAACTTATTCCCATTGATATTGGGATTTCTTCGCGCATGCGAGAACTACCATTGCTGGCTATTATGTCATGGTCGTCATGGCTACCATAGTCAGGATTGTCTGGGTCGTAATCACTGTATGCATCCTTGCTATCAATGCTAGAGTCCATGTCTGATGCATAATCAAGATCATCATCTAATCTCTCGTTAGGGTCTTGTCCTTCTTCTAAGGCTGGATTGCTCTGTAGTTCTTCATCAACCCTTTGCCTTAATTCGCATAGGGGTAACTCCAACAATTTCATCGCCTGGATTTGTGCGGGCGATAAATTAATCTTGGTGGTTTGTGTTTGGGTTTGTGATAACGCGTTTATCATAGTTTTGGTGGAAGGTGGGTTATGCTTGTTGGTCAATACCTTCTATCACATGTTGACATATGTATGCCAATTGCTCTTCGTCTAATTCAGTGTGCATAGGTAGAGACAATACACATGCCGCTAATCGTTCTGCAACGGGAAAATCACCGGCTTGGTATCGTGCGTCCTGATATGCTTTTTGCATATGTAGAGGTACTGGGTAGTATATCATTGCAGGTATGCCTGCTTCTGCAAGACTAGCACGCAATGCATCACGATCTACATCGTGCAAACGCAAGGTGTATTGATGATAAACGTGCGTGGACGCTTTAGTGCACGCTGGTATCTCAATCTTAGGATGAGTAGAAAACGCTTGGTCGTAGTATGCTGCTGCTGTTTGACGGGCAGTTATATACTCGTTTAGGTGAGGTAACTTTGCATTTAGTACAGCAGCTTGGATACTATCCAAACGAGAATTGACTCCAATGGTATCGTGATAATAGCGCACTACCATACCATGGTTAGCAATCGCTCGCATCTTAGCGGCTAGGGTGTCATCATTGGTAAATATTGCGCCTCCATCTCCATAACATCCGAGGTTTTTGGATGGAAAGAAACTGGTACAACCAATGTCTCCCATTGTTCCCGCTTGTTTCTGACTACCATCAGAAAAAGTATATACAGCACCAATAGCTTGACATGCATCTTCGACGATGTATAAGTTTTTTTCTTTGGCCAAATCTATGATCGATTGCATGTCCGCACATTGTCCAAATAGGTGCACTGGTACAATTGCCTTGGTACGCGGGGTGATGGCTTTTTTGAGAGAATCAATAGATATGTTCATGGTATCCCAATCTACGTCTACTACTACGGGAGTTAGACCTAATAGTGCTACCACTTCGGCAGTGGCGATAAAAGTAAAAGTAGGAGTTATCACTTCATCGCCTGGTTCTAGCCCCAATGCCATCAAGGCAATTTGTAGTGCATCCGTACCATTACCCACCGGTATCACATGTTTTGCACCAGTATATTGCTCTAAATGTTGCTGGAATTCGTTCACAATTGGACCTTTGATAAAACTAGCAGAGTCTATCACTGCTTGTATACTTTGGTCTATATCTTGCTTTATACGTTGATATTGTGTATGCAAATCAACCATTTGAATCTTTTTCATACAATCTTATATATAAGGAACATTATAAGTCGATGTTTGGATTAGTAATTTTCATACCCTTGTCAATGGGATCTAGTGTATGACATATTCAATAGAATTAGGGTAGAAACGTATGTTAGTAGCATGTGGATTACTGCTTTCTACCATGACGGGGAGTATGTCCTCATTGTTTTGGGGATAATTACAGGTGGCGTGTAAGTCTGTGATGTCTAGGTCTGCAAATTGTGTGACGCCAATACGTACTATTGCTGTTATTTCCATTGGAAATAGTTGGATATTCTTGCCCTCTGGTTTGTTTTTGACCTCTATTGGTAAGGTGAATGATTTCTCGGTGAATTGCTCGGCGTAATACATTACTTCTATCTCTTTGGTTGCGCAGCGTAATCCCTCAGGGACTATCACTCTTGCCAGTTTTGAAATAGAATCACGAATTCCATGGCATATTATGCTATCTGTTAGGATTGCGTCTACTGTACCTAATAAATCTAGTGGTCCATAGACTTTCACACTATCTGTTGAAAGATGAGCAGAACCTATTAATTGATACTGAGGAGCTGTGGTGATATTTGTTTGCAATTTGATGGGCAACAATCTAGATGCTTCGCAAAGGTAACTAGAAGTGTGTTGCTCTGGAAACGTGTGTAGAATAATTGTGGAGCCAGGAAGTATTTCCTGCAATTGTGGACGGAGTATTTTAGAGTTTAATTCCAATATACCTTCATCCGAGGTGATAAGATTAGTTAGGTCGATGGTTATGCTGAGATGTTGTTGCGATATCTGACGTAGTTCTCGTCCATTGTCTCGCACTGCTACACTCAGTTGGGTAGGGAGTGGTGTGGAAAATACATAACGATCGTCCACACCACTGTATTGTAACGCAACTTGGATGGTCATCTCGCGAGTTGAGGTCATAGTGTGCCCCCACCAGAAGATTGTAACCAACCCAACAAACATGAGAAAAATTAGGAAATCTTTCCCTATTAACCATTGCCAAAAGCGTTGGATTTTTGTTTTATATTGCGTCAGGTTTAATCTCAAGATGTTGATTATTTTTGTGCAGCAGTGTTTGCATCTTCAGCTGCTACAAACACACTACCTTTATCTACTTTGATGACCACTTCTTTGGCTACTTCAATCAAGAAAGTAGTTTCTTGTACTTCTTTAATCTGACCATAAATTCCACCTGCTGTCACTACTTTGTCACCTTTCTTTAGCGCTTCACGTTGTGCTTGCAGTTCTTTTTGTTTCTTTTGTTGTGGACGAATCATAAAGAAATAGAAAATTACGAAGATTGCGATCATCATAATCCAGAATGACCATCCACCTTGTTGAGGTGCACCCTCTGCCGCAGCTGCTGCGTCTAGTAAAATCAAATTTAACATGTTAAAAAGTGTTTAATGATTATTATTTGAGCAAAATGCTCCTTTGATTATTGTTTGTATACTTAGATTTTGAATAAGGCATTTTCTTTGCGTAAATCGCATACGATTTTGTTGAGTATACCATTTACAAAGGTATAACTCTTCTCACTAGAATATTCTTTGGATAGCTCAATGTACTCGTTCATGGATATCTCCAATGCGATTTGTGGGAAATTGATGATTTCCGCCAGAGCAACTAGCAAGATAATCTGGTCCATATAGGCAACACGCTCAGCTTCCCAATTCTGTAGTGATTTTGCAATCAGGGTTTTGTACTCCTCAGCATGAGAAAGGGTAGCATTGAGTAAGTCTTTGGCGAAATTCAATTCATCCTCAGAAGTAAACATTTCTAGTAGCACTTGGTTGTCTCCTCGTTCCTGAGTGAATTGTCTGATAGTTTTGACTACATAGGTTAATATTTGATCTGCATCTATGCTCCATCCTTGATAGTCATACACTAATTCTATTTCGTCTAAGGCTGCATACAACGACTCATTGCCAATCAATAGCGTGCCATATATTTTTCGCCAAAGTGCTTTGTCATCTTCCAATGTAGGATGAGACAAGGCCATATACTCTTTGTAGTATGGTGTCTGAACGAGTTGCTTGTAAATATTGGCAATCTCCACCATACCTACGTCCCATCGTAAGTGATTTTCTTCTAGAAAGTTACGCAAACGACGATTGTTGAATAGGTGACGAGATACTTGGTTGTTTACAAAGTTGCGGTTTGCTATATAAACCTGGTGGGTGATAGTTGCACGTTGTTGGTTTTCTGCTATTTGTTCTTCTGCGTATGTTACCAATTCGTCTGATAGGGCGAGCAGCATCATATATAGACTATATGTGCTGTCAAAACTCTTTACCAACTCTTTGCGGGCTGTTAAAGGACTTTTATCTCCATCTTTATAATACGCAAAGACCGTTTGTAGGACTTTCGTGCGAACCAATGTTCTGTTTATCATATCGTTTTATTATTTTGATTCAATAGTTCTTTTTATACTATATTTTCACGCTGCAAAGTTACTGCTTTTTTTTCAATTACGCAAATTTATTTTTGTTTTTATCCCAATTCTTCGTTTAGGATTTCCCACTCGTACATCCGTTGCTCAATTTCGTGCTTGACGTGCTCATAGCGTTGGAAATTCTCGGGAGTTTGTTCTGCTAAATCTGTTAGTTTCTCTTCTAGTTCAGCTTGCTCCTTTTCTAATTGTGCAATGGCGGATTCTATTTCTGCTATTTGTTTCTCTTTTTTTCGTTTGGCAGCAGCTGCTGCTTTTTGAGCAGCATAGTCTAGTTTTGCGTTTGACACTTCTATGTTTGAACTGCATTGCTTGCTAGGAGTAGGAGTCTTTTTTTCTAGTTCTTGAAGGTTGTCTATACGCTTGCTACGTAGAAAATCATAGATACCACCTAAATGCTCTCGTACTTTTCCACCTCCAAACTCGTATACTTTTTCTACTAAACCATCTAGAAAATCTCTGTCGTGACTTACGCAAATAACTGTACCATTGAATTCTTTGAGGGCTGTCTTGAGTACATCTTTGGACTGCATGTCTAAGTGGTTGGTTGGCTCATCTAGTATCAGTAGATTGCAGGGTTCAAGTAGTAGCCTAATCATGGCTAGGCGACTTCGTTCACCACCTGACAATACTTTGACTTTCTTTTCGGATGCTTCTCCTCCGAACATAAATGCTCCTAATATGTTACGTATTTGTGTACGAATATCACCAACTGCTACATAGTCGATTGTCTCAAAAACTGTCATTTCGCCATCTAATAATGCCGCTTGGTTTTGTGCGAAATATCCAATCTTGACATTATGTCCAATCTTTAGTGTGCCCATGTAATCCAATTGTCCCATGATGCAACGCACCAATGTGGTTTTTCCTTCGCCATTTTTTCCTACAAAAGCTACTTTTTCTCCGCGGCGAATAGTGAAACTAGCATTGGAAAATACCATATGATTTCCAAAGTCTTTGCGCAAATCTTCTGCTATGACTGGGAAGTCACCACTGCGTGGTGCAGGTGGAAATCGAAGACTCAGGCGTGAGGTGTCTTCCAAATCTACTTCTAGGCGTTCGAGTTTCTCTAATTGCTTGATACGTGATTGCACTTGTACGGCTTTGGTCGCTTTGTAACGGAAACGTTCGATAAATTCTTCGGTCTCTTGAATCATTCTTTGCTGATTCTGATAGGCGCGAACTTGTTGCTCATGCCGCTCCTGTCGCAGTACTTTGAATTGCGAATATGGAACGTTGTAATCGTAGATTCTGCCTAGTGTAATCTCGATTGTCCTAGTCGTAACATTATCTAGGAAGGCGCGGTCGTGACTTACTAGAACCAATGCGCTACCATTGTTTTTTAGGAACTCTTCTAACCATTGTATAGACTCTATGTCTAGGTGGTTAGTTGGCTCGTCTAGGAGTAATAAGTCGGGATGTTGAAGGAGAATTTTAGCTAATTCGATACGCATCCTCCAACCTCCTGAAAATTCAGAACAGGGACGGTCAAAGTCTTTTCTCTCAAACCCTAGGCCGATGATTGTACGATCCATCTCGGCTATCGAACGTGCTTGTTCGGATGCATCTGTGTTGTAACTAGATTCTTCACTATGATTGGAACTACTACTCAGTGCACTCATCACATCTTCTCGCAGGGTTTTGCCATCTATATGCATCATCACCTGTGGCAGATAACCTATCGTCATGTCTCCCATGCGGGATATACGTCCTGCTGTGGGTGTTTCTACCCCTGCCAACATGCGTAATAGGGTTGTCTTACCCGCTCCGTTTTTGCCTACAAGTGCTATACGATCACGAGGATTAATCAGAAAACTGATATCATCTAAAATGGGGCGAGAGGAATATTCTACACTAAGATGTTCGATACTAACCATATGTTATTATTCTTCTTGTAGGTGATCAATGTGTGGCTTTCCAACTGGCAATAACGGCTTCTAGGGTTTGCTTGGCTATGGTCAAGTCGTCGTTGATGACAATGTGATCAAAATGTGGAGCATCTGCCATCTCAATGCTTGCTTTGGCCAAACGCTTTTGAATCATATCTTCGCTGGTGTCACCGCGGCCATGCAAACGGCGAGATAATTCCTCTATTGAAGGTGGAGATACGAATATGGATAACGCTTGATCTCCAAATATTCTTTTTAGATTGATACCGCCTTTTACATCGATGTCAAATAGAATGGTACGACCTGCTGATTGTATACGTTCAATCTCTGACTTGAGAGTGCCATAGTATAACCCTTCGTATACTTGTTCGTACTCTATGAAGTCCTGGTTTTGAATGTGTTGTTCAAAATCTTCTCTAGAGATGAAATAATATTCTTTGCCATGTTGCTCTTGTCCACGTGGAGCACGCGTAGTGGCAGAAATGGATAGTTCATATTCTCCAGGAAAAGTTTCTAGTAAATGTTTGACCATGGTCGATTTGCCCGACCCACTTGGTGCACAGAGAATAATTATCATATGTTTTTTTGTTTGTTTACAGCACGTTGAGGACTTGTTCTTTGATCTGTTCGAGGATGTCCTTCATCTTCACTACGATGATCTGCATCTCGCTATGGTTGCTCTTGCTACCTAATGTGTTGATTTCACGACCCATCTCCTGAGCGATGAAACCTAATTTCTTACCCACACCCTCACGCTTTTCACACTCCATCGTCTCGCGGAAATAACGCAAATGATTCGTCAAACGAACCTTCTCCTCGGTGATGTCCAACTTCTCTAAGTAGAAAATCATCTCTTGCTCCAGACGATTGCGGTCAATGGCTTGCTGAGTGGTGGCAGACAACTGCTCTAAGTTAGCTTCTAGGCGGGCCTTGATCTTGTCAATGCGCGACTTCTCGTATGGTTCTACTTCGGCTAATAAAGCAGCAATACTGTCTAACTTCTCGCAGAACATGGCATATAGCGACGCTCCCTCCTGCTGACGGAATGCATTGAACTCCGCTATGGCCTGGTGAATAGTCTGGAGTACCATCTGCCATTCGTCCTCGGTGATGTCTGTAGTGTCCTGCACCTTAGTGACATCAGGCATGCGCATGATGGTGGATAGCAGGTCTGTCGAACAGTCCCAACCTAACTCCTGTTGTAGTTGAGTGAGTTGTTGGTAGTAGTACACAAACGCTTCGCGATTGATGGGCGTGAAGGTGGAATTGCTGTCGCCTAGGTTGGCATCTTGGTAGTAGATGCTTAGGTCGATTTTGCCTCTTTCTAGTTGTTGTGCAATCAGGGTGCGTATCTCGAGTTCTTTGCTGCGTAGTTGGGGTGCGATACGTACGCTTAGGTCCATGGACTTGGAGTTGAGGCTGCGTATTTCTACTACGATTTTCTTGCTATTGTCTTGTGCTATGCATTCTGCTTTGCCATAGCCTGTCATGGAATATATCATGCTGCATCTAAATTATTGGTTGGACTTGTCTTGTAGTTCTATTTCCACCTTCACAGTGCATAAACCTCTGTCGAAACCTCTGGCGGAAGGTGTACGGTCGTATTCCGCCGTGAGTTGTACGGAGTCTGTGGGTTGCAAAGTGTGTGGGTCGTGTGCCACGATTTGGATGTCGACAGTAGGGAAGTCGGCTTTCACCATATGGAATTGCCCTTTGTTGTCGGTATAGAGCGTATCTCCAATCACGTGGTTTTGATTTCCCTTCACCACTACTGGGATACCCTTTGCGGGTTTTTGTTTTTTTGTGACTGTTCCCGAGATGTCGTATGTGGCGTATGGTACGCCGTATAGGGCTACTACTTTCATTTCAGCAGCGGCTTTCTTGGGCGTAGTGCATCCACTGAGTAGGGCAATCAGACTGCCGAGGAGTATGTTGATTCTTTTTCTCATAATAGGGTTATTTTCCGATACAGAATTTACTAAAAATATTATTGAGTACCTCTTGTGAGGATATATGTCCTGTGATTTCTCCTAAGGCATTTAGGCAGTCTTGCAGGTCCATGCTTAGGAACTCTCCGCTGATCTGTAGGTCCAAACCTTGCTGTACGCGCAAGATGGCTTCCTGTGCACGGATGAGTGCTTCGTAATGCCTTGTACTGCTAATAGTTATGCTGTTATTGGTGTTGGTGTGCTCTGCTGCGAATGCGGTTAGCGTATTTACGAGTGATGTTACTTCGCCTGATTTAGCCGAGATGAATATCGCATTTTCGTGTTGTGGTGTCGACGTGAGCAGATCGGCTTTGTTGAAGACCTGAATGATGTGCTTTTGTTGTATGTTAGGAATGTGATGTAGGATGTCGATGGGCTGGGTAGCGTCTTGCAGGTGTATGATGATTTGTGCTTTTTCGGCAGCGCTTATGCTACGCTGAATACCTAGGTTCTCGATGGTATCATCGGTCTGACGCATACCTGCTGTGTCGATGAATCGGAATAGCATTCCCTGTATGACGAGTGTATCTTCGATGGTGTCTCTGGTGGTACCTTGTATGTCGCTGACGATAGCTCTGTCTTCTCCGATAAGGGCATTCAGGAGGGTAGATTTGCCTACGTTAGGTGCTCCAATGATAGCTACGGGTATGCCGTGCTTGATGGCATTGCCCGTTTGGAAAGAATCTACGAGTTGGTGTATGGTGGAGTAGATCTCTTGGGCGAGTTCGTAGAGTTGTTCACGATTGGCGAACTCTAGTTCTTCGTGGTCCGCAAAGTCCAGCTCTAGTTCGATGAGTGAGGTGAAGGTGAGCAGTCTGTCGCGTAGGATTGCTAGCTGTTTTGTGATTCCTCCTTTGAGTTGTGTGAGCGCTAGGTCTTTTTCTGCTTTGGTTTGCGCAGCGATGAGGTCAGCCACGGCTTCTGCCTCTGTCAGGTCCATTTTTCCGTTGAGGAATGCTCTCTGCGTGAATTCTCCGGCTTGTGCTAGTCTGCATCCTTTTTGCACGAGCCATTGTAGCAAAGTCTGCTGTATGTACAAGCTTCCGTGGCAGGCAATTTCTACGGTGTCTTCGCCTGTAAAGGAATGTGGAGCACGAAAGATGCTAACTAGCACCTGATCCAGCACTTCGTCCTTGCCTTGAGGGTCAGGCGTGTGTATCTCGCCGTATTGGATGGTGTAGGGCTTGGCCTGTGTGAGTGCTTGTTTTCCTCGGAAGAGTGTGTCAACGATCTCAATCGCTTGTTTTCCTGAAACTCGAATGACAGCGATGCCTCCACATCCGTATGGTGTGGATATAGCACAGATGGTATGTTCGTGTGTAGATGTCATGCTTGATGTGTGAGTATGATCATTCTCCATTCTTCTAGTTGTATGGTTTGTATGTGTTGTAGTCCACATTCTTCTGCTGCTTGGGTGATGTGTGGGATGTCTTGTTCGTAGAATCCGCTCATCCATATCTCTCCCTTGGGTAGTAGGAACTGTGCGTATAGTGGTAAATGTTGTATGAGGATATTTCGGTGTATGTTCGCTAGGATAAAGTCGTATTGTCCTTCTGGTGGTGTGCTGGCGAGTATGGTGTGTATCTGCACGTGGTTGTCTTGTGCGTTTTCCTGGGTGTTGCTAACGCTCTTGTCGTCGATGTCAACGGCTGTTACCTGTCCTGCCCCGCATTTCTTGGCCATGATGGCTAGTATGCCTGTGCCGCAACCCATATCTAAGAGATGTGTATGTGGTTGCAATCGTCCTTGTTGATGTGCCTCTAGGATGGCATTGATCATCATCGTGGTGGTCTGATGGTGTCCTGCTCCGAACGCACAGTGTGGTGTGATGCGTACGTCCATGGGTAGTAAGATAGGTTCATGCTCAGCTTCCCATGCTTCGTTCCAGTTTTGGTCTGGACAGTTTTCGTATCCGATCAGTGTGACTTGTGGATATTGGTCGATGAGTGAGACGATCTGTGTGTGTGCTTCTTCCCATTGTGTGGTAGGGATGTATGCATCTGCTTGGTCAAAGACTTCTACTCCGAGGTCGGCCAGTTCTTGTTGGAAGATCTCTTCCTCCCATTCCTGTTCGAAATTGTACTCAAGATGTATGACTGTGTATTGCATAATGTTCTATGGGGTTCACGGCATAGCCGCTAGTTCTAGTGTTTCAAAGTTACAATTTGGGTGCAAAGGTACAAAAAAAAATGTATATGCGCAAGAAAAGTTTACTTTTATTGCCATAGGCTACATTTTTTTACTGTAGCTACGGGGTGAAGAAGTGCCTCGGATGGCACTTCGAGTGCAGCGCCCGACAAGTCCCCACTTGGTGGATTAGCGCAAACATAGAATAATAGCCAAGGCAGATGTTCGAAGGTACAACAAAAAATGCACATGCGCAAGTACTGAGCACATTTTTTTGAACAGATAGATTGACCTATATTGCAACTCGCAATCTTCAACCAAAAGAGCGACACAACTCGTGCCGCTCTTTTTCTTTTCCCTAAACCCTAAACTCCTAAACTTTTTCCACTCAAAATTTGCACATCCGCAAATTTTTTTGTACCTTTGCAGCCGAATCCTACGCTAGAGGGAGTATATCCTGCGAAAAGCGTTTTGCAAAGGGTCTCTTGGGTAGGTTTCGGACATATTAAATAGCGTTTATTGACGCTTTGCGTTTGACAAAACGAAAACTTCGCAACTTTTCTATCAAATTAAAACCAAAGTAACAGTAAATGCCTATGGGTATGACTATATCCATACTACGCTTGTATTCAAGGCGTGGCATGTTGTCATATCAGCGTAGGTTTCCTGTTGTTTATTTGATTTGGTGGGCATGCGAAGGCCTCGTTTTGTGAATAAGCAACACGAGGTCTACGCTTTTTTGTGTCTATATACCAAATAGCAATTAAAAAACAACAATATTAATTTAAACTCAAACTATCATGAGAAAACTATTCTTCCTTTTCCTCGCCCTCATGGCAAGTGTGTCAACTTTCGCGTATGATTTCGTCTTTGCCAATGATTTCCATATTGACGGATTTGGCTATAAGATTATTAGTAATAATGAACCACGCGCTGTAGAATTGAGGGAGATAGCTGATTGTACAGAAGATGTGGTTATTCCTGCGACAGTCACCTATAATGGTCTTCAATATATTGTCTCAACAGTGGGTAGGGGAGGCTCAATAATTACGAATGATGCTCGAATAACCATTAAATCGATATTTATTCCAAAAACGATACAAGTTGTTAATATGAGAGCACTAAGCGATTGTCCTCATCTATGCTCTATCGTAGTAGATGAAGAAAATCCTTATCTAGATAGCCGCAATGATTGTAATGCAATTGTTACATCAAAAGATTGGGTTTCGCCAGCCAATAAGCTTATAGCGGGTTGCCAAACGACTACTATTCCCAATTCTGTAACGGAGATTGGAGATTATGCTTTCTATCGTTGCGATAGCCTCAAGCATATGACGGTGCCTAATGGTGTAACAACGATTAACAATGGCGCATTTTCTGAATGCAGTTCACTATCTTCTATTAAATTGCCTGAAAGTCTTACCCAATTGACTCAACAATGGATTTTTAGCGAATGTAAAAATCTTAAAGAAGTGTTTTTCTTTGCCAAAACTCCGCCATATATTGCATATGGAATGTTTAGAGGAATCACCCCTACTATCTATGTTCCAAAGGAATCTCTAGATGCATATAAACAAGCGCTTTATTGGCAAGATTTTGATATTCAAGCTATTCCTGTAGGTGGTACAGATTTAGAAGATATTACAACTACTCAAGCACCATTCTCAAAAACCATTCGTGATGGTCAATTGATCATCCTTCGCGATGGAGTAGAGTATAACGCCCTGGGACAAGAGATCCAGTAATTGCAGACCTATATTGCAACTCGCAATCTTCAACCAAAAGAGCGACACAACTCGTGCCGCTCTTTTTCTTTTCCCTAAACACTAAACTTTCAACTGAAAAATTTGCAAATGTGCAATTTTTTGTTGTACCTTCGGACACTGCCTTGGCTATTATTCTATGTTTGCGCTAATCCTCCAAGTGGGGACTTGTCGGGCGCTGCACTCGAAGTGCCATCCGAGGCACTTCTTCACCCCCGTAGCTACGTTCGCAAAATGCAGACCATACTTCAGTTCGCTCGCAATCATTTGCAAAAACGGTTTACACCTTATCATCCGCTATTCATCATCTCATTCTCAAGCGAGCTTGAATGAGTGACAAATAGCGAATGAGATAGATAAATCATCTATCTTTTTGCAATTAATAGCTCGCTTACTTGCGTATGTGCAAATTTTGTTGTACCTTTGCACCCAAAATATACATATTTATCCCTTATGAAATCCATTCGTGAGATATATCGTATCGGTTTTGGCCCCAGCAGCAGTCACACCATGGGACCTAGAAAAGCCGCTGAGATCTTCCAATCTCGGTGGCCACAGGCAGATCACATACAAGTTCATCTATACGGCAGCCTTTCCGCCACAGGAAAAGGACACTTGACCGATAAAGCCATACTAGACGTTATAACTGCAGCGGAAATAGTGTGGCACGAGTCGTTTTTGCCTTTTCACCCCAATGGCATGCGGTTTTGCGCCTATCAGTCGGGGGTGTTGATGGGAGAATGGACCGTCTATTCCGTAGGCGGCGGCGCACTGGCTGAAGATGTGGATAATAAGGAATTCTTGATTCAGACGAAAGAAGACCCAGATATTTATCCCCTCACTCGATTGTCCCAAATCAAAGAGTACTGCGAAGCAGAAGGATGGGACTACTGGGAGTATGTGGAGCATTACGAGGGAAAAGAAATCTGGGATTATCTTCGTGAAGTGTGGCACGTGATGCGGGCATCCGTAGAGCGGGGTCTGGAGAGGGAAGGCGTGTTGCCAGGTCCCTTGCACCTTCGTCGGAAAGCAGCAAGCTACTACATCAAAGTAGCTGCATACAAGGATAATTTACGTACGCGCGGTTTGGTCTTCTCCTATGCCCTAGCGGTGAGCGAAGAGAATGCCGGTGGTGGCAAGATTGTCACCGCGCCTACTTGCGGTTCGTGCGGCGTACTTCCTGCCGTGCTGTACCACAGTTGGCGTTCGCGAGACTTCTCGGAAACACGGATCCTACATGCGCTAGCCACGGCCGGGTTGATAGGAAACGTGGTGAAAGAGAACGCTTCGATCTCAGGAGCAGATGTAGGTTGCCAAGGAGAAGTGGGCGTGGCTTGTGCTATGGCTTCTGGAGCGGTGAACCAGTTGTTCGGCGGAACATTGGCGCAGATAGAGTATGCCGCAGAAATGGGCTTGGAACATCACTTGGGAATGACATGCGACCCAGTATGCGGGTTGGTGCAGATCCCTTGCATCGAACGCAACGCCTTTGCCGCTGCACGAGCACTGGACAGCAATATGTACGCAGCCTTCTCCGATGGATCGCACCGAGTATCTTTCGATAGAGTAGTGGAGGTGATGAACGAAACAGGACACGACTTGCCTTCACTATACAAAGAAACCTCACAAGGAGGATTGGCAAAGGATTATAAATAACTGCTCGTAACAATATTTCTATATGAAAGTAATGAAATTTGGTGGCACCTCCGTAGGAACGCCACAACGTATGAAAAACGTAGCGCAACTCATCAACGATGGGGAGCAAAACCTAGTAGTACTCTCGGCTATGTCAGGCACCACCAATAGCCTGATTGAGATTGCTGACTACCTATACAAACAAAACCTCGAAGGAGCACTTCTGTGCATCAACAAACTGCAAGAGAAGTACACCATACATGTGGAAGAACTCTATCAAACAGAGGAAACAAAAAAACAAATGCACGAGAATCTGGGGAAAATCTTCGACACCGCACGCACATTATGCAAACTAGATTTTACTCAGCACGATGAGAAGCAGATTGTTGCTATGGGAGAGGTACTGAGCACGAATATGATGACAAAGTACTTGGATGAGTTGGGAGTGAAAGTGTGCCTGTTATCGGCCTTGGACTTCATGAAAAAGAATGTCGACGGCGAACCCGATATGAAGTATATCAAAGAGCATCTGCGCACCTGTCTTAGCCAAAACGAAGGGTATGATGTGTATATCACGCAAGGCTTCATCTGCCTGAATGCTGACGACGAGATTGATAACCTTCAACGCGGCGGTAGCGACTACACGGCTTCGCTAGTAGGTGCCGCTATCGGTGCTTCCGAAATTCAGATCTGGACTGACATCGACGGCATGCACAACAACGACCCACGATATGTGGAAGGTACAAAGCCTGTGAGTCATCTGCACTTTGTGGAAGCGGCTGAGTTGGCATATTTCGGTGCGAAAATCTTGCACCCAACTTGCATTCAGCCTGCTCAATATGCGAACATTCCCGTCAAACTGCTCAACACAATGGACCCAACTGCTCCGGGTACCACTATCAGCAATATCACTGAACATCGCAAGATCAAAGCTGTGGCAGCCAAAGACAATATCGTGGCCATCAATATCACTTCTACACGCATGCTACTGGCATACGGATTCTTGCGACGAGTGTTTGATGTGTTTGAGAAATACAAGACTAGTATCGACATGATCTGCACGTCGGAAGTCGGAGTCTCGATGTCCATCGATGATACCACTAACCTGATGCCAATCCTAGACGAATTGAAGAAGTTTGGCGTGGTGGAAGTGGATGACCAGATGTGCATCATCTGCGTAGTAGGAGACTTGGACTGGCGCAATGTAGGCTTTGAAGCCCTCGCGGCACGAGCACTGGAGAATATACCCGTGAGGATGATCTCGTACGGCGGTAGCAACCATAACATCTCCTTCTTGGTTTCAGCTGCCGACAAACAACGAGCTTTGCAAGCATTGAGTAAGTGTTTGTTCTAGAACCAGAGATGAGTATGCAGACTCCTTATTATTATTACGACTTAGGATTACTTCAGGCCACACTCGCAGCGATTCGTCAGGAGGTGGCACAGTATCCGAATTTTCATGTACATTATGCATTGAAGGCGAATGCGAATCCTGCGTTGCTGGCTGTGATTCGTCAGGCAGGACTCGGAGCCGACTGCGTGAGCGGAGGGGAAGTGCAGCAGGCAATAGATGCTGGCTTCGCACCGAAAGATATCGTCTATGCAGGCGTGGGAAAAAGCGATTGGGAAATCCAGTTGGGATTGCAACACGGCATCATGTGCTTTAATGTGGAGAGTCTAGCAGAGCTAGAAGTCATCAACGAGTTGGCAGAGAAAGACGGGAAAGTGGCAGACGTTTGTCTGCGCATCAATCCCGAAGTGGAAGCACATACGCACACACATATCATCACGGGTATGGCGGAGAATAAGTTCGGCATCGCACTGGCTGATATGGCTAGCGTGATTGCCAAGACGCAAGAGATGAAGCATGTGCGTTTCATAGGACTACATTTTCATATCGGCAGCCAGATCACGGATATGCAGGATTATTTTGCGTTGTGCATGCGCATCAACGAGATTCAGCATGAGTTGAACAAGCAAGGCATCTATCCACAAGTGATCAATGTAGGCGGTGGGTTAGGAATCGATTATCAACATCCAGAGCGACGTCCGATTGCCGACTTTAAGGCGTATTTCCATGTGTTTGCTCAGCATTTGCATTTGCGCTCAGATCAGTCTTTGCACTTCGAGTTGGGCCGTTCCGTAGTCGGACAATGCGGTAGTCTAATCACGCGTGTGTTGTATGTTAAGCAAGGTGCAATCAAGCAGTTTGCGATTGTCGATGCCGGTATGACCGAACTGATTCGTCCTGCACTGTACCAAGCACAGCATAAGATAGAAAACCTCAGTTCGACATCCACCGATAAAGAGAAATACGATGTGGTAGGGCCGATCTGTGAGTCGAGCGATGTGTTTGCCAAAGACTACTTGATACCTCATACGCAGCGTGGTGATCTGTTGGCGATTCGCAGTGCAGGTGCCTATGGAGAGAGCATGGCATCGCAGTATAACTGTCGCCGACTGCCCCAAAGCGTGCTAGAGAAAAATGAACAATTGAACTTGAAATACGAGTAAACGCCATGAAAACCGTCTATATCGACCTGCCCCAAGGTAAACGCCTGGTGTGGTATTTAGCCGCAGAGGAGTACTTCGCTAAGCATCTGGCTGAAGTCAGTTTAGATGGGGAAGGAGTGTTGTTCACATGGAAAGTGGCTCCGACAGTGATCTTCGGTAGGCATCAGGTGATGCAAAATGAGGTGAATGTTCCATTTTGCCACGAGCATGGCATCGCGATGTATAGGCGAAAGAGTGGTGGCGGATGTGTGTATGCCGATACTGGCAACCTGATGATCAGTTATATCTCTGCCAGTACGCATAGCGAGCAGGTGTTTCAGTTCTATCTGGATGAGATGTCAGCGCTGCTTCGTGAGATGGGGTATCCAGCCGTGAAATCTACACATAATGATATAATGGTGCAGGGTAGCAAAGTGTCGGGGAATGCTTGTTTTGCTTTGCCTACCGGCACGATTGTACACGGAACGATGTTGTTTGATGTGGATTTTGAGATGCTCCAACAGGCGATTACTCCGTCGCGTGAGAAACTGGCCAAGCACGGTGTAGAATCGGTACGTCAGCGGGTGTGCAACCTGAAAGAACTGGGTGAGAAAGGTGCTTTTCGTACGTTGGAAGAGTTTGAACGAGTCTTGGTGGACGCATGTAGCCAAAGGCGGTATACCTTGACGGAGCAGGATTGGCAAGCGATAGATGGGATAGAAGAAGAATATCTGGACCCAGGTTTTATTGGTAGTCGCTGATTATTCGGCGAACTCGCTGAGCTCTAGCCAACGCATCTCAGCGATGTCTAATTCTTCTAGCAACTGTTGATAGCGTTGGGAAGTGCTGGTGATCTCGTCAGCAGACGCAGTACCACTGGCTAGAATAGACTCTAGTTGCGCTTTTTCCGCTTCAAGTTGGGGCAACAGAAGGTTGAGTTGTTCCAATTCTTTTTTCTCTTTGAAACTGAGACGGCGTTTTTGTTCGGTTTTGATTTTCTCGGTTTTGTTCTCAGTAGTGTTGGCCCTTGGCTCTTTGGTTTTTGTACCTTGCTCCAAGCGATATTGGGTGTAGTTGCCAGGGAAATCTTGGATATGCCCGTCACCGTGGAAGACGAAGAGGTGATCCACCACTTTGTCCATGAAATAGCGATCGTGACTGATGACGATCAGGCAGCCTCTGAAGTTTCTCAGGTAGTCCTCTAGGATGTTGAGCGTAGGAATATCTAGATCGTTAGTGGGCTCATCAAGAATGAGAAAATTGGGACTCCGCATCAGTACGGTGCATAGGTGCAGTCGTTGACGCTCACCCCCCGAGAGTTTGCCGACATAGTCGTATTGCTGCTGTGGGGAGAAGAGGAACATCTGTAGGAACTGACTGGCGGTCATCTTTTCACCAGCTCCTAGATCGACCACTTCAGCAATGTCGCGTACGACATCAATGACCTTCTTGCCTTCGTCAAACTGCAGTCCCGTTTGAGCATAATAGCCAAAACGCACGGTGGTTCCTATATCCCAAGTGCCGCTGTCTGATGGAATCTCGCCCAGCAACATCTTAATAAAGGTGGACTTGCCCGTGCCATTGTTACCAATGATACCGAGTTTCTCGTAGCGCGAGAAGACGTAGCTGAAGTCCTGCAAGATGACCTTCTTTTCCCCCGTGGAAGGAGAAATGAATGTCTTTGAGACATGCTTAGCCTCGAAGATCTTGTTACCGATGTATCCTGACTTGACGGATAGTCGTATCTCCTCCTCTTGGTGTTGCTGTTGGGCTTTCTTCTCAATCTCGTAGAAATTGTCTATTCGATATTGTGCCTTGTGTGCCCTAGCTTGTGGCATTCTGCGCATCCATTCCAGTTCGGTTCGATAGAGATTGCGATATTTTTCGATCTCCGCATTTTGTGCTTCGATACGTTCGGCACGTTTTTCTATGTAGTAAGCATAGTTGCCGTGGTAGGCGTATAGATTGTTCTGGTCTAGTTCGAAGATGTCGGTGCAGACGTTGTCAAGGAAATATCTGTCGTGTGTGACCATCAGGATAGTCAGTGGTCTTTCTCCGCGAGCAGTGCGTTTGTCGCCCAGATAATCTTCAAGCCAAACAACGGTATCTAGGTCTAGATGGTTAGTAGGTTCATCCAGCAATAGTAGGTCTGGTTCGTCAGCCAATACCTGCTCAATCATGCGTTTCTTGAGTTGTCCTCCGCTAAGGTGGGCAGTCTCAGCAGTAGGGGTGATGTGTTGTGGCAAATATTTGACCTTGAGATCTTTGCGCCACGTTATTCTTCCTTCATCGTAGTCCGTCTTCCCCATCAGGATATCCATAAGGGTACTTTTTCCAATACCATTTCGTGCGATGAGGGCAATACGTTGCCCTTTGTTGACAGCGAAACTGATGTTGTGAAACAACACCTTTGACCCCACAGATTTGGTGAGGTTCTCAACGAGTAAGTATGGGGTGATTGCTGCCATAGGTAGAAAAAATAGTGTGCCTAAATAGACACACTATATTAGGGGATACAAGGGGGATTAGTTCTCGTCGTTTTTCAGAAGTCTTTGACCTACACCAAGCAAAATCCATCCAATGATTTGTACTACGTAAAACAACCATACAGGCATAAATCCTATGAAATAATCTGCGATGCATGTGCCCAAAGCACCAACTCCAAGAATAATTAGTAAAGCTGCCATAATAAAAATGTTAAAAAAAATGATTAAAAATATAGTGTGAAAAATTATTTGATATTGTCTTCAGGCAATTGAAGTGTATATAGTATGGCCTCTGCTTGTCGGAGAGCCGTGCGTTTCTTTTGTCCAGCAGCATATAGGAATGTTTCAGCCGTAACGACGCGAGCATTGACGTGGTCAAGGCGTGTGTGACTGACGTATGGACCGCCCATAGCTTCTCCTTGGAGTATTCTCCATAGACCACGTATTTCGTAGGCGGTGGCACTATCATTTACGCAGATTTGTCGTTGTTGTGGAGGCATGACCTTGTATTCGGTACCCATATATGATCCTTCCAAACTTCCAGTGATGACTTGGCTGAGAACCGCATCGCGTTTCTCATTAAGAAAATCGGAGGAGAAGGTGTTGGGATTGGTGTATGGATAGTGATATACGATCACGTCACGACGCATAGGGCCTTTGTTGTTGCAGCACCACAGCAGTTTAACGTTGTCGGAGAGGAGGGTATCCATAACTAGCATATAGTCCTCAGGAATGAGCATATCATAGCCTTGCTGTTGTAGAATGCTTCGTGCCTGTTTGTTGGTACTAGCTTGATAGAATTTGGTTTGGCGTTTGATCTCTTGTTGTACAAACCATTCACGTATATTTTTGCCATTTTCCAACCAATATTCCACAAACGCGTCTTGAGAAGGTGATTGAATACGATACACGGCTTGTGGAGTAGACCAATAGTCTGTAGAGATTTTGGCTTTTAGTTGGGTGTATTTTTGTGGATCAATATCTACGATAAGGATATTTCTAGTGGCTTTGAACATGTCGTCAAAAGCAGATGTTTTGACATTTGTTAATCGGAAATAAGGTTCCATTTGTGGCATACATGGCATATCTTCTGCCATGATGGCTTTGACTAGATCGTATGTGTTGCTAATGGGTTCGCTATAGCCCGATGCTTTGTTTTCCAATCCAATAGATGCGATGGCATTCAGTTGGTTTTGGGTTAGGGGCTGGCTATCCATCACAACAAGACATTCGTAGATGGACCCTGTTGCGGAAGTGAGCAACCGTTTGGATGCTTCTTTGTTATTCGCTGTTTTGTTGCATGCAGATAAACATGCCAAAAGTGCGAAAAAAGCAAATTTAACTACTAATTTAACGCTCATATTACCAAAGAAGGATTTTTAATTATTTGTATAATAATAAATTTTCCTGCAAAGGTAAGGTTTTTTTTTAATATGAGCAAATTTAGATTTAAATTTCTACGGTTTCACCCTTGTTTGGTATATGAATGTTCTTGAAGCCAGACTCTGCTAGGTGCATTTGCATTCCGCGCAGTGCTTCCTCATCGCCATGGACAACGAAAGTGCCGCGAATACATGGTATCTCTTGGCATGAAGTGAAATATTGTATCATCTCATGATAGTCTCCGTGTCCTGAGAAACCTTCCAATTTGGTGACTTGTGCTCGGATTCTATGGTCAAAACCGAAGATACTAATAAATCTTCGACTAGTATCTTGTATGCGTGCCCCTAGTGAGGTTGGAGTACAATAACCGACTATTAGTATCGTTGTTCTTGGGTCGTCAATGTGATTAGATACATGGTGCTTAATTCTTCCTGCCTCTAACATTCCTGATGAGGATATGATAATGCATGGTTGCTCGCTTCTGTTGAGTGCTTTCGAATCGCGTATGTCCGTGATGTATCGTAATCCGTCAAACCCAAAAGGATCAGAATCAAAGCGCATCTCGTCGCGTACTTTCTCGTTGAGCGTCTTGGCATGTTTGCGGAAGACCTCGGTGGCATTGGCTGATAATGGAGAATCTACGTATACTGGTATTCGTTCTAGACGACCTTCGTTGTATAACTTGTTGAGTACAAATACAATCTCTTGGGTTCGTCCTACAGAGAATGACGGAATCAAGAGTTTGCCTTTCTTGTACATACACGTTTCTTCTACAATACCGAGTAATTGTTCTTCGCTAACTAGTAGGTCATCGTGCAGTCTATTGCCATAGGTGCTCTCGCAGATGAGGTAATCGCATTGTGGGAAGGGCTGAGGATGACTGAGGATATGACTGTTTAGTCGTCCAATATCTCCTGTGTAGGCTATACGTTTCGTGCTGCCATTTTCAGTGATGTTGATGCTAATGATGGCAGATCCTAGCATATGTCCTGAGTTGGTAAAGCGTATCTCAATCTCATTATTGATACGATAGGCTCGGTCGTACTCTACGGTTTGAAAAAGCTTCATCACTTGTTTGGCATGGTTGCAATCAAAAAGTGGTTTGATCTTAGGTTTATTTTGTCGGTCCATCTTTTTGTTGTACCAGCGTACGTCTTGCTCCTGGATGTATGCAGTGTCCTGCAACAATAACTCGCATAGGTCGCGAGTGGCAGGCGTGCAGAAAATCTTTCCTCGAAATCCTAGGCTATAGATATACGGGATTAACCCTGAATGGTCGATATGTGCATGGGTTAGCACTAAATAGTGTATATCCTTTGGGTCGAAGCCCAATTGACGATTGGCGGCATCGGTTTCCATGCCTTTACCTTGAAACATACCACAGTCGAGTAGGATAGTCTGACCTGATGTGGTTGTAATCAGATGCTTACTGCCAGTGACTTCTCCTGCAGCGCCTAGAAATTGGATTTTCATGCTAAATTTAAATTGACAAATAGTATATAAATTTTGTGTCAAAAAATGTGCCAAAAGATTATTGGAAATCTATTTTGTTTAATTAAAAACGTAAATCATTAAAGTAAATTTTGATATTTGAAAAAAATACACTACCTTTGCAAAAAAAATGGTATATTGATTGATGAAAGCTTTTGTGTTTCCAGGACAAGGAAGTCAATTTATTGGAATGGGAAAAGACTTGTATGATTCCTATGAGGAGGCTCGTTTGATAATGAAACGTGCTAACGAGGTGTTAGGTTTTTCTCTTACTGATATTATGTTTGAAGGAACATCTGATGAACTTAAGCAAACATCAGTTACACAACCAGCTATTTTTTTACACTCAATAGTGTTAACCCGTATGATGAGTATGACTCCTGATGTTGTTGCAGGACATAGTCTTGGAGAATATTCTGCACTAGTGGCAGCAGGTGTTCTGTCTTGGGAAGATGGGTTGCGTTTAGTGAGAGAACGAGCTAGTGCAATGCAAGAGGCATGTGAGCGTCAACCTTCATCGATGGCAGCAGTCTTGTCATCAATTGATGATAAAATAATTGATGAGGTCTGTAAATCATTGAATCATAATGTGGTGATTGCTAATTATAATTGTCCAGGACAAATTGTGCTGTCTGGTAATTTGGAGGGGATGGCTATGGCTGTTAGTGCACTAAAAGAGTTGGGCGCTAAGCATATTATACGTCTGCCTGTTGGAGGTGCATTCCATTCACCTTTGATGCAACCTGCTGCAGAGAGATTAAAAAAAGTGATAATGAAGACTACTTTTAATATGCCTACATGTCCTGTCTATCAAAATGTAACAGCACGAGCAGAAATAGACAAAGATGCAATTCGAAATAATTTATTACTACAATTAACCGCTCCTGTCTATTGGACTCAATCAATTCGTCAAATGATAGATGATGGTGTAGATCAATTTTATGAATTAGGACCTGGTGATGTTTTGAAGGGTTTAATTCATAAAATTGATTGTAATGTATATGTCGGTTAGTTCATAAATAATGCATCCTATCACGCATATTTAGAAATTATTATACATAATTGTTTGCAAATATCCTCATTTTTATGTACCTTTGCAGCAATTTTTAAATAACCTATTATATATTATATGATAAATAAGTCAAATTTTAGAGTTCCTCTGTTGTGGACGCTAATTATATGTTGTTTTTTTACTTTACAGTCATTTACTGTAATTATCGATGCTGGGCATGGAGGACATGATACAGGAGCTGTGGGGCTGAAGATGGGCGTGCAGGAAAAGGACCTAAATCTGTATGTGGCTAAAAAACTTGCAGAGAATATTCGTAATCAATATCCTGAAGTTAAAGTGGTTTTGACTCGCGAGACGGATGTCTTTCTTCCACTACAACAGCGGGCCGATATAGCCAATAAGCACAAAGATGAGAATAAACTGTTTGTTTCAATCCATACTAATGCTGCAGAGAATCGCAATGCTTGTGGAGCAGAAACATTTGTCTTAGGTACAGATCGCATGGATGATAACCTAGATGTAGCAATGCGTGAGAATTCCGTAATTCGATTTGAGGAAGATCAGGCTGTGTATCAAGGTTTTGATAACTCTATTGAAAGTTATATTATGTTCGAGTTGATGCAAACAGGACACAATGACCAAAGCATCGAATTTGCAGAGAAAGTTCAAAATGAGTTTATCAATACTTTGCATCGTTCGAATCGAGGCGTTCGTCAAGCAGCGTTTTGGGTCTTGTTGCAGACTGCATGTCCGGGAGTCTTAGTCGAAATGGGATTCCTTAGCAATGCAGACGAAGAAAAATGGTTGGCGAGTACAGAGGGAAAGGATGGAATAGTAAAGAGCATTTTTGATGCGTTTACTACTTATTATAATAATTATAAATAATTAAGGGCAATTATGAAAAAGTCTAGAGAATTAAAAGTAGGAATACTGGCAATCTTGTGTGCAGTAATATTGTATTTTGGCTTAAATTTTTTAAAAGGAATCAATATCTTTTCTTCCACAGCGTCTTATGTGGGTAAGTATGAGAATGTTAATGGTCTGACTCCACAGGCTCCTGTATATATAAAAGGTTATAAGGTAGGTCTAGTGGAATCTATTCAATATGATTTTACACAGACACCTGCATTCACGGTAGTAGTGGCAATAGATAAGAATATCCAATTGCCTGTTGGTACTGAGATTGCATTGATTGCAGATGGTTTGCTTGGTGGTTCTGCTATTGAGTTGCGTTTACCTGCAATCATGTCTGAACTTGTAGCTCATCAAACAGGTGATACACTAACCCCAGTAGTTATTCCTGGACTCTTCGAAAGTTTACAACAAGGTGTTTTAGCACAACTTGATAGCGTACTCCTGCAAGCGACAGATTTGGTTACTGCTCTAAATGATGAAATGAGTCAAGGTAGCCTAAGTCAAACTCTGCAAAATGTTGAGCGTCTTACTGAAGATTTGGTGGCTAGTGGAGCTGATTTGCGAGTCTTAACCAGCGAACAATTGCCTTCTATTATGAATAATATAGATTCTACTATTCTTGGGGTGTCGACAGTTGTTGATGATGTTCATCAAGCTAATTTGCCTGCATTGGTTGAGAATATCAATTCTGCTGTGCAGTCTGTTAATAGTGTTATGGCTTCTGATCAAGGTACATTGGGCTTATTGCTGAATGATAAATCGCTGTATGATAATCTTAATACTACGTTGAAAGATTTAGATAGTGTTGTTCTAAATGTTGATTCTATTACACAATCGATTAAGGCACGACCATTTATTCAAAAGAAACTGAATAAAAAGCCTTAATTTTCAATTGTCTAATTTGTAGAATATACTGAAAAAGTTTTTAATGTGTTGATAACTAGGTATATAACTTGTTTTTGTGGAACGGTTTTTTGTGGAACATTATAATTATTCATAGGTGGAAATCAATCAGTTATACACAATTTGAGTAGATAACTATTAGATTATCAAAATATACCACCTAATCTGCTGATTAATTGTTTAATAACATGTTTTGAATGTGAAACACAAAATACCAATTTGGTCAGTTCAAAAAAAAGCAGTACCTTTGCACTCGATTTCGTGAGACACTTAATCGTTTCTCCTTTCAGTAATCACATATATTATGTATAAATAGCTGTAGAAGTACGGCAACTGATTCTCGCGCTTTTTTTGAGAGTGAAAGTATACTAAGTAATGCAAGATAAACTAAACATATTATGGTCCGAGTGTCAACAGATTCTTAAAGATAATCTGTCGCAAAGTGCATACCAAACCTGGTTTGCATCACTTGATGCTATTCAATGGGACAATAATCTTTTAGTATTGCAAGTCAGAAGCCAATTTATAGTTGATTATATAGAGGAGAATTATTTGGATTTGCTTTCGCGTGTCTTGCGTCGCGTTTTTGGCCCTAATGTGTGCCTGGAGTACCGTGTTTTGATGGCTGGAAGTAGTATCGATATCCCTAGTGATTCTCTCAAGGTTCCACTGTCTAATCCTGAAATCCAACTTCAGCAAGCGCCAATTGGTCTACTCCCTAATTGGGACAGTCATCTTAACAAGCAATATACTTTTGCTAATTTCATTAAAGGTGAACCAAATAAACTAGCCCATGCAGTTGCAGTTGAGATAGCTAAATGTCCTGGTAGAACAGTCTTCAATCCACTTTTCCTTTTTGGTGGTAGTGGAGTAGGAAAGACGCACTTGGCAAATGCGATTGGTAATGAAGTTTGTGCGTTGAATCCACAGGCAAAAGTATTGTATGTTACTGCCAATACTTTCAAATTGCAGTTCCAAGATGCTGTAAACCACAATCGTGTGCCTGATTTCTTGATGTTCTATCAGTCTGTTGATGTATTGATTGTTGACGATATTCAGTATTTTGCTGATCTTAGAGGAACACAAGATAGCTTCTTCCAGATTTTCAATCATTTGCACCAAAGTCTTAAGCAGCTGATTTTAACTTCTGATCGTAGTCCTATGGAATTGCGTGGAATGCAGGAGCGTCTTCTCTCTCGCTTTAAATGGGGGTTGGCTGCCGAAATAACCCGTCCAGACTATGCGCTTAGAAAAGATATCTTGACCTATCGTCTTCATAAGGATGGTATCAAACTGAGCAATGAGATAGTTGAATATATTGCTACTAATGTAACTGAGAATGTTCGAGACCTAGAGGGAGTGTTGGCAAGTCTATTGGCTCACTCTACACTTACGGATAGCCCAATCAATCTAGAGTTGGCACAAACGGCTGTTGGACGCTTGGTAGAACTCAAACCTAGAACTTTTAATCCGAATGATATTATAATGGCTGTTTGTCAGCACCTTAATGTCTCAGAGAAAGTCATCACTGCTCGGACTCGTCAGAGAGAAGCTGTTAGAGCAAGAAACATGGTTATGTATTTGATTAAAAAGTATACAGGTGGTTCTTTGGCAGATGTAGGAAAGTATGTTCATCGTGACCACGCGACTGTTGCACACTCGTTAGCTACAATGGATGACTTGTTAAGTTACGATGTGGTTCTCAAACAAGAACTAGCAACAATAGAAAGATCACTAGAAAGATAATAGCATATGTGCCTTCACCTAACTAAATGGTGGAGGCATTTTTCTTAAATTTTTGTTGAAATATTTGTGTGTTTGCAAAAAAAGCAGTAATTTTGCAAACTAATTTATGTGTAATATAATAATCAATAATGAAAAAAATTTCTTTCAATTGTTTGTTGTTTGTGTTTGCTATCTCTGCGGTAGCTCAAACTATTACTCCTGCAGCTTCGCTGCCTGACTATTATGCTGATTTGCAGGATAAATCGGGTAAATCGCTTTTTGATGCGCTGCATGTTGTAACTAAAAAAGGCTATACTTCGTTGGATTATGCGGGCCTTTGGACTGCATATCAGTATTCTGATTTGCGTGACAATGGCACAGTTTGGGATATGTATAGCGATTGTGATTGGACCTATCGTACTAGTCAGTGTGGTACTTATAGTGATGAATGTGACTGTTACAACCGTGAACACTCCATCCCTAAGTCTTGGTTTGGAGGTTCTCAGAATCAGAATACTCCAGGAACTGATATCTTTCACGTCGTACCTACGGATGGCTATGTGAATGGTCGTCGTAGCAACTATGCATACGGCGAAGTCGAAGTCAACAATATTACTTATACTTTTGATGGCGCTAAGCTAGGTACTGCTAAGAATATTACAATCGTTAATGGTAATACTATTGCTGGTGATGAAGGTACTAGCATATCTGCTTCTGGTACAGTCTTTGAACCACGTGATGAATACAAAGGTGACTTTGCTCGTGGATATTTGGGTACGATGATTCGTTGGGCTGGTGATTATCAGACGTTTACGCAAGAGGATGATGGTAGAAAGATTTTTTCAACAACTTATGATGTTGGCTCTTTCGGATTGACTTCATATGGTGTAGCACTCCTTATGAAATGGCATCGCCAAGACCCTGTATCACAAAAGGAGATAGATCGTAACAATGGTATTCAACAAACGCAAGGAAACCGCAATCCATTTATTGATTATCCTTACTTGGCAGAATATATTTGGGGTGAGAAAGCAGGAGAAACGCTTGATTTGTCTAAATTGATTACTGCATACGACTCACGCTTTGTGTTGGGTCAAAGTAATGGTTCACTCGAGGGCGGAAGTACAGTAGATCCTGTAGAGAAATGTACAGTGACGTGGATGGTGAATGGCGAGGAATATGTTGTAGGTAGCCCAACTATTTCTGTTACAAAGGGTGGGGTAATCTACCATTTGCCTACTGCACCTAAGTCTTGTGACGAGATCAGTACGCAGTTTGTTGGATGGACAGAGTTCCCTATTGATGGTACGCAAGATCTAGTACCTACAGATCTGTTCTCTACTGCGGATGATGCGCCAGACATTACACAAAACACCACTTTCCATGCGGTATTTGCACAACTTACTGAAGAGGAAGGCCCAGTAGCTGATTCTCCTGTTATAGGTATGAACCTTGATAACCAAGATGGTTGGACACTTTCTGGATTGATTAAGGATACCAAACACTGGCGTGTGGTAAAAGATGCATATATTGAGTCTCCACAAGTAGATTTGCCCAATATAACTAACATCGAAGTTAACATGCGCACCTATGGTGGTACAAACTTCAAAACGCTTGAGTTCAGCATGAATGATACTTTAGTAGGTCAAATTGATGCGACTACTAATAAACTTAAAAACTATACTTGGACTCCTACTAGTACCTTGTCTGGTTCAGGAAAACTTCGTTTCTATAGTAACACGAATACTGCAGAGAATGGTCCTGCATTGAGCAGCATTACCATTAATCTCAAAACAGGTGTACCATCTATCATATACGTTTACTCACGTTATATAACTTCTTGCAGTAATCAATCTACTGACGTAGTGGAAACGATAGTAGAGAAAACAAGCACCAAGATGATGCGAGATGGTCAACTTCTCATAGAGCATAACGGAGTTTATTATAATACGTTAGGTCAACCTCTAACATTCTAAACTCCTGAACTTCTAAACTCCTGAACTTCTAAACTCCTGAACTTCTAAACTTCTGAACTTCTGAACTTATAAACAATGAACATTGTAGAAGAAATACGCGCGCTTTGTCGCGAGAAGAATGCCATTATTATGGCGCACTATTATCAACGCCCTGAGATTCAGGATGTGGCTGACTTTGTAGGTGACTCCCTCGCTTTGGCACAACTGGCAGCCAAGACCGATGCTGATATCATCGTGATGTGTGGCGTTCACTTTATGGCTGAGACAGCTAAGGTTCTCTGCCCAAACAAGAAAGTGCTTATCCCTGCACCAGAAGCCGGTTGTTCATTAGCGGATAGCTGCAAGGCTGCAGATCTTGCTGCATGGAAGGTAGAGCACCCTAATCATATGGTTGTGTCCTATGTGAATACCAGTGCAGCTGTTAAAGCGCTTACCGATGTGGTGGTGACTAGCAGCAATGCCTTGAAGATTGTGAAGCAATTGCCAGAAGATCAACCTATTTTGTTTGGTCCAGACCAAAACTTGGGCGGATATATCAATCGCATGACAGGTCGCAAGATGGACCTCTGGAATGGTGGTTGTCATGTGCATGCTCGTTTCTCAGAAGAAGCATTGCTGGCGCTCAAAGCGCAATACCCTGATGCCAAAGTACTTGCTCACCCAGAGTGTAAAGCATCTATCTTGCAGCATGCTGATGTCATAGGCTCCACCCAAGCATTGCTCAACTATGCCATAGATCATCTTGAAGAGAAAAGATTCCTCGTGGTCACAGAAAGCGGAATCCTACATGAGATGCAAAAATCCTGCCCTGAAGTAGAGTTTATTGCAGTTCCTGCTATAATGGATGATATGACAATTTGTCAATGTAATGAGTGTGAATATATGCGAATGTGCACTCTTGAAAATCTATTCGATTGTCTTCGCGATGAATTAGGCGAAATTTTGGTAGATGATGCGGTGGCTCAAAAAGCTATTCTTCCTATCCAACGAATGTTGGAGATGAGCTAATATATTTCCGTCATTTATTTGAATTCTACGGGTTCATGACGGGTTCATATCTTGCTTTGTTTGAATGATTCTTACATAACGGGTTAATGCAGAGCCTTAGCCCTACGAGAAAGCGAGAATTGAAACTCCAATCCACCTTCTTGACGATTAACTGCTGTGATATTTCCTCCGTGGAATATCACAGCATGTTTTACAATGGATAGTCCCAATCCTGTTCCACCTGCTTTGCGACTACGACCCTTGTCCACGCGATAGAAGCGCTCAAAGATATGAGGCAATGCATCATTGGGTATGCCTTGACCATTATCGCTAATGCTAAAATACAGATTTGCAGGGTCTTGATGAGTCAGTTGAATACGAATCTCTGCTTTCTCTACGTAATTAATGGCATTATCCACGATATTGTGAAAAATAGAGTAGAGTAGCGTATAGTTGCCTGAGATAATCAAGTGCTTAGGGATATTATGCGTAATGGTCGCTCCTGCTTGCATCGCGCGCAGCGACAAGTCTTGCACCACATTCTCCACTACTGTGTGCAAATCCAACTGCAAACGGGTGTAGAAATCGGTTTGTGTATCCAGTTTGTTGATGGTAGAGATATCTTCCACAAGGTTGGCCAATCGTCCCGATTGCTGATATGCACGTTCAATAAACTGACGGCGTTGTTCCTCGTCCATATCAGGGTGCATAAGGATAGTCTCCAGTGCCCCACGAATACTCGCTACAGGCGTCTTGAGCTCGTGACTGATATTTTGCGTGAGTGTCAATCGCTGCTGTTCACGTGCATGATTGATCTTGCGCTTGTAGATGGCATAACACACACCTACAATCGCCACAACCCCTATTCCTATAATTATCCAAACATTCATCTCCTATGTCCAATATTCATTATCCATTATCCATTATCCAATAGCGTAGCGTCCATTAGCCCATTAGGGCGTCCTATAGCGACATAGTCGCGTCATTTAAACACTAAACATATACCCATACCCCGACTTAGTCACAATCCGCTTTCCGTATTGACCCAATTTCTTGCGTAAGTGGGTAATATGAACATCTACGGTACGTTCTAATACAAATCCATTGCTATCCCACACATTCTTTAGTAGATGTTCGCGCGAGAGTATCTGTCCGCGATGGGTAAGCAAATAGCAGAGCAGTTCAATCTCCTTGCGGGTCATTACTACAGCCTCACCATCCACCTTGAGCGACATATCCGCTTTGTTCACCACAATTCCTTCAAAAACAATGATTGAACTATTCTGGACTTCTGAACTATTCTGAACAGCCGTATTCGGCATTGCCGAACGGCGTAATACCGCCGCTACTCTAGCCAATACTTCGGCAATACGGAAGGGTTTGCTGATATAATCATCTGCACCCAACTTAAATCCCTGTAGCACAGTATCTTCATCGCTCAATGCAGTCAAGAATATGATGGGAATAGATCGCTGCGCTGTAGATGGTAGATCGCTACGCTGTAGATCGGCTGCGCCTGTAGGCAAGCGACGTAGTTTTTCCGCCATTTCCAACCCCGACATCTCGCCCATCATAATATCCAATAGAATTAGATCAATAGGCGATGGGGTATGGGCTATGGGCGATTGGAGCAGTTCGAGTGCTTCTTCTGCGCTGTGTGCCACAAGCACTTCGTAGCCTGCTTTCTGCAACGAATAGGAGAGGATCATACAGATATCCTCTTCGTCATCTACTATGAGTATGCGTTGTTTTGCCATATGGGTGTGATTTTGCCTGCAAAGTTAGTAAAAATAATTCACTTGACCAACCACATATGAGTATTTTAATGATTTCTTAATATAATTGTTAAAAATTGGGTGCGCCCGTTGGACGCACCCATATGAATTATTTCTCTTCGTTTTCTTCTTGCTTTTGTTTAGCTTCTTTTTTGTCTTTGATGGCACTAATAATAAAGAAAGGACCCATAAAGACTGCTACCATGCCCAATGCAAGGAGAATCATTGTTATATCATCCATAGTTTTGTTATTTAGTTAAAATGAAACATTGTCTTTTGATGAACAATTAGCTCTATGAGCTGAATAGTCATCTACGATGTTATAGTTCTTGCGTGCAAGAATTTTCACATTGTGAATATCCATTCGTGATCGAATAATTATTCACAAAGTGCTTTTCACGAAGTAACTTATCATGAAATAATTTTTCAGCGTAAGCTTTTTATACTACCAAAAACTATGAAACGGGAAGGAAATATGTTCTGTCGGCAAACTAAGTGGCATTATGCGTGACGTTGCCACTATTCGGTTGATATTGCGTGCAATACTATTTGCCTCGTGTCGCAATGCTGCATGCAAATCCTGTATATTAATCCTTACTTGCCACGACGAGGAGACACGTTCCTGGCGGCGTGTGCGCAAGCGATTATCTTCGCTTCGTGTGCCTATCTGATACGAAGTGAGGGCGTCTGTCCAATCATATTGCAGTTGCAGCCGCTTGGCATAGTCTTCCAGAGTATTATGCAATACGGACGGCATACTGCTCTCGCTCGCCGACGGGCAAGAAGCATCTGATGACACTAGCACATCGGCTCTCTGCCATGAGGCATAGAGTCCGACAACCAACAGGAGCAATATATAGCGCAATTCTCTCACTACGAAATAGTTATTTCGTTTTATGCTGCAAAGGTAGCAAAATTTATGCATATTTCCATGCTGCTCTCGCGAATTAATAATTTCTTAACATATTTTTCATACTTGCGTAATAATTTCCTACTAATTTTGCACAGATTTTGAAAGAACATATTAGACCGCCTTTCAGGCTGTAGTTGGTAGATCGCCACTAGATTAGTGGCTGTAGATCGGGCAAAGCCCTGTAGTCTACAACGAATGTAATGAGCGACTATAGTGAGCATCGCGAACGATCTACAACGGAGTGATCTACAGCGAATGTAATGAGCGAACTAAAACTAATACAATTATGTCATACCTCATTCTTATCATCTCGTTAGTTGGCATCGTGTTTGGTGCAGAGTTTTTGGTAGCAGGTTCGGTCTCTGTGGCTCGCCGCTACAAGGTTTCTGATTTCGTGATTGGTGCCGCCATTGTGGGTATTGGTACCAGTATGCCCGAGTTAGTGGTTAGTTTCTTTGGCGCGCTGAAAGGCAATGCCGATGTGGCTATCGGCAATGTGGTGGGCTCTAATATTTTCAATGTATTGGGTATTCTTGGTCTCACGGCTATCTGCTTCCCGATTGCCATCGACCGCAAGAATATGACATTTGAGATACCGTTTTGTATTGCTGTCTCGGTATTGCTGACCTTATTGGCGCTTAATTTCTTCAATGGCACGCCATCTATGATCAGTCGTATAGATGGTTTGATATTGATTCTCCTCTTCGTGGGTTATATGTATTACTCCTTCGTTCGTGATCAAAAGAACGCTACTTCCGCCCCAGTTGAGGCAGACGAACCTATTTTATCTCTTTGGAAAGCGCTTTTGAAGATTGTCGGCGGTTTGGCATTGCTGATTACGAGTTGCGATTTCTTTGTGGATAATGCCATTGTGATTGCTAAGTCCTGGGGTGTTAGCGATGCGATTATCTCGCTCACGCTGATTGCTTGTGGCACTTCTTTGCCTGAGTTGGCTGCATCTGTGGCTGCAGCATGCAAGAAGAATACCCAACTGGCATTGGGAAATATCGTGGGCTCCAATATCTTCAATATCTTGCTGATTTTGGGTCTTAGCTCGCAAATCATGCCTTTGGTTTCTGCGGATATCACGATTGTGGACTATGCGGTCATGATTGCCGCTGCCGCCTTCCCTTTGCTCTTTGGCTTCAAGGGCAAAATTGGTAGACTAGGTGGCGCCGTGATGCTTCTCTGCTTTGTGCTTTATACTTGGTATTTGATAGCTTGATTCTTCTTATCAATTACGGGTTCATAACGGGTTCGTATGCGACCTTCACTATGATATTACTATGTGGTAACTATGTGATTACTATGTGATTCAGAGCACATCCATATACCTACTGTTGGCAAGAATCACTAGTACTAATCGACCATTATCGCTATTAACCGATATTAATTGGCATTCACTTCTCTTCCTTTGAAAACATAGCGTGGGTATTTAGGGTATTTAGGGTATTTGGGGCATTTTTCATTTACCCTAAATCCCCTAAATACGATCTCTTTGTTTTTATATACCCGTTAAATATCAAATCTGCGTAACCGATACTTTTTCAATCGATTATGCGGATTTTCTTTGTCACCTAATAACCTTATCACCTCTATTCTACGGACTTCTTCCTACCTGTCTTTAGCTCTCCTCTTTCGTGTCCGTGGAAGTCCGCAGAATACCCTCTTACATTTCCCGAATGGATACCGAACCCTTGCCGAAGAAGTGCTTCCTCAAAAAGTCTAATGACCTATTTGGGTCAAATACGAGCAAGAAGAATTACAATATAAAAACTCACCCCGCAAATGAGTGTGGGGTGAGAGAGGTAATCTTTTGGTCTAACCAATATTATTTGATTAGCATATATTTTATTAATAATCAACAGAACTATAATCAACTTTCTCGTATTTAAGTATTACAGAAACAGCATGATCTATAGTATTATATGCTTCCCTATTATATCGATACGCAAATTCTAAGATGATTCTTTGGTCATTTATTTGCCATGTAACATATTCTTCCGAAGCCATAGAGGGCTGTCCATATTTCATTGTTAAATTTTGTAACATTGCTGAAAAAGCTCTCTTACATTCATTTGTTTTACTTCTGAAAGCACTTTCCCAAGGCATTCCCGCTGTCCCCAATCCTGCATCATTTGAGGAAAACGTTACTATATATAACTCGTCACGATGATTAAAAGAACAGTTGCAATAATCAAATTCAACACCACCAATATTAGGATACGTAACTCTTAAATAACTCCCTTTTTTTGTAGTTCCTGAACTAACAGTTTTACCTTTACCTTCTAATACTGCTTCGACTCTATATTTCGAATCGCCTAGCTCCAAACCATAAACCGACAGATTTTGCCCCAATAAAAATGTTGACTGCAACATAAGCACAAGTAGTGCTATGATATTTTTTTTCATAATAAAATGATTTTAATTTGTTAAACACTCATATTTTTATTAATACTTTAGTCCATAGACTTGTCCCGTACCTTGACAAGTGGAGCACTTTCCTGTTCTTCTTCCGTTTTCTCTTAAACAGTTAGCACATGGGTCGTCTGGCAATCCGAATGGATTATCTTGTAATCCGTCTCCATTGCAAGTTTGACACACTCCAGATCCATGACAAATGTGACAGTCCTTGTAACCATAACGACTTTCATGAGAGTCACTACCGCTATGATTATGGTTGCTACTATTATAATTACTACTATTATAATTACTACTATTACTTTGGTACTGGTTAACATTTGGTGTACTATTCACATATGTACCACCAGTTCCCATACATCCACCACAAACGGAGCGTCCTGTTCCATAGCATGAAAAACAAACATACCCCATAAAAGAACCAGTTCCAAAGCACCCACCACACATAGACACTCCACTACCACCACAAATGTAACAAGTTACAAATTCCTGACTAAAAGCAAATTGACAAGATGCTAATAGTAATAATAAAAAAATTTTTTTCATAATAATAAGTTTTGTGGGAGGTTGGTTCCAAACGCCCCCGTTGGTATAAATATACAAAAAGCGTGGAACCTTACCTTTGCTTATTCTCCATATCGAGGCTCTGGTAAACCCTTTCGCAAGAATAAGCAAGCAACGCCCACGCCGAATATGAAATGCCACCAAACAGAGCAGTCCACGCATGGACGCTCTGTGGGCGGGATAGTCATATCCCAAAGGGCGTTTACTGCCTTCTTGTTTCGGGCGATTGTGAAATTTACCAGATTTCGATATGCCAAAACAAGCGCCAATAAACGCTTTTTAATTATGTCTTTGAAAGATTCTTGTTAGGTGACAGGCAGACATACCCGCCCACATTCCCCAGCGTGAATCATTTCGGCTGCAAAGGTACAACAAAAAATGCAAATGTGCAAGTATAGCGAGCAATATTTTCAAAAAATGATTTATATATCTGTTGAATCTATCATGAACTTTCCGCCACATTCCATAAGATTCAGCGGTTGAGCGAAGCGTTATTCGAGGGCCCCACGAGCTTCGTGAGCGAGTGGGGAGAGGAGAGACGGCGGCAACCTCAACGAGCTATGCGAGTTCATTGTTGCAAGCCTGTTTCGACGAAGCGGTGGCAATATATTTCGGAGAACTTAGGACGAACGAAGTGAGCAAGATAAGATTTATAAGATTTCTGCCGCAGGCAAGGAGATATTAAGTATCAACTTGTATATAGTTCCCTTAAAAAATGATAGTCTGATGCTTCTTTTGCACGGATTTTGAAGACTATTCTGTATAATGGATATAAATAGGATATACTATGGATACAAATCTAATCAACAACCTTAGCAATACAATTCAATACATCGGTTGCGATGATGCGAGTTTGGACCTCTTCGAGAGTCAGTACCCGCTGCCTAACGGCATGTGCTACAATAGTTATTTGCTTTTGGGTGAGCGAGTTGCCGTGATGGATAGCGTGATATTATCTCGCCTGTCCTCACCATCCGTAGCACCTGGAAGGAGGACTATCAGCAGGATTTGGAGAAGTTGGTAGAAGGGGTGATTGGGGAGGAATGTATGTAGCGGTGTTTTCCTTTTTTGAGCTTATTGAGCGGTCTTTTTTATAGAATCGGCTCAAAAATGCGTGTTTTTTGATATTTTTCGGTGCAAAATGAGCCGATAATTCAAATATTTTTTGTAATTTTGCACCGATTTTATAATTATGACTATGGAGACAGCTCGTGAAATACTGCAATTTTTGCACTATAACCCTCTTTCTTCTCGAGAGGAAATTCGCAATGGAATCGCTTTTCAAGAGAGCGATGCGACGCTCAAACGCCTTATTGCATCTAACATAGAGGCTGGAAATATTGTTGTAGAAGGCAGGGCGCGTGCTACTCGCTACCGATTGTCTAATTATGCCCATCTGCTGATGCCGCTATCGTTGGACACCTATTTTGCAAAAGATGTAGATGAACGCCAAGTACAGACCAGTTTTAATTTTGATTTAATCAACAATCAACTGCCCCAAGTGGCTTTATTCACAGAGGAGGAGTTGGAACGATTGAATGCTTTGCAAGAGGAGTTCCGCAATAATATCTGCGAGATGAGCGATAATGAGTATCGCCGTGAGATGGAGCGCTTGGGTATTGACTTGAGCTGGAAATCCTCTCAGATAGAGGGTAATACCTATTCATTGTTAGAGACAGAACGTTTGTTGCGGGAGAGCAAAACTGCAGATGGTAAGACAAAAGAGGAGGCTGTCATGTTGCTCAATCATAAGGATGCTTTAAGGTTTGTGTTGGATAATCCCGATTTTTTACAAACATTGACGATTGGTAGTATTGAAGATATTCATACCTTACTGACCAAAGAGCTGTCTGTTGATAAAGGATTGCGCCATCGCCGTGTAGGTATCACAGGCACTAAATATCGTCCTTTGGATAATGAGTTTCAGATTCGCGAAGCGATGCGTGATACATGTAATCTTATCAATAGTCGCAGCAATGTGTTTGAAAAAGCATTGTTGGCGTTAGTGTTATTGAGTTATATTCAACCATTTATGGATGGAAATAAACGCACAGCTCGTATCGCCAGCAACGCTTTGTTGATTGCTAATGGATGTTGCCCATTGTCCTTCCGCTCGGTAGATTCGATTGATTATAAGAAAGCGATGTTGATTTTCTATGAGCAGAATAATCTGCACGCTTTCAAGCAGATTTTTATTGGTCAATACGAATTTGCGGTGCGAGAGTATTTCTGATTCTGTGATTTAGTTAGGCGGCATGAAGGAGTGCGATAGAACGCATTCCGAGCGTAGCGCTTGGAAAGAGGACTATCAGCAGGATTTAGAGATGTTGGTGGAGAAGTTATAGTTAGTTTTCCTGCTAAATAAACACATTTTTCACTCTAATGCTTGCGTATGTCAAATAAAAATAGTACCTTTGCGGACAAATTAGGAATGCAACTCCTATTTTGTCCAAACAAGCAATAATGATATGTATAGCAGAGAGTTACAAAACAAACTTTTAGAATTAAGTGAGCATTGGTCTATCATTTCTGTGACAGGACCACGTCAGTCTGGCAAGACAACCCTATGCAAAATGGCATTTCCTGATTACGAATATGTCAATCTGGAGCGTGCTACAACTCGGGCTCTTGTTGAACATGATATTGAGGGATTCCTGTTGCAATATCCCAATGGACTGATTATAGACGAAGCACAGAACTTGCCTGAGTTGTTTTCTGTTCTACAAGTGGTAGTAGATGAAAACAAGTCATTGCGGTATGTGCTAAGTGGTAGTAGTGACTTTTTGTTAATGCAAAATATATCTCAATCTTTAGCAGGTCGTGTAGCGGTTATGCGCCTGCTACCCTTGAGTTTGTCTGAGTTAGGTAATGATGCGGATATAGATGTCAATGAACTGATGTGGCGTGGATTCTATCCTGCTGTTTGGGGAGACAAGAAAGACCCACACACGGTATATGACAGTTATGTGGCAACCTATATCCAAAAGGATGTTCGCCAGATCGTGAATATCAAGGACTTGAGTCTTTTCCGTCGCTTCTTGACTATTGTTGCTTCGCGTGTAGGAACAGAATTCGTGGCATCATCTATAGCTACGGAATTGGCTGTAGATTACAAGACTATTCAATCTTGGATGAGCATACTGGAGACTTCGTATACAGCATTTTTGCTGCACCCATTTTATCGCAACATAGGTAAACGATTAACCAAGACGCCAAAGGTGTATTTCTACGATATAGGTTTGGTATGTTATCTCTTAGGAATAGAGACTGCTCAACAGTTGGCGAACCATCCTCTGCGAGGTGCCATATTTGAGAATATGGTAGTTTGTGACATGTTGAAAACGCGATATAATCAAGGATTAGAGAAGAATATCTTGTTCTATCGAGATAAATCGCGCGAAGTAGATGTTTTGCAAGAAGAGGCTGGCAAAATACATGCATACGAAATCAAGTCTGCTGAACGCTTTCATCCAGACTTTTTGAATTCGTTGGATTATCTCAAAAGTTTGCTTAAAGATGATTTGTTGAGCATGAATATCGTCTATACAGGCTCAGAAAAGTCCGTAGGTGATACGCATCTGATAAATTACCAGCATATAGCAAGGAAATAGATTTATACTCAGTATTATCAATAGTTCACGCGGGAAGTGATGTGTCAATCGCTTCCCGCTTGTGGTATTTCTACGAAAAAAGTTTTCGTTTGCCGAAAGTTAGGCGAAGAATTAAACATACGCATGTCTTTGCGACAATTCGTATGTTTGGTGCGTTTATAATCTGGTGATTGGTTTAATACAAGAACCCAAATAGCCAAAGCGGAATCTTATTTCCCAATGCATACTCAATATCATCCGCTGCAATGAAGGCATTTTCGGTATTGGCAATTTGTTTGCCATCTTTGCTTGCCCCCCCTACTTCAATGGTATATTTCCGATCAATCACAAAATCGCCTTGCTTTGCATATTCTACAGCGTGCAAATAGGACAACTGGTTTGCCATAAATGTTTCGCGTTCGGTTCCGACTTCCACATTCGTTAGCGAAAGAGCATGCAATAGGTTACAATTCTCCATATAGATTTTATCAGGTTTCTGCATGCGTTTCAGATTGAGCGAATCGCTATAGAGCAGATTAAGTAGTCGAGCACGATGTAAGTGTGCTAGATAGGTGATAATAGTATTACGATTCAGTTCTGCTGTTTGTGCCATCTTGCTAATATCTACAGCAAAAGGCACACCAGAACTAATAATCGATAATAAGCTCCTTAATTTACGTACATTAGCGATGTCCACATTACTCAATTGTGGCAGTTCTATTTCTAAAATCATCCCCACCACTTTTTGCACTTGAGTTAAATAATCCATATTCTGCTCCACGAAGAAAGGATAATATCCCTCTTTGAGGTACTTTGAGAAATATTGCAATGGCCTGCATTTATCAACAATTGCCATTGAAATCTCCAATGGTCGCTGCAAAATATCTTCTAATGTAACTGTAGGCAATTGGATATTCTCTTTGATGCATAGGTATTCGCGGAACGATAGTCCCTGCATATCATAACTTATGCAACGACGTGATAAATCGGCTTCTGCA
>JAZKYJ010000060.1:0-3309 GCA_045612045.1 Paludibacteraceae bacterium | reverse complement strand
TGTCCCATCCTGAAAAAGGTTTACACATAAACAGATAAAAAAGTATCAATTATTAAGATTTAGTATTATGTGTAACCCAGAAAAAAAACTCAAAGGAATCAATAGAACTAGCTATTCCTTAACAGAAAAGCACTTGATTCTAGATTTGTATTTTAAGTCAGGACTATCTTGTCGTCAATTTGCTCTTCAGCATGGAATAGACCGTTCCACCCTATCTCTTTGGCTTTCTTCTTGCAAGAATGCCGAAAAAAGTGTACCTTTGCAGTCCAAATTAATTGGTATGGATGCAAAAGACGAAATGCTGGAGAAACTCCGTACAGAAAATGAGAAGCTTCGCCACAATCTTGAGTTTGAACGCTTGCGCGTTCGAGCCTATGAGCGTTTAATTGAGATTGTCAAGGAAGAAGATGGCATCGATGTATTAAAAAAAGATGGTGCCAAACAGTAGACAGCCTGAGCACAGAGTGTAGAGAGCAAAGTATCCTCACTCTGTGCCAACTGTTTGGCAAATCCCCTCAGGCATATTACAAACACAAACGCCGTTCAATAAGTGAGAAAGCCGCAGAAAACGAGGTGTTAGAGATTGTAAAGTATTATCGCAGTCTGATGCCTCTAATAGGTGGTTTAAAACTGTATGTTATTGCTCAAGGTATCATGGGTAATACGATGCCTTTTGGACGTGATCGTTTCTTAAGTTTCTTACATCGCCACCACCTTATTATCCCACCTCGCAAGCCAAGGCACACGACAAACTCTAATCACATTTATATGAAGTATCCTAATTGTGTAAAAGGAGTTAATGTACAGTATGTCAATCAAGTATGGGTGAGTGATATAACCTACATTTATACAATAGATGATGGTTTTTGCTACTTACACTTGGTAACTGATTATTACTCTCGTGCTATACTTGGAGCGGTACTTTCTCCCACCCTAGAAACGACATATTCTCAGCAAGCCTTACAACAAGCTATAGACCGTGCTGGAGGTGGCAATTTATGTGGTACAACTCATCATTCTGACAGAGGAGTCCAATATGCTAGTGATGCTTATGTACTCTCGTTAAAAGAGCATCACATCCGTATTAGCATGACTGAGGATAGTAATCCAACGGATAATGGTTTAGCGGAGCGTGTGAATGGTATTTTGAAGACAGAATGGATATACAATCGTACTGCATATAGAAACCTGCAAGAAGCGCAAATAGAGATAGCGCATATTATAGATCTATACAACAATGTCCGTCCTCATCGGAGCATTGATATGTGTACGCCGATGAGTGTTTATCTACAGGATGCTAGTCGTACACCACAAGCAGCATGGGATGAACACAACTGGGCAAGAGCTGCCCCTTCCTCTCTCTGCCACGCGTGGCAGAGAGAGGAAGGTAATACTATCATCTAATAAAATAACAAACATCCATTTGTATATATCAGTAAAATGTATTACCTTTGCACCCGATTCGCCAAACAACAACCTATTAAGGAAATTTATCAACTCTTTTAGGAAACCTAACAACCTCTTTAGGAAACCTATCAAAAAGTGACGATTCTTAAGAAACCTTTCCAGGAATAGTGTAAACCTTTTTCAGTTTTAATCATTTAGTTCGGAGAAATATTGGTTAAAGTTGCTGAATAACCTACTAATCTCCTATTAATAACCTACTAATAACCTACTATTATAAAGAAAAAGTAAGGGTAATGTTCACATACAAAAATAAAAAAAGTTGCCTTTCGACAACCTTTTTTGTGATGTTTTTTAGTTATTGCACTTTGTATAGTGCTGATTTATTTCCTTTTTAACGTAACTTCAGCGTTGGGATTGTAGGACGAATCTGTAGAACTTCCGTAGTATAAGATTGGATTTAATCCAGTAATAATCACATAAGTATCTCCGTCAAAACGATAGTCGCATTCATGTACATACAATTGCAAATCTGCGGTATAAACGGCAAAATATACCTTCTTTCTGTCAATAATATATTCAAAGAATGTGCGTCCGTACACCTCGCCTTCGTTGTCGTATGTAATGACGGTGGCTTTTTCGTGGTCAAATTCAATGGTACGGGTCGAATTGCCTTCTACTGTCCAATGTCCCACTAATGGCGAATGCTCATTATTGATCGGTTCGCAACTAACCAATCCCGTCATCATGGCACAGATGGCCATGCACATGAATAATACTTTTGTTTTCATGACTTTTATAATTAAATTGTTGTTTTTCGGTGCAAAGTTACACAATTATTTTGATATAACCAAATACTTTGGTGATTTTGGCTCAAAATACGGTTGAAGATAGAACATATGTTTAATTTTCTCTAGTACTTCGGAGATTGTGTTGAAAAAAACTATTTATTTGCTACGGATGCCTTAATAATATCTTCGACAAAGTCAGCTTTCAAATAGTAGTCGTAGTTACTGCTTTCGTACTTCACGGAGGATGAACTACTGCTACTATAACTAAGATGATACATATACGAATCTACATCCGCTAAGAACTTTTGATATTGTTCTGGTACAGCATATATCGTATCTAATAACTCTATTTTTACTATAGGTTCAAATACACTAAATATCCAATTAATGCCTCCGCAATGAATAAATTTTCCATTTTCCACCTCAACATCGCACAAATATGTTCGTTGCATAGGTGCAAGGAAAACTGAGTCTTTTTCGGAGTAAAGAGTGATAGGTAAATTTAAGTGACTTGTGATGTAAGCCATTGGTTGCGGTTCTTTTACACACGATGTGCAAATTACTACGATTGCTAACAGAAGCAATGAAAAACTAGTTTTCTTCATAAATTAATGATTTTTAATTTGTTAATTTTGTTGCAAAATGTAGTAATCTTATCTCATAGGCAGTGTTGTTTTAGAATTTGTGTGCAAAGGTACAAAAAAGATCTGACATACACAAAAAAACCGAGCGGAATTTCCGCTCGGTTTGGGTATCTATCAGCGACTTGTCGCGGTCTAACAGCAAAGCGTTCTGACCTCTGACAGTCGAAGACGGTCTATATTAGAGTTGTGGACCAGCTGCAACAAGAGCCTTACCAGCCTCGTTGGTGGTGTACTTAGCGAAGTTCTTGATGAAACGACCAGCCAAGTCCTTAGCTTTCTCTTCCCATTGAGCAGCGTCAGCATAAGTGTCGCGTGGGTCGAGGATTGCAGGATCAACACCTGGCAATGCAGTTGGAACCTCGAAATCGAAGAATGGGATCTTCTTGGTAGGAGCGTTCAAGATGTCGCCACCGAGGATAGCGTCGATGATACCACGTGTATCCTTGATAGAGATACGCTTGCCAGTACCA
>JAZKYJ010000059.1:0-20629 GCA_045612045.1 Paludibacteraceae bacterium | reverse complement strand
CACTAAACATTCAACACTCAACTAATATTTAGGTGGTTATAGCGCTGAGGTCCCACCCCTTCCCATTCCGAACAGGGTCGTTAAGCTCAGCAACGCCGATGGTACTGCGTTTGTGGGAGAGTAGGTAGCCGCCATTTTCAGAGAGTCTAAGTAACACTTAGGCTCTCTTTGTATATATGGAGCTGCTATCTACTCTGCTTCGATAGCCGACAGTTTCTGAATCCTTCATCTTTGAGAGGAGGGGGCTTTGTATGTATAATAAAGTTAGCGTTTATTTTGAACTATCTTGATGTGATGTAGTAAGTATGCTGACTACATTCTAACTCATTGCTTGCAGTCTATCTTCCATTTGTAACCACTCGTCTCGTAAGCGGGCAGCAGTATCGAAATCTAGATTTTTGGCGGCTTCTAACATCGCGCGACGTTGTTTCTCGCAAGCCTTTTCTAATTCCTTCTTGCTGTACTGTTGCCATGGTGCTGACTTCCAACTAGATTGTATCTTTTGCTCAAGGGCGGTTTTTTCATTTTGCTCCTTACGTTTGAGAGCAATAAGCGGACTAGATTCAATTGCTTTATTCAGTGCTGTAGGTGTGATACCATGTTGGGTATTATAAGCTATTTGTTTGCTGCGTCGACGATTTGTTTCGTCTATTGTCCTTTGCATAGACGTAGTAATTGTGTCGGCGTACATTATAACTTTACCATTAACATGGCGAGCGGCTCGACCAGCAGTCTGAGTCAAAGAGCGATAGTCTCGTAAGAATCCTTCTTTATCTGCATCAAGAATTGCTACTAAACTCACTTCTGGTAAATCCAATCCCTCCCGAAGAAGATTGACACCTACTAAGACGTCATATAATCCTTTACGTAAATCTTCCATGATCTGGATACGCTCCAATGTGTCAATATCTGAATGGATATATGCAGAACGAATACCATATCTACGTAGATACTCGTCAAGTTCCTCCGCCATACGTTTGGTAAGGGTAGTAACTAGTATGCGTTCCTCTTTTCTTATGCGCATACGAACCTCTTCCATTAGATTGTCCACTTGATAATCACGTGGGCGCACTTCTATTTCTGGATCGAGAAGACCAGTTGGACGGATTATCTGGTCGATAAATATACCTTCAGACCGATTTAGTTCGTATTCTGCCGGAGTGGCTGACACATATATGGTCTGACTAGTTTTTTCTTCAAACTCTTCAAATGTAAGCGGCCGGTTATCTCGAGCAGCTGGTAGACGGAAACCATATTGTATGAGATTATCTTTGCGTGCTTTGTCACCACCATACATGGCATGTATTTGAGGTACGGTGACATGGCTCTCGTCAATAACGAGGAGCATGTCTTTGGGAAAATAGTCCAATAGACAGTATGGTGCTGTACCTTCCTTACGCCCATCAAAGTATCTGCTGTAATTCTCTATTCCTGAGCAATATCCTAATTCTTGTATCATTTCCATATCGTATTTCACCCGTTCCTCAATGCGTGCTGCATAGAGAGGTTCTCCGATATCGTGAAAATACTGAACTTGATTCGCTAAGTCCAATTTGATTTGAGCAATTGCATTAGCCTGCTTTTCTGAATCCATACAGAAAATCGTTGCAGGGTATATATTAAATACTTCAAATTCTTCAAGCACCTGATTTGTTGCTAAATCTAATGTCATAATAGCATCAATTTCGTTACCAAAGAATTCTATCCGAAGAATATAATCTGCATATGCTAAAGCTATGTCTATGGTATCTCCTTTAACACGAAAACGACCTCGGTTGAGTTCGTTGTCGTTGCGAATATATTGAGACTTGACCAATGTATGCAAGAAATCAGATATGTTGATGTTTTGTGACCGTGATACAGAAATACACGATTGACTAAAGTCCTGTGGGTTGCCTATACCGTACAAACAACTTACTGAGGAAACAACTACCACATCCTTCCTTCCACTAAGTAGGGAAGATATAGCGCTTAAGCGTAAACGATCGATTTCTTCGTTGATGCTCAAATCCTTTTCTATATATGTGTCTGTGGTGGGTATATAAGCCTCTGGTTGATAGTAATCATAGTATGAAACAAAATACTCCACTGCATTCTTAGGGAAGAATTGTCGCATCTCTGAGTAGAGTTGCGCAGCTAAAGTCTTGTTGTGGCTGAGAATCAAAGTAGGACGATTGATCTCTGATATGACATTAGCCACCGTAAAAGTCTTTCCCGAGCCTGTTACACCCAATAATGTCTGTGCTGGCGCACCACTACGAATGCCATCCACCAATTGGCGGATGGCTTCGGGTTGGTCGCCTGTGGGGCGGTATGGAGCATTTAGTTGAAACATACTATCTAGCGAAGAACAACTTACCTGATGCTACTTTACGTTTCCCATTTTCATAGAAGACGTAGAAATAGCACTTATTGATAGCGGGTAATGCATATGTTACCAATGGATTCAATACATCAATGAGCTCGGTATATCCTACTGAGTTGTCGATGGTAATGATATCGTTTTGACTAGATGCTGGAACCATGGAGTAGAAAATCATTTGTCCGTCAGAAGTGTATACCGCTACAGATATGTTCTTGCGTGTTGTTGCAAATATGATTTCGTTTGTCCCATGCACATGCTTCATCAATACATCGTACTCACTAGGTGCTTGTGATGTAGAGATGGTAGATGATTGGATATGAATAGTATAGACTCGCTCAGAGCCATCCTCTGCAATGACATAGATGTAGAAAGGTGCATCTACGGCGTAGATACCATATTCGATGGTAGCACTGCTATCTTCAGCTACTGCTAGGATATTAGGTTGTGCATCGGATACGTAGTATACATACTCGAGTACCTCAGGATCAAAGTCGCGGATCAATACATCATCCATGTAAATTGCGCTCAAACGGTTATTAGTGCTAAGTAGAATAACCTGTTTGAGGTTATATACTCGTGTATGAACACCATCAGCGGCTACAACTTGGATGATGAAGTCTGTACCATTTGGATTAATGCTCACAGTAGCATTTGCATCTTCTGCTATAGCTACAATATCGTCAACAGTAGCAAAATCTGCTGTGGTACTACCTATTGGGTAGTAGATGGTATACTCTAGTGTATCCGCATGGAAGTTGTCCACCTCTATACCTTTTACTAGTAGCGATTGCAGACGATTATTGTCGTTGAGCGCAATCTCTACTAGAACGTTGTACGCTGTAGCAGATTCCTCGTCTGGAGCAATAACTGTGAAAATATGCGTTACCTTGTTGTCTGCTAGGGTGATAGTCTCTACATCTACTGTCTGTCCCTCTTTGCCAATTTGGTAGGTGAATTCAGGTATGCGTGTAGTACCATATGGTAAGATGATGTGATAATCAAATGAATCAGGTTGGAATCCATCGATCAATGATCCATCTTGGTAAATACCCTCTAAATAAGCATAAGATGATTTGAGGTATGTGAAGTAGATGATATAAGTTGATTGATAGCTAGCATCTTCTGCAGTAACAGTAATAATCGCATTACCTGTACTGGTATCAATGTCAACGATTTGCTTAGCGTCAGCTTTCTCAACGAATATGTTTGGCATTGACTTACCCTCTGCTACGGTCTCACGATAGGTGTATTGACTAGGGGTGAAGCCGGTGAGCGGTGTACCGTCAAGGTAGATGTTGAGCAAGTCAGTGTTGGTGGATAATGGCTCAGTGAAATAGAAGTACAAGGTATATGCGCGGCTATGTCCATCTTGCGCAAGTACTTCAATACTTTGCTTCCAACCAATTTGTGAACTGTTGCGTGTGAGAGCTTGTGAACTTGGAGTGATAACTTGGTATACATCACCTTGCTTCCAACTTATGCTAGGAAGTATTGTATCACCTGCAGCCATGTAGATATGATAATCATTGGTGTATGGATCAAAGCCTTCGAGCGGATCGGCCTGTACGTAGATCATCTCCAACGTGTCAATGCTAGAAAGCGCAATCTCATATTCAACTGTGTAGATGTTCTTCTTGCCAGATCCAGCTACTACATGAATTTGTGTGATTTGCTGGTTAGCTGTTTCAACTACCTTGGTGGCGGTAACCTGTTGCCATGGATCTGCAACATCCCAAGTCAAGGCAGGAATGTGATCTGTACCAATTGGTAATGTGTATGTGTAGTAGAATACATTCGCTTCAAATCCCTCAATAAGTTCTCCATCACCATAGATAGCTGCTAATGTGTCTGCATTAGATGGATTTGCGATAAAGGTGAGATAATATTGGCTTACATTTCCATTCTCAGCGGTAACATATATTGTGTGTTGCATATCACCTGTAATAGAATCTACTACGGTTTGAGTAGCTTCTTGTGGTTCTGCATAAACGTCTGGCATTGTATTTTGACCTACTGGCAAAAGGATATCATACTTGAATTGGTTAGGAACAAATTGATCGTATTGCTCGCCATCAAGGTAAATCATCTTGAGGTAGGTGTTGCTAGACTTTGGCGCATTGAAACGCAATGTGTAGGTGTTCTTGGATACTTTGTCAGGAGCTGTAACGTGGATTTCAACTTTCCAGTCTGTGGTAACAATATCTACTGTTTGACCTTCTGCATTGAGCAATGCACTGATCTCTGGCAAGTATTGGGTACCTGATGGTAAGTTGATATTATAACGCTGTTGCATAGGAGAGAAGATAAGTTCATCATTAATGCTTGGCTCAAATTGGTCGAATGGTTTGCCGTCCAATAAGATACCTGCCAATGTAACATCCGATGATGCACCTTCTTGGTATACTTCAATCACATAATCTGAAGTACTAACACCATCTTGTGCAATAACATGCAGTGTGTGGGTGTACTCATCGTGGCTTTCAATCACGGTTTGGAAGTTGTCGTTAGATGCCCATGTAAGCATGATTTCATCTTCTGTACTCTTAACAGAATAGAAATGGCGTTGACTCTCAAAGTGTTCGATAGGTTGACCATTCACTGCAATACCGGTAAGTGATACGCAGTGGCTAGGTTCCGCTTCGAAACTAAGTTCGTACACGGCATAGTCAGATGCATCTTCTGCTGTAACAATAAGGTTGGTGCTAGCATTCAAGTCACCATGCTCCACTACTACCTCTTGACGAGGTGAGCCGAGTACATAACTGATGCTAGGGATATTAGGTTCTACCACTTTGTATGCACCTGCTGGAATAACAATGTGGTAGTTCAAACTATCACCACGGAATCCAGTCAATGGTTTACCATCTAGCAAGATAGATTGCAAGTATGGCAGATTGCTCAAGTTAGGTGCGATAGCCAAGGTGTATGGATTTCCCACTGTACCATCTTCAGCTGTTACTACATATGTATAGATAGTAGTGTCGCCTTGGGTATGATATTGTACATCAAGATGGCTAGCTTGGTCATTAGCAATTGCATGGATTTGAACTGGCTCATCGGTTTTATAGATGTACTCATATACTTGTTCATTGAATGCTTCGTACAAGGTGCTATCGATATAAATAGCCTTGAGGTAGGTGTTGGATGAGAGCTCGTTAGGGTAGTTGAGGCGATAGGTGTGGTCCTCTGTTCCAAAGACTTGCCATTCCATATACAATGGTGTTTGTACAAATACCACCGAGTCATTATCGTGCATGCGTTTGAATCCTACCCAATCAGGTTGATTCAATGTATACTCGTATGTGCTGCTGCTAAAGCCTTGCATATCCACACCATTCACTTCGATCATACTCAATTGACCTGTTGTGTTGACAATAGGTTTGTTAAGAGTAATCGTGTAGGTGCCCTTCGTGCCATTCTCTGCAGTTACGTGGAGTACACCGTCTTTCAAGTCAACAGTTTGACCGTCCATTTTCTTAACGAAAGTGATGTCAGGCAATTGATTTGCGGTAACGGTATATTCCTTTTGTGCTGGGTCAAAGGCGATATCCACACCCTCTACAGTGATCCTCTCTAACTCGGTATCATCAGATAGGTCGGTGATAAAGCGCACAGTATAGGTGGTTGCTTCGCCTAACTCAGGGGTAACAATGATAGTCATAGTAGAGTCTGCATAAGAGGTCGTAATAGTTTGCAAACTGCTAGCAGCTACAGGTTGTACATCAGGCAGATGCTTGGTGGTAGATGCAAGGTGAACGGTATATTCGGTCTTGGTATCTACGAAAGCAGAGATGGTTGTGCCATTCAATTTGAGGTCACTCAAGGTGTTCTTGGTGTCCAATGGGCGTTTAACTTGCAAGGTGTACTCGGTACTTGTACCATCCTCAGCATAGTTAATGATCATGGCATTGCGTACACCATAGCCACCCTCTTTTATCTCATTGCTCCAAATTACTTTTTGCGCTTGGTCGGCTACCTCACCTGTGAATGCGAGAGTTGGAATAAGGGTGTTTTCGCTATCTGGCAAGGTGTATGAGAATGCATTACCATCCTTGACAGCAACGCTGTCATTAACCTTTAAGCTCGTAAGTGTGCTGTTATATGAGAATCGTAGATAATCTACATACATCTCAGCCAATGTGTTGAGCGCTGTGTTGGTAGTACCAGCTATACTATTGAACGAGCAGATGGTGATATTAAGTAGGGTAGGATCACCTGCTGTTTGGTTCGCTTCGCTGAGGTCGAACATAACCTCTTTGTAATCCGAACGTGTCTCTGAGTCTTTCCACTCCAGTGTTTTAACACCATGGGTACCTGTTAGGCTATATTGGATTAAACTATGGTTCTTTACTTTTTGATTGTAATAGCGGATAGCCACTTGGTCTGGAGTATTATGGAAACTAATACCACCAGAGATGCCAAATGATGAACTACCAGCAACACCCCATTTGGCAGTTACATTACCCAAGGTAATAAAGCCAGGGATGTTACCACCACCAGGGCTACTATATGGAGTCTTAAGAAATACTGCATCATTGCCTGATTTATTAACCATACCATCAGGGTTGAAAGAACCGAAACCTGAGTGTTTGCCCAGTACGTCGGCAACGGTGTACCAACCTGCTGGTTTATCTGCTGAGGTGAATGTCTCACATTTGGTCCACTCGGTGAACTCGGTGTTAGGTACTTGATCGTTTTCGTAGTAGTACCATACATTATATATATTGGTTCTGCCGTTGTAAGTAACTTGTGCTTGCCAATGCTTGGTTGTTTGCATCAAAATGTTGACTTGTGCTCCAGGTGCAGCTGTGTAGGCTATAACAGGTGCATTGGTCACATTTGCAATATATGAGAATCGATTTGCATCAAATTCTTCAATGGTTACGCCATTTACCTTAATGTCTGTCAGTACTGCAGGATCTTGAGTCTCTACTTGTGGGGTAAGGGTGTATACTACATCCTCTTCGTTTGGACGGTTAGATTTGACAGTAATGATAGTAGGTGATTGTACACCGCCAGGTTGTACCCATACTGTTTGCTCCGCAAAAGCTTTGGTATAGTTAACTGTCATAGTACGTGTACCATATGGCAATGCGATAGTTTGAGTGGTCGCTTGTACATCCAAAGTGGTACCAGTCTCGGCAATACTTAATGCTTTTAAGAGATTAGTGTGTGACGCATAGGTAGGTTGGAAGTGCAACTTATAGGTGCGTTGGGTACCATCCTCTGCAATGACGGTAATCTCTGATGTTTGACCCAATGGGCGAGAGATATACTCAATGGTTTGCTCTGGTTCAGCAGCTTTGTATAGTACCAATGGAGCTGCAGTCTCGCCGTATGGAAGTTGGATGGTATATTCCGTTACATTAGAATCATAAACGATAGTGGCACTCTCATGATCAATCTCCATATACTCCAATGCTACGTTACTAGATTTAGTAACAGGGAAGTGGATATAATAATCTTGAGAGGTTATACCGTCTGCTGCAACGACATGAATCTTAGTCGTTCCATCTACTGAACTGTGGTAGGTGGTAATCACTTGGTCTGGGTGGGCACCAATAGGTTGTACGCATGGAACGACCTTAGTGCGCCATGCCAACTTGTGAGTATATTCATATGTGTTAGCATTGAAATCAGCGATACTAACACCTCCAACCTTGATATCTGTTAACAGCGCATTGCTTGACTTGTTGCGAGTATAGATAATTCTATATACATTGGTGTTTCCACTTTCGGCAGTGACAATCACTTGTTGCTCAGTATCACTAACGCTATGCACAGCGATATTTTGACCAGGTTTTGCCTCTGCTTGGATATTAGGCAAAGCGTATCCTGCAGGTAGTGCAACTACATACTCGTATGTGGTAGGTTCGAAAGCGATAGCACCGTCCATACCTTCCAATTGAAGGTCAATAAGGTTAGCATCATCGCTAAGTTGCTTTTGCAATTGCAAGGTATATTGTTGGGTATCACCGCTAGGGGCAGACACTAACAATGAGTATGTGTTGGCATTAATCATACCTGCATATACTACTTGTTGAGCATATTGCTTCTCGTAACCGATATTAGGCATCTCATCGGTCATATCCAATGTGTATGAGAATGTGGTAGGCGCAAATCCTGCCAAGTTTTCTCCGTTGACAATGATGTTGCGCAATGTGCAGTCTGTATTAGCCTGTACTTGCAAGGTGATCTCGTATTGCGCTTTGTGTTCGCCTGCCACTACATACAAAGTTACTTGATTACCTTGACGGAACTCTGTCACTTCTTGGGTTGCATCTGCATCATATGTGATTACGGCATTACTATTGTCGCATACTACACTATAAGCAAATTCTTGTGGATTGAATCCGCTGATCGCAACTCCATCAATATAAATATTTTTGAGTAGTGCAAAGTTGTTGTCTAGATTTACAAAGTTGATAGTGTATGTATTAGATGTTGCACCTATTGGTTGAACCACAATCTTAGCTTGACCTGTTGAATAGGGAGCAGTAATAGTTACTTGTTGACCTTCTTCCTTATCTACTGTAATCTTTGGACAAGTAGCATTTTGTAGTGATACAGTGTAGTCAAAAGTGTTCTTGTCAAATCCTACAAGACTGTCACCGTCCAAATAGATCATCTTCAAGAACGCGCTATTTGAACGCTGAATGATGAAGGTAATGGTATATGTCTGAACTTTACCATTTTCTGCAGTCACCTTGATGGTCTGTACATTACTACTGCAAACATTCAGTACCTTTTGTGCTTCATCTCCCTTGTCGAATGTTACTGTAGGTACCTTCAGCACACCCATAGGCAATGTGTCTACATAGTTGAGTACCGCAGGATCAAAACCTTCCAATGGTTCTCCATCTAGATAAATCATCTTCAGGTTGGCATTATCCGATGTGGTAACTGAGAAATGTAGGATATAGGTTTGACTAGCACCTGATTGTGGACGAACAGTAATCTTGTAATCGCCGTTTATACCACCATCTCGAACGGTAATCGTTTGATATTCATCTGCTTGGTCATATGTAATGATTGGCAAGACCTTAGTGCCTTGTGGCAATGGACAATTGTATTCCAAAATGTTTGGATCAAATCCATCCAATGGTTGTCCATCTAAGTAAATCATTTTCAACGTAGCATTTGTCGCTTTATAAACACTGAAACTAATTTGATAGATGGTGCTGTTGCCGTTTTCGGCTGTTACTGCAATACGTGTAGTACCATTGATGCCACCTGTGGTAACTACTACTTTCTGGTACTCATCGCCTTTGTCATATGTGATCGCAGGCAACTCTATTGTACCAATTGGCAAAGTATATGTGTAGGAGGTTTTTATAGGATCAAAACCTTCTAATGCTACACCGCCAACATATATCATATTCAAACTAGAAATTTCAGATTTAGCGGTACTTACCACAATCTTATATTCTGTTTGATCAATACCATTACCAGCGACAACAGTTACTCTTGTTGTTCCATTCAATCCTCCTTCACTAATAGTTACGGTTTGAGTGCTTTCGCCTTTCTCGTAGGTAATCGCAGGCAACTCAGTTGTTCCTACTGGTAGATTAACGTAGTATGTGAATTGATTAGGATCAAAATTGGCAATCAAATTCTCACCCATTTGTAGATTCTTGAGCAATGAGTAAGAAGATGCCTCTAGTTTATAAGTCAACTTATAGGTTTTAGGGGTTTGATTACCAGGGGTGGTTACTTGGATAATATGCTGACTACCATCTAAGTTAGCTACTGATGTAGGCGCTGTATGAGTGATGGTTTGTTCACCTGCAGGGTATGCAGATACAGCTTCTACAGTAGGAATGCTACTTGTAGTAGTAGGCAATGAAACACGATACAATGTTTGGTTAGGACTAAATCCTGCAATTGAGGTGCCATTAACCTTAATGTCTTTTAATGTATTATCTGATAATTGTGCTACCTTAAATTGGATTGTATAGGTGGCAGTAGTTTTCTTATCAGCAGCTGTTACCACGATTTCCGCTTTGCCCGTAAGGCTGTTAGCTTGTGTGATAGCAATCGTTTGCTCCTCCTCTTGACCTTGAGCAGTTACTTGAGGAATGGCTGTTGTACCATATGGTAGTTCTACCGTGTAGTTATACACAGCTGGTTGGAAATTACTAATTGCATTACCATTGACATAAAGATTATTAAGCTTAGCGTTAGTGCTAGCTTCGCGAACAAACTTAATTCTATACGTTGTGGTATGGCTACCATCTTCTGCTTGGGCAGTAATAACAGTTGCTTTGCCATCCAATTCGCCTTGGCTTATAGTAATCTCACTACCAGTAAGTTCGCGACCAGAGAAAGTGGCTGTTTCGCCTCTTGCATTGGTCAATGAACCTGCACCACGATATGCTTTGATCTCAGGAATAGCACTAGCATCGCGACTCATGAAATAGTATTGCTCCTCGCTAGAGTTAGGGTCAAATGCTAACCATTCTTTGCCTCCGATATACAGCTTTTGAATTTTAGAGGAATAAATCAACTCAATATCATCCACATATAATGAGTTTCCCTCGTATAAACCATCATTTGCTCGATAGTTAGGATAATTACTTGCTGAGAAGATGATGTTCATCATGGTAGGAACATCATTGTTGAAATAATAAATAGGTACGCGGATATTGGTCCACTGGCCATACTCTTTTTTCTCGCGCCACATACCTTCGGCTATTTGATTGGCCTTTTGGTCTGTGCCACACTCATTAGCGTCCAAGGCCAAACGGATATCACTCTCTTCGTTGGTTTTTGTGCCTGGCTCTGAACAACTACCGCTTTTTGCTTTGTATTTACTGCCTTTGGCTGTACCAGACCAAGCATAATATAGCAAGTAAAAGTCTTCTTTGTCCACATTCGCACCAGTACGTTTGATCCATACAGACATAGTGTCTGGGCGATATTGAAAATTAATACCACCAGATGTTCCTGCAGTAGCCGTTTTGGTATTAAGACCATCAATCCAACTCCATGGTTTACCTAATGAAAAATAGCCAGGTGATACTTCTGTAATACCCATTGCACCTACTTCGGTGTCTTGCACCATCATAGAGTAACTTCCGCTATGTCCTGCCTCTTTATGGGTTAAGTTAAATTTCATACCAACTTGCTCTATATTGCTCGCATACCAACTAGCAGGTTGTTCTTTTCCATCAAATTTCGCACCGCTCCAATCCTCAAAACTTGGGTTAGGAACTTGTTGAGCAAATGCAAATGTGCTGCTCAACAGGATTAAAGTACTAATTAAAATTTGCTTGAAGTAAAATTTTGTCATAATTATGTTGTTTATTAATATTACAGTGTTGTTTGTTTATATTTTAAGATTTTAATAATAAAATGACCCATATTAAAACCAAAATAGCGTGCAAAATTAATATAAACTATTGAAATATGCAAATCTTTCGCGCGCGCATGTGCGTTTTTATTAAAGAATAGTATATTTTTCCAAAAAAATGTCAGTATCACACTCTATACGTCAAACTCTAAATTTTAAACATACTTTGGCATAGTTCTTGTGCATGATTGTGTATGGATATTTCATGTGAAATACTCAAGCCGGAAACCAAAATTGTTGTCTTTGATCTTGACGGTACGCTGTATAGCAAGCGAGGAATGGTGCGACGTATGATGTGCGGCGCATTGTTGGATTGGCGAATGATGTGGATTGAAAGAAGAACGAGAAAGCAACTTATGGGAACATGGACGGGTGATAAAGAGTCTTTCTACCATTTGTTTTTCCAAACTATGGCGAATGGTCATCGTTTCTCGGCTAGTTATGCGCGTTGGTGGTATAGCACACGCTATATGCCATTGATGGTGAAGATAATTAAAAAACACTATCAACTGGTTCCGTGGGTAATGCCTTTTATTCAACAATGCAAAAAACTAGGTGTACGCCTAGTCGTTCTTTCAGACTATGGACATACTACAGAAAAACTCCAAGCACTAGGCTTGGAGCAATCTCTATTTGATTGGGTTGTTTCTGCTCCTGAATTAGGAGGACTGAAACCTGCTCCCCAACTCATGGCACGAGTGGCAGAACAAATGGGAGTTCAACCCAATCAATGTCTGGTTATTGGTGACCGTGAAGATACCGATGGTGCACTTGCTAGATCGGTAGGCGCTACATATTGGCGTTGTAATAACGAGGATCCGAAGTAACATCCTCTCCCACGAAGTTGGGCTTCTCTACTTCTTGGTCTTCGCACGTAAGTTCAATCTCGGCTAGGGTCAGTCCTTCGTGCTTGCCATGAAACTCATCAACTTCCCATTTTAATCCCTCTTCTTTTGCAGCAACAATCCATCGCGTCTTGTCTATAATGGTACCTTGGCATAGTTGCATCAGTTCCTTTGCCTCTTGCACATCAATTTCTTTTTCCCACTCATAGCGAGCGAAATGACCGGCTGCAGGTTTGCCTTTGATGGTGAGGTATGCCTTGTCATCCGTAATGCGAATACGGACAGTGCCTGTCTTTTCGCGTGAGATATATCCTTGGCAAATATGATAACGAGCCACAGCCATCTGTTTGTAGCTATCGCTCGTTACCAAATATTTTCTCTCTATTTCCATTATTTTTTCACCTTACTAACCTTGTTCACCAGATGAGCAATGCTGTGATATTCAATACCTGAATGGGTAGTCAAACCGATCTCGCAAGTACGTGAGTTACTTACACCCATGGTTGCACCTGCTTTCTCTACTTGTGGTTTGAGTTTGCGCAATGCCCATTCGTTCAGCTCGGGTTCTGTGAATCCCTTATCTCCAGCAAAAGCACAACAACCTATCTCTTGTGGTACGAGCACATTCTTCGCACAAGCCTTAGCTACACGCACTATGGTATCCGCCAAGCCCATTTGACGAGTAGAGCATGTCACATGAACCGCTACGCATGCATCCAACGGTGTGATCTCAACTTCGCTCAAAACGAACTTATCAATAAACTCCGCTGGCTCGTATAAATGCAGATGTTGCATAGTATGACGCATACGGTGCAAGCATGGACTCTGGTCGCACAATACGGGCCATTTGCCATACTCGCTTGCCTTGAGCAATGCCAATTCTAATTCTGCAGCCTTACGATCGGCTTCCTCTGGCATACCTTTGCTCTCCCAAATTGTTCCACAGCATAAGTTCTCCATACCCGCTGGGAATATAACCTCAAAGCCCGCTTTGTTCAACAATTCCGTTACATCGTTCACAAGTGGTTTATCTGGTGTACTCAAACGTTGATTCAGGCACGATGGGAAATACACCACGCGCTTATCACGTAATCCTTTGAGACCGTTCACCGCTCCGTATTCTATGGCAGTTTTAATATCTTTCTTAGTTACTGGTTTTGGCAATGATGGTGTCCACAATGGTATCAAACCTCCTGACACTGTATGCATTGCTTTGCCTGTTAGGGTCGTCAATTTGTCGCCTATCACCGTCTTTGCTACATGGGCTACGCCCAAGATACCTGTCAGTGCAGTACCGATAGTACCCAAATTCTTGCCTGCCCAACGACCTAACACTTTGCCTGCTCCGCTCATATCATGCTCGCGTACAATATGGATATACTCGCCTACATTGATCTTGATTGGACAAGAGGTGGAGCATAATCCATCTCCTGCGCACAGGTCACGGCCGATAGTCGCAAATTCTTTCTTGAGTTTCTTCTCCAAGGCTGCATCGGCTTTATTGCCTGCTTTTGCAGAAGCATGCAAGCGTGCCAACTCGCGTTGTACGACAATACGCTGACGGCTAGACAACGCAAAACCGCAACTCACGCAGTTCACTTCGCAGAATCCACACTCAATACAACGGTCTATCATCTCATGCACTTCAGGCAATGGCTTGATATGTTGCAAGTATGACGCTGGATCTTCGTTGAAGATAACGCCTGGGTTCATAATATTCTCTGGGTCAAAGAGTTTTTTTACCTCGCACATCAACTCGTAGGCATCATCTCCCCATTCACGACGAACGAATGGTGCCATATTTCGACCCGTACCGTGTTCTGCCTTCAAACTACCATCGTATTGATCTACCACCAAATCCACCACAGCACGCATCATATGGTCGTACTGCTCAATGGCTTGAGGACTATCAAAACGTTGGTTCAAAATAAAGTGGTAGTTACCTTCCAACGCGTGACCATAAATAACTGCCTCTGGGTAATTGTGCTCCTTGAACAGCTGTTGCAATGCCAAGGTCGCCTCTGCCAAATACTCAACAGGGAAGGCAATATCTTCAATCAAACACGTTGTTCCTACTTCACGAGTACCGCCTACTGCTGGGAAAATACCCGAGCGCATTGCCCAGTATTTACCCGTCAATACAGGATCAGAGGTGAATTGTGCCTCTTGGCACAACTTATAGGTATTCAGTACTTTTTGTAGTACTTCGTTCTTCTTGTCTAATTCCTTTTGAGTGCTTGCGTTTGTTCGAATCAATACGGCGCCCGCATCTTCTGGCAGACCTTGTAATTCAGGGAAGTCCTTCTCCACGGTCTGCATAGCTTTGCGGTCAAAGAACTCAGCTGCCGACAACATACCTGTCGCCTTCATTTCAATGATAGCTTCGCAAGCCGACTTAGTCGTAGGGAAGAGTAGGAGGGCGGAAGAGGAGTAACCGCAAATATCTCCTGTGGTCATGGTGATGGAAGACAAGAAGGCCAATGTACCCTCACTACCTACCATCAAGTGAGCGATGATATCAAATGGATCGTCGTACTCCGCAAATGGCAATATCGTCAGTCCCGTCACATTCTTAATGCTGTATTTGCGGCGGATGCGCTCCATCAAGCTAGCATTCTTACGAGTCTTATCGCGCAACTCTTCTATCTTGCGGATAAACTTCTGATGGCTCATCACAAAAGCAGCACGATTCTTCTCGTCGCCCGTATCAAGCAATGTGCCGTCAGGCAAAATAATACGCACAGATTTCAAGGCACGATAACTATTAGCATGAGTGCCGCAACACATTCCTGAAGCATTGTTCATCACAATACCACCCACCATGGCTGATTTCAAACTCGCAGGGTCGGGAGTGAAATACTTGCCATAAGGTTTCAATATCTCATTCACTCGTTGCCCGACAATACCTGGTTGTAACGTAATGCTCTTGCCTTCGCCATGCACCGTGTATTGCTCCCACTTTTTGCCGCAAACTACTAGCAAACTATCGCTAATTGCTTGTCCACTCAAACTGGTACCTGCGGCACGGAAGGTGATGTGTTTCTTCTCTTTGTGAGCACGAGCAATGATATCCAAGATATCTTGCTCTGTCGCGGGATGTAACACTTCTTGAGGAATCAAACGGTAAAAACCGGCATCCGTTCCCCACGCTAATCTTTCTATATACTTTTTCATATACTTCAACTCTCAACTCTCAACTCTAATACAAATAATACTTACTACTTGCCTCGCGATATGTTTCTACGTCTTTGTACCAATATTCACGAATGTCTTCCCATTGGTAGCGCTTGCCAAACATCTCACGAATCTTGTTCGTTCCGCAGACCTTGTCAAACATGCCAAAACGTTTTTGATTGCACAATTGGAACCAATCTTTCTCTGGCCACAAGCGCATCAATTCTTGCACAACCAAGAACTGAACCTCGCTCAAACGAGCTTTCTCGTAGTCCAAGATATGGATTTGCACGCCTTGGCACAACTCGCCTTGGAAGGTGCTATAGTATGGCTTGTAGTATATAGGACGGAACTCCAATCCTGGCAACTCCAATGCGTTCATCGCCTCTGCCAAAGTGTCTGCACTAATCCATGGAGCACCCATTACTTCGAATGGCAAGGTGTAACCCACACCAATGCTGATATAGCCGAACTCGCCAAAGATGCCAGTCACAGGGTAGAACACGGCGGATTGTCCATGTGGCACGTGTGGAGAAGCGACTATCCACTCCAATCCAGTCTCATCCCAAGTCATATCGCGCTTCCAACCTTTCATTTTCACCACAGTCAGCTTGCACTTGTTCTCATAATCGGTTGCGTTCAAGTACAACGCCAACTCGCCTGGAGTTTGACCATACAAGTATGGAATCTTAAACTGACTCACAAACGAAATGTAGCCATCTTCCACCAAGCATCCTTCTATTTTCTCGCCGCCGAGTGGGTTAGGACGGTCCAATACGATCAACTCTTTGCCGTGCTCAATGCATGCCTCCATCAACATACCCATAGTGGAGATATAGGTGTAACTACGACAACCATTGTCTTGAATATCATATACCATTACATCGATCTCGTCCATCATCTCTTTGTTGGGCTTTTTGGTTTTGCCGTAGAGCGAGTACATCTTTAACCCTGTCTTCTTATCCACTTCGTTGTCCACTACGTCGCCTGCGTGTACGTTGCCACGCACACCATGCTCAGGACCATAAAGTGCAACCAAGTTGACATTCTCAGCTTCCCAAAGAATATCAATGGTGGACTTTAGATTACTATCTACACCCGTAGGGTTAGTAGTTAAACCTACTCGTTTGCCTTCTAAGATTTGAAAGTTTTGTTCTCGTAGTACCTCAATTCCAGTTTTTACGTTTGTAGCTACACTATAACTACTTATCAAAAGTAGTACGCTTAAAAGTATTTGTTTCATGATCCTCATGGGGTTTGATTATTTTGTGATCGTTTGTCTAGCCTAGAACCTAAATTAGGGCACAAAATTACATAAAATTTCTGAATTATACAACATGTGAGTGAAAAACGGTGTTAAAAAAGTATTATATTTTGTTCATTTATTCTATTTTTCTACGTCAAAACATTTAAAATCGTATATTTTAGGTAATAAATTTGTCTATGTTAAAAAAAAATAGTACCTTTGCAAAAAAAATACTAATATTAACTTTTATAATAAAACAATTTTATGAGTGAGCAAGTTAAAAACATTGTTACAAATTTGGTTTCATTGATTGCAGTCTTTGTGCTAGCTGCTATTTTTGATATCCAAGTACTTAAAGAGTATGGATGGTTTGCAGGACTATTTCATGGTGCATGGGCGCCTGCATATTGGATTATGTCTTGGTTTAGTGATGCTGTAATTGTCAAAGCACCTTTGCATACTACTGCTTACGGTGTTTGGTGGTGGATTGGATTGATTGGTGGTGTTTTCCAATGGATATCAATTATTTTTTCGCTTATCTTTAACGTTAAATCATTAAAGTCTTAAATTTCTTAACGTAAATGTTAGTTCGAATAAAGGCGCAGGTTATTAAATCTGCGCTTTTTTTTGTTTTTCTTTATTCTCGAAAACCCTTAAATTTTAATGTATTTCTTGCATATGTCAAAAAAAAGTAGTAATTTTGTCGCCGAATGTAAATCAATTTAATTATGGACAAAACAAAACTTGTATCTATCTTAATTTCCTTAATAGCATTGCTGGTGACAGCGTGCGAGTTGCGTACACCACCTTTTGTCGGGCCATCAGATCGCCCAGATAATGGTGGGGAGGACACAATCATCCCTATTGAACCTTTGTCTGATACTGTTGGTTGGAACGTACCAATTGAGGCTTTAACAGTATCTGAAGCTAGAGATTTATGCGCTTCACTTGCCTATGGTGAGACTACTTCAGAGAAATATTATGTGATGGGTTTTGTAAAGAAATTTACGAATAATCATGCAGAAGGCATCAGCACATATGGTAACGCTTTGTTCTATATGGAAGAAGTAAAAGGTGCTAATTCTTCAAATGATTTCTATGCATTCCAAGTATATGGACCTGGTGGAAGTAAAATAACTAATCCAGATATGGTTGCTGTAGGAGATTTTGTTGTAATCTATGGTCAACTGACTAACTATAATGGCACATATGAAACAGTTGGTAAAGGGGCTGCTTATATTTGGAAGAGCACTAATGTGTTATGTTTACCACAACCCGAGAATGTTACATTGTTGGATGTCGCACTTGATGTGGCAACTGATTTGACGCCTTTTGGAATAGCGAATATTCAAGGAGTTGATCAAATGTGGAAATATGTTGGTGGAAAAAGTGGTCGTTTGGTTCAAATGAATCCCGCTGGGGTTATGAATGAAGATTGGTTAGTCTCTCCTATTATAGATATGGCTAAAATAAATGAAGCATCAATAACTTTTGACCATAAGATTGCTGGTGCAGTTGATGAGAGTGAATATTCTCATTATACAGTTTTAGTTTCTGCTGATTATGATGGAGTTGTGGAAAATATTAAGAATGCAACTTGGATTGAACTTAATGGTCTCAACTATGATGCTACAACTTTTGTTTCTTCCAATGTGTTGTCTTTGCCTGCAGATGTTCTTGGAGACACATGTTATGTGGCTTGGCGTTATAATGGGGGAAATAAAGCATGGAGTCTCCGTAATGTGAAAGTAGAAGGTCTTAGAGTTCCATAAAATTCATATATTGCATAAAAAATCGGGCTGTATAACAGTCCGATTTTTTTATAGGGAACTATATACCTGTTGACACTTTGATCAAAGTATAGTTCGTTATTTTTAGTACAAATATACAAAAAAACCTGCATTCGGGTGCAGGTTTTTCTATATTATGTTTAGAATCTTTTTTATTGATTCTTGTATTATCCTTCGTAATTGTGATTCCTTCAGAACAACCGTATTAGGTTTTTGTTGTTTTGATTCATAGTATTTGTGTTTCATAGTTAAGTATTGTTCTTTAGAATACGGCAGTACCTGTATATTACCATCCTTATATATTGCGTATGCCCTGTTGTTCATAAAGCCAACGGCATACATATTGTTGTAGTTGTTTGATGAATGATGGAATCCAATAATATCGTCATATACAAAATTTGTAAGATATTTCTTATTTGGGGTTAGGATGGAGTGTTTACCATTAAATGTGTTTTGAACAATCTTATAACCATATCCTGCATCTCCTACTATCTTGTATGGGGTTTGTCTGGTTTGCTGTGTATATGGTAGTTTTGAAAAACGAAACTCAAGAATTTGAAATACTTCAGTATCATTAATGGAAAAGTAATTATAAACGAGTTTCCCAATACTACCAATTGTGTATAACCCGTGGTTAGACAATTTTTGTTTACTAATTGTTCCAACATTTACGTAGTGGTGAAACTCATAGTTCCAATTGACGAATTGTTGTGTGAAATGTCCGTATTGGTCATAGATACTTTGGTTGGAAATAATCTCATCTATTTGTTTATGTGCTTCCTGTGTGTATCTTATTGTTAGCATTTATTAAGAACATTTTTCCAAACTTCCTCATGCGACACTAACCCATACTTTTCATCCAACTCTTCCAATGTCATATCATAATGAGGAATTACATTATTTTCTTGAGATTCATTTAACTTACTCCATTTTTTTCCAAGTTCTTCAATCTCCTCCATAGTTTCACAACGCGTAAACTCATCATAGAATCTACGTCCTTCCTCTGTCAATAATTCTAATGATTTATCTTCCATACTTATAAATACTTTAAATGTTATATTTCTGCTGCAAATATACACTAAATTTCTGACATCCAAAAAGAATTTAAGATTTTTTGCATTTTTGAGCACTTTTTTAACAATTTATTTGCATATGTCTGGATTTTTTGTTATATTTGCATACTTTGATTAATAAAGACTAAACCACCTTAATTATGTTAGATTTTTCGCGCTTTAATTCGCTCGTTTCTATCTTTATGTACTTCAGTACCAATGACAAATGTCTGCGTTTTCTCGAACAAGAAAGATGGGGAAAAGTTGTTGTTTGCCCATATTGTGGACATACTCATGTACACCATCGTTCTAATGGACGTTGGCAATGTTATACATGCCATAAATCATTCTCTGTACTACAAGGAACTATCTTTGAGAATACCAAAATACCATTGGTAAAATGGTTCGCTGCAATGTATCTTATATCTTCACATAAGAAAGGTATAGCGAGTACACAATTAGCACGTGATATAGCAGTTACACAGAAAACAGCATGGTTCATTCTACATAAAGTTCGTACACTATATAAACAAGATGAATCAGTACTACTGAGTGGTACTGTACAATGTGATGAAATGTATTTTGGCGGTAAAGAAACTAACAAGCATGAGTGCAAAAAAGTACAAGGCACACAGGGGCGCTCACTTAAAACAAAAACACCTATCTTCGGTATGATGGAGATAGGTAGTTATATAGACGAGGAGGGTAATAAACACCTCCGAACTTATGTTCGTGCAATGATTATGCCTGATAGCAAACGTGATACTATCTATCCTCTAATAGAGCGTTATATTCAATATGGTAG
>JAZKYJ010000058.1:0-25476 GCA_045612045.1 Paludibacteraceae bacterium | reverse complement strand
CCTTTCTTCAGGGTGGCAGGTACGCAGAATGCAACAATCACGCCTGCTATGGTGGCATGAATGCCCGAATTGAGCATCATATACCATAGTACAAGTCCTAAGGTGAGGTAGAATCCTTTGGAGCGCATATTCAGCACATTGCCGATAATCATAAGCACTACACACAAAGCCGATAAGCCCAGGAATAGATAGTTGATATTCGATGAATAGAAGAGTGCTATCACAATGATACCGCCCAAGTCATCTGCTACCGCCAGCGCTGCAAGAAAAACCTTCAGTCCGATAGGTACGCGGGATTTGAAGATAGCCAGTACTCCCAATGAGAAAGCGATATCCGTAGCCATAGGTATAGCCAAGCCGCGTTGCATAACCGCCTCACCAGGGCAAACGAGGTAGAAGATTAGTACAGGCACTAACATTCCACCACAAGCGCCAATGATAGGCAGTAGCGCTTTGTCCTTGGTGGATAGTTCGCCCACCTTAATCTCACGCTTAATCTCCAATCCAACCGACAGGAAGAATATTGCCATGAGGAAATCGTTAATCATCTGTCCAAGCGTGATGGCATGTCCGTGATGGCTGAAGAAATTAAACGCACCAATAGACAGACTGATGGGATATTGCCAGAGGGAGAAATACCAATCTTTGATACTTGGGATATTGGCACATACCAATGCGAATAGCGTGAAGAAAATCAATACAACGCTGGAATTGACATGTGCTTTGAATTGGCTCATAAAACTATAATTAGTTGATTTCATATTATTTATGATGAATGTTTATGATACTATTTCTTCTTTTACTTTACTCCTACGCAAGCGGAGGAGGCCTGTGTTGTTGCGTAGGAAGTTGTGGATAAAGCGATAGGTAGGTTCTATCACTTTTACGGGACGAATACCGCTATAGCGCAGCATCAAGCCAATGAGGCACAAGATAGCCACGAACAAGAGCCAACCATAGATCTCTTTCATGGACTCCAGCAAGGCTTGCACCTGCACCATGCCGTAGAGTTCACCGATCGGCGTATGCGAAGTGGAGAGCGAGAGGTGATCCATCTCTTGGCTCAGTAGCATGGCATTGCGGGTCATGACTACCTTCAGCAGTCGTCCGATAATAGCCGTGCCTATAGGGGCAGCCAAGGCGGCGCTGAACATGTTTTGGAAGGACAAACCGTGCAAGAAGATAAATGGGAAAGGTAGTCTGGCATTGGCGGTGAGCATGAGTACTGCCACAATGACATAGCCCGCAGAGCGTACGATAATAGGGAGATATAATGCCTCTTTGGGGAGGTTGTAATCAATGCGGAAATAGAAGTACGCCAAGTAGAACGCAAAGCAGGAGAAGGCTATCACCAGCATGCGTTGGTAAGTCCATTTACGGCGAGCAAATGTCTGCCATGTGAACAAGATACCCAGCACTACGCCGAGGATAGAAACCCAATTGAGTGTGAGGGTATTGAGGTGGTCATAGCCGAGTACGCTCTCCATGAGGGCATGCTCAAAGATATGCGAGGGAGCAAGTAGCAAATCCATGATAAGGATAATAGATACGCATATCGGCACGATGGGTATCTTGAAGATTTCCAATGAGATATACGGATGTCGCAGATAGCGTGTGCGCCACAGGTTGAGTGCCAATGAGGCAATGCCTAAGCCAGTCGCCAAGCGGATATGCTCGGAGCGCCACCAGTCGTAGTGTTCGCCATAGACGCAGATAAAGAGGATACTCATGGCCGTCATGCCCCATAGCAGCATACCTATCCAATCAATACCATAGAGCGGGAGGCGTTGCATGATAGAGATACCACGGAAACAGATGAGCACAATCAAGTATATCACCAGCAATGCACCGATGATGAACCAATACATATAGTGCCACGATGCCCAAACGGAGAACGATAGGGCGGCTATGCCCGTGAACTGGATGGTGCTATTGACCATGAGGTAGATATAGCAGAACCATATCGACATGTCTCGTTTGGGTGTAATCCATAGTTGGATAGTGGAGTTGCACTCGTATATCGCCCACATACGGAAGAAACCTGACACCAGACAAACGCCCACTAAAACTGGCACCGAATTGGTGTGCATGCAAATCAGATTAGCAGCAATCAGCACCAAGGTGCAACTGCCCAATGCCGTCTTTGGACGAACAGCCCACTTGAGGCGAAACATGATGGCGAAGAACAGCGCCATGCCTACCAGAGAGGCATAGCCTGCCATCATGATATCTTCTTGCAGGAGCTGCGTGCTGCCCACCATATCGCTCACCGCTGCCATATACACGCCGCCTGTGCAGTTGAAGATGATGATAAACAATATCAACAGCCATGGTTTGAGCGATTCGGGTATGAAGCGTATTTGCGGTATGGAGAAGGGTTGATTTGGATCGTGATGATGTCCCATTAGTACAGCACTTTACATTCTACATTCATACCCGCACTCACGCGTTGCAGGGCTTCGGTGTCGTTGTCATCTGTGAAGTCGATACGCACAGGTATGCGTTGCTCAATCTTGACGAAGTTACCCGAGGAGTTGTCTTGTGGCAAGAGCGAGAAACTGGCACCTGTAGCGCGTGATACGGAGCGCACTACGCCTTTGAAGATGTGATTGGGCACAGCATCTACCTCTATCTCAACGACCTGACCCACAGCGATATTGGCGGTTTGTGTCTCTTTGTAGTTGGCGATGATCCATTTGTTTTCGGCATCTACTATATCTACGAGTGTTTGTCCGGGTTGGATGAGTTGTCCCACTTGAATATCCTTGCGACCTGTATAGCCGTCGCATGGCGCAGTGATGACGGTATAAGAGAGGTTCAGGCGCGCGAGCTCGAGAGCTGCTTCAGCCAACTTGATACCAGCTTCGTTTTGCCCAAGGCGGGTGTTCTGCTCTCGGCTAACGGAACGGACACTTTCCTTTTGATTTTGAAGCATCTCGTAGCGTGCTTTGGCAGCCAAGTAGGCGGTGTGCATGTCATCATGCTGTTGGCGAGTGACAGCGTTTTGTTGGTACAAAGTGCTGAAACGCTGGTAGTTGCGTTCGGCATTTTCCAAGATAATGCGTGCTTCCTCAATGCTGGCATCCGTCACAGAGATATTTGTTTGGGTGGTAGATATGACATTGTGCATGGCATCTTTTCCCTTGCGAGCATTGTCGAGATTGGCCTGGGCTTGTGCCACACGATAGCGGTACTCGGCATCTTCGATAATGACGAGTGTGTCCCCTTTGTGCACTTGTGCATATTCCTCAAAGCGGATATCTTTGACAAAGCCCTGTACGCGCGAGTTGACAGGTACGATGTGCTGTTTGACTTGGGCGTTCTCGGTAAATTCCACATTGCCCAAGTGAATGAATTTGGCACAAACCCAAGAGCAGGCGCCAAGGGTTAGGATACAAGCAAAGATGTTGTAAATCAGTTTTTTAGTTCTTCTTTTCATATTGATATGTTTTTATAAGTTTCCAGATGTATTTTTGAGTTTGTAGTAGTTGAATAGCACATTGATTCGTGCGTTGACGAGTTGCAGTTCGGCATCCAGTAGTTGGTTGGATGCATCCAGCATGTCGGTCACGAGAGCGATATCGTTGCGGTAGCGATTCTCGATGACGCTGTAGTTCTCGTTGGCGAGTTGGACGCTTTTCTCCAATGTTGCGACTTCCTCGAAGGCTTCGATATAGCGGGTGTAGTCTGCTTGTACGGAAAGGTTGGTTTGCTCCAGGATGTCTTGTTGGCGACGGCGACTGAGGTCGGTGCTGAGTTGGGCTTTCTTGAGTGTGCGACTGGCTTTGTAGAGCGACGATAGTTTGTAGGAAACGCCTATGCCGACATACCAGTAGTTGAAATTGCTGTTGATCACAGGCACCTCAATCGTGATAGGACCATCCAGATGGTTGCCAGCAAAGAGGGCAATGTTTGGAATCATCTCCGAGCGTGCCAGTTTCTCGCCTCGCTCGCCCATTTGTACGGCTAGAGCCGACTGTTTGACGGCATACGCCTCGCTTTGTGCCAACTGCTGCCAGTAGGTGAGGTCATGGATGGATAGCGACTGCTCCAGTAGCGTAGTGTCAGGCATGATTTGTGTATCAAGTGGCAGTCCAAGAATCGTCACAAGGTCGTAGTTGAGAATCTCCACGGAGTTGGCTACACGGCGGCGTGCCAACTCGAGATTCTTGAGTTGCAGTTCGTAGCGAGTGACATCGTTTTGCAACGCCACACCTGCCTCATTGCGGGCTTTGGTGTCTTGAATGACGACCTTGGCTAAGTCAATACTGCGGTCGTACACACGGAGCGCGTTTTGCAGTTTGTAGAGGTCGAGGTAAAAGCCCGTAAGCATTAAATGAACGCGCGAGCGTATGGCTTCACGGTTGATATTTGCCATCTCCTCCTTGAGTTTTGCCAAAGCAATGCTATTGGTCACAGCACCACCCGCATAAAGCAGCTGAGTAGCTTCTACGGCAAAGTTATTGCCCAAGTGGGGCATGTCAATGGTTTGACCATTCGAGAAGTTGCGATCCATCAGGTAGCCATTGCCTAAGTAACTGGCAGATAGCGAGATGTCAATATCGGGCATTAAGGCATTTTTTGCCACTTTGACATCTTGCTGGGCTTCGAGGACGGCAGCGTTTTCGGTTCGAATGGTTTTGCTATTTTCATCCGCCAAAGCAAATAACTGCTCCAGCGTCAACACATAGGGTTGTTGGGCATAGCTACCCAAAGCACATAGCGACGCACATAACGCCACTATGAGCATACGAAAGTTGCTCATATACATAAAAATTAAAAGTTAGTAATCAACCTTAAAGGTTAAGAAAGTAGGAAAATAAGAGATTACATTCGCTTCAGCTTTCCCAGTTAGTACTGATGTTACGATGATAAGGGATGTAGATGTAAGATGCTGAAATGCAGTAATGTAAGTTAGTTTTCTTGTTCATTTTTATGGAAGAGCTATATGCTCTTCAGGGTGCAAAGGTACAACTTTTTTTTGAATTGGGCAAGAAAAAAAAGCGATTTTTTTCGCTTTTTTTAGTTTAGTGAACGCCCGCAAGCGGGCTACTGTTTAGGGTTTAGAGGCACAGAGTGCCAGTTTAGAGGACGGCGCAAAGCGCCCACAGTTTAGAGTTTAAAGGCATGCAGTGCCCGAATATCATTCGGGATAATAAAGATAGATTGCCTAGATAGAAAACTCCAACAGGCACTTGCGGCAGAGGCATTGGTTGGGGTATTGCGCTGCCAGATGTGCACGAGTAGCGAGAGAGAGTTCCACGCCTGCACATTGGCACTGAGCGGGATTCTCGTGCTGACAAATAAATGCAGCACCACAGCGAGGACAAGATTTGTGTTCCATAGTTTTCTTGGTTTATGAAGTTATGAGGATTACTGGAAAAACTCTACCACGAGGTCGGCTACGCGTTGGGGTTTGAGTCCGATCATGTGATTCTCGCCTTCTACGATAATCAGATCGGCAGCCTCGCCATAAGTGGCTTTGAAATCTTCGCTACATGAGAGTGGAACGATCTTGTCTTTGCTGCCATGAATCAGGCGAACTTTTCCCTTGTAATGACTGGCTGTGCCGTAGATGTCCAGTTGCTGGGTTGTGAGGATATATTCTCTGCCTAACTTCATCATTCCAAAGCACTTGATGTACGCTGGGGGATCTTGTGGGTTGAACTTAGCCCCAAAGAACTTACCATGCAAACAGGCATCTTTGACTACCGATCCTGGTGCAATAAGTGCTAGCGAATAAGGTTGTATACTATCGCCAGAGGCGGCAATCCTGCCAGCCGTCATAGCTGCTACTACACCACCTTGTGAGTGTCCGAGAAGTCCGATACGAGTGACATAAGGCAAAGACTTGGCATATTGCCAAATAGCCATGGCGTCGGCAATCTCTTTCTCGATGGTCATTTGTTGCATCTCTCCTTCGCTATCCCAATGACCACCAAAATCAAAGCGAATGGATGCTATGCCCGCCTTAGCCAGTTTTCGGGCGATAGTAGGCATTGGCAGAATATCCTCGCTGGCAAAAATACCGTGCATCAGAATGACCATGGAGCAAGTGTCGGTGTCTGGATTAAAGTCTTTGGGTAAAGTGACGGTCATTGCCAGTCCCCCTTGTGGACCATATACTTGATAGTCTTTGGCATATAGCATAGTAGTGAGTAATGCCAGAAAGATAGTGATGGTTGTTCTCATAGTAAATATGATGGAGTAAATTGCTCTGCAAAGGTAGTAAAAAAATCGCATATGCGCAAGGGCTATGCGATTTTTTTAGGTGTAAAGTGTAGGGTGTAGCGGGTAGAGTGTAGGGGAGCGGGTAATATACATTCGACATATTTTTTTATGCAATAATGCAATAATGCAACAATTCCTCTCGTGTTGTTTTAAATATTAAAAAATATTAAAACTTAAATTTGGAATAGGAATCAATTTACTTCAACGGCTAATTACGCTAATTAGGCTAATTTCTGGAACAATTCGTATAATTTGTTCAATTTGCTGTTAAATTATATTTATCAGTGAAATGTTTCTTGTTTCTAGTAGACAGAAATCGCTTTAAACGCTATTTATTATTTGCGTTTTAAGCGCTTTTATCATCTAATAAGTTTGTTGTCTAAGAAAATTATATACTCAAAACGAAATTTTGAAGGCATTGACAAATATTACTTTTTTTACTCAAAATACGTGATAAATCACCATAAAACGCATAATTGTTTGGTTATTTCAGTTTTTTTTTGTAACTTTGCAGCGTTTTATGGACGAACAAAACAATTAACAGAATATGAAAAGCAAAATCTTATTAGCTCTGCTAATTATATGCATAGGTTGCTGCCCAAAAGCAAAACAAGCCAATAACCAAAGTCAAGTGGTAGTTACATCTTATCCCTCTACCATTGGAGAGGCTGGCGTTGCAGTCTATCTACCCGCTGGATATGACACATCTAAAGCGGAATACCCAGTACTTTACCTCTTGCACGGCAGTGGAGACGATGAGACGGGGTGGCTTACAAAAGGTCAAGCCAAAGCGATACTTGACTCGCTGATAACTAATCAACTATGCCAGCCGATGATTGTTGTTATGCCTAACGGCTATCTTGAGCAAACAGGCAAGCATTACCCAACAGGTACACGTCTCTGGATGGAAAGTACCTTCGAGGAGAATTTCAGCCAACTCATTGCGTGGACCGAAGCACATTTCCGTACCCTCACCGACAAACAACACCGCGCTATTGCAGGACTCTCCATGGGCGGTTTCCATACTATGCATACAGCTGCGCTGCTTAATCAGACTTTCGACTATGTGGGTATCTTTTCCGCACTTTATGTACCATATATGAGTGAGCATCGTGCAGAACGCACTTTGGCTATAAGCGACTTAGCATTATCTACAAAGCCCGCCTATCAAAAAACAGAGGCGTTGCTTGCACAGCAGTTTGCCAATCCGCCCCAACTCTATTGGATTGCCTGCGGTGCAGAGGACTTCCTCTATCAGGACAATGTGGTTTATCGCCAATACTTGGACGAGAAGCAATATCCATACGAATACCACGAATCCGCAGGAGGACACTCGTGGGAGAACTGGATGGACTATCTCACTATCTTTGTACAACGAATATTTAAATAAAAGCAAAAATCAATATTAACCATAAAAACGAACTTATTTATGTTTGAAAATCAACCAAAAGGTCTGTTCGCATTGGCATTAGCCAACACAGGCGAACGATTTGGCTACTACACCATGCTAGCCGTATTTGCACTCTTCCTCCGTGCTAACTTCGGATTGGAAGCAGCTACCGCAGGACAAATCTATTCTACCTTCCTCGCGTTGGTATATTTCTTGCCTCTCATAGGTGGTATCTTGGCTGACAAGATCGGTTACGGCAAGTGCGTAACCATCGGTATCATGGTGATGTTCCTTGGATATGTCCTACTGGCTATTCCATTGGGCGCTGGTGGCACCGCTATGGGCGCAATGATTGCTGCATTGGTACTCATTAGCTTCGGTACTGGTTTGTTCAAAGGTAACTTGCAAGTGATGGTAGGTAACCTCTATGACGATCCTAAGTACGCTGACAAGCGCGATGCTGCTTTCTCATTGTTCTACATGGCTATCAACATTGGTGCGATGTTCGCTCCTACCGCTGCGGTGAAGATCATGGATTGGGCACAAACCAGTCTGGGCGTGAGCGTGAACGATAGTTATCACTTCGCATTCATGGTAGCTTGCGCGTCATTGATACTCAGTATCGCTATCTACTACGCATGCCGTCCTTGGTTCAAGCATGTGGAGAACTCTGCTAAACAAGCAGCTGCTACTGGTGTGAAAGTAGAAGAACTGAGTGCAGAGCAAACCAAAAAGCGTATCGTGGCACTCTGCCTCGTATTCGCTGTGGTGATCTTCTTCTGGATGGCCTTCCACCAAAATGGTTTGACACTGACTTACTTCGCTAACGAATTTGTACAACCACTCTGCACAGGCGTACAGACTATGTGGTTTGACATCATCAACCTCGTAATGATCGTGGCTATCGTTTATGCTGGTTTCTCTCTCGTACAAAGCAAGACTACTAAGGCAAAAGTTATCTCTGGTGTGGTTATCGTTGCTGCATTGGGTGTATTGGCATACAAGTACCTCAATATCTCTCCAGAAGGTATCACCTTGAGCGCACCTATCTTCCAACAATTCAACCCATTCTATGTAGTGGCACTCACTCCATTCAGCATGGCACTCTTTGGTGCACTCGCTAAGAAAGGCAAAGAGCCATCTGCTCCACGCAAGATTGCCTTGGGTATGGTGGTGGCTACCATCGCGTATATCGTGATGGCTGTAGCTTGTGTTGGTCTGCTTACTCCTAACGCACAAGAGTTGGCTCGCGTAACGGGCGACCCTACTTTCGTGAATGCCAACGTGCTCATCTACACCTACTTGATCCTCACCTTCGCTGAGTTGCTGCTCAGCCCAATGGGTATCTCTTTCGTTACTAAAGTAGCTCCTCCTAAATACAAGGGTATGATGATGGGTGGCTGGTTTGTGGCTACTGCTATCGGTAACTACCTCGTATCTATCGGTGGAAACCTCTGGGGCGACATGCCATTGTGGGGTGTATGGAGCGTATTCGTAGGAGTTTGTGCTGTAGCTGCTATCTTTATGTTTGCAATGATGAAGAAGCTCGAAGACGCTACCAAATAATTGAATATTAAACAAAACATTAACTTATAAAATAAACAGTTGAAAAAATGAAAAAAGTTTTTTTAGGAATGCTAGCAGCATTAGTCCTTTCCGCATGTTCTTCAGAGCCAGACGTAATGTACATCGGTTTATCAGAGGAGGATACTCAACTATTTACCGCCGAAGTAGGTCTTAATCCTGATATCTACTTTAAAGACTTAAGTACAGCCTATAAGGTAGTTGGCAATACTCCTATCTTTGTATATAAAATGAGCAATACTGCTCCAGATAGCTATGCAGAAGAAGATCTACTTAATAATTATCTCGGTGAGATAAAACGATTGGATGATGCGTATGCTGCAGTTGGTTATGACAATATGACTTATACGAAGGATTACATTGATTTCAAGCATGATAACTTACTACAGACTCCATATCAGTATGCGATATTTAACGAAGCACTATTTGCAGGATACATCCATGATTGTGGAGGTGGGGAAAACATTATTTGTACCCAATCTATTGGTGATAATTACAGATCCATGTATAGCCCACACATAAATTTTGAGCAATTTATGGCACTGATTATGCCCTCATACAAAGAATCTTTAGCGGAATTTTGTGAGGATGAGAGTTTTTTACCAATCGTACTTAACTCCATTCTTGGTGGAGCGGTGAATTTTTATCCTTGGTATTTTACTGGTTTTAGTCATACATTGTCTAACGGCACGCACATACGTGTAGTGTTCTATGCTGAAAAAAAATAGTCCTATACTTAAATTAAGTATTTGTTTTGATTATTATTATGCAGAATAATCTTATTCAAGCAATAACCGCCTACACGACCACTCTAGAGCAGAAAATGTCTGCTTTAGAGGCGCGTGTGGCTGAACTAGAAAGAGCCAATGAGGCGATGAAGCAAGAAAGTGATGAGGCGAAAGCATTAGTAGCCACTCTGCAAGCCGAAGTGGCCGCCTTGGCTACTGCTACTGTGGTAGCACAAGCTTCTGAACCTGAAGTAGAAATCGAACTCATCGTAGACGAAGACTGCCTAGTTCAACCTCCTCAAGAAGAGAACGAAGAACAACTGGAATCTGCTGAAGAACCGATAGAAGATACTCCGGATGAAGTGGAAGCACCAGTTTCTATTGAAATACCAGAGGCAGACGAACTTGCGACAGAAGAATCAGTCGTAGTACCTGAAATAGAGTTTGTGATCGAGCCTATAGTAGAAGCTAAAGTAAAACAACCTGCTGCACGTCCAGCACCTCAGCAAACATCGCTATTTGGAACCGCTGTACAGGATATTCGTCAAGCCATCTCTTTGGGCGATCGATTCTTGTTTCAACGTGAGTTGTTTGGGGATAATGGTGAATTGATGCAGAAGACCTTTGATGAAATCAATGGGCTCGATTCTTTTAGTGAAGCAATGGATTATGTACATGAACACTTCAAGTGGGATTCAGAATCCACTGCAGCACAACTATTCGAAAATGTACTAAGGCGACGCTTTAGTTAGAACACAGAACAAGGAAGCAAGAGCAAAGACAGGTTACTATAGATGACAATTATAACTAAATTGTCTTGATTCTTGGTTCTTGACTCCTGAATCATAATAAAATATGCTATATATCGTACCTACACCCGTTGGCAACCTAGAGGACATCACTTTTCGTGCGCTTCGCATACTAAAAGAGGTGGACTTGATACTTGCCGAAGATACACGCACGTCGTCAGTATTGCTCAAGCATTACGATATCCATACACCGCTCAAAAGCCATCATAAGTTCAACGAACATGAGACAAGCGAAGATATGGCAACACGTATTGCAGCAGGCATGACCGTGGCACTCATCTCGGATGCAGGTACGCCATGTATCTCTGACCCAGGATTTATGTTGGTGCGGGCCTGTGTAGAAAGAGGTGTAGAAGTACAATGTCTGCCAGGCGCAACTGCATTTGTTCCTGCATTGGTAAACTCAGGTTTGCCCAATGATCGTTTCTATTTCGAGGGGTTCTTACCTCAGAAGAAAGGTCGTCAAACGCGCCTCAAGATCCTAGCCGAGCAAACACATACTATGATTATATACGAGTCACCATTCCGTTTGGTGAAAACCTTGGAGCAATTAGCAGAGTTTATGGGTGGAGAGCGTCGTGCGAGTGTCAGTAGAGAGATTAGTAAACTACACGAAGACACTCAACGAGGCACATTACTTGAACTCGCCGCACACTACAAGCAAACTCCACCCAAGGGTGAAATCGTACTAATCGTAGAAGGCAAATAAGCATATACGATAAAACAACAAAACACACCTTGAATTTTAATAGAACCAGTTAATTTTAATTAGGACTAGCAAAATTTATAAGTCATAATAACACATGGCTGGTATCTATATTCATATTCCTTTCTGCAAAAGTCGCTGTAAATATTGCGATTTCTTCTCTGCGACTCATTTAGAGAAGCGTTCTAACTATGTAGATGCAGTCATTCGTGAATGGGAAAATTATAAAGATCAATGGTTAGATTCCACTAGCAATAACAATATCCACACCATCTACTTGGGAGGTGGTACACCGAGTCTATTATCCGACCACGATCTAGAGACATTGCTCCACTCTATCCTATCTTCCATTCATGCATCTTCAATTTCAATAGAAGAGATTACGCTAGAAGCTAATCCTGGTGATATCACAGCTGATAGGATACGGGCATGGCGAACTATTGGCATCAATCGACTGAGTATAGGAATCCAAAGTTTCAACGACCGCTTGCTACAACTAATAGGCAGACGACACACCGCCCAACAAGCCATACAAGCAGTCACGACTGCGCTTGCAGAAGGCATCTCAAACATCTCTATAGACCTTATGTACGCGCTGCCTACGCAAACCATGATTGAATGGCAAGCCGACATCAATCAAGCACTACAGCTAAATGTTCCCCATATATCCAGTTACGGACTCATCTACGAAGACGGGACACCTCTTTCGCAATGGCTTCAACTAGGAAAGATCACTGCCATTGACGAAGAACTAGAGATGCACATGTACGATCAACTCGTACACCAACTCACCCATCATGGGTACGAGCACTACGAAGTCAGCAATTTTGCATTATCTGGATGGCAATCCAAACACAATTCTAGTTATTGGAACGATACTCCCTATCTAGGTCTTGGAGCGGGTGCACATAGCTATGACGGCAAGAAACGATGGTGGAATACAGATGACATCGATCAGTACATCCAGCAAGCCACCCATCATTCGCTATGTCCAGAAGAGGAGACGCTGAGTTTGGAAGATCGACATACCGAACAAGTCATGCTGGGCTTACGCACCAACAAAGGCGTACCGGTATCCATCATCAACATCGACCAACTGAACAAATACCTTGACCTAGGACTACTCAACTTACAAGGTGATCATGTCGTAGCCACAACCAAGGGATTTCATGTCCTAAACCGAATCATAGAGGACCTCCTCTAAACTCTAAACTATTCCATAAGGCGTCCCATACCTATTTAAAAATATGTTATACAATATAAATTGACTATTTTGTTTGGATGTTTGCAAAAAAATGCGTATCTTTGCAGCGAAATTAATAAATATTGTTGGACATATTAATCTTTTCTAACATAATCACAATGAAAAAAACATTTTTAACGATTATCTTTGCAGTATGCGCAATTGTAGCTTTTGCTGCAGAACCTTATTTCCGTGCCACTTGGGTGAGTACCGTGGCGAATATTGATTTCCCTAAGCGTTCTGACAAAGGAAACGATGAGTTGCAAAAGCAACACCTCATTCAAATGCTTGATGAGTTCCAAGCCATGAATCTCAATGCCATCGTATTCCAAGTTCGCCCTACTGCTGATGCACTCTACAAATCAGATTTGGAACCTTGGAGCCATTGGTTGACGGGCAAGCAGGGCACTGCTGCGGGTTATGACCCACTAGAATTCGTATGCGCAGAGGCACACAAGCGCGGCATTGACGTACACGTTTGGATCAACCCTTACCGCGTGACTATACCTGGAATGAATATCGAGGATCTTGCACCAAACCATATGTATCACAAGCACCCTGAGTGGTTTGTGAAATATGGCAAACAATGGTACTATGCGCCTCATTTGCAAGAGACACGCTATTTCCTATGCAAAGTGGTGGCAGACTTAGTAACTCGCTACGACATCCAAGCTATCCACATGGATGACTATTTCTATCCTTATCCTATTGCAGGAGAGGACTTCCCTGATGCAGAAGCATTTGCAAAAGACCCAAGAGGGTATACCAATATTGGCGACTGGCGTCGTGATAATGTCAATCTGGCTATCGAGCAAGTACACAACACCATCATGAGCATCAAGCCTGAGGTGCAATTTGGTATTTCTCCATTTGGTATCTGGCGCAACAAAGCGAATGACCCACGTGGTAGCGAGACCAACGGTCTACAAAACTACGACCAACTCTATGCAGATATCCTCCTATGGATGGAACAAGGATGGATTGACTACGTAGTACCACAACTCTATTGGGAGATTGGCAAAAAAGTGGCTGACTATGAGATTCTTGCTAACTGGTGGGCAGAGCATGCTACCGAGAAATGCCGCGTGTATATCGGTATGGCGCCATTCCACTTGGGCGAAGAGAAAGGTGCGGCTGCTTGGCGCGAAGGCAACGAGATCTGCCGCCAATTGCGTCTCAACCAAACCATCCCTGGCATCACCGGTGAGTGCTACTTCCGCGCTATCGACCTGATCGAAAATAGATGCAACCTCACGGACAGCCTTAAGCAAGTTTTCTATCCTACCTACCTACCTGCACCTAGAAAGTAATCCCAAATACATACACCAGCAACAAGGACGATAGGCGACTATCGTTCTTGTTATATTAGAACATTTATCTATGGAAATCGTTATCACCATCATTGCCATCATTTTAGGCATTGCCATTGCTGTTGCAATCTACATTGTCATGCGCCAACAGTTAGTGCGCACACAAGAGCTACTTGCTACCGCAGAAAAAAGTCTGACCAACGAACAAGAAAAGCGCAAAGAGGCCGAGATTATGCTATCACGCAAAGAGGCTGAACTGGAATTCGAGCACAAAAACAACGAAGAAGCACGCAGAATAGCCGACGAAAAACTCACCGAGCAAATCAAATTCCTGCAAGCCGAACTCACCAACACCACCCAACAACTGCTCGACATCCGCAGCCAAAAACTCGAACAATCCAACAAAACACAAATGTCATCTATCATCGACCCTCTCAAAGAGACGATTGCCAAACTAGAAAAAGAGATGAAGGAGACGCAAACCCAACACGGCGACACCACTACGCGATTAGAGCAGAGTATCCGAATCCTGGTCGAAAAAACCGAAAACATTGGTGCTAGAGCCGACCGATTAGTAGAAACCCTACTCCACCAACCCAAGTCCCAAGGCGATTGGGGAGAACTGATTGTCAAGGAGATGCTGGAGAGTCAAGGACTCAAAGAGGGCGTTCATTATGTCTACCAACCCACTCTACGCGACGAGAAAGGACAGACCTTGCGCAACGAAGATACCAGCAAAACCATGCGCCCTGACTTCATCCTGCACCTCGACGACAAGGAGGATGTAATCATCGATTCCAAGATGACCATCACCGCATACAACAACTACGTCCATGCAAAAACCGAGGAAGAGCGAGAGCTACATGTCAAGGAGATCCTGACCAGCATCCACGCGCATATCGCTGAACTCAAAAAGGCCAACTACGCTGCATATATCGAGAATGGCAGACGTTCGGCAGACTTCGTCTTTATGTTCATTCCTAACGAAGGCGCCATGCAGGTCGCACTAGCACACGAGAAAAACCTCTGGAGAGACACCTTCCTCAACGACCGCATTTTCATCGTCAGCGAGATGAATCTTTATGCCGCACTTCGAATAGTCAACTTCACCTGGCGACAAATCGAGCAAAACAAGAGCTACGCCAAGGTATTCCAAACCGTTGGACTCTTGCTCGATCGTCTAAATGGCTTCATCGAGAAGTTCGGCAAGATTGAGAAGTGTTTGCAACAAGCTTCTAAGGCATACGACGAGGCCAACCATCAACTCATGATCAGTTCGCAGAGTGTACTCAACACCGGTCAACGTCTCAGCGAGATGGGTGTAAAAACCAAGAAAAACTTACCTACAACCTACTTAGAAGAACACATAGAATAGCTATTATGGTAAAGGCTTTCTATTAAATGACACTAAGTAATGACCTGACAAACTCTTCACGATCAAATACTTGAAGATCTGTCATCTGTTCACCCAAACCAATATAACGAACGGGAATCTTAAACTGATCACTAATACCAATCACTACTCCACCCTTGGCAGTACCATCCAGCTTGGTGATCGCCAAAGAAGATACCTGAGTAGCACGAGTGAACTGCTTGGCCTGTTCGAAAGCATTTTGGCCGGTACTACCATCCAACACCAACATAACATCATGAGGAGCATCAGGCACCACCTTCTGCATGACATTCTTGATTTTGGAAAGTTCGTTCATCAAGTTAATCTTATTATGCAAACGTCCTGCCGTATCTATCAGTACCACATCCGCATCATTGGCTTTAGCACTAGACAAGGTATCAAAAGCTACACTAGCAGGGTCAGAACCTTGCTGCTGCTTGATAACAGGCACCCCAACACGTTCGCCCCAAATACAAAGTTGCTCTACCGCCGCAGCACGGAAAGTGTCCGCAGCACCAAGATACACCTTCTTGCCCGCTTGCTTATACTGATGAGCAAGTTTGCCAATAGTAGTAGTCTTGCCCACTCCATTGACTCCCACCACCATAATCACATATGGCTTACAAGGCAGGGGATCTGCAAAATCTAAGACTTGAGAAGAGTTGTTTTCTGCAAGGAGTGAGGCTATCTCATCTACAAGGATGGAGTTTAATTCGCTTGTACCCACGTATTTATCACGCTGAACGCGCTCCTGCAATCGTTGGATGATACGCAATGTAGTTTCTACACCCACGTCCGATGTGATGAGCGCTTCCTCAAGGTTATCGAGAACATCGTCATCAATCGTAGACTTACCTAGGATAGCACGAGAAATTTTGCCGAGCACAGACTCCTTAGATTTCTCCAAACCTTTGTCGAGAGTTTCCTTTTTTTCCTTACCAAATAATCCAAAAAATGCCATATCTATAAAAATTTAGACTGCAAAGGTACAACATTTATCCGAAATGCGCAAGGATTATACCTATTTTTGCAAAAAAACACCTTAAAAATTTGTAGGAATGAAAAAAAAATAGTATTTTTGCAAACCATAATAACACAACTTGTAAAAATTGAGTTAAACGCAAAATAAATCTAGACATATAACACAGCGAATGGAGTTAAAAATCAAACTATGCATTTTTCTAGGTGCAACTATCTATTTATTTTTTTTAGGGTGGTACTTTAGTTCACAAAATAACTCCAATGGTACACAATGGTATAATACAGAAAAGTACACAACCTTGAATACCACAACGTTTGCGGCAAGTCAAGCACCTGCTGCAGATGAAATTTTCGACTCTAAATTGAAAGTAAAAATGAAAAGAGCACCTATGTTTAGACGAAGAAAAGTAGTCACACCGTCTAATCATCATAGTAAAAACAACCTTTCATTTAGCACAACTAAGTATTTTCAGACCCAACGTTTTTTTGCAATATCTCCGGTTGGCGAAGGTATACATGCTGTTTCTAACTCAAAATTCACTTCATTTGGAGCGTGGGGACTTATGGGAATCCCTATGCCAAACACCTCACAACAAAAAAATCTACAACAAAATAGAACAAACCATTCTACGACGTATCATTTACCAGCTCCAATGATGGGTATAACCTTACCTATAGACAACAATCAAGAGAATAAAGCTAATTCAACTATCATTATTCCACAATTATAATTACAACACATTAAACAAGACACAAAATGAAAATTCGTTTTGTAACATTGGGTTGTAAACTCAATTATGCTGAAAGTAGCGCTATCGGCCAGGAATTACTTAGACGTGGTCACCACCGCGCATCTATCAATGAGGTCCCTGATATTTGTATTATAAATACATGTTCTGTTACTGACAATGCAGATCACAAAGACAGACAATCTATCAACAAGATTCACAGGCAATTCCCAAATGCCACTATTATAGTTACTGGTTGCTATGCCCAACTACAGCCAAAGCAAGTTATTAATCTTGATGGCGTTGATTTCGTAATTGGTCAAAATGAAAAATTTGATATTCCACGACTAGTAGATACTCTAGAACAGTCATCTTCCAATAAAAAACTAGCCCCCCACGACATCAATAGGATACAAGTCGGGGAAATTCGCAATATTGAAGAGTGTCATATGGTGCAATCAGGAGATGAACGCACGAGATGTTTTCTTAAGATTCAAGATGGGTGCAACTATTTTTGCACATATTGCACCATTCCATATGCACGTGGAAAATCCCGTAACCCTAGTATTGTTGATATAGTTAAAGCAGCTTCAGATGCGCTCTCTCGAGGAGTAAAAGAACTGATTCTAACCGGCATTAACATTGGTGATTTTGGTCAAAGTACGAACGAAAATTTCATTGACCTACTTAAAGCATTAGATGATATTCCATTTGGAGAAGGTCAATATAGGATACGAATTTCATCATGCGAACCAAACCTACTTACTGATGAAATAATTAGATTTGTTGCTAACTCTCGTCACTTTGCACCGCATTTTCACATTCCACTTCAATCAGGATGCAACGAGGTTTTACAAATTATGAAACGAAGATACACACGCGAATTATTTGCAGAACGAATAGATTACATCCATAAACTTATGCCACATGCTTTTATTGGAGTTGACTGTATGGTCGGAGTAAGAGGAGAAACGAACGAATACTGGGAAGATTATCTTAAATTTATACAAAATTTAGATGTTAGTCAATTACATGTTTTCACCTATTCTGAGCGCGCAAATACACGTATGATTGAAATGCCTCTTTATATTGTTCCCAAATCAGAAAGACAACGCCGAAGCAAAATATTACGTACCATATCTGAAGAAAAAATACAAGCTTTCTACGATAAACACAAACATAGACCAACAAGCGTACTATGGGAATCTAAACGTGAGGGAAATATGATGACCGGTTTTACAGATAACTATATAAAAGTGCTACGGCCATATGACAAATCTAAAATTAACACTTTTGAACACTTCAACCAAATCAAATAGAGTCCAATAACTTATTTTTAACACAAAAACACCAAAAGATTTGCATATTTCAAAAAAAAAACGTAATTTTGTGGCTTTAAATCAAAAACAAACCGATTAAAATCAAAAATCACCATAAAATGACGAACAGCAATATACGTTTCGAAGCCGTTAAAATGGCACTCAAGCACAAACCTGTAGCCGTAGAAAAGTCTAACGCTCGCGCTAGTGTAATCTTTGCACAAAATGTATTTACACGAGAGAAGATGCGAGAATACATTGCGAGCAATATCCTAGACGAGTTGTTCGAATTAATGGACAACGAGAAAACCCTCAGCCGTGACATTGCAAATAGCGTTGCTATTGGCATGAAGAAGTGGGCAATGGATCTAGGTGCTACGCATTATACCCATTGGTTTCAACCTCTGACTGGTGGTACCGCTGAGAAGCATGATGCTTTTTTTGATTTTGACGATAACGGAAAGCCTATTGAAAAGTTCTCCGGTTCTGTGTTATATCAACAAGAACCTGATGCTTCATCATTCCCTTCCGGGGGTATTCGTAACACCTTTGAGGCACGCGGATATAGTGCATGGGACCCATCATCGCCAGCTTTTGTGATTGGAGATCGATTGTGTATACCTACAATTTTCGTCGCGTACACAGGCGAAGCATTAGATTACAAGACACCATTATTGCGTTCAATAGCAGCCGTGAATAAAGCGGCTGTGGGTGTAGCGAACTATTTTGACCGCAATGTAAAGCGTGTAACGACTTATTTGGGTTGGGAACAAGAGTACTTCTTGGTGGATGAATCGTTGTTTGCCGCTCGCCCAGACTTGCTGATGACCGGTCGCACCTTAATGGGGCACTATTCTAGTAAAAATCAACAATTAGATGACCATTATTTTGGAATTATTCCTGAGCGAGTATTGGCATTTATGACGGAGTTGGAGGAAGAAGCACTGAAATTGGGTATACCAGTAAAGACTCGCCATAATGAAGTAGCTCCTAACCAATTTGAGTTGGCCCCTATATACGAAGAAGCTAATTTAGGCAGCGACCATAACCAACTAATTATGTCGCTCATGGAGCAAGTAGCACACCACCATCATTTCCGCGTATTGCTTCATGAGAAGCCATATGGAGGTGTAAATGGTAGCGGTAAGCACTGTAATTGGTCATTAGGTACGAATACAGGTGTCAACCTTGTTGCACCTGGCAAGAACCCTTACCAAAACTTGCAGTTTGTTACTTTTTTAGTGAATGTTTTGAAAGCTGTTCATCGTCATAATAGTGTATTGAAAGCTTCTATTGTTTCGGCCACAAATGCCCATCGTTTAGGTGCAAATGAGGCACCACCTGCGATTATATCGGTATTCTTGGGTTCACAACTCACCGAAGCATTAGCTCAAATTGAGAATGCCGATGTGGATAAAGGTATCATCATTAATGCCAAGAAAGAAATGAAGTTGGGGGTTGGCAATATCCCAGAAATCTTACTAGACAATACAGACAGGAATCGTACATCACCTTTTGCTTTCACCGGTAATAGATTTGAGTTCAGGGCGGTAGGTTCTAGTGCGAACTGCGCAGGAGCAGTATTGGCATTAAATGCCGCAGTAGCAGAGCAACTAACACTTTTCAAACAGGAAGTTGACGCTTTAATAGAGAAAGGCGAAGCGAAAGAGCGAGCACTCTTTCATGTCATTAAACGATATATCAAAGAATGCCAAGCAATTCATTTTGACGGTAATGGTTATAGCGACGAGTGGAAAGAAGAGGCTATGAAACGCGGTTTAGACTGCGAGACCAATGTACCTAAGATTATTGATAATTATTTATCAGAAAGTTCTTTAAAGATGTTCAGCAGTACGAGGGTATTATCACCAGCGGAGTTGGAGTCTAGATGCGAAGTGAAGTGGGAAAACTACTCGCTCAAATTGCAGATTGAGAGCCGTGTGTTTGGCGATTTGGTTATCAACCACGTCTTGCCAGCGGCTAAGCGTTATCAGAAGATGTTATTGGAGAAAGTAGCCAATGTGAAGATGGTGTTTGATGCCGAGGAGGCTAAGACGCTCAACGAGCAAGACTGCCTCCTGATTCGCCGTATCGAGGCACATGCAAGTGCTATTATTGCGGGTGTGGATAAGATGACCCAATTGCGTGTGACGGCTAATCACATTGACAATCAGAGGGAAAGAGCATTGGCATTCCACGATACTGTGGTGCCGATCATGGAGGAGATCCGCAAGCATGTGGATGAATTAGAGATGTGGGTAGATGACCAATTATGGACATTGCCCAAGTACCGCGAATTGCTCTTCATTAGATAATTTAGGCGGTTAAACGGTTAGACGGACCGACAAAGGTATAACCGATAAAAAAGAACATGGAACATTTAAGTAAGAATCAAGTTAAGTGGGTGCGCAGTTTGCAGCTCAAGAAGCAACGTGATGCCGAGGGTGTATTTGTGGCTGAGGGTCACAAATGCGTGGAGGAGTTGCGTAGCGCTTTTGAGTTGGTATTGCTGGTTACTCCAGACAATGCGACTGAGGTAGAGATTGCGCAGATGTCCAATCTCCGCACTCCACAAGGTGTAATCGGAGTTTTTCGCAAACCAATATCCAATACCCAATACTCGATATCCGATAACCAATATCCGATACCCAATACCCTTTCCATCGTCCTTGATGGTGTACAAGACCCTGGTAATCTGGGAACTATCATTCGTACTTGCGATTGGTTTGGCGTGCATGATATCTATTGTTCGATAGATACAGCTGACTGCTATAACCCTAAAGTGGTACAAGCTACGATGGGTGCGCTCGCGCGTGTACGTGTACATTATATTAATTTAGAAGAGTGGGTCCAAACAGTAAAAGCGAAAGGACTTCCTGTATATGGCACCTTGCTTGAAGGAGGCAACATGTACGAAGAGGGAGCGATATCGGATAAGAGCAAGGGTGTAATTATCATGGGTAATGAGGGCAATGGTATCTCGCCTGAGATTCGTAAGTTTATTACTCATCCCATCCGTATTCCTTCCTACCCTGCAGATTCAGAGACCTCGGAGAGCTTGAATGTCGGCATAGCTACCGCCATCGTCCTCGCAGAGTTTAGAAGATAATAATTAACCCCAAAATACTAACACCATGAAAAAAATTACTGCTATTTTGTTATTAGCTTGCATCGTAAGTCAAGCATATGCATGGAAACCTAAGTTTGCAGGTCACCGCGGCAGTTACCGCGGAGTAGAAAACACCGAAGAGGCCATGATGAATGGTATCAACCACTATGGCTATACCGGCTTGGAGATTGATGTCAAGACCACTAGCGACGGTGTTTGTGTTTGCTGGCACGACGACGATTTGAGCCGTGTAGGACACAATGTGACCATCGCCTCTACCAAATGGGAAGATCTCAAGGACCTTACCCTCACTCAAACACGTAGTGGCGTGACTTATACCGCCAAACTCCTAACAGTAGATCGTTACTTGGAGATCTGTAAAGAGCACAACATTTTCCCTATCATCGAGCTTAAATGGGCAAGTGGTATCAACAACAACGATATGAGCTGGTTCCCTAAATTGTATGCTTTGATTCAAAAACACGATATGGTAGACAAGGCATACATCTTGACTTCTATGCAAAAATCATTGGAGTATGTACGCACCAACTATCCTGCTCTCAAATGCCAATTCCTTTGCTACGAAGTGACAGAAGCTCGCTTTGAATGGTGCAAACAATGGGGGATCAATCCTAGTGTACAAACTGGCGGCTTGTCCAAATACATGGCTCGTAAATGTCACGATGCTGGTATGGAAGTAGCATGCTGGACCGTTAATAGCGAGGCTAGCTACCTTCAACACGGTGAGCTAGGTTGTACAACTATGACTTGCGACTACCTTGTGCCAGGAGATATGCCAGAGTTAGAAGAAGTAGACTGGGAAGCACTCTCCCCTACTCAACCTGTTGATACATTATATATTACCGAACTGTTTAATCATACAGAGACTGCAGGTACATTGCCAGAAGGTTTTCCTACAACCTTAGGAGGTGACTACACTCAAGCACAACAAGCTGCTTGGATCGATGGCCTCTTCTATGTAGCGGATTACAACAAGGACAAGATCATCTGCGTGGACACAGCGGGTATTGTGACTGACCCTAATATCCCTGCGCTCAACCACGGTATCTGCCGCGATGATGCAGCCAATTTGATCTTGCACACCTCTCCTGATGTGAAGGTTCCTACCCAATTGACTGCTTACAAACCTAACGACACAACGGCTTATGTGATTGATATCAAGCTCAATAACAATGGTCAAACCAATTTCCCTACGGCTAGTGGCGATATTTTTTCAGATGCGGGAGGATATGTCTATTTTTTTCCCAACGGTCAGACTTCTGTAGAGGTAGTTAAGATTGCTGCCGGTAAATATGTTTCTACCACCTCATGTGCAGTTAGTTTGACAGGTTCTACAGCGGGTTATGTGATTCCTATTGACAACGACCCTACTCACTTTATCTACCAAGTGCGTGCCAATGGTTACCATGTATACAAAAACGGTGACAAAGGCTCGTATTTGACAACTCCTAACGGCACAACGGCTCCATCACGAAACAATTCAGTAGGTGGTGCGTTGTTCGAACTCAATGGCCATGAGATGTTCGTTTATATGTCAGGTTCTCACTATAAGGGCGGTTGGACCCTTCGTGATATGACTTCAGCTGAGCTTACTCCTATGTACACCCAAGCGCAATTGGGTAATGGTGGATATAATGCAAACGCTTCAGTAGGTGCATTCTTCCATTGGGAAAGAATTGATTCTGTAACCGTTAACATGTACGAGTATTGCCTTGGTCACGGTGTAGCTGGCTGGGAGATCAGTACAGCTCCTCATCGTATTCGTTTGAAAGACATGATTGTAGATCCTACAGAGATTACTATTGCAGTTGGCGATACAGCTACTATCACAGCCGTGCTGACTCCTGCTGATGCGCAGGTACAAAGTATCACATGGCGCTATGCTACTACCAACCGCAATAGCAAGCTAAGCACAAATGGTACCATGGCTAAGTTTACTAGCAAAAAAGAAGGGAGCTATACAGTAACTGTGATTATTGACGACTTTACCGCAGAGTGTATAGTGAAAGTGGTTGAGGATAAGACTAGTGTTGATTCTCCAAATTCAGTAACTATTAATCCACGCAAGCAAATGATTAATGGGCAAGTATTAATCCGCACACAAGATGGAACCTTTACGCTCTTGGGACAAGAGCTATAAACTATGAGTGATTAACTATAAGTGATTAAAAGAAAAAGACGAGGATAATCCTCGTCTTTTTCTATATCTCGTCTCTACGTAAACTATCAATTACGGGTTCATAACGGGTTTATACAATACCCTTGCAATACCGTTACCACTCCGATACCATCTCGAAAGGATAAGCATAGGATATGCAAGGGATAGAGATACACTTTGTACACTTTGGGAACTTTTGAAAAAATCTAAAATGTACAAAGTGTAAGAAATGTATGTTACTTTTTCCTTATACCTAGATATGAAAATCAATAAGTTGACTAAAAGAGTGGTAATCCCACGGACACGTACACGGACATTCTAAAAAAGTCCGTGGAACCTTAGTTTTAAATCCTTTCTCTCTGAAAATCAATGGGTATATTCTTTAAGTATACAATTAGAATTTTCAGCTATCCAGATTTTCCATCATTTCAAAAACCGGAAAAACCTGGACAAACTAACGCCACTTTAACCACCATTTGTCTTCTCCATCGGTTATGTACTTCTCTGTTCCGTCTGCGAGAAAGACTGCGATTTCTGCATAAACTACGTAGTTTTAAGAATTTCTAAGGATTCGGTTTATGTAACATTTTGGGTACCTAAAATGTTACATAAACCAATAAAAAGCACTTTTTATCGTTGGGAGTTCCTTCGAGGTTCATTGGTTCTTCCTTGGTCTTTGACAAGGCATAAATATATAAGGCCCCAGGGATGGATATATTAAGAAAAGTACATTTTCAAAAAAACTATAAATGAAAAAGACGAGGACGTCCTCGTCTTTTTCTATATCTTGCCTATAACCAATAGGCGTTTACGCCGTCCCATAGCGAAGCGTCCCATAGCTCATAAAGTGGGCGTCCGGAACGCCTGCGGCGTTAATAAGCATTCATCTGCTCCTTCACAGTAGCTGTGATCATATCAGCGAACTCTTGAACGGTCATCTGACCCTTCTCCTCTGCGCCTTGTTGGCGAACACTGACAAGTCCAAGTTCTGCCTCTTTCTCACCTACGATGAGCATATATGGGATACGCTTCAATTCGTTGTCACGAATCTTACGGCCGAGTTTCTCGTTGCGGTCGTCCACGATGCAGCGTACATCTTGTGCCTCGAGCATCTCTTTCACTTTGTGTGCGTACTCGTTGCTCTTCTCAGAGATAGGCAATACAACTGCTTGGTCTGGAGTCAACCACAATGGGAACTTACCTGCGGTGTGCTCGATGAGCACAGCAACGAAGCGCTCCATAGAGCCGAATGGCGCACGGTGAATCATCACAGGACGGTGCTTTTGGTTGTCCTCACCTACATACTCCAGCTCAAAACGCTCTGGCAAGTTGTAGTCCACTTGGATAGTACCCAACTGCCAACGACGGCCAAGGGCATCTTTCACCATGAAGTCGAGTTTTGGACCATAGAATGCAGCCTCACCAGTCTCAACGCGAGCAGGAAGACCCTTCTCTTGGCAAGCCTCAATGATAGCTTGCTCAGCCTTCTCCCAAACTTCGTTGCTACCTACATACTTGGTAGTGTTGTTAGGATCACGAAGTGAGATTTGTGCCTCGAAGTTCTCGAATGCCAATGACTTGAAGATAATCTCAATAATCTCCATCACGCGGATGAACTCGCTCTTCACTTGGTCTGGACGGCAGAAAATATGCGCATCATCTTGGGTGAAGCTACGCACACGGGTCAAACCGTGCAACTCACCGCTTTGCTCATAACGATACACTGTACCAAACTCTGCATAACGCAATGGGAGGTCTTTATACGA
>JAZKYJ010000057.1:0-4360 GCA_045612045.1 Paludibacteraceae bacterium | reverse complement strand
GCCGTTTGCGATTGTAACAATCACATTGTTGAAAGAAGACATTACGTGAAGTTGACCAACACCGTCAATCTTTACAACGCGCTTCTTAGCTGCAACAGTTTTCTTTGCCATAATTGTTGATAGATATTAGTTGTTGATACTTGATTACTTCGTTGCTTTCTTCTTATTAGCAACAGTTTTCTTTTTACCTTTACGCGTACGAGCGTTGTTTTTGGTAGATTGACCACGTAATGGAAGACCAATACGGTGACGAACACCACGGTAGCAACCGATATCCATCAAACGTTTGATGTTGAGTTGGGTTTCTGAACGGAGATCACCTTCTACTTTGTACTTAGCACCGATAATCTCACGAATTTTAGCTGCTTGGTCATCCGTCCAATCTTGAACCTTGATGCTTGGGTCAACGCCTGCCTCTGCCAAGATCTTCTTTGCGCTTGAACGACCTATTCCGTAGATATAAGTCAAACCGACTTCGCCACATTTGTTTTGTGGTAGATCTACACCGACAATTCTTATAGCCATAATTAATTACTTAAGGATAAATTGTTTGTTAATGTTTACCTGAGATGAAATGCTTATCCTTGACGCATTTTCATTTTTGGTTCTTTTTTGTTAATTACATACAAGCGACCTTTGCGGCGTACGAGTTTGCAGTCCGCATTGCGCTTTTTTACAGATGCTCTAACTTTCATTTTAATAGAGTTTTAGAGTTTGTTAAATTATAGGGCTTTCGTTCGTTATTATTTATATCGGAACGAAATACGTCCTTTAGTGAGGTCATATGGACTCATCTCCACTTTCACGCGATCTCCTGGCAGGATTTTGATATAGTGCATACGCATCTTGCCTGAGATATGAGCAGTGATGATATGACCGCTTTCTAGTTGTACACGGAACATCGCATTGGACAAAGCCTCAGTGATAGTACCATCTACTTCGATTGCATCTTGTTTTGCCATAATACTATTGGTTGATATTAAATGAAACGATCTCCTAAAACTTGCTGAATATAGTCGAATGTGGACAATATATCTGCTTTTCCATTTCGAACGCAGACGCTATGCTCATAATGAGCAGCAGGTTTGCGATCCGCGGTACGCGCTGTCCATCCATCGTTCTCGATGATGACGTTGCGTCGTCCTAAGCAGATCATGGGTTCGATAGCAAGTGTCATACCTGATTTCAGTACGATACCATTGCCACGTCTGCCATAGTTGCATACCTCAGGTTCCTCGTGCATATCGCGTCCGATACCATGTCCTACAAACTCGCGTACCACAGAGTAGCCTGACCGTTCGCAATGTTGTTGGATGACAGCACCGATATCGCCCATACGACGTCCTGTGACTGCTTGTTCGATGCCGAGATAGAGTGCCTGCTTGGTTGTGCGCATGAGCTGCAAAGTCTCCTCTGCTACCTCTCCGACAGGGAAGGTATAGGCAGAGTCTGCGCAGAAGCCATTGAGTTTGACCACCGTATCTACCGAAACGATATCACCATCCTTGAGGATCACCTTATCAGATGGGATGCCATGAACGACTTGCTCGTTGACGGAAGTACAAAGTGTAGCAGGATAGCCTTCGTATCCCAGACAAGAAGGGATTCCTCCATTGTCACGGATAAACTCGTAGGCCACTTTATCCAGGTCGGCAGTAGTAACCCCTGGTCGGATGACTTTGGCTACTTCAGCCAAAGTCCTTCCGAGCAGGTCATTACTGCGACGCATGAGCTCGACTTCTTCATCAGTCTTTAGGTATATCATTCGTCTTAATAAGCCATAGCAGAGCGACCCTTGATGCGCATACCAGACTCATAGAAGCCGTCGTAGTGGCGCTCGAGGAGCTTGCTCTCGATTTGTTGTAGCGTATCCAAGATTACACCTACCATGATGAGCAATGATGTACCACCGAAGAATTGTGCAAAGCCCATGCTTACTCCAGCAAGACGAGCGAATGCAGGCATAATTGCGATGATAGCCAATAGGCAAGAGCCTGGCAATGTCAAACGTGTCATGATAGAATCGATATACTCAGCAGTTCTCTTACCTGGTTTAACACCTGGAATAAAACCGTTGTTGAGCTTAAGGTTCTCAGCCATTTGTACAGGATTGATAATAATCGCAGTGTAGAAATAGGTGAAAACGATAATCAAAAGTGCAAATACAGCGTTGTACCAGAACCCATCGTTGTTCATGAACGCACGAGTAAATGCGCTAGCGGTCTCAGAAGTAGAGAATCCAGCGAGTGCGATAGGGATGAACATGATCGCTTGTGCAAAGATGATAGGCATCACGTTTGCAGCATTGACCTTCAATGGTATGTATTGGCGTACGCCACCGTATTGCTTGTTACCCACCATACGTTTTGCGTATTGTACAGGTATACGGCGTGTACCTTGTACGAGGAGGATAGCAAATGCAAACACGAACAAGAGGATAATGATCTCAAGGATGAAGAGCATCAAACCACCACCTTCGTTCAAGCGAGAAGAGAACTCTTGTACCAAAGCAGCTGGGAAGCGCGCGATGATACCGATGAGGATGATAAAGGAAATACCATTACCAATACCGCGATCGGTGATGCGCTCACCCAACCACATTACGAACATAGAGCCCGCGCAGAGGAGGATAGTAGATGAGATGGTGAACCAGTTGAATCCTACAGAGATGGCTTGACCAGCCTGTGCCATTTGTACAGAAAGGTTAACCAAGTAGCTAGGACCTTGGAAAAGGAGGATAGCTACAGTAAGATAACGAGTAATTTGGTTCATTTTTTGGCGACCAGACTCACCTTCTTTTTGCATCTTTTGGAAGTAAGGCACTGCGATAGTGAGCAGTTGGATTACGATAGATGCAGAGATGTAAGGCATGATACCCAATGCAAAGATAGATGCATTAGAGAAGGCGCCACCTGAGAACATATCCAAAAGTGCCATCAGACCACCCTCAGTCTGCGCTTGGAGCGCAGTGAGAGCAGTAGGATTGATACCAGGAAGCACTACGAATGATCCGAAACGATAGATGAGCACAAACAAGATTGTGGTCAGCAAGCGTTGACGTAGATCTTCGATCTTCCAGATATTTTGGATTGTCTGAATAAACTTACGCATACTAATTAGATTTTGTTGATAGTACCACCAGCAGCAGTGATAGCCTCTTCAGCAGACTTACTGAAAGCGTTAGCCTCCACAGTAAGTTTAGCAGTAAGGGTACCGTTGCCAAGGATCTTCACCAATTGAGTTTTGCTGATGAAACCTGCCTCGTGGAGTTCGATTAGGCCGATCTTCTCAAGGTTCTTAGTTTCAGCAAGCGTTTGGAGGGTAGCAAGGTTGATAGCTTTGTACTCCACACGATTGATGTTTTGGAAACCAAACTTAGGCAAACGGCGTTGCATAGGCATCTGACCACCCTCGAAACCGATTTTCTTAGAGTAACCAGAGCGTGACTTAGCACCCTTGTGACCGCGAGTAGAAGTACCACCGAGTCCTGAACCAGGACCACGACCGATACGTTTTGCGGTCTTCACTGAACCAGCAGCTGGCGTTAAATTATTTAATTCCATAATGCTACGATTTTTTTAATTAGTCAATTACTTTAACCAAGTGTTTTACTTTGTTTACCATACCGAGGATAGCAGGAGTAGCCTCATGCTCAACTACGGCATTCATCTTGCGAAGACCAAGAGCCAACATAGTATCTTTTTGCACTTGTGGGCAGCCGATTACGCTGCGTACTTTTTGAACTTTAATTGTTGCCATGATTTTCACAAATTTATTATCCGTTAAACACTGTAGAAAGACTCACGCCACGGTTTTGTGCTACGGTGCGTGCATCGCGCATTTCTGCGAGCGCAGCGATGGTAGCTTTAACGAGGTTGTGAGGGTTAGAAGAACCCTTAGATTTAGCCAAGATGTCAGTTACACCAGCAGACTCCAACACGGCGCGCATAGCACCACCGGCTTTTACTCCGGTACCGTGAGAAGCAGGTTGGAGGTACACACGTGCACCGCCGAACTTAGCGTATTGCTCGTGAGGAACAGTACCCTTCAATACAGGCACTTGGATAAGATTCTTCTTAGCAGATTCAGTAGCCTTAGAGATAGCGGCTGTAACTTCGCCAGCCTTACCAAGACCCCAACCTACGATACCAGCCTCATTTCCTACAACAACGATGGCTGCAAATGTGAAAGTACGTCCACCCTTTGTAACCTTAGTTACGCGGTTGACAGCAACTAGACGCTCCTTGAGCTCTAAGTCTTGTGTTGATTTTACTCGATTCATAACAGTCACTTTGTTTTAGAATTTGAGACCTGCCTCGCGAGCAGCGTCTGCCAATGATTTAACTCGACCGTGGTAGAG
>JAZKYJ010000056.1:0-16609 GCA_045612045.1 Paludibacteraceae bacterium | reverse complement strand
CCAAGCTCAGTCTCTTGGCCCTTGTCAAAGCCAGTTAATTCTGCTTTTGTCTCCTCTGCGAAGAGTACTTCGTAAGAAGGATTGTGTACGATCTCGGTTGTACCTACGATGCCGTACTGGGTCAAATCTAATTGTTTCATTGTTTAATTAAAAAGGTTATTTTTGTTGTTTTTTATTTTCGGTTATTGGGTATTGGTTATCGGATAATGTATTCCCGAAAAAAAATGCCCTACTTTTTCGGGTACAAAATTACTATTATTTTTTGAAACTGCAAAATTTTTGGTAAAAATACGGTCATTTTGTATAGTTGATATTGCAAAAATTTAAAATACATGCTATAAAACATATTTTTACATCAAATTATTTGGAGGGTATTAAAAAAAGCAGTACCTTTGCACCGTGTTTTTCATGGTATTAGATTTAAGGTTAAGTAAAGATTGGGTTGTCGGGATGACAATCCTTCTTTTTTTTGTTACTTCACACAACAATTCGTTAAAAGTTTCGGCGCATAAATCTTGCGTTACATTCCTAGATGCAATCTGAATCGTACCGCCCACCATGGGGTAGGATCATTCAGGTGCGTGAGACGAAAGACTCCGTATATTTCTCCTATTCGTAGGATATTACCGATACCTACGCCCATCTCTACGTAAGGAACACTAGGGGCTTTCAGCATCTGATAGTTAGCTTGTTCTATGGTTGGAAAGGCCAATACGGAGGCGTGTTCTGTTCGCAATCCTCCGTATGCTACTTTCAACTCTAACAACTCTCGCAGGCGTGCATAACGTACGCCTGGAATCATATTAAACAATACTCCTTTGCCATTCCAATGGGCATGTAGGGCCAGGTAGCGGTCTGCCGCATATTCGTAGTTGTTCATCAGAGAAAAACGGTCGGGGTCGAATGTATGCGTTTGGTTGCCTGCAAAATGGTGTAGTAGTGGGTAGGGAACTTTTCCTAGTACCATACCGGCTTGTAATAGATAGTTCAATTCGCCCCCTATACCCAGGTCAACCTTGTGCTTGAGCATGAGTTGTAGTTTGCCATACATTCGGTATGACGGCATGGTCTCTAACTTGTAACTACCAATTTCCGCGCCAGCGTAGATTACTGGCAGATGATTGTATATATGTCTTCTTTGAAAGTATCCATCAATTTTTCGTTCCCCAAAACTAACGCGGGCGGATGCACCTACGGTAGAGTAGAAGAATGTAGGCTGACTAGTATAGTCTTGTGTCGGTTCACCATAGCCTTGTTTGCCTATTTTGAGGTAGGCTTCGGTCTCGAGATAGTCGTTCCACTCGTCCATAAATTGCACGCGTCCTTCTTGCCTACGAACCATGGTATTGTAGTAATATGGTGCGTTGAAGGGAGCTCCTTGTAGCATACGAGTCACCATATTAATTTGACGATTGAAGATGATGTTCTCACGCATGTATTCATGAAAATCGTCTATGTCAGAGTATAGATATTCATCGCTATACTTCAGATACATCTCATGGCGTTTCTCGGTAGGCAGGGCAATATTAATCTGTCCAAATCCTTTCCATGCTCTATCTCCCAATCCGTATGCCACCATGGCTTCCAAGCATACGTTTTTCCACAACTCTTCTGTGGTTCGAAGAGGGAAACCTACGCGCAGACCTTCAAATTTGCTCAATTTGAATACATGATGTACTTTGCCAAGCTCTACATACTTGCTGGTAGGAATACACCCTGTTTGTATGACATATGCCACTAGCTTAGCCGTTTTGAATAGAGGGGTGTTGTTTAGGCTGTCCAAAGCGGGCAGGATAAGATCTTCGCTAGGCGAGTCTTGGAGTGAATCGTATGGAATGTTCTGAGCGCTATCTTCCACAAATTCCGTTTTGCGTGTAAAGAGTAGGGTAGGGAAAATATGGGTTGAGTCTTTGTCTGATGGAGCCTTTATGGCGAAATCTAGCAGGATGTTCGTTTGTTCGTCTATCAACTGGTTATTGCTTGCAAATTGTTGATTGATAGTCAATTCACGCAAGTAGTTGATGCCATTCTGTGTGGGGATATTTACTTTGATACTTCTCAATGCACAACTAGCAGAATCAATCACCATCTCACCATTAAAAGTAGCGTGGAGCGGATTTTTTGTTCGGAAATGTAGCAAATAGTGTTTCTCGGCTTCTACCGTCGTGCTATCCACCAAGAAATACTGATAATAGGTGTTTCCTGAGGACGCTAGCGGACTCAGCATAGACGTGCTGAGGAATGGCATTGTGTTGCTGTAGAAATCAAAGTTGCTAGGGATCTGTCCTAATAGAACTTGATAATCTGTCACGGTTAGCAGAGTGGCTTGTTCGCGTACGCTATCTGCCTGTTGCTTGCGCCAGTAGAGGGGAATGAGATAGGTGCTATCAGGCTGTTCGATCATGCCTGATTGCAAGTTCTTCCAAAGGGCACGTTTCAGGTGTTTGGACTGGATATCAGACACATAGAGTACGGATGTATTCTTGCTCTTCTGCTCATCAACCGCTCTTTTATTGGCGTTACGACGTGCTCTCACACGTTCCATTAGGGGAAGTGCTGGATTTTCTTTGGGTACAACAAAGACCTCAGACAGATTGCCTACTTTTTCGCGCAAAGCGATCTCTATCCCAGCCTGAGTGTGAGGCTCGATCTTAAATCGCTCGGTGTGATAACCAACAGCGCTTACTACCATCGTCTTTTCACGCTCCAGTATGCCTCGAAGCAAGAACAAACCATCCTTGTTGCTCGTCGTGCCTAATGACGTTCCAGGGATATAGACGTGCACATTGCTCACGGCTTCGCCCGTGTTAGCATCATAGATTTCTCCAACGATAATAGTTTCTTGCGCCATGATTGGACAACCAAAGCTGATTGCTATGACGCACAATATGAATAACAGTCGTTTCATCGGTTTTCGGGGTGGTATTTTAGTATTGCCTCTCTCAGGTCCTCTATCTCCATATGCGTGTAGATTTCGGTGGTGCTTATGTTTTCGTGTCCCAATAGTTGTTGAATGATGCGTAGGTCCGCACCATTTTGTAATAGGTGCGTGGCAAAGGAGTGGCGTAACGTGTGGGGAGAGATAGTCTTTTGGATGCCTGCTGCGCTGGCTAGGTTTTTAACGATGGTAAAAATCATCGCTCGCGTCAGTTGGCGTCCGTATCGGTTGAGAAAGGCTATGTCTCTCACGTTTGGCTTGATATCCAACTGGCTGCGGTCTTCCAACCAGTATTTGAACCATTCTATTGACTCTCGTGAAATGGGAACTAGACGTTGTTTGCTTCCCTTTCCTACGATGCGCATATAGCGCTCGGTGAGGTACATATCGCTGAGCTTTAGGTTGACCAACTCGCTCACTCGTAACCCGCTACCATATAGCATCTCGATAATGGCACGGTTGCGATGACCTTCCTTCTTGCTCATGTCTATCTGAGCAATCATCTCGTCGATCTCTTCTAGTGTGAGCACCTCTGGCAAGTGTAATTCCTTTTTTGGGGTCTCGATCAGTTCCGATGGATCTTGTTCGATGTAATTGTGGTAGAGTAGAAATTGGTAGAACGAGTGTATTCCTGCTATCAATCGAGCTTGTGTACGCACCGATTGAATCTCTTTGGAGGTGTCATATACAAAGGCTTGTAGGTCTTCATACTTGGCTCGCACTACATCTATACCATGCTCATCCATATAGGCCTTCAAACGACGATAGTCCATCTCGTATGCTTCAATGGAGTTGTTGCTCAAACCTTTCTCCATCTTGAGGTATATATGGTATTGGGTCTCTATCATAGGGATTACAGCGCAGTATCTGTCAGACCTCTGAATGTGGCACGATAGACTATGGTGGAGTCTGCGTTGTAGAGTTGGAAGGTCATTTCTACATCATCTTCTTCGTAGTTTACTAGCATGCTGCCAGTATGGAATAGTTGTATGCGTTTCAACTGATTGTCTTCAATCACTAGCAAATACGTTCCGGTGACATTCCCCTCGAAATCCATTCCTCGCAGAAAAGTCTTCTCACGGGCAATGCTGTCCATCTGATACTGACCTGCTGGCAGACGAAGGGTGCTATCTGCCTGAGCGAAGATGTCTGATAGGTATAGGTTGCAACCGCTTCCTACAATATAGCCTAGCGAATCAAACTCCAGTCCTTCGGAAAGCAGGTCTAGGGAATATACACTATGTCCACTACCGTAATAGTCGCCATGCATGCGAAGGTCCATGGTAATATACACGCTATCCAGTGGTTGGGGTTTGGTGGGAGAGGGTTGGGGTTTGCAACTAATAGCCGTAATAGCCAATAGTGCTGCCCAGAGGAATGTATGTAAGTATCTTTTCATATCTTAAGTTTTCTTGTCGGAATCCATGATGCGAGTGCGCCTAGCGTGAGTACAATGATGGCTACCAACAGCACATCAGTGGCTTGTACTGCTACTGGATAGGCTGAGAGGACATATTCTGTACCATTACCTAGTTGCAGCAAACCCAAATGTTGCTGTAGCAGGCATACTGTCAGTCCTACCACCATACCTCCCATCGCACCCATCGCACTCATCATCCAACCTTCCAATTGAAAGATGCGTCGAATCGTTTGCTCGCTGGCGCCTAGGTGAGATAAGGTCTGTATGTCGCGCTCCTTGTCTATAATCAACATGGTGAGCGAACCTATACCATTGAAGATTGCTATCAGCAATATGAATACTAGTAGCAATGTTGTCAGTAGTTTTTCTACGCGCAGAATCCGAAAGAAGTCTTCTTGTTGCTCATAGCGGTCCTGTAGCAGATAACCATCGCCGAGTACTTGGCTAATCTCGCGTTTGGCTTTTTGGATGTTATAACCTTCTTGTATGGCTACTTGCAACGCACTCACCTCGGTGCTGTCATAGTCTAGTAGTCTTCTCGTGAGATGGATATCTACCAACATCACTTGCTCGTCGTATTTCTGCTGGTTGACGGCAAATACTCCCGATATATAACAAACTTCTCGGTTGAAGTTGGCATCTGGACGTAGCATATTCACTTTCCCCATGCGTTTTGGGGCGTAGACCTCTATCCCGTGGATAAATCGTGCACCAATCCCTAATTTCCATGCTAACCCTTGTCCTAATACGGCTCGGTCAAAGGCGCCGTCATAGACCTCGTAATAGCCGTCTACAATGATATTCTCAATGCCTGTCAACTGACCAAAACATGAGTCTACGCCCATTAGTTGAACGGGCGTCTGTTTGTCTTCGAAGCATACCAGTGCTGTTTCGCTGATGCTTTCACTCACTAGCGAGACGCTAGGTAGAGCTAGCAATGCGCTTTTGGTGTTAGATGAGAGATGAAAACTTTTACCCTCTTGCTTGGTGATGCGCAAATCAGGATCAAATTCCGAGAACATCTTTTCCACCATCACTCCAAAGCCATTCATCACGCTCAATACGCATATCATCGCAGCAGTTACTACGCCTACAGCCACCGACGAGATGGCGGTGATGATATGGATGGCATTGAACCGCTTCTTAGCAAACAAGTACCGCCATGCTATTTTCCATTCGATTTTCATCCTTGCTTTACCATTTGGCCACGGTGTCGTTGTAGATCTGCTCAGCTATTTCTGTGATCATCGTGGCGCAAAGCTGGTCTTGAACGTCAGTGAGCATCTGAGACGCATCAAAATTCTGAAAAGCGGTATAGGTCTTCTCAAAGCTATCTTCGGGCACAATGTTATTGGTAAAACGCACTTTTACGGTGATGGTCAGTCTTGTTTCGGCAGCATAACTATCTGCGGAAACAGCCATTGGGGTTAGTTGATAACCTATTATCTCACCTTCCAACTCCAGGTTGCCTCCGCGACGTACTTGCTCCAGACGCGTCTGACGCTGAAACAAATCTCGGATACCATCCGATAAATCGGCGCTCAATGGAGGATGCACCAGGGCGGCCATATTCGGAAAGTCGGCTATGGAGATACTCTTGGTGGTGGAGTAATCAATACTTGCACCGTTAAACTTATAACTTATCACGCATGCGCTCGTGCCAATGGCTATCAATGCGATTAGTATATTTCTTATCAACTTCATGGTCTTTTGCATCTTTTATCCCAGTCCGTAAGCTTTGATTTTTCTATATAGCGTACGCTCGCTTAATCCTAGATCCGCTGCGGTTTTCTTTCTGTTACCATCGTTGTTGCGTAAAGTTCTGCTTATCAGTTCTTTTTCTTGGTCTTGTATCGTTATGATGGTGTCTGCTGCGGTGTCCTGGCCTGTCACATCCTCCGCAGTCGCTTCTTCTGCCTCTTGCTCCATGCTGGGTTGGTAACCGGTGATCATCGTTGGAGCGGCCGCACTAGTTCCGCCCTTGCTGGTCAGATGGGCTATCTCTTGCTTCAAACTGTCTAACTCCTGCTTCAGGCTTAGTACCATTGTGGTTAACATCTCTAATTTCTGTGTAGGGATACTCTGCTCTGTGTGGGTGGACAGAGGTATCAGGGAAGAGGGCATAGAGTGTTCGGGCAAGTATTGTGCGAGTACCTGTGGGGTGATCTCTCTTTGTCGCTCCATGATGCTTATCTGATCTGCCACATTCTTCAGCTGACGCACATTGCCTTTCCAATAATAACGCTTCAGCATCTCTTCTGCAGCTTCTGTCAGGCGGATGGCCTGACCTCCATAGCGTTCGGCGTAGTCTACACAAAATTTGCGGAACAGTACAGGGATATCGTCGCGTCGCTCGCGCAGAGCGGGCACCTTGATGCCAATCACGTTCAAGCGGTAATAGAGGTCTTCGCGAAAGCGTCCTTCGTCTATCAATTTGGCCAGGTCGCGGTTGGTGGCTGCCACCACGCGAACGTTGGTTTTCTGTACCTTACTAGAACCTACACGAATATACTCTCCATTCTCTAGCACGCGTAGCAGACGAGCTTGTGTTGCCAAAGGCAACTCGCCCACTTCGTCTAGGAAGAGGGTGCCACCATCGGCCATCTCGAAATAACCTTTTCTCTCTGCGCGTGCATCGGTGAAGGCGCCTTTCTCATGACCAAAGAGTTCGCTATCGATAGTTCCTTCGGGGATAGCACCACAGTTCACTACCAAGTATGGTTTGTGCTTGCGAGGTGAGTGTTGATGAATGATTTTCGGAAAATGTTCTTTACCCGAACCTGATTCACCGGTGATAAGAACGCTTAGTTCTGTGATGGCTACTTGTACGGCAATCTCTATTCCTCGGTTCAGGAGGGGGTGATTGCCGATGATGTTGAATTGTTGTTTTATTTGTTGCAATTCGCGTGTATCCATATGGTGTGTGTATTTAGATGACTATCTTGTTGTTTTATTGTTTAGGTAGTATGGTGATGTATGCTGGCGCCATATTACCCCAATTTTAAATTCCGCTGCAAATTTACAACAAAAAATGCACATACGCAAATTTTTGACGTAGAAGTTTACTTTTAAAGGCAAATGTTTGCGTATGTGCTGCATTCTGCGACAGTAAGTTCGAGGGTAGGGTGTCCTCGAATTTACAACAAGTCGCTTAATGCATGGCGTAGCCCTAGTGAGTGGTTTGGCGTAAAAGATTTGAATAAGAACCCGCTTTTACACGGTAAATCGTTAGTGATTCGTTAGTGATTCGTTGGTGATTCGTTAGTTATTAAGCGCTTCCATAGCACACCTCAATACTCTTCCGTAGGGCATCTCAAATCTTGTGACTTGAAACTCGACATGGTCTCTTAAACTTGGCAACGCAGACTGAAACCTTGAAACTTTTAAAACTTTTTCTCCTGAAAATTTGCGTATGTGCATTTTTTGTTGTACCTTTGCAGGCATATTTGAAGATTAGGGTATTTAACCTTTATTGTTGAAATTAACCATGTAAAAGATATGAAACAATTTTTCTCCCGTTCGCTATTTGCTGTTTTCGCTTTTTTTCTTGCGTGTTTACCTAGTTTTGCTAGAGAACTTAATCCTTTTGCATTTAAGTTGTCTGAGAAATTGGAGGGTGATGTCTTTACCGTGACTTACTACCTCAATGCCCCAGCAGATAATGTGAATGTAGTGGTCGAAGTGGGATCGCAGACAGTAGTCTTTGATTGCAGCGAAGCCAAGAATACCCAGGGTAATAAATTGGTCAAGGGTATTTATCATGTGCCTATCAGTTTGCGTAATGCGTTGAATAATGAGGTAACAAGTTATTTTCGCGACAAGACCAATCTAAAATGGCGGGTAGAGGTGATTGGTGGTAATACAGATGTGATGCCAACTGGAGGTGCTAGTTTTCATAGTGTGTTGGTGGATACTGAGTATGCGTTCTATTGTCCTGGTGGTCTAGATATAGATGTTAACCCTCATAGCGAGAACTTTGGTATGATCTATTGTACTGAGGCAATTATTCCTCAGACTCCTAATGCGAAATATTTTACACATTACTATAATAATGGTACTTTGACTGCGTCAGCGGGATTATTTGTGTTTGATGCGGCTTTTCAAAATATGCCTTCGTTTGATAAAGATGAAACAACCGGTGAGGTGCGTTATGACTTTGTAAGTCCTAATAACAACCGCACTTTTGCTCGTTGCTACAACCTAGGTTTATCGCAAACCTATCGTTCAGGTACGCAAGCTGTATGGGATACGTATAACGCATTGGCGCCTCGTCGTGTGCGCCTTTCGGAAGATGGCCGCTTGTTTGTGTCGCTTAACTCTGGCACGCAATCTATTGTCAAGGAGTTGAATCCTGCTAGATTGCGTTACGATTACCGTCAAGCAAATGGTAAACTGAACAACTCGGGTTGGTTCTGGGATCTCTTTACGGGAGCGACATGGAACACCTCTCAATATCGTTGGGAGGATGCGAGTGGTAATATTATTATCGCCCCTAACGTAGGTTTGGATGTGCGTGGTAAGGGGACAGGATTGAAACTCTTTGCGGTTTCTGGAGATAAGAGTTTTGGTGGAAACTCCGATCGCGAGTCTTGTCTGTTCGGTGAGTTTAATATAGGTACGGCTACGTCTTGGAATAAAAAACCTGATAATAAGAACTATTTCAACTTTACCAAGAAAGACCCTTCGACAGGCAATAATAGAACATGGACCAACTGTATAGGTTTTTCTCAGTGGGAGCGCACGGCTACAACCGCTACATTGGTGGGAGATAAGAATGGCGATGGTATCAATGATGGAACCCCTATCAATGCCGTTGTGTTCTACGATTATGTGAATTTTGAGTACGACCAATATGGTGGAATTTGGATGTGCCAACACCGTGCTAATCAAACGGAAGCGGCTGCTATCGCACATATCAATACGAGTGGTAAGGTGGACTTTACGGACCATGTGGTAGATCGATCACGTGGTGGTGTGCGATATAACAATGATTTCTCCAAACTAGTTGTGGCGGGCGGACAACGCGGCCGTAAGTGGATCGCTACCAACCATACCATTAAGCACCAAGACCATCATGGCGCTGTGTTCAATTCGGACAAGAGCCAAGTGGAATTGCCTTGCGTTGAGCTTAAGTGGGCAACGATTTACACGGTAAAGCACACTGGCGGCACTAGCAAGCCTGTTTTCACGGATTCTGTGTATGTTTATTTGGATATTCTGCCTATGGACTTCGCATGGGATTATGCGGGTAACTTGTATGCGGCTTCTGCTTCTAGCGAGCGCGTATGTGCGTATGCCATGCCTAATGGCGGTAAGCCAGTCGTGACACCTTGTCGCGATACTTCATATATTGAAAATACCAATGTGTCGCAGTTAACGGTGAAATTCGTTCCTAACACCATACCTGTAGGTACAGCTTGTGATAATGACTGTCAGTATATGGATAAATATAACGAGTCGCTGAATGGTTTTAATCTCTTCTACAGAAGATCTGCGAAATTCCAATTGCTGGGTCAACCTGCGGATGGATATCAATTCTATTGCTGGCTCAAGGAGGATGGAGTGACAAAGGAGAAAGTGGGAGAAACGGTTTCTAGTCAGTCTGTTATGGATGCTGATGGCGTTACTCGTACTGCCCTATATGGCATTAGTGTATGGGAAAATAAACCTCTGAAGGACTTTGGAATGAAGGCTACTTTCCCAGGTGCTTTCGTGCGTCGTGAGTTGGATAATGAATCGTACAGTACCATTTGTTTGCCATTCGAACTGAAATCGTTGGTAGGTACACCATACGAAGGAGCTAGTGTGAAGAAATTTGTGGGTACACATACTTCTGGCGACCCTAATGATAAGCGTGTATTCCTAGATTTCGAAGAACTAAGCTTTGTGGGAGATGACTATATGCATGCTGGTGTGCCATATCTGATTCAATTGGCGGCTGGTAAAGAAAATATCGCCAAAGGAACAGAGGTGATTTTCCATGATGTGGACTTCCCTTATACGGGGGTAGGAAATGGCAAGGAAGTGACGGATGGCAACAATCTGCTCACCTTCAAGGGATTCATCAATCCTACAGAATTTAGTGCTAGCAAGACACGCTTGTTTATGACTGCGGATAACCGTTTGATCATGCTTAATAAGCAAACTACCCTCAATGGTTTGCGTGGATATTTCGAACTGAACGTACCCGTGTCCGCAGACATGGAGTATGTGGTGAATTTCCCAGATAAGGCTCCTACAGATGTGCCAGTTGTTCCTATGATGACCGATACGATGAAGGTGACAAAATACTTGTGGAATGGCAATATATACATCCAAAAGGGTGGGCTAGTCTACGATATTTCAGGTACTCGAATTAAGTAAAGAAAGCCTGTTTTATCATACAAAAGCACTTCCTTTGGGAGGTGCTTTTTTTGTAGAATATTGCTCTATATGGGAGGTGTATGGGGGTGAAAAATGCATGTGTTTAGTGAAAAAAAGTTTTTTTTTGCTCAAACGTTTGCGTAATTCCAAAAAAAGTATTAACTTTGCACACTATTCTGCGTTATGCGCATACGCGCGTGAGCATATGCGCGGGCATATTTAGAACAGTATAATCATATAATAGTTAACTAAGTAGTATATAAAATCCGAATAATACAATGAGAAATCACTTCTTTATCCGTTCACTATTTGTAGCATTCTGTGCTTTCTTCGTTTGTGCATCTGCTATGGCAGAGAATTATTTGAATCCATTCGCATATCGTTTGGATAACATGGTGGATAGAAACACATATGTGACTGATGAAAGCAAAGGTCTGCTGATGAACGACCATTATGTCATCAAATATGCCCTTAGTGGTCCTGCTAGGAGTGTTATTGTTCGTTTTTGGGATATTACCGAGGATCGCGAAAAGAGCACCTGGTCTCGCGATGGCGGAAACACTGGTACATCCCTATTTGAATTCGACATCACAAACAAAAATGACGACAACGGTATTCTATGTAATGCGAAAGGATATCACGAATACACGATAGATTTCACACACGTTATTGGAGAAAATGGAGATTTAGATATGACGAGGGTAAGATGGACTATTGACGTGATGGGTGGAAATCAGAATGGTGAAACAACCACAAAGAGCGTAAAAATTAATGCAAATGATACAAGAGGCGATAGAAAATTTATCAATGCTCAAGAAGTTACCGAATACAAGGGATTTCGAACTCCTGGATCTGTAGATATTTGCAACGACCCTTATAGTCATAATTTTGGCGTAGTCTTGTGTACAGAATCTCGTCGATCCTACGATGGTAATGACAATAGTAATTATGCTTCATTTGGAGAAAAGGCCGGTGTGTATGTTTTTGGAGGAGGTATGGAGCGCCTTTATGCTAATTGGGAGGGGACTAATATAGCTTGCTATGGAGGTGGAATTTCCTTCGAAGATGCATATGCTTTCCAATTCTTACCACGTGCTCCCCGTAGAGTTCGCTTCAGCGACGATGGTAGAGTATTTATCTCTGTTACAGCAGGAAATAATAACATTCTCCAAGAATTATACCAACCTGCCAATGCGGATGGTAATAATTTCTATGAGCCACCCACTTCTGGTGGCAAGTACTATAATATATTCAATGGAGGAACATGGGACTCGGATGATTTGATACTAAATACAACAGGTTCTAAATTCATTGCATCTCCTAATGTAGGTATGGATGTACGCGGTAGCGGTTCATACTTAGAAATACTCTTGTTATCTGCAAACCAAGCGCAAAGCAAGTACTCCGTAAATTCTACAATCCCATCGGGTAGTGAATTTCCTGGCGTTAATCAATCTGAATGGCACTTGGATAAATATAATTTACGTACTTCCACCGCTTGGGGGAATCAAGCAAGTAGCGAGCAAATTTTAGAGACGATAAAAACTAATCATGGTAGTTCTACAACCAATACATTGACAGATAAACTAATTGACACCCAAGGAAGAACAATAGGTGAGGCTATGCTTATTGGCTACGACAATACTAGCGTCGAATACGATCCCATGGGTGGATGTTGGATTGTTCAAAATCGTGACAATGATGGTGTAGCAGCTACAATGGTGCATTACAATGCAATAACGGGAAGGATAGATTTCGAGGAGCATATTTCAGGACGAACTGCAGGCGCTGTTCGCCACAATCATAACTTTAGCAAGTTAGCTGTCGCTGGTGGCCACTTAGTAGATAGCACTTTTAAATATGAAAAAACTAATTCTGGTGTTATTCAAACTTACTATGGACGATCTGCTAGGAAAAAGCATTTAACTATATATTCCGTTTCATATAATGAATCCACCGGTTCTTACACTTTCACAGATTCCGCTTATATTGAATCAGATAAAGGAGGATTTCAAGATTTCGCGTGGGATTTCGCAGATAACCTGTACGCTGCAGCAACTGGCACTAATAGATTAATGGCTTTCGCACTTCCTCACGCAGCAGATAAGGTGGTTTCCACCCCATGTCGTTCAGAATATGAGTACACTTTGGCACCTGTGCATGAGTTCTATGCAACTGTTGATCCAGCTGTACCCGAAGCTGTTGAGTATGCTACAATCATCCATGAGCGAATAGGCAAAGAGCCATACGGACATTATCTACAAAAAGCGAAGATGGATTTGCGAGCAGATGTGATTAATGGTTGCAAATTCTACCAATGGAAAACATATGGTTGGGATAACCCTCAAACACAGCCTGACGTACTAACCCTTCGTTCTTATCCCGAAACCAATGGCAATACATTCTTGGTAAACGAATTGACCGAGCAATTAAGGGTTATTGCTGAAATTGGTATATGTGCATATGAAGATGTAGATCCTTTGAAAGTTAAAGCAGAGACCACTTTCCCAGCGGCGTTTGTGAAGCGTGATATGGACAATGTTTCTTATAGTACCATTTGTTTCCCATTTGATATTGCTAAAAAAACCGATGAACTTGTAAATGCTAGTATCTTGAAACTTGAAAGTATCACTGTGGATGATTCAGATGGCTGCACGCATGTTAATTTGAATTTTGAAGAAGTTACTTTCAGTGGAGATGATATCATAAAAGCAGGTATGCCATATTTGATTAAGCCACAAGATAATATATCAGGAGAATTTACTTTGAATCAACCAGTTAAGTGTCCTGTTAATACTGATTTTAATAATGGATATGGAGCGAAAGATAATACTAAAACTAGCGGAACAGTGTCAGTCACTTTCCATGGAATCATGAATACGACTGACTTCCCTGCTAGCGAAGATAATTTGTTCCTAGTTGCAGATGACCGTCTAGCCATATTAACTAAAGATGGCTCTATTAAGGGAATTAGAGGATTCTTTACCGTTAGTGGCGCAACCGCATCTAACATTGTTTGCAAAGTAAATGTGCCTAGTAAGACACCTACTGCTCCACCAAACATCTCTTTGCTTGACTCTATCCAACCTACCAAATATATGTGGAACGGACAGATTTATATCCAACGAGGCAACGAGGTGTATGACCTTACAGGCATGCGCGTAAGATAATATTTTAAGGTACGCACGTGCGTGCGCGTGACTTAAATATTAAAGAGTTTCACGCGCAAGCGCTATTTCACGCAGCTGCGCTGCTGTTTCAAACATTGAAACTCTGAAACAGCGAAGCGTGAAACCCTGAAACAAGCAGCAACGCTGCATGAAACTGCCCAAAGGGCGTGAAACAACGAAGTGGTGAAACATTGAAACATTGAAACTGCTCAAGGCAAGGTTCGGTAAAGGTTCGGAGTGGTAACGGAGTGATAACGGTATTGCCATGGGATAAACAAGGTAGATAAATCACATAGTTATCTCATAGTAATCACATAGTAATCATATAGTATGAACCCGTCATGAACCCGTTATGAACCCGTAATATATAAAGGTACGCACACGCACACGCGCACGAGTGCGAGTTGAAAAGTTTCACGCGACAAAGTCGCTATTTCACGCAGCAAAGCTGCTATTTCAAACATTGAAACTCTGAAACAGCGAAGCGTGAAACCCTGAAACAAGCAGCAACGCTGCATGAAACTGCCCAAAGGGCATGAAACAGCGAAGCGATGAAACATTGAAACTAGCCCGAAGGGCGTGAAACAACGAAGTGGTGAAACATTGAAACTAGCCCAAAGGGCGTGAAACAGCGAAGCGGTGAAACCTTGAAACAATTTTTGTAACAACAAACAAATATACTAACCAATAAATTCTAGATTTATGAAAAAGATCAACTTTCTATTAATGCTTTTGATGTTGGCATTTGCCAGCGAAGCATTGGCGTGGAAGCCAATCTTGATTGGCCACCGCGGAAGCCGTACTGGCGTGGAAAACACTGAGCAAGCTTTCATCAATGGTGTTACTAAACACGGATGCCAAGCTCTTGAGTGTGACGTGAAAGTGACTAGCGACAAGAAATATGTCTGCTGGCACGATGATGTCATCACTACTTCTTTTGGATTAAGTAGCAACTGTACAATCTACACCAACACGTTGGCTACTATTCAATCAAAGACCCTTACTCAAACTCGTAAGAGTGTGAAGTACACAGGTAAGATTTGTACCGTAGAACGTTACTTGGAGATTTGTAAGCAATACAATGTGACTCCAGTAGTTGAGCTCAAGTGGGCAAGTGGTATCAACAGCAACGATATGAGTAACTTCCCAGGTTTGTATGCAATCTTCGAGAAATTAGATATGGTGGACGATATCATCATCCTTACCTCAATGAAGGCGTCTTTGGAATATATTGGCAAAAACTATCCAAAGTTGAAATGTCAATACTTGGTGAATTACATCACTAGCAGCAATATCTCTACCTGTAAATCCAATGGTTGGGATATCTCTTCTTGCTACTACTACAACTCTACTAACTATGTGACACAAGCCCTTGTAACTCAAGCTAAAAACGCTGGTTTGAAGGTGTCTCTTTGGACAATGAACTCTGAAGCGGACTATAAGAAATATGGTGCTTATGGTGTTAACTATATTACAACAGATGACTTTATCTACAAAGATCTTCCAGAACTCTCAGGTGAGGATCCTAACCCACCTGTAGTACCTGAGACTCCAGATGTAGAGTGGGAACTCAATGGCGGTGTGGTAGTAGGTGGCACAGTACCTACTGGCGAAGAGTTGGCAGAGGATTTCAAAACAGCTTACAACAAGTTCTTTAGCCAATCTATCGCTACAACCCGCGAGATTAGCAACTTCCTCTACTATGGTAACTCACTAGGTTGCGACGTAAGCAAGATGATGACTAGCACTACTTCTGGCTGGAAGTGGTTGGGCGATTATATCACCGATGTTTCTAACAAAGCAGGTGTAGCCCTCACAGCTGAGGTTAACTGGCGCTACAGCTTGACCGCATTCTTCACTTGCGGCGCAGCTGGTAACTACAACGCTGACTTTACTACTGCTGGTAAATCTTCTGCTTGGGGCGAAGCTTTCCAAATAGCAACTGGCACAAGTGCGAAATTGCCTACAAAGATTGAATCTACCTATACCATCCCTACTCCTAAGAAGGACGGTTATAAGTTCCTCGGTTGGTATAACACCAACAATACTTCTGGTACCAAATATACTACTCTCTCTGCAGGTTTCAAAGGCAAACTCTATGCTATTTGGGAGCTCGAGAACGTAGATGTGAAATGGGAACTCAACGGCGGTAGCGTATCTGTTACTCTTCCAACTAAGATTGAGGGTAGCGCATACACCCTCCCAACTCCTACACGTGCAGGATATATCTTCCTTGGCTGGTATGACAGCAATAGCACTTCTGGCAACAAACTCACTTCTCTCCCTGTAGGTTACAAGGGTACCGTTTACGCACTCTGGCGTGAAGCTAAGGTGACTTGGGTACTCAATGGCGGTAAGGTGTACGAGATGAAGACCAGCGGTGGTACCGTGACTGTACCTACCAACGACTCTCTCTGGACTGCATTCAAGGCTTACTACAAGACCTTCTACAACGAGAACCGTGCTGATCAACCTATTAACATGGTAGCTACCTTCATGACCAAGGGTTATAAGATTATGACTGACGCTACTTCTGAGTACAAGTGGTTGGGCGATTATATCCTCTCAGTAGCTACTGCTCAAAGTGTCACCCTCGGTGAGGATGAGGCACTCTGGCGTTGGCACGTAGATGCATTCTTCCAAGCAAACAAACACGAGTCATGGCCTGTTACTGCAGACTTTTCTACCGCAGGTAAACCATCTGCATGGGGTCCAGCT
>JAZKYJ010000055.1:0-25994 GCA_045612045.1 Paludibacteraceae bacterium | reverse complement strand
GGTTACAGCCAAAGACACCATCGAAGATGGAATAACGAGAGTAACCTTAGATGCTATTCTTTACGAACAAGTAAACGGTCAACAGACTGAGCTGCATCATGAAAAAGTATGGTTAGCAGGCTTGGGTTCTATAGATGGAATCGTACATAACTCTGCCAAACGAGCAAGCAAAGCGCGTAACAATATCGAACAAAACCATGTCATGCTCTGCGCTTGGCGCGAAGACGAATGTCTGTATACCACAGATCATCCTGACTTTATGGATGTCGGATGTGAGTACAACCACGATTTTACTGCCGTTGAAGATATACACACTTCAGGAACTCAATACCAGAAAATCATTCGTGACGGACATCTATATATCCTGCGAGATAATAAGTTATACAATGTCTTGGGAACTCCAATGAACTAACAACAAAGAACAAGAGGATGTGTCAGTTGATTGACACATCCTCCTGTTTTTTACGCCAAGTTCCCAAGTAAAATTGCGCCAAGTTCCCAAATACGTATTATTTTCTGTTGCTGGTCAGAGTAAAATCACAAAAACATTCGAAGTAAAACAATGAAATAGTTCAGAGTAAAATCGCAGAAACATTCGGAATTACTTGCATATGTAAAAAAAAAACTATACCTTTGCGCGATTTTTTGGAAAACTGTAAACAGAATACTACACGATACATTTATGGAACTAGAAGAAAGAAGCCTCAATTTTATTGAGCAAATCGTAGAAAAAGATTTACAAGAGGGTAAGAACGACGGACGCATTCAAACACGTTTCCCACCAGAGCCAAACGGCTATCTGCATATCGGTCACGTCAAGGCGATATGCATGGACTTTGGTATCGCAGAGAAATACAACGGCGTCTGCAACCTTCGTTTTGACGATACCAACCCCGTGAAAGAGGATGTAGAGTATGTAGACTCTATCCAGCAAGATATCGCCTGGTTGGGTTTCAAATGGGGGAACATCTACTACGCTTCTGACTATTTCCAACAGCTCTATGATCTAGCCATCGAATTTATCAAAAAAGGAAAGGCATATATCGATGAGCAAACTGCGGAGCAAATTGCGGAGCAAAAAGGTACCCCTACCGAGCCCGGTGTGGCATCTCCATATCGCGATCGTCCTATCGATGAGAACCTTCGCCTTTTCCAAGCTATGCAAAACGGAGAGATAGAAGACGGAAAGATGGTGCTACGTGCAAAAATCGACATGGCTAACCCTAACATGCACTTCCGTGATCCAATCATGTACCGCATCATCACTACCCACCCTCACCACCGTACTGGTCGCACATGGAACGTTTACCCAATGTACGATTTTGCACACGGACAATCGGACTATTTCGAGGGAGTAACCCACTCTATTTGTACACTAGAGTTTGTGGTACACCGTCCATTATATGACTACTATATCGACCAATTCATTACGGGCGACTATCGACCACGCCAATACGAGTTTAATCGCCTGAATATCACCTATACTGTGATGTCCAAACGTAAGATGTTGCAATTGGTGAAAGAAGGTCTGGTGAGTGGTTGGGATGACCCACGTATGCCTACCGTATGCGGCCTACGCCGTCGTGGTTATACCCCAGAGGCTATTCGCGCTTTCATTGACAAGATTGGGTATACCAAAGTGGAGGGAATGATCGACCTTGGACTACTTGAGCACACCGTACGTGAGACCCTAAAAGAAACTGCACCACGTGTATGCGCCATCTTCGATCCAGTGAAACTTGTCATCACCAACTACGAAGGTGAAGGAGAAACCATCGTGGCAGAAAATATCGATGGTCATCCAGAATTAGGTACCCGCGAGATGAAGTTCGCCAAAGAACTCTATATCGAGCGCGGTGACTTCCAGGAAGAAGGCGACAAGAAGTTCTTCCGACTCAGCCCTGGTGGTCGCGAGGTGCGCCTGAAAGCTGCATATATCATCCAAGCTACTGGTTGCGAGAAAGATGCAGAGGGTAATATCACCACTGTATATGCAACCTACGATCCAGACTCTAAGTCAGGTACCGAAGGTGGCAACCGCAAGACTAAATCTACCATCAACTGGGTAGAGTGTGAGTCTTGTGTGGATGCTGAGGTTCGCTTGTACGACCGCCTATTTGCTTGTGAAAACCCATCTGCAGAGGAAGGTGACTTCCGTGATTTGCTGAATCCAGATAGTTTGAAAGTGGTCAACTGCAAGATGGAGGGCGCATTGAAGGCCGAAATGCATACACCAGAGGTAGTAGATGGCATAGCTAAGTGCAACAATTACCAATTCCTCAAGCATGGTTACTTCGTGGTGGATCCTGACACCACTAGCGAAAAACTTGTGTTCAACCGTACAGCTTCGCTCAAGGATAACTGGCAGAAGTAAGCGCTTGTGCGCTACTAGAACGCTCGCTGGCGAGCTACAAAACGGCGCAAGCACCTATATCTTAGGCGATGAATATACGTATACAAAACGGGAAACAATATGTTCTCTGCGCATGGAGGCGTAGGTACGTGCGCCTCACACCCGAAGAGAATGTACGACAAAGTATATTGCAATGGTTGGTTGAAGAGCATCTATATCCTCACCACTTAATAGCCGTAGAAGTACCTATCAAAGTAGGTAGCACACCCAAACGTTGCGACGCCATCGTCTACAACAAAGAGATGCAACCGCTGATGTTGATCGAATTTAAGGCACCCAGTGTAGCGATCACACAAGAGGTGTTTGATCAAGCGGCTATCTACAATAGACAACTCAACGTTCCACTATTGCTGCTCAGCAACGGACAAACGATCATCTTGGCACGAGTAACTACAGAGGGATACCAATACCTACCTAGTATACCTGCCTATACAGAACTTAGTCCGAATACATAACCTACAACAATACAAATAGAAGGCATTTCTACCTGTAGAGATGCCTTCTATTTGTATCTAGAGTTATCGTTTAGAACTTATAGGAGAATGTGGTCATCCATGTCCACTCATTCGTTTTTTGAGTATCCAGGGTAGGAGTACGATAGATATTGTTCAAACCAAAATCATATCCAGCCTGCAAGCGAAAACGATCCCATTCCAATCCACCACCTAGTCCCATTTGGATAGATGTACGCCAATACTCCTTTTCTACATACCTATCGTGATTTTCTACACGGATACCTTGCCCCTTCAGCCAATCCACGGTAAGCGAAGAAATCTTATCTTTATTGATAATATCATAACTGGTCAAACCAACTTGCAACTGTGGACCAGCATATACAAAGAAGTTGAGCTTCTTCCATACCTTAATAGTATAATACGCGCGCGCAGGTATGGTGAGCTGTAGTTGAACAATATTGTGCTGCAGAATATTGATTTGCGCTGACTCTTCAGTCATACTTGCCCAATGTTGGTTTTTCTGTCCATACGACAATGTGAGCAATGCACCCGTCTGCACACTAAAGTGGCGAGGAAGCACAAAATCCACCGTGGCACCTATTCGCATACCATGCAAATATAGGGTTGCAGTATCCATCGCTCTATGATTGAGTTGTGTATATCCTAGTTCGAAACGCCATGGGGTAGCAAACTGATAATCCTCCTGCTCCACCTTGCGTGTAGGGTCAAAAAAGACATTTTCGGCCGTATATAGCTCTGGTTGCGCACCAGACAGGTCCTGGGCAAGTAATGAAACACTGGTAAAACCAAGCAAAAAGAGCGTGATAAAAAGACGTAATTTCATGAGTTTTCGTTATTTTTCGGGTGCAAAGGTAATAAAATATTGCGAAATATGCAATTTTTTTGCAAAAAATGCGCTTTTTCTGACAAAATATTTGCACAATTAAAAAAAAGGTAGTACCTTTGCAGCCGATTTCGGTCTAAAGGACATGAAATGGTGCCATCGTCTATCGGTTAGGACAAGAGATTTTCATTCTCTAAAGCGGGGTTCGATTCCCCGTGGCACTACAAGATAACATAAATATAGTAACATTTATTAAGATTTATTAATTAAGATGGCAAACCATAAATCATCTTTGAAGCGTATTCGCCAAACCGCTACTCGCAAGGCTCATAACCACTACTATGCAAAGACTACTCGTAACGCAGTTCGTGCTTTGCGTGCAACAACTGACAAAGCTACTGCTGAGCAAATGTTGCCAAGAGTTAGCTCAATGTTGGATAAATTGGCTAAGCGCAACATCATTCACCGCAACAAAGCAGCAAACTTGAAATCAAGTTTGGCTTTGCACACCAACGCTCTCTAAGCGATAACTACAGACCACAATATAGTGGGGCTACCTAATGGTAGCCCCTTTTGTGCGTAATATATACCTTGCTGATCCTATCGGAGTGGTATCGGAGTGATATCGGTAAAAACAGTACAAACTATAGATAATGCTGCTGGGCAATCTGATTGAATAGCCTACGCTCTTTATCCCTAAACCAACCCCATTTATTGAAATATCTACACATGTTTACGATATGTATCCATAACATTTTTAGGGACTTATACGATGCTTTCTGATGATTATGTATCACCGTTGCATGTGGAAAGAAGACGGTGAGATAGTCTCGATGGATACGTCGAGTCAGATCCATATCCTCGGGATACATAAAGAATCGTTCGTCAAATAAACGCGCCTTTTGTACCGCTGCGGTGCGAAGCAACATAAAGCACCCACTCAAATAGGGAATATTCATGATTCTATCATATCCAGATGCGCGCATCTCAAAGCGCTGTGTACGTTTTTGAGTCCAACTACTAGGTAAGAAACGACGCGAAAAAAGATCCCAGGGGGTAGGTAGCAGTTTGCATAGGTATTGCACTTCCCCATTGGGACAGAGCACCTTAGGCATCAATAATCCCACCTCGGGAGTAGCTGCCACAAAGTCAAGCATCTTTTCCAACGCTTGTGGCGTAAGGATGATATCTGGATTAACGACGAGGTGAAAAGGAATATCATCATAAATGCTCTCGCGTATGGCGATATTATGCGCAGCACCATAGCCTAGATTAGTCTTAGAAGGAAGATACACCACACGCGATGAGGGCAATACGACATCGGTTGCCTTGGGCGAATTGTCGATCCAATAGACCGTTCGCACCCTAGATGACTGCAGCAAAGTATTTGTCAATACACTCACCTCTTGCCAATCTGGTTGATATAAAACGATTGATACGTTGAGCATGCTAGAATAAATGACTAAAACTCCTCCCTATAATCATTATACTTCAGGATGCAAAGGTACGATTTTTTTTTGACACATACAAAAAAAAGGTTCAAAACTTTCGTTTTCGAACCTTTTTTGTTTGCTTATGCGCTGTGGATTATTCAGCAGCCACCTCAGCCTCAGCAGCAGCGGCCTCTTGAGCAGCCTCAACAGCTGCGGCAGCAAGAGCGTCTGCAGCTTCTTGACGTTTCTTAGCAAGCTCAGCAGCTTTTGCCTTGTTAGTCTCTACCTCTTGAGCAAGCAATGCCTTAGCAGCAGCAGCTTTCTTGTCTGCTTCCTCTTGGCTGATCTTACCCAATTTAGCATCCTTTTGTGCTTTCCAAGCCTCAAAACGCTTTTGAGCCTCCTCAGCAGTGAAAGCACCCTTAGCTACACCACCATTCAAGTGCTTCATGAGCATTACGCCCTCACCAGAAAGGATGTTGCGAACAGTGTCAGTTGGTTGAGCACCTACGTTCACCCAATACAATGCGCGGTCGAACTTAAGATCAACCTTTGCTGGGTTGGTGTTAGGGTTGTAAGAACCAATACGCTCGATAATTTTGCCATCACGTGGCGAACGGCTGTCAGCTACTACGATGTGGTAGTAAGCATAGTCTTTGTGACCGTGACGAGCCAAACGAATTTTTGTTGCCATTTGTTTGTTTTGTCATTGTGGACTACAACTACGCGAGTTGCCTGTCCGAAGTTAATAAAAATAATTAATGGTATGCTTTTTACACGAAAAAGCGTGCAAAGGTACGATATTTATTTGAAATACACAAACTTTTATGCAAAATTTCTTGTTTTTTATATGATTTTTATCGACACGTATAGACAAATTTCACAAGAAAAGCATCACTCATATCAAGTTTGGCATGGTATTTGCCTATATGCCTATGCAATACAAAAAATGGCAAGCAGGCTACTAAGAGAATGTTGCCATCAAACCTAAACCTAAAACTATTAAAATTTATTCATTATGTTACCCACCTTAAAAAGGCAAAACAATTGGTTGCCAAACTTTTTCAACGAATTCTTTCATGACGACTGGTTCTCCATTCGAAACACAGACAATGTGATTCCCGCTATCAACGTCAAGGAAAATGAAAAGCAGTACATCATCGAAATGGCTGCACCAGGTATGAGCAAAGAGGATTTTCATGTACACCTCAATGACAAAGACCAACTTGTAATCTCTGTAGAGAAAAAACATGAAAATCAACCAAATGAGGAACCACCTTACAAGTATCTTCGTCAGGAGTTCAACTACGCGCAGTTCGTGCAAACAATGTTGCTTCCCGAACACGTGGACAAAGCGGCTATCACAGCTCATATGTGCAGCGGCGTACTGAAGATCACATTGCCCAAACTCACCGCTGTGCCCCAGAAGAAATCTGTACGCAGCATTGAAGTGCAATAACCCCTAGACTCTCCTAAGGAGAGTACTAAGCAAAGAGTTTTTCATCATGGATAAGGTACACGGGAGTGTATCTTATCTTTTTTGTGGTATCTGCGAAGACACTGATATGGCATAAAAATAGATTAAAATCTATTATTTTTTATAAAAATACCCGTTTCGCTTGCGTATGTGCATTATTTGTAGTACCTTTGTGCCGAAAATGTGCCTATGCGCACCAAATTGAATGTACCATGAAAAAAACTCTCTCCCTCATTCTCTTAGCAACGATGTTCTGCTTATCGATTTTTGCAGAACACCCTAAACACGAGTTCCGTGCTACATGGCTAACTTCTGTAGCCAATATCGATTGGCCTAAAACAAAAGCGACCACAGACAGTAAGCGTGCGCAACAAAAGCAAGAGTTAATTGATATTCTTGATAAGATGAAAGCTGGTAATATGAATGCAGCTTGTTTGCAGGTACGTTCATTGTGTGACGCTTTGTATAAATCTTCTTACGAACCATGGTCCGTGGCACTTACTGGTACTCGTGGAAAAGATCCAGGCTACGACCCACTCCAGTTTGCTATTGATGAAGCGCACAAACGCGGCATGGAACTACATGTTTGGGTAAACCCATTTCGTGCGTCAACGGGTTCATTATCAAGTTCTGATGTGATGTGGAGCAACGCAGGAGACTGGCTCATCAAGTACAACAATGACTCCTTCTCTGGATATATCATTGACCCTGGTTATCCCGAATCACGTGCATATGTCGTAAAAGTCCTTATGGAAATCGTCAACAAATACGATATTGACGGTATGGTAATGGACGACTACTTCTACGCATACGGCGGAACTACCAACGAAGATGCCAAAGCACAAGCATTGCATTACAACGCAGCTGAGGTAGTTGATGTGAACAATAACGGTAAAACCATTGATGACTGGCGCCGCAGCAATGTGGATAAAGTCATCAAGGCCATGTATGATAGCATCCAGATCGTCAAACCATGGGTACGCTTCGGCATGGGACCTGGTGGAATCTGGACTATGGATCATGGTGCAGCTCGTGCATATGGTATCAAATTGCCTTCTGGTATTAGTGGTGGTGATATATACAATACCCTTTATTGCAATACCGTTGAGTGGATAAAAGGAGGTTATGTTGATTATGTTAACCCACAAATCTATTGGTCAACACAAGTGGCAGCGCAAGACTACGATGTACTATGCAAATGGTGGTCAAAAGATGTGTGTGAATACTTCTCTGATCAATTACCTAACGGCAAAAGGGTACACCACTTCCCTTCTCCAGCTGCATACAAAGTATATAACGGATCTAACGGATACGAAGATGGTGTAGAGGAAATGAAGCGTGAAATTGATGCTAACCGCGCTAACCTCTCCTCTGGATATACTGGAGCTGTGTACTATAATACAACCTCATACCTAAAGATGTATGAAGAGTTGGCAAAATCACATTACCAATATACCGCACTCGCACCACCAATGTCATGGAAGGTTAAAGATAGCCTCGCCGCTCCTTCTAACCTCACACTTACAGGCACCACACTTTCTTGGTCACATCCTACTGCAACACGCTTTACCGTATATGCATACCCTAAAGGAACAGGAGTAAAAACCGCCACATCCAACCCTATCTATCTACAGGACGTTGTATATGGTAACACGTTCAATACTAGCCATTTAGGTTCACTCACCCATACCACCATCGCCGTTTACACATACGACCGCTATGGTGTAGAGCACGGAGTCGCTCTCTACAATGCCGACCCTGATGCGACGGATCCAGAACAACCTGAAAATCCTGACCCGGGAACCGATCCTAATCCAGGCACAGACCCAAATCCAGAACCTACCATAGACATCACATGGGTACTCAACGGTGGACAATTACCAGTTGTAGAAGTGCCAACCAACGAACAACTTTGGGAGATGTTCAAAGCTGATTTTGACGAATTCTACTCCAAAATATACCCTAACTACCAAGTGGGCGAATACCCTATCTATGCTGTTCTAGAACTCACATGGCCTACATGGTCAGAAGAAAACTTTGCCATCGAATTCATGACACAACATCCCGACTGGTTGTGGCTAGCAGAGTACATCCAATCAGAGGCAGGTCAAATTAATGACACCAAGAATTGGCGCTATAATCTCTACGCCTTCTTTAATGCTACGGACGAAGTACGCTACAAAAGTGGACAAGTCATCTCATGGGCACCATGTGGAGATTTTACATTAGCAGGCCAACCATCCGCATGGGGACCTGCCTACCAGGCTGCCAAAGGCATGATCACCCTACCAACACAAGTAACTGCCGAATATACCTTACCTACCAACCTCACTCACCCAGATGGTTATCCATTCCTTGGATGGTGGGATAACGCCACATTTACAGGCAATCAACTCTACTCTATTCCTGCTTATTGGAAAGGTACGTTGTACGCTAATTGGGAAGGATGGAACCCCTCCACTTCTATCGAAAACATCGATTGGAACCAGCCACTAGAGATATATGACATCATGGGTCGTAGAATGGAAGGCAATATCCATACTGTACCAGGTCATGTGCTGATCGTAAAACAAGGGGACAAACTATTCAAACTTGTAAAATAAGATGAAAAAAAGCGCTATTATACTATTTTGCCTATTGGTAAGTACCACTAGTTTGTTGGCTAATCTTAAGCACGAGTTTCGTGCTACATGGTTTACCACCCACTATGGCATTGATTGGCCTAAAACCAAGGCAACCAGCGATAGTAAACGCGAACAACAAAAGCAAGAAATGACCGCCATCTTTGACAAGATGAAAGCTGGTAATATGAATGTAGTGTGCATGCAAGTTCGCGCGCTATGCGACGCTACCTATAAGTCATCTTACGAAAACTGGTCATCGGTCCTAACCGGTACCCGCGGCAAAGACCCTGGATACGACCCTTTGGCTTTCGCTATTGAGGAAGCTCACAAGCGTGGCCTCGAACTCCATGTCTGGGTCAACCCTTTCCGTGTAACCAGTTCCGGCACCATCTCCACTAGCGACAAGGTATGGCAAAACGCTGGACAATGGATCATCAAATACGATAACGGTTCGTTCGATGGCCAGATCATCGACCCAGGTTATCCTGAAGCACGAGAATATGTCTTGAAAGTGATGATGGAGATTGTCAACAACTACGATGTTGATGGTATCCTTATGGATGACTATTTCTATCCATACGGTGGAACTACCACAGAGGATGCTGCATCTAAGGCGCTTCACAAACCAGCCAACGTAGTGGATGTCAATCAAGATGGCGATACCGATGACGACTGGCGTCGCGCCAATGTGGATAGCTGTATGAAAATGCTATACGACAGTATTCAAATTGTCAAACCATGGGTGCGTTTCGGTATGGGAACCTTTGGTATTTGGAGTACCCAAAAGAAAGCAGCTCAGGCATATGGCATCACACTGCCAAGCGGCATCAGCGGACTAGACGACTACGACGTGCAAGCATGTAATCCAGTGGAATGGGTGAAAAATGGCTATGTGGATTATATCAACCCACAACTATATTGGCCTACCACCTCATCGGGTCAAGACTACGATGTGCTATGCAAATGGTGGGCAAAAGATGTATGCGAGCATTTTACTGAGTTACTACCTAACGGCAAGCAAGTGCACTTCTTCTCTTCACAAGCCACCTATCGAGTAGATGATGGTGCATTCGGCGTGGACGAGATCAAAAAGCAGATCGATGCCAATCGTGCTAATCTGTCATCTGGATACACAGGCTCGGTATTCTACAATACCAAATCCTATGTCAATATGTATACATCCTTGGCAGCCACACACTTTGTCCACAAGACGCTCACTCCACCTATGACGTGGAAAGTAAAAGAGACTCTGGATGCCCCAACCAACTTGAAGGTGGATGGTACAAAACTAAGTTGGGAACACCCTGATGCAGAGCGCTTTACCGTATATGTCTATCCTAAGGGATACGATGCTACTACAGGTATGCAAGCACAATATTTGAAACAAATTGTCTATGACAAAGAGATCACCCTAGAGGCTAGTGACCTGGCCAACAGCATAGCCGTATGCAGTTACGACCGTTACGGAGTCGAGCATGGTGTGGCAGTATGGAACGAGGTGGCTTTTCCTGATGCAGATCCTAACGCAACAGAAATCACATGGGTGTTGAATGGAGGCGAATTCAAAGGATGGGATATCCCTACCAACGAAGAGCTATGGGAAATGTGGAAAAAGGATTATGTGACATTCTATAGTAATAAATACGGCAGTAAGTTTGTGGCATCGGAGGATCGCGCCATAAACGACGTGTTAGGCTTTACATGGATACATTCCCTAGGCGATGGCTATGCCATGGATTTTATGATGCAAGATACCAATTGGGTATGGCTAAGAGACTATATGCTAGCCATAGCACAAGAAGACGGCTATGAATTAGATAGTGATAAAGAATGGCGATATCACCTGTATGCGTTCTTCAATTGCGACAATGCGTCCTACCGCGTGGATGGATATAGTCCAGGTCCTACAGCCGACTTCACCCAAGCAGGTCAACCTCAGGCATGGGGACCTTATTCACCCTACATGAAAGAGATAGATGTACAGTTGCCTAGTCAAGTAACTGAGACCTATGTATTGCCTACCCCAACTCATCCTGAAGGATATGACTTTTTGGGATGGTCCACTACTGCAGAGTATACTGGAAAAACGGTCGTAGTGATTCCCGCGGGATGGGTAGGAACATTATATGCAATATGGGAAGGCTATACCCCTCCTTTGACATCGATAGACAATACATCCCACACCAAAGAGATAAGAGTATATGACATTATGGGACGATATCTTGGCGACGATATACACATCGTACCAAATGGTGTATTAATCATCAAACAAGGCAATAATACATATAAACTAATAAAATAACTTATCAAACATGAAAAAGATTCTTCTTTTCCTTTTCACATTGGCAGTAGGTATTACCACCTTGTATGCCAATCCTAAGCACGAGTTTCGTGCATCATGGATGACTACAGGTTATGGTCTCGACTGGCCAAGACAAAAAACTGCGGATGCACAAAAAGCAGAGTTGCAACAAAAACTCGACGCGCTCGTTGCAGGTAATCACAATGCAGTATGCTTGCAAGTACGCTCATTCTGCGATGCTATCTACAAATCCTCTTACGAGCCTTGGGCAGACTGTTTGACAGGAACTCGCGGTCAAGATCCAGGTTACGACCCATTGGCTTTCGCCATTGAAGAAGCACACAAGCGTGGTCTTGAGCTCCACGTATGGGTCAACCCCTTCCGTGCTACCCCATCTGGTACATTAAGCACAGATGACCCCGTATGGAAAAACGCAGGACAATGGATCATCAAATACAACAACTCCTCCTTCTCTGGACAAATCATTGACCCTGGATATCCTGAGGCGCGCGATTATGTACACAAAGTGTTGATGGAGATTGTCAACAACTACGACATCGATGGAATCCTCATGGACGACTATTTCTATGCCTATGGCGGTACCAATACAGAGGATGCTGATTCTCGCTCTAAACACCTCTACAAGGTAACTGACGCAGACAAAGATAATACTTATATCGATGACTGGCGTCGCGCCAACGTAGACTCTGTGGTACACAGACTCTATCGTGACCTACAAAAGACCAAACCATGGGTACGCTTCGGTATGGGTACCCCAGGTAACTGGAGTAATAAAGCTACTGCAGGTTCATACTACGGCATCAGTTTGCCAGCAACCACCGCCATGGAGTCATATGACTACCTCTATTGCAACCCAGTAGAATGGGCTAAACAAGGATGGGTAGACTACCTCAACCCACAAGTATATTGGTCCACTACTGCCAAAAAAGGTGACTACGATATCCTCACCCCTTGGTGGGCGAAAAAGGTGTGCGAGAACTTCTCCAACAAACTGCCTAACGGCCAAAAAGTACACTTCTTCGCATCACAAGGTGCTTGCTATGCATATGATTCAGACGGAATGGAAGGATACAACGATGGTGTTGCTGAGATCCAACGCCAGATAGATGTCAACCGTGCGAACTTGTCTTCTGGTTATACTGGTTCTGTACTATTTAGCACATCTTCAGCTATTCTCATGCGTAACGAATTGCGCGAGTCACACTTCCAGTACAAAGCGCTGCCACCAGCTATGGATTGGAAATCCAAAACCACTTTGGCAGCACCTACCAATGTAAAGGTCAAAGATACCGTCATGACATGGGAGCACCCTACTGCAGAGCGTTTTACCATCTATGTATACCCACGTGGTAGCAAGGGCATCGCGGCCAAAGACAATGCCGCAGCTGCTACCGTTCCTACTCAAGAGGAGTTGTGGACAAACTTTAAGACGGATGCTGGTTTGAGCGGATTAGGTACATTGGCAACTATCAATACAGGTGATATGGTAGCTTCATGCAAAACGATTTGCACCAAGCTGAATGCTACTGAGGTACAAAAAGCTTTCAGCAATTCAAATTGGACATGGCTGAAGAATTATATCGCTAAAGTACAAAACGCACAAAAAGGCAATGCCGTTGCCACAAGTACTGTTCCTGAACTCACCGACGACCTCACAGCAGCTACATGGCGCTATGCAATTGCAGCATTCTTCCTCCAAACCCAATATACCGCTTGGCCATATTCAGCTGACTTCACTACTGCTGGTCAACCATCTGCATGGGGACCTGCTTACTTAGGCGAAGATACAGGCTCTGGCGATAATGGCGGTAATAATAGTGGCGACAATGGTGGTAACAGCCAACCAGACACCTACAACACACCTGCTCCTGAGTACCTCAAAACCGTAGTTTATGGCAAGAGCTGCCGCATGGATGGATGGGGTGACCTTAGCACCAAGACTATCGCCATCTATAGCTATGACCGATTTGGAGTAGAGCACAAGGCTGCTTACTACGAAGGCAACGAGGTGTATGAACCTAAAGTAGAGATCTACTGGGAACTAGATGGTGGTAAGGTGGACGGCGAACTCCCTACATTTGTCACTGAGCGCTATGTGCTTCCTATCCCTCTTAAATACGGATATGATTTTGACTGCTGGCGTAGCGTGAAGACCACACGCGGACAAAAACTCACCGAGATCCCTGCTGGATGGAAAGGTACCTTGTACGCTTTCTGGAAAAAGTGGTCTACAGATATCACCGATATCACTTGGAACGAACAAACGCAAGTATATGACATCATGGGACGCTTTGTAGGAAATCAACTCCCTACCGACCAACATGGCGTGTTCATTGTTATTCAAGGTAACAACTCTGTAAAGATTATCTTGTAATACCCTATCTATCTACAAAAAAGACTACTCCACCCGAGTAGTCTTTTTTGTATCCATATTTTTGGTTGGGCAAGTGCTTATTTCCACAACTGTTGCACAAAAGCCTCAGCATATTTGGCTTGGCACTCCATTCCTCGCATTCTCTCCATGGTGTCATGATACTCTTTTACTGCCCCTTCTAGTTCCTGACTCTTGTGGCAGAGATAAGCCTGAATCTTCTTATCGCGGGTAGCGGTGATATCCACCCATAAGGTAGGTGTAAAGTTTTGGGTTTGCATACCCGTCATCACCTCGCAATAATACAAATCAAACCCTCTTCCCGTCATTCTCCATGCATCATACACAAGAATAGAACATACACGGTGGTCACGATGTGAATCTATAGGCCAATGGGTAATCACCATGTCGGGTTGCTCTTGTTCTATCAGGGCTTTCATTTCGGCATAGCGTTGTTTGTTCACCTCTGCATTGCCATCAATCTGTGTCAGGAAGACTGCACGCACGCCTAGCACAGCACAAGCATCCTTCGCCTCTTGCTGACGAATGGTACGCGCCTGTTCATAGGTCTTGCCGGGTATGCCAGCCTCGCCGGATGTCAGATACACCGACACCACTTCCGCGCCCATCTCCTTCAGACGTAGCATCGTACCACCACACATGGATTCTGGATCATCTGGGTGAGCACCTATAACCAACACTTTTTTGTAACCTTGCAACCATTTCTCGCCTGCTTGAACAGAGAGACTGCATGCGAGCGCACAGAGTGCGAGAGATAGAATTTTGAATGTTTTCATGGTAATTTATGTTTAATTAATCAAATACTTCTATTAATACTTCTAGGGATTTGAGCGGAGGTAAGTCGTCTATATTCTCTCGAAAATAGGCGATGAGTTGACGTAGACGCTGCTGCCTTTGTTGCCTAGTTTCTGGAACCACAAACCACTCGGGATGCTCTTGTTCGTCTATACCAAAACCCATAAATGTAGCAAAATCCATCAGAAAGTCACAATGCAAATTGCGCACATCCTCTTTTTCTTCCAAACGATGAATCATCTCTAGGAGCCACCTAAACAACGGAGGATCTGCCATAGGATGGCGCAGGGTATAGGTCAGCAGTTCGGCTATAAACATAGCTATACACTGCTTTACAGGGTGCAAGGTGCAATACGATGACGGATGGTCAAGCATATGTTCAAACTCCACTCTCGCATCCGTAATGGTGTACGACAAAGCCTCTACCGACGATACTACAGGCATCTGACTGGGCGCGTTGTTGCGGCGCTTCGTGGTAAGCTCTATCACCGACAAGGGCTGAAGCAATGCCTTGTATTTATTGCCATAAACCACATACTGCATACGTCCATTATCCGCGGTGTAGAGATGCACTATCGACCCCGTATCGGAGTAGCGAATCACAGATAAAACGATAGCAGTAGTAGACATAGGTATCATACAGGCTTTATACGTACTATATCTTCGTCAGTTTAGCATAAGTCAGCAACAATGTCTTGCGTCCTTTCTCGTCAAAGAGAATATCTATCTTATCATTGTCCATTTCTCGATACACATCCAGCACGGTTCCGGCGCCAAAGACATGGTGCATCACTCTGTCGTTCTTTTTCCATTCCGATCGTACTTCACGATGTGTTCGCTTGTTTGCCTCTGTTGAGCTTGTAATCTTCACCAGTTTGCCTTGTGGCAGAGTTGGTGCTGACGCCTTGGCTGTATGCGCCGTAGACGCAGCTGTCGTCGAACGTGACGATGCAGATGGGATGGGAGCGGATGCAGAGAACTGCTGCAGGTAGCAAGAGTCTATATCCTTGATGAATCGCGATGGAGATGAGAAGACGGTTTGTCCGTTGCGGAAACGCTGACGAGCATAGGTCAGATAGCAATGCTCCATGGCACGGGTGATAGCCACATACAGTAATCTGCGTTCCTCCTCTATCTCATGAGCGGCTTGGCAGAACTGCGAAGGGAAGAGATTCTCCTCTAGACCCACGATAAAAGCCACACGAAACTCTAGACCTTTCGCCGCATGTACTGTCAGCAGAGTAACACGTGGAGTGTCATCGTTCTGATTCTCATCCTGGTCTGTCAGAAGGCTCACTTCCGATAGGAACTCTGGCATAGGAATCAGCTCTTCACCGTTTTGCTTACGTTGCTCCACAAACTCATGGATACCAGACAACATCTCCTGTAGGTTTTCCAATCTAGATATACCCTCTGGTGTAGTATCCGACTTGGCTTCGCGCATCAATCCCGATACTTTCATCACTTGGTCTGCAAACGTGTATGCATCGGTCGTATATACTTGTGTGGCCAACTGATCGATCATATCAACAAAGGCGTTTATCTTCTTCATCGTCCCTGCTGAGATAGCCAGGGATACGAGCTCTGGATTACGAATGGCCTCCATCATCGAACACTCGTACTGTCTGGCGGCCTCGCGCACCTTCAGCATCGTAGTCTCGCCTATTCCTCGCAATGGGAAATTGATGATGCGTGCCAGTGCTTCATCGTCTGCGGGGTTGACACACAAGCGGAAATACGCAATGGCATCTTTGATTTCTTTTCGTTGGTAGAAACTCGTACCGCCATAGATGCGGTAGGGTATACCCTTGTGGCGCAACTCGTCCTCTATCACACGCGATTGGGCATTGGTGCGATACAAGACGGCTACGTTATCATATGAGAAGTTCGGCAACGTCATAGCCGTATGCCTAATCATCTGAGCCACAGCTACTGCCTCGTCTCTATCCGACATCAGGGCCGACAAACGAATACGCTCGCCTGTGGGAAGTTCCGAATACACATTCTTTGGAATCTGACCGCGGTTATGACGAATCAGCGAGTTGGCGGCATTCACTATGATCTGAGTTGAGCGATAGTTACGTTCCAACTTAAATAGCTTCGCGTCTGTATAGCCGTTTTGAAAGGTCAATATATTCTCTATATTCGCCCCTCTGAACGAGTAGATGGATTGCGCATCATCACCTACCACACAGACGTTATTTTGAGGCTCGGCTAGCCGCTTTACGATCAGATATTGCGAGAAATTAGTGTCCTGATACTCATCTACCAACAAATAATGAAAATATTCTTGATACTTCTGCAGGATTTGTTCGTTTTCCTTGAAGAGTTTGTTGGTCATGAATAGCAGGTCATCAAAATCCATCGCATTGCACGCCTTTAGTCTTCTGTTGTATTCGCTATAGATCCTAGCCACCTCAGGTATACGAGCAAATCGGTCTTGCATCGTGTATTCGCGATTAGAACTATAGGATACGGGAGTCAGCAAATGATTCTTCGCCATGGATATGCGCGAGAGCACCACATTGGGTTTGTAGATTTTCTCGTCTAACTGCATATCCTTGACGATATGCTTGATAACCGACTTAGAGTCGGCCGTATCATAGATCGTGAAGTCGTGAGTATAACCTATATATTCTGCTTCTTGTCGCAAAATGCGTGTACAAATACTATGGAAAGTTCCCATCCACAGATACCTTGCCACTCTTTCTCCCACGAGTTGGTTGATACGATTTTTCATCTCTCTAGCAGCTTTGTTGGTAAAAGTCAGCGCTAAGATGTTGCCCGCTGGCACTCCTTGCTGTAGCAGATAGGCAATCTTGTAGGTCAATACGCGTGTCTTGCCCGAACCTGCACCGGCTATTACCAAGTGAGGTCCGTCGTTGTATTCCACCGCAGCACGTTGTGCGGGATTCAGTTCGTCTAAGTAATTCATATGGTTAGGTTTTTATTATTCTACTTGCAATACCAATCCCTTCAGGTACTCGCCTTCTGGATGGTAAATATTGATTGGATGATCAGCGGGCTGATGAAGTTGGTGTAATATCCTCACTTTTCTTCCTACTTGTGCGGCGGCTGAGAAGACCGCCAAGCGAAACATATCCTTGTCTATTGCCTGAGAGCAAGAGAAGGTAAAGAGTATGCCACCAGGGCGAATACACTGTATACCTTTGGCATTCAGGCGTTGATAGCCTCTTAGGGCATTCTTCACGGCATCTCTATGCTTGGCAAACGCTGGTGGATCTAGGATGATCAGATCATAGGTATTCGTGTTCTGCGACATAAACTCAAAGGCCTCCTTGGCAAATGCCTCATGGGGGGCATCCTCGCCGAAGTTATATGCCACATTGCTACGCACCAGGTCTACGGCCTTCTGACTCACGTCCACCGAGTGTACTCGCTTGGCACCACCACGCAACGCGTATACGGAGAATCCACCCGTATAGCAGAACATGTTCAGCACCTCCTTGCCCTTCGCATAATGCTCCAGCAAGGCACGATTATCACGCTGGTCTATAAAGAAACCTGTCTTCTGACCGCGCAACCAATCGATACGGAAATTCAGACCATTCTCCTTGGCCCAAAACACTTCTTCATCGCTGTTCGCACCTAGTAGATACCCCACTCTATCCCCCTCGATTGGTGCTTTGTGCGGAAGCGTATCGTCAGACTTATAGTACACCTTATCTACCTGTTCCACCACATCTACGATGGCCTGTGCTATCTCTTGACGATGACAGTGCATACCTATCGAGTGGGCTTGTACTACAGCCGTATCCGCGTAGATATCCACGATGAGTCCTGGCAAGAAGTCGCCCTCACCATGAATCAATCGATAGGTATTATTCTGCTCGTTTATCAGCCCCAGCGATACACGCACACCATAGGCCGCAGCGATGCGATCTCTCCAAAAGTTTCTAGACAACTCCTCTACACCAAACTCCAACATACGAACGGCTATCGAACCTATCTGGTAGTGACCTACACCCATGACTTGTCCTCGAGAATCCACTACGGTCACCAATGCGCCTTCCTTAGGCTGGTCATATGGATAATCTGCATCCAACTGTATTGAACGAATAGCACCAGAGAAAACCCAGGGATGAAAACGCAACAGGGACTCCTCTTTATGTGGTTTGAGATGAATAGTAATCATTATTCTAACATTATTATAGCTCGCTGTAGAGCAGCAATCAATATATCTATATCTTCTTTTGTATTGTATAGTGCCAGGGATGCACGTATGGTACCAGGCACTTGCAAATGGTCAATCAGAGGCTCGGCGCAATGATGTCCCGTACGAACGGCCACACCCTGACGATCTAGCAATACGCCTATGTCAAATGGATGAATCAACTCGCCATTGCTGCGGTATATATTAAAGGATACAGCACCTGCTTTTTTCTGACCTGCTGCGTAGATACGCACTTGCTCCAACTTAGCGAGTTGCTCTTCCATATAGCATACCAATGCTTCTTCCTGCTGCACTATCTCCAACCAATCATGCGCCATCAGATAGTCTATTGCAGCACCTAGGGCATGCGAACCTACATAATCGGGCGTACCGGCTTCAAACTTATAGGGCAAGGTGTTATACGTTGTTTTCTCCCATCGCACATGCTCTATCATCTCGCCTCCGCCTTCTGCGGGTGGCAGTTGATCCAGCAACTCACGCTTTCCATATAGCACACCTATTCCTGTCGGACCATACATCTTATGACCGCTAAACACCATAAAATCGCAATCCAATGCCTGCACATCTATGCTCATATGTGCTACCGCTTGTGCCGCATCCAGACATACTTTCACTCCTCTCTCATGGGCCATGCGTATCACTTCTTCCACTGGGTTGATCACACCCAACACATTGCTCACATACGCCAGGGAGATGAACGCGGTACGTTCGTTCATCATCTCAGCCAAGGCCTCCATATCCAGTGTCAGATCCTCACGTAGGGGTATCACACGCAACTTCGCACCTTTTCGCTCGCATACCATCTGCCATGGCACGATATTCGAATGATGCTCATGAGCCGAAACGATAATCTCATCTCCTGCCGTTATCCATCGCTCACCTATACTAAAGGCCAATGTATTGATACTATCTGTCGTTCCCTTGGTAAAGAGGATCTCATCCGGCGAAGCCGAATGAATCAACTGCGCCACTTTCTCGCGGGCTTGTTCATGCTTCTTCGTCGCCACCTGACTCAAATGATGTACACCTCTATGCACATTCGCATTCCACACCGTATATGCTTCTACTATCGCATCTATCACGCATTGGGGTTTTTGCGTAGTAGCGGCATTATCCAGATAGACCAACGGACGTGCATGCACCAATTGGGTTAATATAGGAAAATCCTGTCTCATATCTATGGTTTGTAGTAACTGTACTCTAAAATTTTCTGGGCATCGCTCTCCGCCATCAGTTGCTGAATACTAACCTCTGGATGATGACGCATATAGCTATCCACTATTCTCCATCCCACCCATATACCTATTCTTCCGGGCGCTTCTTGCGAAATCTCGGCCGTAAACGGACCGTCATTCAAATAGGATGTCAGCACCATCTGTTCGGTCTTAAACAGGTCGCGCTTGTCCATGATGCGATACCAGATCTCTTTTTCGAATTTCGCACACCAGTCCCATTGTTCTTCCGAATATCCTATCACTTCCGCCTCTGTAGCATCGGGTAGTAGTTGCGCTAGCAAGTACATCTGTTTGCCGCGAAAGATGATGAAATCCAGCAGTCGCGCAGTCTTGCTCGTATAGGGCATATGCTGCATGATATAGAAATTCAGCACATCTCCTGCCAGATAACGTCTATCCATCGTGGTCTTCTGGTAGTTATACACCACCTGATTGTAATACGCATACTCCGAACCCAAATACATATCCACGCCTGCGGCATACATGTTCTCATAACTATATACCGAAGCATTGAAGCCTGATACAAAGAAGTATATCTCTGGCATAGGCCATTCGGGATACAGATAGTGCAATCGTGTAAAACCTACTGTCAACTCTTCCTCTATGTCCTCTATATCGGCAAACTTCTGCAACACCACTTGGTTGGTCTGTGCAAAACCCATGACCGTGTCTTGCAGAAAATCTGCATACAACTTGCTCAGCAGCGCCGTGTCCGTGCAATCCAAACCCAAGATATCCTCCACATACATCGGCATAAACCTAGGATATTCCTCATATAGTCTGCTCAGATCCGTGTATGTGCTATCTGTGCGTACATGCAGCAGAGCAGTGTCAAAGCGCACCACATCTATCTCCACTTTCTCCATATCGTTGGGGAAATCATGACGTCCGCCTTGACAACCCACCAATAGAATCGCTAAAATGATCCAACTATATCTTGCCATCTTTGATCTCTATTACGCGGTCACTAATCTCTGCCAACTCCTTGTCGTGTGTTACAATGATGATGGTCTGTCCATATTTATCTCGCAAACTCAGTAGTAACTGATGCAGTTCGCGTTTGTTCATCTCATCCAGACTGCCGCTAGGTTCGTCTGCCAAGATCACACTAGGTGCCATCATCATCGCGCGAGCGGCGGCGGCACGTTGTTTCTCGCCTCCAGACAACTCCGAAGGCTTATGTTGCAGACGGTCGGCCAGTCCTAGACTCGTCAGCAGTTCCACTGCACGTTTCTCTGCTTCGGCTTCGGGCATACGAGCTATCAGTGCGGGCATCATCACGTTCTCCAGCATATTAAACTCTGGCAGCAACTGATGAAACTGAAAGATAAAACCTATATGCTTATTTCTAAAGTCGGCTAGTTCTTTTTCTTTCAGTGCAAACACGTCTATGCCATCTATCATCACATTTCCCTCGTCGGGTTTATCTAGTGTGCCTATGATCTGCAGCAGGGTTGTTTTGCCTGCACCACTTTTGCCGATGATACTTACTATCTCTCCTTTTTGCACCTGCATGTCTACACCTTGCAGCACATGTAGATTGCCAAAGGACTTGTGTATATTTTTTACTTCTATCATATTCATTAAACTTCTAAACTCCTGAACTCCTGAACCCCTAAACTCCTGAACCCCTGAACCCCTAAACTCCTAAACCCCTAAACAAATACCTCTTCTGCGGTTTATGCGTCAGGGTTTCTATGTTCAGTATATCTGATGCTTCGGCTATATCGCGTACCGTACCATCTTTGTACAATATGCCTATCTGCTCACCTTTCTCGCTATAGGTGTTCGAAGTGGATATATGCTCTATAAAGAAATACGCTGCCTCTTGCTCTGTCACCTCATACCGTGCGGCATAATGCGTACATAGGTTCTGATACTGTTCCTCGGTCAAAGCCTCTGATAGCACTTCGCCCTTAAACAGCTGGCGCTCGCTAAAGCCGCGGGATAATATGCTCAATACCTTGTCCTCATGCATGCTCCACACTTTGATGGCGGACAGCAGATCCGAATCGTCTAGACGCACATACATATCCATCGCCATCGCACTCTGCTCAAACTCCGAGGCAGTCACCTGATGATACAGAAAATACTTCAGCGAAGGCGAGCAGAATAGTTCCACTCCGCGCTGGGCCAACTCCTTGGCGCGGGCCAAAATTTTTATCAACATCTGCTCGGCCGCCACACTGGTGTGATGCAGATAGACCTGCCAATACATCAGTCTTCGAGCCACTAGGAACTTCTCCACCGAATAGATACCTTTGGCTTCTACCACCAGATGATTGTTTACCACTGACATCATCTTCAAGATGCGTGCACTGGCCACACTTCCCTCTGTCACGCCGCAGAAGAAACTATCGCGACACAGATAATCCAACCTATCTACATCCAGCTGCGAGGAGAGCAACTGATGCAAAAAATGCTTTGCATACTTATCTTGGAAGATATCAATCGCCATTTCCATTACTCCTTGATACTCGCTTGGCAACTGCTTCTTGATATCCTTCATCATCATCAGACTAATCTGCTCATGCGTGATACCATCTACCAATGTGTGCTCCATCACATGCGAAAAAGGGCCGTGACCCACATCATGTAGCAAGATGGCTACCATCGCTGCCGTCTGCTCTTCATCGGTGATAGGTATATTCTTCTGGCGCAGCACTTCGATAGCCTCATGCATCAGATGCATCGCACCCAAGGAATGCAAAAACCTACTGTGCATCGCGCCGGGATACACAAAAAAACTAAGACCCAACTGACGAATCCTATTCAATCGTTGCATATATGGATGCTGTAGAACCGTATAGATCAACCCATCTGGGATATTCAAAAATCCAAAAACAGGGTCATTTATGATTTTTTTTGTAGGCATAATAGTCCTTCTTATATATGGTTATCTAAACGAAAAATACTTCTGTCCAAAAAAACTAATCATTACCGTCACCAGGGTGATGATAATCTTCGAAGGGGTAGGATAAATGCCGCAGACGTCCACCAGCAATTTTAGTCCTACGTAGTTCACCAGCAAGTTCACGGCTACTATCAATATATACCTGCTCAGCTGCTTGTATCCCCTTAGCGACGACTGGGTAAAGGTCACATTCCTATTCAACCAAAATCCCGTCAGCAACGTCACTGGAAACACGATCAGAAACGCCATCACGTGCGCAGACAGGTGCATAGTCATCCCACACATCGATATGGCTACCACATCATGACCTACCACAAAATTGTATACCAAACAATATAGCACCCAGTCCAATACCATATTCATACCACCACACGCACCGTAGCGAAACAGCTGCAACGGTATAATACCAGAAAATGGACGGTAACAAAAATCAATTATTTTAGTAATTATTTGCGCGATTGCTTGCATTTCTCAAAAAAAATTACTACTTTTGCACGCTCAAAGTCTTTTCGGCTGCAAAAGTACAAAATTTTTGCGATGTGGCAAAATATTTACGAAGTAAATTCCACAGAAAAATAAATACGAATTAATTATCCATAAACCTACCAAAAATGCAACAAGTACGCGCAAAGAAATTTCTTGGTCAGCATTTTCTCAAGGATCTGACCATCGCAGAGCGCATTGCTCAGACCGTTACATCGGGTCCTGTATTGGAAATCGGACCAGGTATGGGGGTGCTCACGCAGTTTCTATTGCAGAATCCTTCTCTGCAAACTACGGCCATCGAAATTGACAGAGAGTCTGTTGCATACCTCATGGAATGCTACCCACAACTACACCTCATCGAGGGAGACTTTCTCAAACTCGACCTTAATATCATCTACCCTGAGGGAGACTTTTGCGTCATTGGCAATTATCCATATAATATCAGCAGCCAAATTTTCTTCAAGGTCCTGGATTACAAAGACCGTATTCCTGTCTGCTCAGGAATGATTCAGAAGGAAGTGGCCGAACGCATCGCCAGCAAACCTGGTAAAAAAGCCTATGGCATACTATCTGTCTTATTACAAGCATATTACGATATAGAATACCTCTTCACAGTCGACGAACATGTCTTCGCACCACCTCCGAAAGTCAAATCCGCAGTCATTCGCATGACGCGAAACCAACGTGCGAAACTCGACTGTGATGAAGCACTGTTCAAAAACATCGTCAAAACGGCCTTTAACCAGCGACGAAAACAGATGCGCAATTCGTTGATGCAGATCGTGGGAAAAGACAATCCCATACTATCCGATCCAATCTTCACGAAGCGCCCAGAACAGCTCAGTGTCGAGGAGTTTATCTCCCTCACCAAACTAATTCAAAATTCTTAATTCTTAATTCATAATTCAAATTTAGTGCACCATGTCAGAACTCAAGATATTCTATAGAGACAAAGATAAGCAAGACAAAATCAAGGTAGGACGTAGCGTCAATATCCTCAGTAGTCTCGACAAAAAAGATATCATCTGGATCGACCTCTTGGACGTTAGCGACAAGACCGAGGGAGTGCTCGAGGATTTCCTCAAAATCGATATCCAGGACGACGAGGAGATGGAAGAGATTGAGATGTCTTCTCGTTATATACAAACGGATGACTCCATCGTGGCTAACTCCAACTTCCTTTGCGATAATTTTGAGACGGAACCTGTCAACTTCATCCTCAAAAACAGCATTCTTGTCACCACGCGTGATGTAGAACTGGCTAGCTTCAACGAGACGGTCAAGAAGATGCTCATGAACACACGCAATTTTCCTACTGGGTACCACGTGCTAGTCTCGCTTATGGAAACACGTGTGGAGAAAGATGCGGATATGATCGAGGATACTACGGACCTTATCACAAAGCTTTCTGGCGAAATCAACGCCAAAGACCATGTAGACGAAGAAGTACTTATCCAGATCAAGGACTTGCAGGAAAAAGTCACCATCATCCGTCAGAACATCATGGATAAACAGCGTGTCATCAGCAATTTCCTTAAGTGCGACTTCTTCCCTACTGAATTGCAACCTCGACTTACGATGATTATCAAGGATATCAACTCTTTGTTCGAATATACCCGATTTGGTTTCGACCGATTAGACTATCTCCAGGATACTTTCCTTGGTTTGGTTAATATCGAGCAAAACAAGATCATCAAGATCTTCACAGTGGTCAACGTCGTCTTCCTGCCACCTACTTTGATTGCGAGTATGTATGGTATGAACTTCGACTTCATGCCTGAGTTGCATTGGGGATGGGGATATCCATTTGCTATTGGATTGATGTTAGTTTTTACACTGGCTATCTTCTTGATTTTCAAGTTAAAGAAATGGTTATAAGCATTATTATCAACAAGCTCTTGTTTTGATTTTTCATTTCTGTTGATAATATATAGTTTTCCCTGCTATCAACTATTTATCCGCCAAACTTAGATGCATGTAAGGTATTGGTTTCGGGTGATTTACTAACTTTATCAGCGTTTTCCCCAACCAATAATAATAATGGAAATTTCTTATAAATCTATTTTTATTATTTATAAGGATTTTTAGTCGACCTTGACAACGATAGCTGTACAAAAGTGTTTCAAAAATGACTTTCATGGCCATTTGCTCTGGTTATAACTCGCCTAACTATCGCCTTTTTTATTGCCAATTTTTGGTTGGTGATTTTCGTAATTTTCTTTATAAGTCGCTCAAATAGAGCGACTTATTTTTGTTTTGTATCTATCGCCTGCTATTGCCTTTTCTGCTGCCGAGCCCAAAAGCAGTACCTTTGTATCGTCAAACAACGCAGCAGCTTTGTGCTGGATGCAATACCCCATTAACTACTATGAGCGAAGCAAAACAAAACCGACAACAACGAAGAGAGT
>JAZKYJ010000054.1:0-2292 GCA_045612045.1 Paludibacteraceae bacterium | reverse complement strand
GGTTTCATGATGGAATATGCTTGTCAACGCATCTATCGCGACGCTCGCATCACATCTATCTACGAAGGTACGACTCAGCTCCAAGTCGTAGCGGCTATCCGCCACGTCACAACAGGCACTTACCTCAACTATATGCGCGACTGCGAAGCTATGGAAGTGGCTGCTGAAGACCAAGCTATCAAAGATATGCTCATCGGCCTCACCAACCAATATGCTGACGCTGTGGCTGCTGTCGACGCTTGCAAAGAGCCGGGCTACATCGACTTCATGGCTCGTCGTCTTGTGGAAATGGCAGGTAACATTATCATGACTTACCTTCTTCTTTCTGATGCTCAACGCAACCCAAGCTTCCGCACTTCACTCAACGTGTTTGCAAAGTTCACTCAGTCAGACGTAGCTAAGCACATCGACTTCATCAGCAAATTCAGCGCTGACCAACTCGGCAACTACATCATCAAAGACTAATCTCAACACGCTTTAGCGTACCATTATAAAGCCACTCCGCAATCCCGGGGTGGCTTTTAATATCTATATTGTCCCGTCCTGATATAGCGTTACACTAAGAAAAGACCAAGTATGGAAGAAAAGAGTAAAAGCTTGTATATCAAGCGCACACAGCGGGACTATCCGATGAGTTTTAAGTTGGCAGTAGTCCGAGAAGTAGAAAGTGGAGCCATTACAAACAATGGCGCAATGCGCAAATATGGCATTCAAGGTCATGGAACTATTGTTGAATGGCGCAGAAAATTTGGTAACTTTGAGGTTGGAAATACAGTTACACAAAAATTTATGAAGAGTCCACAACAAAAGATTGCAGAATTGGAGCAAAAGGTTCGTTTATTAGAGCGACAGAATGCCTTTCTGCAACAAGAGTTAGAGGATGCAACCGACAAAGCGGGTATTCTTGACAAGATAATAGAGATTGCCGAGGAAGAGTTACATCTGCCGATACGAAAAAAATTGCCACCCGAGCAGTCGAAAAGTACTCCAAAGAGCAAACCAAACCGATAGGAGCTCTTTGCCGACTGGTCGGGGTATCACGCCAGAAGTACTATCGAGATAAATGGAAAGTTAAGGATATGCAAGATAAAGCATCCGAAGTAGTTTCTCTTGTGATGGGCGTTAGGCGACTTATGCCACGCATAGGCACACGCAAACTATATCATCTATTAGAGGAACCGCTCACAACCCTAGGCGTTGGGAGAGATAAACTCTTTGATGTGCTACGAGCCAACCAAATGCTCATAGCTCCAAAGCGTCAATATCGTCAGACCACCAATTCCAAACATATGTTTTATAAGCATAAGAACCTTGTGTTGAACAGGATACCTACTCGACCCGAAGAGATATGGGTGTCGGATATAACCTACGTAGGAAGCAGAGGAAAGCATACCTATTTAGCGTTAGTAACCGATGCTTACTCTAAGAAGATTGTGGGTTATGACCTTTCCGACTCTCTTTCGGCAGATGGTGCTGTCAGAGCATTGCAAATGGCGTGTCGTGGCAGAATGTATAAGCAATTGCCGTTGATACACCACTCGGACAGAGGCATACAATATTGTTGCGATCAATATCAAAAGCAATTAAGCAAACATGGTTTGCAAGTGAGCATGACGGAGAGTTATGATCCATACGCCAATGCTGTAGCAGAGAGAGTGAACGCAACAATTAAGCACGAGTTTTTATTGGAAGACCTATCGTGCGATTTGTCAACACAACAAAAGGTAGTGGCTCAAAGTGTGGCGATATATAATGAACTACGTCCGCACCTATCGTGTGGAATGCTTACACCCAATGAGATGCATAGTCAAAATGAAAAAGAGATTGTAACTTATAGAACGAAAAATAACAACACGGCATGCCGTGTTGTTATTTAGAAAACTTTTATTAATTTTGTATCAAATCCTGTAACGTTTTTTCAGGACGACACAGAATTGGAGCATCTAAACAGTCTTCATTTTACAAAGGAATTATTTAAGTCCGATAATTCTAAGGCTATAATCGCGATTTATATGCCCGTCATCGTCATTAGCTTATATCGAACAACTGACGTCACAAATACCCTAAATGGATGGATAGATTGCAAATAATAAATTCTATCACAAATAAAGATTGGGATGAAAACGACCTCCACAATTGTCGCTTTTTGATTAGGAGGGGAAATAGCAAAAAAGAATCTCAACCGCAATAATTCAGCGATTGAGACTCATTTTTATATCCATTTTGATGTTTATCTTACACCAATAGTTCTAATTATATTTCATCAATATGGTTTAGGATTATTATCCGATT
>JAZKYJ010000053.1:0-25030 GCA_045612045.1 Paludibacteraceae bacterium | reverse complement strand
TCTTGTTCTACCCAGTAGAACTTCTTGTGGAAGAGGTTCACATCAAACGTCCTCTTAGTGTGACGTTTTGAGTGAGACACATTACATCCACCCATGGCTTTCTTGCCTGTAATTTGACAAATTTTCGACATTGTATTATTGTATTTAGTTTATTTCTAGTTAGTTAAGCCCAACAATCCCCTATTTTTCGTATGTTTCATATGCCCACTTCACTCTACTATACACGAAAAATCGTGCAAAGTTACAACTTTTTTTTCATATGGCCAAACTTTTTTGCATTTTTTATCAAAAAAAATCAAATACACCTTTAATAATGAACACGCGCATGAAGTTTCCCTCATGCGCGCGATCTTTAAAATTCATTAGTTTAATTTAGTTATTTTATCCACCGCCTATAACCTATAACTTGCGGTGTCCTATAGCCCCATCAGAGCATCCTATAATGCGTCAATGCATATTACATCATTCCGCCCATGCCACCTGCTGGCATCGCTGGCACAGGATGTTCCTCCTTAATATCAGTAATTACACATTCTGTAGTGAGGAACATACCTGCAATACTAGCCGCATTCTCCAAAGCAACGCGAGTTACCTTAGCCGGATCCACTACTCCAGCCTCCTTAAGGTTCTCATAAACATCCTTGCGAGCATTGTAACCGAAGTCGCTAGCACCCTGGCGCACCTTATCCACTACTACGGCACCTTCTTTGCCGGCATTAGCCACGATTTGGCGGAGTGGTTCTTCTACAGCGCGACGGATGATTTCGATACCCGTTTGCTCATCCTCGTTCTCACCTTTCAAACCTTCGAGAGCGACTTGTGCGCGGATATATGCTACACCGCCACCAGCAACGATACCCTCTTCAATGGCTGCACGCGTAGCGCTGAGCGCGTCATCCACACGATCTTTCTTCTCCTTCATCTCTACTTCAGAAGCAGCACCCACATTAAGTTGAGCTACACCACCTGCAAGTTTAGCAAGACGTTCTTGAAGTTTCTCCTTGTCATAGGTAGATTTAGTGGCAACTATTTGTGCTTTAATTTGTCCCACGCGAGCAGCAATAGATTCTTTATCACCTGCACCATTCACAATGGTAGTATTATCCTTATTCACGGTAATACTCTCCGCTGTACCAAGCATATCGATTGTAGCGGTCTCTAACTTAATACCCTTCTCTTCGCTGATCACGGTGCCTCCTGTGAGAATAGCTATATCCTCGAGCATCTCTTTGCGGCGATCTCCAAAGCCTGGGGCCTTAACTGCACAGATCTTGAGTTGAGCACGAAGACGATTTACAACCAAGGTAGTCAATGCCTCGCTATCAACATCCTCGGCGATCACTAACAATGGGCGGCCACTTTGTACAGCAGGCTCAAGAACAGGAAGGAGTTCCTTGAGGTTGCTAATTTTCTTATCGTATAGCAAGATATATGGACGATCCATCTCTACCTCCATTGTCTCCGTGTTAGTCACGAAGTATGGACTGATATAGCCACGATCAAACTGCATACCTTGCACCACATCGATGGTAGTATCCATACCCTTGGCTTCGCCGATAGTAATCACACCATCCTTGCTCACCATACGCATCGCATCTGCGATGAGTTTACCTATGGTAGCGTCGTTATTAGCAGAAACAGTAGCCACTTGTTCGATTTTATCAAAATCGTTGCCCACTTCCTCACTTTGCTCCTTGATATGTGCCACAATAGCACTTACTGCTTTATCCATACCACGTTTTAGGTCCATAGGATTAGCACCTGCAGTTACATTCTTTAGACCAACTCCCACAATCGCTTGTGTAAGTACCGTTGCTGTAGTTGTACCATCACCAGCTTGATCACCAGTTCTAGATGCCACCTCTTTCACGAGTTGTGCACCGAGGTTCTCTGCGGCATCTTGGAGTTCGATCTCTTTAGCTACAGACACACCATCTTTGGTGATGTGCGGAGCACCAAACTTCTTATCGATAATTACGTTACGACCTTTAGGTCCGAGAGTTACTTTCACTGCGTTAGCCAATTGGTCAACGCCACGTTTGAGGGCTTCACGTGCCTCAATATTGTATGAAATATTCTTTGCCATAGTTTCTTTGTTATTGAGTTAGGAGTCAAGAGCAAGGATACAAGACTTATTATCTTCGTCTAGTTAGTCATTTAATTTGTATTGAATCCTGACTCCTTATTCTTATTTCAAAATTGCTAAAATGTCGCTTTGACGCATAATAAGGTATTTCTCGCCGTCGAACTCAAGTTCAGTGCCCGCATACTTGCCATACAATACGGCATCGCCCTCTTGGAGGAGCATTTTCTCATCTTTGGTTCCTTCGCCTACGGCAATTACCTCGCCACGAAGTGGTTTTTCTTTTGCGCTATCTGGGATAATGATACCTCCAATAGTCTTCTCTTCTGCAGCCATTGGTTTTACCAACACACGATCTGCTAATGGTTGAATCTTCATGTTATAAATTTATATTTACTAGTTAACAATTAATATTTACGATATTCTTTGTATCAAACTCTGTGCCAAAATACAATAGTGGCCTGTTTTTTAAACGGTGCATACATCTATGAATCGTACGCGCTACAAGCAACTGCCATTTTGGCAGACTCATTTAGTAGTCCTTTACTAATCGAACAGCCATACCGTAATGTCTCGAATCTGAGTCAAGTTTCACCCCCTGAGCATCAAAAACCAAACAAAAGGAGTAATTGGTATTGTGCGCAGACGCTGCCCAATAGTATCCATCGTATTGTAGGGTATACACTCCAGAGTCAATACGCAATCCCGCAGCAGGAAGAAAAATAGCTCCTGCATGTTGGAGTTTTTCCCAATGTTTAAGCGAAATAGTTTGCCATTGTGCAAAAGCAGACTGACCAGCCATATTGGAAAAACCACACCGCAAATCTATACCTTCTGGTGTACCCCACGAGTCTGGCAACAATATGAGTCCGTTAATACCATCTACACACGCTATAGCTATACGTTGAGCAGCTTGATTGCGAGAGAAACAAAGGTACTGCCACTCATCACTAGTAAGTGTACGCCATGTATTGGGGGTATCCGGCCCAATAATTTGCTCTCCCCAATCACGAAAAACAGTTGGATCATATAAAGTATTATTGGTAGGTAATGCATTTCCCCATGTAAGGAGATCTACCCAACCATCATAGGTTGCAGAAAATAGTTTATTATCCATACCAATATAATCCGTTTGTTTGGCAGCGAACTGCCAAGTAGCATTGATCGGCAGATATTGTAAGTTGCCAGGTGCAAAACTAACTTGTCTGTTAGGTCCTACAGAAAAAAGTCCTACTATAGGATCATTTAGTGGTATATTGTTGGGTTCACACGCCACACAGAAGATTAGTACTGCTGTGCAAATGAGATAAAGGATCTTTCGCATTATATAAAGATTTATTGAAATAATTGACAAGGTAGCTGCTCACCGCGTACATTGTAAACACGTCCATCGTTAAGAATGATGTATAGTGAACCGTTATACAGAACTTTGCGCGCCATAGGTACAATCACCTGATCTACATCGGATGATATCTCATCGCACAGGGTTGACACCACGCTCGTACAGGATGTTCCCTTAATATCCGAGTTCGTAGTATATAATCCACGCATGGTGAACTTGAGGTCTGCCGTTTGCAATCCCTGACCATTATTATTCCAAATAATCATCCATTGGCTCTCATCGCCTTGCATATTATCTGGAAGAATAAACTTGAATGTACCTCCACCCAAATGAGTTGCACGTTTTCCTGGCCAACTACCTACGAGATGGGTGTTCGTTCCTTTAATCCACATATATACCGCAGCAGAAGTACCAAAGTTAGCTGGTGCCTGAAAGAATACCGCACGCTCGCTTTCGCTTTCCAAACATGGTTCAACAGGATCTCCACCACCATCACCACTATTAGTTCCACCTGAACTCTCGTCTAATTCCTCTTGTGTGCCGTCCCAACTAGGAGTAGTGGCACCCACAGAAGAAGACTGATAAATATACTTACCATCTACACCCACTTTACCTGGGGCTTTGGTCTTACTTGTATTCAACACATACACACGCATATTTCCTTTACCTGAGCAAGAAACACTGAGAGTTCCATTGGTAACTGTCTTGGTGTCACCTGTCACACAGTCTATATAGGTACCATTCTCAATGCCAGAGAAAGTAGCACCACCTGAGATACATACCAACGCATAAGAGTCGGTTGTAGCATCGGTATAGCGGCGTTTGAAAGCGAAAGACCCCTTGCAGCCGTCCATTGAATACTGACCTTTACGCAAAGCAGGTACAGCTTGACGAATCAAGTTGAGCCGTTGCACATGCTTTGCCAATGGGTGGTTCAATGTAGCAGCCATATTGCCTGTAGCGTTGGTATAGGTAGCAAAGTCGGTGACATTCGCACTACCTTTGATATAGCCCCCAAAATACGCACGGCCAGTATTGATCAACGAAGTATTAGGTCCATTATCAATCACGCAACCTTTCTTAAACTGAATCTCTGAACCATAATAGACACAAGGAACACCACGGTGAGTAAACATCAAACTCCAGTTCTCAGCCAAAGTACTCTCGTCACCCGAGAAACGCTTGTCCTCTGGAGCACCGTTAGGCGCGTAGTCGTGTGAATCCACATATACCACATTCCATGTCGCATCGTTGTAGTATTGGTCATTGTCTTTTTGTGCAATATTCCACGCTTCACCTGCTGAACGGAAGTTGTGGTGCATGGTGAAGTCAATCACATTCAGTCCACTTGCTTTAGAGTAATCTGGGGTATGATAACTATTGCCGTTCAAGAAAGCGTTTTGTGAGGTAGGCTTGCTGGCATCCGATGCGGATTGCTGCACAGACTTGTGATTTGTGTGGGTATTACATCCATCTCCTTCCAAAGCCACAATATTATCCCACGAAGCAGGATTGCTATCCCATGCATAGGTCTTGTCTTCCTTCCATGTATAGTACAGTGGCGAGAGGTTGGGTTGCTCACGATACCAAATACTTGTGTAACGCGCACAAACCTCTGCAAACATATAGAATGGCATATTGCCACGTTTGTTTTTAGCTTCTGCACTCTCAGCTGCCTCTTGGAAAGCAGGTATAAACGTTTGATTGAATGCGAGGCGTGGAATATGTCCACCCGTATCAATACGAAAACCGTCCACACCCATCTTGATAAACTTAGAATAGCACGCTATCAAGTAGTTATATACAAAAGGATGCTCTGTATTCAAATCCACGCAGTCACCCGCAATTTGCATCCACCAGCGCGTAGGATTATCCCAGTTGCCGTGACCATAGTGATGCCAATAGTTGTGGTTGTCATTATTCTTACCTTTGGTATTTTTCATCAGCGACAAACGTTCTCCATATTGATCCGACAAAGACGCATAGTTATCAGGCAACTTACCACCATCTTTTTGGGTATAAGGAACCATACATTCATTAATATCTGATTGGTCTTTAGTCCAATCACGAGTAAACATCTTGCACAGATTGACCTCACCAAAGTTACCTGTATGGTTCAGCACAATGTCCAAGATTATCTTCATGCCGCGCTTGTGCGCCTCATCAATCACCTGTTGAATACCTACACCTTCTGACTCGTAGCGGTGATCCACCTTAGAAAAATCGTGTGCATGGTAGCCGTGGTAGTCATAACCTGACGCATTTTCTACGATTGGGGTAATCCAAATGGCCGTAAAACCGAGTGCTTTGATATAATCCATCTTCTCGATCAATCCCTTGAAATCGCCACGCCAAGCAGGGTCACCAGGGTTATTTCCTTGCCAACAATGCGTATTATTGGTCGCATCACCATCGTAAAAACGGGTAGTCATTACAAAATAGATAGACTCATCACGAAAATCGGTACGTGAAGGGAAGAATGTAGCGGCCTCAGTCAATAGACTAATCAACAGAACACACAAAAGAATGGTTATTTTACGCATATAAATATATTTTCAAAATTTCGTACAAAGGTACAGTTTTTTTTTGAAATATGCAAATAGCCTTCACAATATGATAGTTTAGCGACTACCTTTTCATTGATATAGTAAAGCTTTTGAGTGATAACGGAGTGGTAACGGATAAGTGTCTATAAACTAGTAGACCTCTACTTGCTCAATTGGTTCGTCTCTGCTATTATCTAAATACTCTACCTGAAAATTCACCCGATCAAAATCAATCGTATTCAAGTCAATGCAACGAATCGTAGAATTGTACATCGTCCGAAAATACAATCTACGACTTAACAAATCAGTAACAATAGTAACCTGAGTAGCACTTGGCATATCAGGTGCCATATTTGGTTCCTGGAACTGTGCACCTATAGGTATATCAAAGTTGTTGAGCAAATGGAATGCCTGAATGACAGTTTGCTCAGGTTCCTCGAGACGAGGTGCAGTAGTCTGGAAGAAAGCAGCACGTATAAAACGCGAAGGAGGAGTCATATCCCCCGGCAATCCCAACAAACCACTACCACCACCCAAAGCCTTCAGATTCAATGAGCCTATTTGGCGTTGAAGAATTGAGCCCGATGATAGATTCACATAGTTATTGAGATTCGTTAAGTGCCAAGTAAAATCCGGAGAATTGGTCAGTACACCTAACGGATTCTCATAAGTCACTATCTCTTGATTGACAATCTCAACTACTACTTGCCGACCCGATGTTTCTGCGATGCGCCAATGTACAGTAGAAGCACGAGGGTCGGTAGCAATCACTCGAATAGTAGGCAATAACGCAATCACCTCATCAATGGTGGCACAAGTACTGAGAACCCATGCAACGAATTGCATGTCGCTCAAACTGATGGCTCGGTATGTTTCCTCATATGGTAAGTACTCACCATATTCAGGAAAATAGAACAGGCCTGCCGCTAATCCTGCTTCATTGATACCTTCCATAATAAACTCATCCTCTTCTACAGCAATACCCACATAACCATACTCAGCCGTAAAACTCATACCTTGAAGTGTACCATCTGGTAGCCAAGAGCATTGTTTTTGTTCTCGGGGAACAATGACGTACATCGTCCGAAGCGGCTCAGCAGCCCATTCGATTGTACGCGCTGTGACAGTAAAGTTATCAGATGTTTGTAGGGTGATACCCGTACATGCTAGGACGTTGTACGCATCCAACAATCCAGTCATAAAGATGACCATAAAAAAAACTTTTTTCATAGTTGTAAAATTTAAAGAAAGTAATAAAAAGATTATAATAGTCCCTCATTGATTGGGGTCTGTTTACCTACCGCAAAGACTTGAGCCACTGCTTCACCTTGCAAAACAATACTACCACACAACACATAATTGCATTGAAATACTTCTGCTAGATTGTAATCAATATGCAAACTTGTTTTAGCACACTCCAACTGTCCATTCAGCAAGTATTCACTAACCACCAATTTGGAAGACTCCAACAAGACAGCATCCGCCGGAACCTCATCCCCGAGACTTAACAGAATCACATCTCCTACCACAATATCCATACGAGGTACCTGCATTGTCTTGCCATCACGTACAACTCTTACCAAAGCCATATCACGAATATTATTGAGCGACTCGTGCTGATGGTGTTTATGACGGTTAGCAAGAAAACGAATAGTAGCCACAAAGACTATAATGATAGCTATAGAAGAAAATAACAAAACGCAGGCCACAAAAGCACTCCAAAATTCTTCGGAGATATTAACAAAATAGAGATCGACCAATGGTATAAAAAACATCGCCAGTATGACGACACCTAGTACTCCTCGAACAAACCAGAGCGATAGGAGTTCTGGCGTTTGACCGTTAGGGTTGTCTTCTAATGGTGCATGTGAAAGCGTGTTAGCACCAAAATACCTGCGATTCTCTGCCACTTGAAGGGCAGTCAATCCATTATAAATGTGCGTCATAGTTAATAAAATTAGTTGGTTTGTATTAGGTTTAATGGCACGAGCCGTTTATAAATTCGCTGCAAAATTACAACAAAGAAAAAACATGGACAAAAAACAACAATATTGTTATAATACCTACAATATGGTGTACCGGAAAATATAACAATATTGTAAGAAAACGGAGCAACTGTCCTATGCCATACAGCATCTAATTGATTATCTAAAAAGCAGTTAGAGAATCAAGTAAAGAGTACAGAATAAAAAACAAGTCGCTAAATAAAGCGACCTGTTAGATATTCAAACAATACAGAGATATTGCAACGCTAAGGCGAAGAACCTTACTTCACAGGAACATCCTGCAAGCCCCATCCTGTGATAGTAGCGATATATGGGATGATAGAGAAAGCCAACTTTTGTTGACCCAAATAGTTAGGATGCCAGCCTGCGCCTAAATCCTCATCTGTATTGTGGTGTTGGGCAGGGAAATAACCTAAGTACTCTACATTTTTGAAGCCACAAGATTTAACTACTTGCTTCACGTAGGTAAACAAATAGTCATGTGCTTTAGTAGACACACACAAGATTGGATGATCATCGCCATAGTTAGCTTTTATATAGCCCATCAAACGCACATAGTCCTTGTAGAATTTATCATACGAAGGAGCCATAGAAGACGAGAAGTCATTAGCACCCAAATAAATCACCGTCATAGCTGGTTTGAAGGCGCAATCCGCTGCATTCCAACGAGAAAGGGAGTCACGGTCAAGGGTATATTGGTAGATATCAGTCATCACCTCCCAAGGAACACCTGAACCTGCGTTGCGAGTGATACCACGACCTGAGTGGCAGATTGTGAAATAGTCTGCATTGAAATAGCGTGCCACAATGCTCGCATAGGTACGAGAAGCATTCTCAGTCTCATCCTTAAACGGATCACGACGAGAAGGAGCATCAATACCATAGCCACAGGTATAGCTATCGCCAATAAACTCAATTTGACGTGTTTTGAGAGGCTCTGCTTGGAGGAACTTGCCATCGGTGATAAACTCCTTGACGGTCGTTGTACCACAGTTGGCCTCGGTACGGCGTTGGATAACCACTTGATACTCTTTTGCCTTGATAGGTTTGAGATCCGCAGGCATGACGAGATCGATGATGGTATCAGTGCCCTTTACTTCAACGATACGAGTTGGCTCGGCAGAGGTAGGAGTGTTGACAAAGACCGCATAGTAGTTGCGCTTGGTATCCGTAACACGCATAGAGAGTTTCTTGCCAGAGAAAGCCACACGGAAATAGGTGGATGGGAAATCGAAACGATAGGAATCGTTTTCAACTACGGAACGACCCACGAAAGTGATACGAGAGTCAGTAGCAGGGATAGTCTCGGCCTTTAGGCGAAGTGGCGAGAAGGCAAGGAGACTAAGAAGTAAGAAAAAAGATATGGGTTTCATGTAATACTTTGTTTTAATGTTCAGGGGTTCAGGAGTTACTCCACAACGGCATCTTGGAGGCCCCAGCCAGTGATGGTGGCAATGTATGGAATGATAGAATATGCTTTCTTCTTCTGACCATTGTAGTTTGGATGAACATCCGCACCCAAATCCTCATTGGTATGATTGTGCTGAGCTGGACAATAAACCAAATAATGAACATTCTTCATACCACAGTTCTTAGCCATCTCACGTACATACTCACCCAAAAACTCGTGTGCCTTGGTAGCTACACACAAAACAGGATGCTCCTCACCGTAATTAGCCTTCATCTGCTTGATCATACGGTAGTAGTTGTCGCGGAAAGCCTCGTACTTAGGTTGCATAGATACTGAGAAATCGTTGGCACCCAAATAGATGATACTCATGGCAGGTTTGAAGGTATGATCAGCCGCATTCCAACGAGTGGCTTGAGTAGAGTCCATATCGAAAGTTTGGCAATAACGCTCTGGCATATTCCATTTAGGGAACTTAGAGTTGTAGTTGCGCACCATACCCATACCAGAGTGAGCTACAGCGATATAGTCTGCGCCGAAATAGCGAGAAACGATAGCAGCATATGATCGAGAAGCATTCTCTGTCTCAGGAGAGAACTTCTCTTCCTTGGTAGGAGCATCAATACCGTAACCACAAGTATAGCTATCACCAATAAACTCTAATTGACGTGCGCGGAGAGGTGTTGCTTGAAAGAACTGACCATCGGTAGTAAACTCATAAACAGTAGTGCGACCTTGCTCACCCTCGGTGCGTTTTTGCACAATCACCTCGTGTACAGAGCGGCGGCTCTTCTTGAGGTAGTTAGGATCAACGAGTTCAATGATATTCTCACCCTCTTTCACCTCTACGATACGATGAGGTTCTGTACTAGTAGGAGAGTCAATCCAAACGGCATAGTAGTTATGAAGTTTAGCTGCAGCAGCCTCATCTGCTGCACCCACCTTGAGGTCAGACGCTTTCATTGTGAGTGACTTGCCAGCAAAAGCCACACGAAAATAAGTAGCTGTCCAGTCAAATGATACGTTTGTACCCTCTACCGCAGTACGTCCAACAAAAGTGACTCGAGAGTCAGTAGCAAGGATTGTTTCAGCCTTAAGGCAAAGAGGCGATAAGGCAAGGAGGCAAAGAGCCAGAAAGAGATTTTTTTTCATAGAATTAAAACTAAGGACTTTAAGGTCATTAAGGACTTTAAGGTCGTTAAACAAAATTATTTATAAAGAGCAAAGGCGTAAAGCAAATTTGCCTTGCGCCTTTGCGACATATTATTCAAACGCTCCCATTTGCAACATAGCCACCTCTTTTGCCGTTAAGAAGCGATATTTTCCACGAGCAACATTTTTCTTGGTAAGCCCCGCGAATGAGACACGATCTAGTTTGGTAACCTTGTATCCCACCTTTTCGAACATACGGCGTACGACGCGATTTTGACCAGAGTGGATCTCTAGACCAATATGCTTACGATCTTCCTTAGGGAATTCGAGCGCATCAGGAACTATTTTCTCGTTATCAAGTTCAACTCCCGCACGCAAGACAAGCTCATCCGCTTCTTCTAGTTCGCGATCAAGTGTAACTGCATATATTTTTTTCTTTCCAAATTTTGGGTGAGTAAGCTTGGCAGCCAAGTCACCATCATTGGTTAGGAGTAAGACACCAGTGGTATTGCGATCCAAACGACCTACTGGATATATGCGTTCCGCGCACGCGTTGCGCACAATATCTAATACAGTGTGACGTTCCTCTGGATCATCTGTCGTGGTAACTGTATTTTTGGGTTTATTGAGAAGAATATACACTTTTCTTTCACGTCTCACTGGCTGATTATGGAACATAACCTTATCTGTAGGCAACACTTTTGCTCCCAAATTGTCAACCACTTCACCATTGACTGTAATAACACCAGCTTGGATAAAATCGTCTGCTTCACGACGTGAACATATACCAGCATTAGCTAAATACTTATTGAGACGAATCGGTTTGGTAGGATCTTCATAGGTGCGAATGTACTCTTGTCGTTTTCTATTAGAGTAAACACCTGGGTTGCGTGTTGGACGTGGACGCTGAGCACGCTCTGCTTGTTGTTCGGAGTTAGGATTGGTACGAGTTCGAAAAGCAGGTCTTCCCTCATTAGCCTCAATGCGTACTGCTCCGGCTGTACGTGTGAAACGTTGGCGTTTTCTACCCCCATTCTCTTGTGGAGTAGCATTAGGATTAAAACGAGGACGAGCGGATGCACCATCTGCAGACATAGATACGCCTCTTTGCTCACGCGAATTCTCATTCTGACGGTAGCCACCCTGGCGTTGGGTGCGATTTCTAGAATCAAACATACTAATTTTGTGTAGTGTTTAGAGTTTAGTGTTTAAAGTTTTGTATTCTCACGATATAGGCTCTAAGTCGCCTTAGAGCCTATATGCATTTGAACATTCGTGCCATACCATCTCAGCACAGCACTAAAATCGCCAACCTTTAGGCTTCTGCATTTTGCTCCACAGCCAATTTACCACGATAATATCCGCAAGTAGGGCAGATAGTGTGATAGATGTAGTGGGCGCCGCAATTAGGGCAAAGTGCCAATGCAGGCATTTTAGCTTTGTCATGTGTACGACGTTTCGCTGTTCTGGTGTGCGATTGTCTTCTTTTTGGATGTGCCATATTCTTTTGTTTTAATTAGTTATTTTTTCGTTAGTTAGTCGATTCGAATTCGACGAGCCACGCAGATTTGCTCGCGGGATGCGAATCAATATATCATTCTTCGTCCTCCATCGTAGTGCAAAGGTGGTTTTGGAGAAGTGCATCCATTTCGGAATTGCAACCACCTTCTTGGTGACTATGCACTAGCGGAAGATTCACGACGATCAGTTCGTATGCCAACCAAGCCAAGTCGATAGATTTGGGTTGTTGATCCCAATCCCAATCGCATTCTTGGGCGCGAACCTGAAAATCCATAGCATCGAGGCAACGATCGCAAATGACCTGCACGACACCATTGACGGCCAGATGGAGATCAAAATCGTTCTCACGCACGCAGAGCGAAGCATGTACTTCGACCTCTCCACCGAGCAACTCGGAAGGTTCGATGGCAGAAAAGTAATCAGTATTCAACTGAAAATCAAACAAATGCTCGCCAAGATTCAAAGAATCGAGTTTTACAATATGCGCATTCTTTTCAGTCATAATTACATTCTTATCCAATTTGGCCTGCAAAGGTACTGCTTTTTTTTGAATTGACCAAATTTTTTTCGGAAAAATTAGTAAAATTCTTTTCTCTGGGGCCGATAGCAGGCAGATAAGTGCAAGAAAAGGCGAAGCTGCAAACGGGACAGAACAGGCAGAAAAGTAGCAAAAAAAATGAGGCGAAAACGAAAAATATCGGCAGAGACTTGCGTATATGCAAAATTTTTAGTAATTTTGCGGACTAAAATAATAGAATAACCCAAGCAATGATTTATGAAAAAAGTATTCAGCATAATGATAAGCCTATGTGCCTGTATGGTGTCCTTAGGCGCAGCCAATGAAATCAGCTGCGCCGAGGCGGTGGAAATAGCCATGAAGCTATCGCACAACACCCCTACATCGGAGACATACACCGTAGTGGGATATGTAACCGAGAGCGATGGGAACGTATCGCGCAATCAGCAGATATTTTGGATGGCAGATAGCAAGAACGGCGGGCAGGTATTTCAAAGTTACTGGTGCAATGTGCCAGAAGAGATTATGGTGGGCGACTATGTGGCTATCACCGGTAAGATCATGCGCTACAACCAGACCCCCGAAATAAAGAACGGCAATGTGGAGTTACGACATCGCGACACAGTAAGCACAGGCGAAGTGGTGGAAGTGAGCATAGCAGACCCTAGCACATGGACCTATAATGAGCTGAAGAACTACGTGGGCAAGACAGTGGCATTTGATGTGCCATTTGTGGTGTGCAACAACTCTAGCAGTTCGCTAGACATATCGCCAAGACGCATCTACCAACCTACCAACCAAGCTCTTCCCCTATCGGACGAGTACAACTCGATACTAACGCTGAACGCACAGGGGAAAGTGAAACTATCGGGTGTGAGCGGTTATCACCGTTTGGGTGAACGACTCTACAACCTGAAGGTGAAAGTGAATGGCACTAGCAGTATGACTCTGGTGTCATGCGACTGGGTGGGTAACACACGCGAGGAAATAGAGAAAGGATACGACTCGGTGGCCGTGAACATGCGCGGAGAGGCAAGCCTGATTGTATGCTGTATGAACCTGGAGTATTACCTAGTGGAGAACTTGGGTGGTCAGATGGGTCCTGCCTCGAGCACCGAGCACCAGAGACAACGCACGAAAGTGGGCAAGGCCCTGAGCAAGGTGAATGCCGACCTATATGGTTTTGTAGAGGTGGAGCAAGGGCAAAGTGCACTGGCCGAGTTGGCTGCCGACCTGAGCAAGAATACCGGCAGAAACTACAGTTATATCAACGATGGCGGTTCGGCTAGCGGTACGTATACGAAATCAGGATTTGTGTATTGCAGCGATGTGCTGGAGCCAGCAGGTAAGCTGCGCGAGAACAATACCGGAGTGAAAAACCGCAAGAAGACACAAGCGTTTGTGGAGAAAGCCACGGGCGAGAAGTTTCTCTTCTCGGTAAACCACTTCAAGGCTAAGAGCGGTAGTGGTAGTGGAGCCAATGCCGACCAAGGTGATGGACAAGGTACGTACAACGGAGACCGAGTGAAAGAAGCACAATCGCTATTATCAAACTACGCAGCAGATAAGACGTATTATGGAGATGAAGATATCTTGATTATGGGCGATTTGAATGCCTACGCCATGGAAGACCCTATCACCGTGCTCAAAGAAGGTGGTATGACAGATCTGCACAGAGCCTTCCACGCCGATAGCAGCTATAGCTATACCTATCGTGGACAATTGGGCTATCTAGACCACGCACTATGCAACTCTACCCTGCTACCACATGTGACAGGAATGGTGGCATATCATATCAACTCGGACGAGAGCGACAGCTATACCTACGACAGTTCGAGCGACCTGACGATGTTCCGCAGCAGTGACCACGATCCGGTGATAGTAGGACTGAAATTGGATGCCCCAGTAGGCGGCAACGGAACTGACAACGAGGATGTAACAACCAATAGCTACGAGGTATACTACGATGGCGAGACACCATGCATAAGGAACGCTTTGGGCGGATACTATGTGGTATACAGATTAGACGGTAGCGTAGTGACCAAAGCACATATCACCGAGCAGACACAGGTGATAGATGGATTGGCACAAGGATTGTATATCCTGAATATATACGGACAGAAGAAGTGCTGGCAAACGAAGATGATTGTGCCGTAACGGGTAGCAGGTAGCGGATAACGGACGGCATCGAAGATGCCTATAGGAATTTAGAAGAATGGATCTTTTTTCACAAATAGAGAACATCGAGCGCGAGGAGATATTGGCTCTGAGACGCGAGTTGACTGAGGCTAACCAGAAGTATTACAAGGATAACGCCCCAGTGATGTCGGACTATGATTTCGACCAGAAACTCAAGCGGCTAGAGCAACTAGAAAAAGCCTATCCGGATATGTATGACGAATCGTCGCCTACGCAAAAAGTAGGATCGGATTTGGGAGATGAGGCGATGAGGCAAGAAGGCGAAGAGGCGAGAGGCGAGAGGCGAAAGGCAAAAGGCTTTGAGCAGGTGCCACATAAGTACCCGATGTTGTCGCTGAGCAATAGTTATTCGCGAGAGGAGATAGCCGACTGGATTGGTAAGCTACCAGCGGATGTAGAGATCGTGTGCGAACTGAAATATGACGGACTGAGCATCTCGCTATGGTATGAGAACGGAGAACTAACGAAAGCCTTGACCCGCGGAGACGGAGTGAAAGGCGACAACGTGGTGGAGAACATACGAACGATTGCAGGGATACCGCAGGAATTGGGCAATGAGGCTAGGAGGCTATTAGGCGAAGAGGCTAGCCATTTTATTGAGTTGCGAGGTGAGGTGCTATTGCCTTGGGCAGCGTTTGAACGACTAAACAAAGAGCGTGAAGCACAAGGAGAAGCACTATTTGCCAACCCACGCAATGCCGCCTCGGGTACGCTGAAACTGCAAGACCCCAAGGAAGTGGCAAGACGCGGATTGGACTGCTACCTATACTATATGCTAGGCGAAAACCTGCCTGCAGACACACACTATGCCCGTCTGGAGATAGCAAAGAAATGGGGATTCAATATCAGTGATGCCGTGAAAGTGTGTCACTCGCTGGACGAAGTGATGGAGTATATAGCCTACTGGGATACCGAACGCAAGAACTTGCCCGTAGCCACCGATGGCATCGTACTGAAAGTAAACAACCTAGCAATTCAAGAAGAACTGGGTTACACCGCCAAGTCGCCACGATGGGCAATAGCATACAAGTTCCCCGCTGAGAAACAGTTGACTAGACTGAATACGATCAGCTATCAAGTAGGACGAACGGGCGTAGTGACGCCTGTGGCTAATCTGGAGCTTGTACAACTATCAGGCACCACGGTGCAACGCGCCACCCTACACAACGAAGATTTTATCCGACAACTGAACATACAAGAAGGGGATATGGTATGGGTGGAGAAAGGTGGAGAGATCATACCGAAGATTGTGGGGAAGGAGAGTTTAGATGACGCCGCAAGTGGCTATAGTTTAGAGGTTAAAGATACTGGATATAAATTTCCAACTCACTGTCCGGAGTGCGGAGCGAAATTGGTGAGAGTGGAAGGCGAAGCTGCATGGCGATGTCCGAACGAAGCTGGTTGTCCGCCACAAATCAAAGGCAAGATGGAGCACTTCGTATCGCGCAAAGCCATGAATATAGATGGACTAGGCAGCGAGACCATCGACCTACTCTACTCGCAGGGACTACTGAAAAATATAGCCGACATCTACGCACTCACGCAAGAAGATATAGCTCGACAAGAACGCCTAGGCGAGAAATCGGCACAGAACATATTGAAAGGCATAGAAGCCAGCAAAGAAGTGCCATGGGCGAGAGTACTATATGCTATAGGCATACGAATGGTGGGCGAAACAACCGCCAAGAAAATTGCCAAACGCTTCCCTAGCATCGACCAACTGCAATGGGCTACGGTGGAACAACTGACTAGCATAGACGACGTGGGCGAACAGATAGCAGAAAACATCATAGCCTACTTCAATGAACTGCCAAACCTGGAGATCATCAGTCGTATGCGCGATGCAGGAGTACAAATGCAAAGCGAGGAAGAAGAGCCGATGCCACAGTCGAATATCCTAGAAGGCAAAAGCATAGTGGTGTCGGGCGTATTTAGCCAGCACACACGCGACGAATACAAAGCTATGATCGAAGCACACGGCGGGAAGAATGTGGGATCGGTGAGCAAAAAGACGAGTTTTATTCTAGCGGGCGACAACATGGGACCCGAAAAGAGAAAGAAAGCCGAAAACCTAGGGGTGGAGATACTGACCGAAGAACAGTTTTTGGAGCTAATTATGAATTAAGAATTTTGAATTCCAATGATAGACAAGTTAAGGGAGAAAATATTCGCATGGATATGGAAGCGACAAGCCACAAGGAATGTGGTGATGCGCCAGTGGGATGATGTGAGAAGCGTAGTGGTACTCTATCACAACGATAATATCCCACATATCCTTCAACAACTGAAGAAAGACGGCAAAGAGGTCGTGCTCTTTACTATGCCCGAAAAGAAACAGATCAATTGGCTGACCGAACGTCCGAAAACCGAAGAAAGGAACATGCTGGTAGCACGCCATTTTGATATGATGATCGACCTGACACAACACCCCTCGCTAACCATGCTATATATGGCTATGGAAATTCGTGCGGACTTTAAGGTAGGTCGCTACTTACGCGATGGTATACACGACATGACTATCAATACAGCTCCACAAGAAACACCCGACTACCTATTCGAACAAGTAATGAGGTATATTAAGATGTTTGGAGGGGTATAGGGTATCGGGTATCGGTTAAAGGTTATAGGTTATAGATTATAAATATGAAAGGATTAGGAACAGCATTAGTAACTCCGTTTGGGAAAGATGGACAAGTGGATTACACTGCCCTGAGCAGTTTGATAGAACATCAGATAGCAGGAGGTGTGGACTATATCGTACTACTAGGAACAACCAGCGAAGTTCCAACATTGACCAAAGAAGAACAAGACGCGATTATTGCTCATGCAGTGAAGCAAGTAGCCGGTCGCATAAAACTGATATTAGGCGTAGGAGGCAATAGCACTCACGCCGTGGTGAACCGACTGAACGAACTGAAAGATGTACTGCAAAACCATTTTGCGGGTGTGTTATCGGTGACACCTTATTATAATAGGCCCCAGCAAGAAGGTTTGTACTTGCACTTCTGCGAGGTAGCCAATGCTAGTCCGGTGCCTGTGATATTGTATAATGTTCCTAAACGCACAGGCGTAAACATGCAGCCAGAGACTACTCGTCGTATCTATGATGCTTATCCTGAGAAGATTATGGGTATCAAGGAAGCATGCGGCAATATTGCACAATTCGCAGAGACCGTATCCATAGCTAATGGCGATTTTGCAGTTATTAGTGGCGATGACGATTTAGCATACGAAATGGTTAAGATAGGCGGTGCTGGACTAATTAGTGTAGCAAGCAATGCTTGGCCAAAAGAGATGAAGCTGATAGTGCAGGAGAAAGATGCAATCATGCAAGCCAAAATGGGACATAGGATTCACCTGTTGTTTGTAGAAGGTAACCCTAGCGGCATAAAAACGGTGCTGAGTGAGATGGGAATGATAGAGAATGTGCTGCGTCTGCCAATGGTTCCTTGCACTGAAAACACACAGATGGTCATTCGCAGAGCTCTAGCGCAAGGGTAGCGCAAAGGTAGCAGAAGTGTAGAGATATAAAATGTGAGGTGTAAAGTGTTACGGCACTGAAACCGCACGTAGAGTGATAGTTAGGTTTCGCTTAGACATCCTTCGTTAAACTTTCGGAGTGATAACGGAGTGGTAACGGAGAAGATGGCTTATACTTAGGCCAGAATTAGATAATAAATTAGGATAAAGAATCACAGAAGAGTTAGATAAAATAAAACGAGCGTATCGATTGATACGCTCGTTTTTATATCTGAGAGAGAATGATTAGTTCTCTGGCTCGCTAAGAAGGAGGTTCTTGAGTTCCCATGTACCAGACACGCCATTAGCAGTGGTATAACGGAAAGCAATATTGATCTTCTCGCCTACGAAAGGAGTGAAGTCAAAGTAACCAGTATGTTGGAAAGTCCAAGAAGTACCACTAGGGATATTTTGGGTACCATCCTCGTTGAGGTTCCACTCGAGTGGGGTCCAATCGCAAGTAGTCACATCACCCGCGTAGTTGGTAGAAACGAGTACAGTACACTCCTCGGTGAAGTTAGGAGCTTTGTTGAAAGCGTGGTCAAAACCGAATTGAGGAGTTTTAGCACGAGTCAAATCGATTTGTGGAGTTACCAACCAAGCCTCACTCTCGTAGCTAGCGTTATCCTTGAACGCAGAAGCACACATACCATATGCAGCAGAGTAGTACCATACATAAGTCAGTGGGTCTGTGAGTTTTACGTTTTGGATAGTGAGTTTACCTTGACCCTCACCCATGATAGCTTGTTTGTAGTAGATGGTAGATCCCCAAACATCGCTGAGAGAGAAAGTGGTGGTAGTATAAGAGATGCCGAGGTTCTCAACGAAAGTAGCACCATCGTAGATGAACTCAATAGCTTTGTATGCACCCTCTTTGGTAGAAACATATACAACTGTGTAAGCTTGACCAGCTTGTGCATATGGATACTCTTGTGCAAGGAAAGTGGTAAGGATGTTTTTGTTCTTGTCAAGCAAATAGGTGTAACCTACAGCAGAATAAACATCCTCAGGAAGAGCTACCACGGTAGCAGCATCATTCTTGTAAACTTTCCACTTGCCATCGCTAAATTGATATAGTACAGTCTTCTTTCCATTAGCCGCTGCAGCAGCTTTCTTAGGAGCAGCAGCTGGAGTAGCTGAAACTGGACGCCACTCGGTGAGATAGCAGTTGGTATTGAGCTCGTGGGTACCATTGTAGATAGTATATTTACCTGCACCAACAACGGTATCACCTAGGTGGAACTCACGACCTTGGTAGTCAATACAAACAGCATTCATCTCATCTGTAAAATCAAATGTAGCAAATGAGTCTTTGTCAAGTGAGTAGCAGTTATAGAACTCAAACTCATGCTCTTGCCCAGTAACAGGATCCATTACGAAGAATGATACACTGTGGTATTTGTCAAATGCAGAAGATTTGCGGAACCAACGAGATATGATACCACCGACTTTGATAGAGTCATCTTTTACAATATTACCAGCATCTACCGCTGCGATAGCCTCAGAAGTAGTATAGAAACCACGAGATTCTGGTGTACCATCAAAGAAGCCCTTAGGAGCATCGTCTTCGTTACCGCCACCGAAAGATGGCTCAGTGTCTTTGTATTCGTAAACAACAGCAAGGATAGCGCCCTCTTCAGCCTCAGTTGGGAGTACAGAAGTAAGCCCCATCATGGTAGCAGGAGTAAGATAATAGATACCACCTTTGCCCTCGCCCCATATAGTCTCATAATCAGCAGTAGAGAGGGTGTACTTGGTAGTAGCTGCGAAAGTAGTGAGGTATTCAGGTGCACCCTCAGAGTTCTTGTAAGTGATATTGAAGAGTGAACCCTTAGAGAGTTGTGGGAACTTAGCAGTCAAGAATGCAGGCACATACAAATCAGCAGGAGCAAGTTTATTGAAAGCTAAGTCAGTTTCAATTTGCATGAAAGCGATGTATGCAGAAGAGTCAGTAATTGCACCGGTAAGTGTATCTACTGGGCACTCTGCCAAGGCAAGAGCCACATTGTCTTTATTGCCAACAATGCTCTTGTAGTCAGCATCGGTCAATGTATAGTCAATGGTACGAACATCCGTTGGATTGTAGTCGCTACCACCCAAGTTTTGATCGATATAGAAATTCTCGCAGGAAGCCAAGATTAGCGCGCTGGCGAGGAAAAATAATACTTTTTTCATTATCATTTAAAATTAAAAAGTTCAATGTTTCAATGTTTCAGCCTTCCAATTAGAAGTTAATTTTCAAACGAATGTTATAGGTAGTACCCTTAGCAAAGTAGAAGTACACATTGTCTGCATTAACCTCCTTGATGTTTTGTGAAACAGTCTCAGGGTTCCATGCTTTCTCGATATAGAGTTGGTTGAGCACGTTGTTGATGTTACCAGAGAGAGTAGCACGCACTTTACCAATCTCAAAGCTATAAGAAGCTCGCATATCTAGGCAACCGCCAGTAGGAATCTTCCAAGGTTGAAGAAGGTTCATCTCTTTTCCTAATTGGAGGTTACTACCAGAGAATGAATAGTAAGCATAGTTGCGATCATAGAGAGTATATTCAGCACCAAAGCGGAAACCTTTGAAAGGTTTGAAAGTAACGCCGAGGTTAGCAGTAGTTTGAGCAGAACCACCCACATTGATACCCTTCATATTGATGAGTGCCCATGCGTGATCAGCAGCACCTGGCTCTGTGATATTACCATCCATAGTAAGCGCTTGACCATGTTTATCATAGATATGACCAACAACCGAATCGCTATCCCATTTCCAGCTACCTAGTGAAAGCATTGCAGAAATCTCTAACCATTTTGTAGGACGAGCTTTTGCCTCAATCTCAATACCCATATGTCGAGCGTTAACACCAGTCATGTTCATGAAGTACTCAGTTTGTGCAGGGTCAGAAAGAGTAGAAGACTTGGTCATTGTCTTGTCCATCCACTCTGTGAAGTAACCGTTAACAGCTACGTTTACATACTCATTGTGGAATCCATAACCAATCTCAGCACTTGCAATTTGCTCATTCTTAGCGTCCACGTTGATTGTATTGCTAGTAGAAGCGTTCATGAATGCTCCGTAGTCCAAGTTTGGAGCACGAGAGATATAACCTACGTTAATGAAAGCATTGTGGTGTTTGTTGAACTCATAGTTAGCACCCGCCTTGATAGTTCCACCAAGGAAACCAAGAACCTCAGATTTACCTTTCTCAGCATCGTAGTAGAAATAGTCAACTTTCCAATAGTGGTTGTAGTTGATAGATCCGTTAACGAAAGCAGACCAATTATTTTGGTTATACTCTAACTGTGCGAAAGCACCTTCTTGTACCACAAAACCATCGTAGTTACGATAAGCGATATCACCAATTGTTAGTTTCTCATACTGCCACATTGGATCGAGTGCAGCAGCATTGTTAACACCTTTTACCTTAGCACGTGTAGCATCAATAAAGTATTCTCCACCGAGAAGGTCAGAGATAGTAGCATTGTGCTTGCCTTGGTAATAGCGTACATCGATACCAGCATAGAAGTCGAACATATCTGCAAACTTGTTGGTATACGTAGAAGTCAATCCATACCAGTTGTGGTCGTTACGATTCTCGCAAATAACGAGTTGTGAACCAGCATACATCTTCTCGTATTTATCAGATGTAGGATCGTAGATTGGATTGTTAGGGCTATTGGCAAACTCTACAGCTCCATAGTCAAAGGTACCATCCTCACGACGGAAAGTGTGTGCAAGAGTTCCATAGTTAGAACCATAAGTAAGATCAGTATAGCTATATGAAGAGTTCAAACCAGGCTCTGCTGTACGCCCATAACCACGACCAAGAGATACATAAGCAGTGGTAGAGAGAGAAGACTTGTGGTCAATTTGCCAGATATGGTTCAAAGAGATTTGTGGCTTGTGATACACATTGTAGTTAGCAGAGTTTTGGTTGCCGTAGTCGTCATAACCGTAGGTTGGGTTGTAACGAGAGAAGTGCATACCATCTTTCATATACTTACGAACATTATTCCACTCAGCCATGGTGAGACCACCAGAACGTTGGTAGTGTTGTTGTGGAGCACCAAAAGCGGTGAGAGCCAATTGGTGGTTCTCGTTGATACGCTTAGAGATGTTAGCGAAATAGTTGTAACCCTCGAAGCTAGTACCTTGGATATAACCATCACCCCAAGTGCGAGCGCCCATCACGGTGATAGCCCAACCATTGTTCATCAAACCAGTAGAAACAGAGAAGGTAACCTTGTTGTAGCCATTGTCGCCCATAGAGTAAGAGAAAGAACCTCCACGCTTAGCATCCAGGCCCTTGGTAACGATGTTGATAGTACCACCCACAGAAGGAGCACTCATCTTGCTGGCACCGAGACCACGTTGTGTTTGCATTACGCTGGTAACATCAGCAAGACCTTGCCAGTTAGACCAGTACACTTTGCCATTCTCCATACCGTTCATAGGTACACCGTTGATCATCATAGCGATGTTGGTGTTGTCGAAACCACGCATCCAAATCTCGCTATCACCCCAACCACCACCATTGGCATTGGCGTGAACACCAGGAGTGTTTTTGAGAACTTCAACGAACTCGCCACCACCCAGACGCTCCTCGATTTCGAGAGCAGTCACTTGGCTCACAGCGATAGGAGTTTTACGTTGAACCGCGATTTGACCTGTAACTGTGACGTCTTGAAGACCTACAGCCTCAGGTTTGAGTTCAATCGTACCCAAATTGTTTTTGGCAGCAACCTCTTGGGTGTTGTAACCCACATAGGAGAGTTGCAATTTAGCGCCAGCTTTTACAGAAAGGGTAAAATTACCATCCAAGTCGGTTACTACACCATTGGTAGTACCAACTTCAAGTACAGACACACCAATCAATGGTTCATTGTTGTCTGCATCAATTACTGTACCCGTAACAGCAACTGATTGAGCGAAGATAGCTGTGCTTGCTATCACACCCAAAAGAAACATTAGTGCTTTCTTCATAAAATTAATTGATTATAGTGTTTATTAATTATTTATGTCGATCTTATTTTCCACGGAAGAGGAAACAGAGTCTCTCCCAGAATGTCATAGGGCGAACAATGTTGTAGGAAGGAGTGAGATTGTACTCCACCCCAGTATCATCCAAAGCCTCTTTGATCTTCACTTCTAACAAATCCGCATACGCGCGGAATCCATAATCGGTCAAGTGCACGCCATCTACAGTACCCTCCATCTCTGGAGCCACTTGTCCATGGTGAGTCATGTAGTACAAACCTTGAGGATTCTCTGCCAAGTGTTGCTCATAACCACGACGGAAGCCCTCATTTTTTTGTGGCAAGTACTCTGCGTGGTAGCTATTATGACGAGTATATGGATACATAATTCCCTCAACCATAATAATTGGCACCTCTGGACGAAGAGTACGCAAAATTTTGATAAAATCATAAGTGGCCGTATCACAACGATCTTTGGTGCAGTTTGGTACAGGATCAATCACATAGCAGATAGCATCCTGTATACTAGCCATAGCCTCTGCAATATAAAAGTCCATACGTGCGTTGCCAGAAGTGGAGAGATTGACGCACTCAAGGTTGTATTCACGTTGGATTATCGCAGAAGGCACCATACCTACGCGAGACGCGCAACCACCTTGTTGGATACTAGTGCCATAGATAACAATCTTGCCCATCTTGCGAGGGTTCTCTACACGTGGCATAGTGAGCTCAGCGGTAGAATCTACGCCAATTTGCAACCAGTTGATACCGTCATAGAGTGGCAAGTACATCATATATTCGTGCATCTCTCCATCCAAATTCTCCACGTAGAGTTTGGATTGGATAGAGTCTGCTTTGAAATTCTTCTCTTGTGGACGAGCGGTATTGACATGCTCCCAGACGTTACGCTCCTCGTTGAGGTAATAGAGGTCGGTGCCTTTGATACCCGTCATTGCCATATGCTGCATATGGAAATTATTTTTCAAATTGTATTGGGCTGCAATACGTTTGCTATTGGTAGCAAAACGCACAGCGATACCTGAAGAGTGGTTGTAGAGCCATTGTTGCTCCTCACGGCAGCTATCCATAAACTGTTGTGGAAGGCGAGTGTAAGGCTCTGTGGTATTCTCCCACCCTTTGTTAATGATTTGAAATTTAGTCGCATCCTCATAGCGAAAGCCGGCCAATGCGTCAGCAAATGCTTCATGACCGAAGCAAAACAACAAGCAGATTAAGAGATAAGATTTTTTCATATTGATAAATTTTAACTCGTTCTAGATTTGCTAAGAATATTTATTGTTTCTCGCACCATGCGTATATACGTGTGCGCGCTCGCGCGATTTACTAACACTGAATAAGGTGTCTTGCCATAGCAAGGACACCTTATCAGTTCATGTTCACATCTAATTAGATAGACTTCTTAGCTTGATCAACGATAGCTTTGAACGCTGCTGGTTGGTTCATCGCGAGGTCAGCGAGGACTTTGCGGTTAATTTCAATACCAGCTTTCTTCAATGCACCCATCAATTGGCTATAACTGAGACCCTCGAGACGCGCAGCGGCGTTGATACGTTGGATCCAGAGAGCACGGAAGGTACGTTTTTTGTTCTTACGATCGCGGTAAGCGTATTGGAGACCTTTCTCCCAAGTGTTTTTGGCAACTGTCCAAACGTTTGCACGGCCACCAAAATTGCCTCTAGTGAGGCTCAAAATCTTTTTACGACGGTTGCGTGAAGCAACGTGATTGACTGATCTTGGCATAGTTTTACTAC
>JAZKYJ010000052.1:0-4231 GCA_045612045.1 Paludibacteraceae bacterium | reverse complement strand
ACCTTGATGCTTGGGTCTACGCCTGCCTCTGCCAAGATTTTCTTTGCGCTTGAACGACCTATTCCGTAGATGTAAGTCAATCCGACTTCACCACACTTATTTTGTGGTAGATCTACACCGACAATTCTTATAGCCATAATTATTTACTTAAGGATATTGTTTAAATGGTTTACCTCGATGAAATGCTTATCCTTGACGCATTTTCATTTTGGGTTCTTTTTTGTTAATTACATACAAGCGACCTTTACGGCGTACAATTTTGCAATCCGCGTTGCGCTTCTTTACAGATGCTCTAACTTTCATTTTAATAGAGTTTTAGAGTTTGTTAAATATAAGAGTATTTGTTCTGCTTATTTGTATCTGAACGAAATACGTCCTTTAGTGAGGTCATATGGGCTCATCTCCACTTTTACTCTATCTCCAGGCAAAATGCGAATGTAGTGCATTCTCATCTTTCCAGAAATGTGAGCGGTGATGACATGACCGCTTTCGAGTTGGACACGAAACATTGCGTTAGACAATGCCTCAGTGATTGTTCCATCTACTTCGATTGAATCTTGTTTTGCCATATAGCTTTGGTAATGATTAAATAAAACGATCTCCTAATACCTGTTGAATATAGTCGAAAGTGGACAAAATATCAGCTTTCCCATTTCTTACACAGACACTATGCTCATAATGAGCAGCAGGTTTGCGATCGATGGTACGTGCAGTCCATCCGTCATTTTCGATGAGCACTTGTCTTCTTCCAAGACAAATCATAGGTTCGATGGCCAAAGTCATTCCAGACTTGAGTATTAGTCCGTTGCCACGTCTACCATAGTTGCATACTTCAGGTTCTTCGTGCATATCACGACCTATTCCATGTCCAATGAACTCACGAACGACTGAGTATCCTGCCTTCTCGCAGTGATTTTGAATTGCGAATCCTACATCACCCAAGCGCTTACCAGTCACAGCTTGCTCTATCCCGAGGTAAAGTGCTTGTTTGGTAGTGCGCATGAGTTGCAAGGTCTCTTCTACTACCTCCCCCACAGGGAAGGTGTAGGCAGAGTCTGCACAAAATCCATTCAACTTAACCACCGTATCCACTGACACGATATCTCCATCTCTGAGTATGACTTTGTCAGAAGGAATTCCATGTACAACTTGCTCGTTGACCGATGTACAAAGCGTAGCAGGATATCCTTCGTATCCGAGACATGAAGGAATACCTCCATTATCACGAATAAATTCGTACGCTACCTTGTCCAATTGTGCAGTGGTAACACCTGGTCGGATGACTTTGGCCACTTCGGCCAAAGTCCTTCCGAGCAAGTCGTTACTTAAACGCATGAGCTCAACTTCTTCGTCGGTCTTTAGGTATATCATTTTTTAATACGCCATAGCACCGGAGCGACCTTTCACGCGCATACCAGATTCATAGAATCCATCGTAGTGGCGCTCAAGTAGTTTGCTCTCGATTTGTTGCAATGTATCCAAGATTACACCTACCATGATGAGCAATGAAGTACCGCCAAAGAATTGCGCAAATCCCATGCTGACACCAAATAGTCGAGCAAACGCAGGCATAATAGCGATGAGTGCCAAGAGTATAGACCCAGGCAAAGTCAAACGAGTCATGATAGTATCGATATACTCAGCAGTTTTCTTACCAGGTTTAACACCAGGAATGAATCCGTTGTTGAGTTTGAGATTTTCAGCTATCTGTACAGGATTAATGATAATCGCTGTATAGAAATAAGTGAAAACAATGATCAAGAGTGCGAATACAGCATTGTACCAGAAGCCATCGTTATTCATGAATGCGCGTGTGAAAGCTCCAGCAGTCTCAGAAGAAGAGAATCCTGCGAGCGCAATAGGAATAAACATAATAGCTTGTGCAAAAATGATAGGCATCACGTTTGCAGAGTTTACCTTAAGAGGTATGTATTGGCGTACGCCACCGTATTGCTTATTGCCGACCATACGTTTTGCGTATTGCACAGGGATACGACGAGTACCTTGTACAAGCAAGATTGCGAACGCAAATACGAACAGCAGGATAACGATCTCGAGGATAAATAACATCAAACCACCACCTTCATTCAATCGAGAAGAGAACTCCTGAATGATTGCCGCAGGGAAACGAGCGATGATACCGATGAGGATGATAAAAGAGATACCATTACCAAGTCCTCTATCTGTAATACGCTCACCTAACCACATCACGAACATAGAGCCCGCGCAGAGAAGGATGGTAGAAGAGATTGTGAACCAGTTGAAACCAATCGCAATAGCTTGTCCAGCCTGTGCCATTTGCACAGAAAGGTTAACCAAGTAGCTAGGACCTTGGAAAAGGAGAATAGCCACAGTGAGATAGCGAGTAATTTGGTTCATTTTTTGGCGTCCAGACTCACCCTCTTTTTGCATCTTTTGGAAGTAAGGAACAGCGATAGTAAGCAGCTGAATTACGATAGATGCAGAGATGTAAGGCATGATACCCAATGCAAATACAGAAGCATTTGAGAAGGCGCCACCCGAGAACATATCCAACAGAGCCATCAGACCACCCGCTGTCTGGTCACTCAGAGCAGAGAGTGCTGTTGGGTCCACACCAGGAAGCACGACGAATGATCCGAAACGATAGATGAGCACAAAAAGAAGAGTGGTCAGCAATCGCGTGCGGAGATCCTCGATTTTCCAGATATTTTGGATTGTCTGAATAAACTTACGCATACTAATTAGATTTTGATGATAGTACCACCAGCAGCTGTAATAGCCTCTTCAGCAGATTTACTAAACGCGTTAGCCTCAACAGTAAGTTTCGCAGTTAGCGTACCATTGCCAAGGATCTTAACGAGTTGATTTTTGCTGATGAAACCAGCCTCTTGTAGTTCAACGAGTCCGATTTTCTCCAAGTTCTTAGCTTCTGCCAAGGCTTGCAAAGTTGCAAGATTGATAGCTTTGTACTCTACACGATTGATATTTTTGAAGCCAAACTTAGGCAAACGGCGTTGCATAGGCATTTGACCACCTTCGAAACCGATTTTCTTAGAGTAACCAGAGCGTGATTTAGCACCTTTGTGACCGCGAGTAGAAGTACCACCAAGACCAGAACCAGGACCACGTCCGATTCGCTTAGCGGTCTTTACAGAACCAGCAGCTGGGGTTAAATTATTTAATTCCATAATGCTTTGCGTTTTTTAATTAATCAATTACTTTAACCAAGTGTTTAACTTTGTTTACCATACCGATGATAGCAGGAGTAGCCTCATGCTCAACAACGGCGTTCATCTTGCGAAGACCAAGGGCCAACATAGTATCTTTTTGCACTTGTGGGCAGCCGATAACGCTGCGTACTTTTTGAACTTTGATAGTAGCCATGATACTTAACAATTATTATCCGTTAAACACTGTAGAAAGGCTCACACCGCGGTTTTGAGCTACAGTACGAGCATCTCTCATTTCACCAAGAGCTGCAATAGTAGCCTTAACGAGGTTGTGAGGGTTAGAAGAACCTTTCGATTTAGCCAACACGTCTGTAACGCCTACAGACTCCAACACGGCACGCATCGCACCACCGGCCTTAACTCCGGTACCGTGAGAAGCAGGTTGGAGATAAACACGTGCGCCACCGAATTTAGCATATTGCTCGTGTGGGATAGTACCTTTGAGTACAGGTACTTGGATAAGGTTCTTTTTTGCAGCTTCAGTTCCTTTAGCAATAGCAGCAGTAACTTCACCTGCCTTGCCAAGTCCCCAACCTACGATGCCGTTCTCATTTCCTACAACAACGATGGCTGCAAATGTGAAAGTACGTCCACCTTTGGTAACCTTAGTTACACGGTTGACAGCAACTAGACGCTCCTTGAGCTCTAAGTCTTGTGTTGATTTTACTCGATTCATAACAGTCTCTATGTTTTAGAATTTGAGACCTGCCTCGCGGGCAGCGTCTGCCAATGATTTAACTCGACCATGGTAGAGGTATCCATTACGGTCAAACACTACCGCCTCTACACCAACTTTCTTAGCAGCCTCAGCGATGAGTTTACCTACTAGAGCAGCTTTCTCTGTTTTGGTCATTTGATCTTTAATAGCGAGCGAAGAAGCAGATGCAAGTGTTTTACCTTGCAAATCGTCGATAACTTGCGCGTAGATTTGGCTGTTGCTACGGAATACTGTCAGACGAGGACGCTCAGCTGTACCCGATACTTTAGTACGGATAGATGCTTTAATTTTAAGTCTTCTT
>JAZKYJ010000051.1:0-26484 GCA_045612045.1 Paludibacteraceae bacterium | reverse complement strand
AGATCACAGAAGCGATGATAAGGGTCATCAATGTCATACCACTAACAGGGTTGCTACCTACGATAGCGATGGCGTTAGCTGCTACGGTAGTGAAGAGGAAAGCTATGACTGCCACTACGAGGAAAGCCACGAGGGCTTGCCAGATATTACCCAATACACCGAGCCAGAAGAAGACGAGGGTCACGAGTAATGCCACGGCAATGGCCAAAACGATGAACTTCATGCTCAGATCTTTCTCAGTACGGAGAGATGCCTCGATGACTTGTTTGCCCTTGCCACCAAGTTCTTTGCCTGCCAAACCAACCGCCGACTTGATCACGCCCCAGCTCTTGACGATACCGATGAGACCTGCCATAGCGATGGCGCCAATACCGATATTACGGCCATAATCGAGGAAGAGGTTTTGTGGGTCGGTAGTTTCCATGCCAGGCACGCTGCCGAGGAGAGGAAGGAGTACCCACCATACGAAGAATGAGCCCGCGCATATAACGGCCGCGTACTTGAGGCCGATGATATAACCAAGACCTAACACCGCAGCAGAAGTGTTGATGGAGAAGACGAGTTTGAACTTTGCTGCCAAGGCTTCACCCCAACCCATCATGCGGGTGGTGAGTTGCTCGGTCCAGAGGCCAAAAGTAGAGACTGCAAAATCGTACAAACCTCCGATTCCAGCGGCCCAAATGAGGGGTTTGGCTTGGTTACCACCGCCTTCGCCAGAAACGAGCACTTGGGTAGTAGCTGTAGCTTCAGGGAATGGATACTCGCCATGCTTCTCCTGAACGAAATACTTGCGGAAAGGAATCAGGAAAAGGATACCAAGGCAACCGCCAAGCAAAGATGATAGGAATACTTGCATGAAGTTGACTGTGATATCTGGGTACTTGGCTTGCAAGATATAAAGCGCTGGCAATGTGAATATTGCGCCTGCTACGATCACACCAGAAGATGCACCGATAGATTGGATGATTACATTCTCACCAATGGCGTTCTTGCGTTTCATGGCAGAAGAAAGACCGACTGCAATGATGGCAATAGGAATAGCAGCTTCGAATACTTGACCGACTTTAAGACCAAGGTAAGCGGCAGCGGCAGAGAAAATAACCGCCATTACTACACCCATGATTACGCTATAAGGAGTGATCTCAGGGTAAGAGTTTTGTGGTTTGAGGATTGGTTCGTAGTGCTCTCCTGGCTTGAGAAGACGATTAGCATTCTCTGGAAGTTGGATTTTGCTCATATGTTTTAAAAGTTAAAAAAAGTTTCTACGTTTCACGCGGTCATACCGGCTGGTATAATTGTCTATAGCCTATAACCTTTCGCCTAAGGCTGGTTTCAGGGTTTTAGAGGTGCAAAGGTACGGAAAATTTGCGAAATGTGCAAGAAAATAGCGAAAGTTTTTGCTAAACCTTGCATACTTCAAAAAAAAGTAGTAATTTTGCGGCCGATTTTAAAATCAGAAATTTTATGTTAAAGGATATTTTATCAATTACAGGTAAACCAGGACTCTACCGATTGGTGAATCGTGGCAACAATATGTTGATTGTAGAATCATTGGTAGATGGCAAGCGTATGCCTACATATGCTCGCGACAAAATCGTTTCACTCGGCGAGATTTCTATGTACACTATGGGCGAAGATATAGCCCTAAGCGAAGTATTGACCAAGTTAGGCGAAAAAGAAGGACTCAAGGAAACGTCTATCGACACAAAAAAAGCCGATAATGACACCTTGCGTGATTTCTTTGCTGAAGTATTGCCTGATTACGACCGTGACCGTGTCTATCCTAGCGATATACGAAAGTTGATACAATGGTACAACATCCTTATCAAAGCAGGAATCACAGATTTTACTGTGCAAGAGGGAGAGGAAGGTGAACAACTGATGGCTGAACCTACCAAAACCGAAGTGAAAACACCTGCTCCTAAACAACAAGTAAAAACCCAAAAAGCTGCTGCCACTTCTGCACGAACTGGTGTAGGCTCTAAAAAAGGTTGATCCTTCAGGACATTATTAATATCATAGAATCTGTAGCTCCCTTGAGTTACCAAGAATCTTGGGATAATTCGGGACTGCAGGTGGGTGATCGCAATGCAGAGATCAATGCAGCATTGTTGACGGTAGATGTTACAGAATCTGTCGTCAATGAAGCTATTGCTCTGGGTTGCGAGTTGATTATTTCTCACCACCCATTAATTTTCCGCGGCCTCAAACACCTTACTGGTGCAACAGAACAAGAGCGATGCGTAGTAAAAGCTATCAAACATAATATAGCCATATACTCATCCCATACATCCATGGATAGTTGGTTGCATGGAGTAAGCGGAAAAATGGCCGAAAAAATAGGACTAAATAACTATCGAATTTTAGTACCATCCACTACAATAAACGAGGCAGGTTTGGGCGTCATTGGAGAATTAGAACAAACTACGACACTATACGAACTGGTCCAACATGTAGGAAAAAAGTTCGCAGTCAACGGATCGGGACTTCGCTATGTCAGCGGACCAACCGCAACCATCAAGACCATTGCACTATGCGGTGGTGCTGGTGCAAGTATGATAGAACATGCTATTGCACAAGGAGCTGATGTCTATATTTCGGCCGACTTCAAATACCACGAGTTGCAAAATGCACAAGGACAGATTGCTGTTATAGACATGGACCATTGGGTCAGTGAACATTATACTCGTGAGATTTTTGCAGAGCTGCTTTCATCCTATAACATACGCATACGCGTGGCGGAGACGGATCATAGCCCCGTCAAATATTGGCAAGCTCAATAAAACATATTTTATAAGAAAACACATAAAAAAAATATCATTATGGCAAAGAAAGAACAAGAACTAATCATGAGCGTAGAGGAGAAATTGCGCGCGTTGTACGAACTGCAAACTGTTGATAGTAAGATCGACGAGTTACGTATTCTCGCTGGTGAGTTACCTCAAGAGGTAAAAGACATGAGCGATGAGGTTGAGGGTCTGAAAACCCGTCTTACCAATATTGAGAATAATATCAAAGAATGCGAGACCGGTATCTCAGAACACCGCGTACGAATCGAGAATGCCAATGCTGCCATCGCTCGCTACAAAGAGCAACAAAACAACGTTCGCAACAACCGCGAGTATGACAACCTAACCAAAGAGATTGAATACCAAGAACTTGATATCGAATCTTCACAACGTAAAATCCAAAATCTGACGAACGAGTTGAAAAACTACCAAGCAGAGAAGGCAAAAACCATCTCTGACATTGAAGATCGTACCGTTGATTTGAATCAAAAACGCAACGAACTAGACGCAATCTTGTCAGAAACCAAAGAGCAAACTGAGAAATTGATGCTCCGCGCTGCAGAGTTGGAGAAACATATCGAAGAGCGCTTGGTGACAGCCTTCCATCGTATCCGCAAAAACGCACACAATGGTTTGGCAGTTGTCAAAGTAGAGCGTGATAGCTGCGGTGGATGCCACAGCAAGATTCCTGCTCAACGTCAATTAGACATCCGTCTTCGCAAGAAAATCATCGTTTGCGAGTTGTGCGGACGTATCTTGGTTGATCCTGAGATTGATGAAAAAAAGAAATAAATTGGTAGCTGACTAAGCTAGAGACCAAAAATAAAAAAGCAGCGCTATACAAGTGCTGCTTTTCAATATAATTCCAAAGAAGTGCCAATGACTTATGACTTTGTTCCTTCTTCTACCTGTGCACGTACATAAGCCATCGCTTCATTGATATCTGCAAACTGAGAAATATCAATAGGCTTACCTATATGCAATTCTACTCTCGCACCAGGATTAACATATAATTTACCATGAGGCATGGCCTCGAAAAATCCCACCAAAGAAATAGGTACTACCGGCAAATTAAGGTCCATTGCAATCTTAAATGCACCTGGCTTGAAACGTCCTATCTCCCCTGTCTTGGTACGAGTACCCTCTGGGAATATAACAGTGGAAATACCCTCCACCAACTCCGCTTTGACTAGGTCAATACTCTTAAGCGCAGCCCTTGGATTACTACGATCCACAAAGATATGTCCTGCCACAGCGCAAGCTGTTCCAACAAAAGGCACCTTGCGAATTTCTTTTTTCATAAGCCATTTAAAGTTATTAGGCAACCATCCATACACTGCAAACACATCTAAAAAAGACTGATGATTAGCTACAAATACATAAGATTGCTTTGTATCCACATTCTCCTTCCCAGTGACTTTGATAGGTACAAGCAATAGCCACAACACGCTCCTTGACCATAGCACCTGCATGGCACGTGGCGCCTTGCCATTTTTCCAGGGAAAACAAACAATAGTGAATATGGCTGTAATGAGCGTTATCACGACCACCAATGGAAAACCAATAAGATATTGGTACAAGATGTATAAATACTTCATATTTTAAGAGTTTTAATAGTTTTAAAGTTGATAAGGATGACTAAAATTTGAGCTTGTGCATGAATCCACGATAGAGCGCACATATGCGTCGTATCTCCTCCCAAGTCTCTTCAGGAAGCTTAGTACCAACAATCTCCACTACTCTACCTGCAGCTATCGTACCAATCTCTCCGCAACGATGCAAATCAAAACCATCGGAATAGGCATGCAAAAATCCACCTGCATACAGGTCACCGGCTCCAGTAGAATCCAAGCAAGAAGATGTGATGGCGCCTATATGATGCAAACGATCTCCCTGACGCACATAAGAACCGCGTTTGCCAACCTTCACCACAGCTATCTCACACTGCTCGGCTAATCTGGCTACTGACTCCTCAGGATTAAGATGAGTAAAAGCAAAAGATTCATCCTCATTGGCAAATACAATATCTACATACTTGTTAATCAAATCTGTGAGAAACTGATGATTCTCATTGACTACATTGTAGCTAGCCAAATCAAGCGACACCATACATCCTTGTTCCTTAGCTGTACGCAAAGCTGTTTCAATAAGCTGATGATCCTGCACCAAATAGCCCTCCACATGTACAATATCATATCCTTGGAAAATATGAGGTTGAATATCCTCCGAACGCATATCCGCAGCGGCTCCTAAATACGTACAAAAAGTACGCTCTCCATCAGGAGTAATAAGCACCACACAACAACCTGACATCAGCGAAGAGGTCAAAAGACGAGGATGCACATTATTCTTGATCAAATCCTCACGATAGAAATGTCCTACATCATCGTTACCTATCTTTCCTATAAAAGCGGCATGCCCACCTAATTGTGCGATAGCTGCCATTGCGTTAGAAGCACTACCTCCTGCTACCAAACGCTTTCTAACCGATGCAAATCTAGCCTGCAACTCCTCGAACTGGTGCGCATCTATGAGATTCATACTTCCTTTAGGAAAACCTATCTCTCTCAAATCACCCTCCGAAATCTGCAAAAGGATATCAGTAAGTGCATTGCCTAAACCTAAAATTCGTTTCATTTTTGTAAATTTGAGGTGAAAATTGGGTGTTTTTTAGTAAAAAATCAAAATTTTCTGCAAAGATAGTAATTTTTTTTCAAAAAAACTTGCTCATATCAAAAAAAAGCAGTAATTTTGCACCCGCAAACGAAAATTAACAGGTTTTCGATGCAAAAATACTGCTTCCTTAGCTCAGTCGGTTAGAGCATCTGACTGTTAATCAGGGGGTCCAAGGTTCAAGTCCTTGAGGGAGCGCGAGTGTGATAGTTGAGAGACTATCACACTTCTTTTTTCTTCCTAGTTTCACTACTTATTAATCATAATGCACACACATGTGTACGTGCGCGAGTAACGTTAGTCAAAACACACAGGTCTAAGTAGAAAATACCATTCTACAAAAAAATACAAAAAAAAGAAAATCCTCTTGCAAAAATAAAAAAAAAGTTGTACCTTTGCGCAAATTTCAGTTTGTGGGTGGAAAATGCCCAAAATTGATTCATTTCGCAAAGTAACACGTAGAAAGTTATAACCTTAGTAATATATTAAACCGAATAAAAATTAAGAGAATGGGACTATTTTCGTTCACACAAGAGATTGCAATTGACTTGGGAACAGCGAATACGATCATCATTTGTGATGATAGAGTCGTAGTGGATGAACCATCCGTAGTTGCTATTAGCACAGCAGATAACAAGATGGTAGCTGTAGGACGCAAAGCACAACAAATGATTGGTAAAGGTGGTACACTGATTCGTACCGTACGCCCCTTACGCGATGGTGTGATTGCAGATTTCTACGCTTGCGAAATGATGATTCGCGGTATGATTAAGATGATTCCAAAGCAAAACAAGTTGTTCACACCAAATATCCGCATGGTTGTATGCATTCCATCAGGTAGTACTGAAGTGGAGATTCGTGCTGTGCGAGATAGCTCTGAGCACGCTGGAGGCAGAGATGTATATATGATCTACGAACCAATGGCTGCTGCAATTGGTATGGGAATAGATGTTGAAAGTCCAGAAGGTTGCATGGTAGTAGATATAGGTGGTGGTACTACCGAAATTGCCGTGATTTCTCTCGGTGGAATCGTAGCAAATAAGTCTATCAAGACTGCAGGTGATGATCTCAACGCCGATATTGTAGATTATATGGGGCGTATGCACAACTTGCGTATTGATGAACCTACTGCCGAGCGCATTAAGATGCAAGTGGGTTCTGCACTTCCAGAACTAGAAGACGCGCCAGAAGACTACATGGTGATCGGTCCTAACAAGGTAACAGCATTGCCAATGCAAGTGCCTATCAGTTATCAGGAAATAGCACACTGTTTGGAGAAAAGTATTGCAAAGATAGAAACAGCTATCCTACAAGCCCTAGAGGCCACCCCACCAGAGTTGTACGCAGACATCGTAAGACGAGGCATCTATCTAACTGGCGGTGGAGCACAACTCCACGGACTAAGCAAGCGTCTGACAGACAAAATTACTATTCCGTTCCACGTGGCAGAAGACCCTCTACACGCAGTTGCACGCGGTACTGGCGTAGCGCTGAAGAATGTAAACAACTTTGGATTCTTGATTCGATAAATGCAAAACCTGATACAGTTTTTATTACGCTCTAGCAACTTCCTAATATTTCTGATATTGGAAGTTGTTGCGTTTATACTGATATGCAATTCGCATGAATATCAGCATAGTGCTGTGTGGTCTACTACCAACAAAATGGTAGCAGGCATCGAAAATACCAATAGGAACATCAAAGACTATTTTCAACTACGCGAAGATAACGAACTTTTAGCTGAAGAGAATGCACGTCTGAAAACCGAACTGATGCTACTTGCCAATCAAGCTGAATATCAAATCGAACGAGATTCGCAATACATTTACACCCACCTAGATTGGAACTACATACCTGCTAAGGTGATCGGATCTAGCGTATACAAACAGCACAATCTCCTGACAATCAATAAGGGTACACGAGATGGAATTCAAGAAGACATGGGAGTAATATGTAGCCAAGGCGTTGTTGGAATAGTAAGTACAGTTAGCGAAAAATATGCATTAGTCGTACCTATCATTCATCAAAAAATCAGTTTGAGTTGTCGCTTGAAAAGCAATGGACAAATGATCGGAACCAACTGGGATGGCAGAGACTACCGCATCGTATCACTCACGGAGATTCCTCGACATGTATCAGTATATCAAGGAGATACTATAGTTACAAGCGGACTCACACCCATATTTCCAGAGGGGATAATGGTAGGAATAGTTGATCACACCATACTCAACGAAGGAGACAACTATCACAATACACACATGAAATTAAGCACCAACTATAAAACACTCAAATACGTACAAGTCCTGCACAATGCCAATGCAGACATAAAGCTAGACCAGGAATGATGGAATGGATAAAACAGATAGTAAGAGCGTTGATTTTAGTATTGTTGCAAGTACTACTATTCAACCACCTACATATAGCTAGTTGGGGATTTCCGATGGTGTACATACTGATTCTCATCAATATGCCCACACAAATGCCTAAATGGGTGGATATGTTAATTGGATTTGCTATAGGTTGCGTCATGGACATGTGGAGCAACACCTTGGGCGTCAATATCGCGGCTTGTGTAGCTATCAGTTATCTACGTCCAATTATACTACGCAACACTATGCAAGATGCAGAACGCATCAAAGGAGAAGTACGTAGCAGCAATATTGGAATCGGTGAATACATGAAATGTCTTGTAATTCTTACTCTTACACACCATTTCCTAGTGTTTTCACTAGAAACATGGAATTTCGCACATTGGTGGATCATTTTACTACAAACACTCCTAAGCAGCATAATGACTATCACTATACTAATCGGATATGATAGACTACGAAGAAATTGATAGATAAGTAGATGATCAACGACAAGAATTATAACCGAAGATACGTGATTGCAGGTATTGCCATCTTGGTAATATCTATATACATCATACGCTTATTTTCTATACAAATCATAGATCAATCCACACAGGGTAAAGCAGAGACTAATGCACAACTCAGATTACCCATCTATCCTGCCCGCGGATTGATTTACGATAGAAACGGAGAACTACTCGTTGCCAATCAACCCATCTATGAAGTGACCATGATTGTCAAAGAGATGAAAACTGAAGGTTTTGACACATTGGGATTCTGCCAAGCTCTCAAGATAGACACGATGGAGTTCAATAGCAGAATGGCTGACATGACCAACCGAAGCAAAAACAAAGGTTACTCACAACATAGCCCACAAATCTTTATACAAAATCTCAAACAAATAGAAGTTGCGCACTTGCAACAAGAACTATATAAATACCCTGGCGTAGGCATACGCATACGCACGCTAAGATACTACACATACCCCATTGCATCACATATACTCGGTAGTGTGGGAGAAGTGAATCAAGATGACCTAGAACGAGATAAATACTTCTCAAAAGGGGACTACTCAGGACGCGATGGAATCGAACGCACGTACGAACAAGAACTACGTGGAGAGAAAGGAGTACAAATTCTGATGCGAGATGCCAAGGGAAAAATTCAAGGTAGTTTCCAAAATGGAGAATTAGACCGTCCGGCTACTGCAGGCACGGACCTACACATCAGTATAGACATTCCTACACAGCAATTGGCAGAACAAATAATGCAAAACAAAATCGGTAGCATTGTGGCAATCGAACCTCAAACTGGCGAGATTCTAGCCATGGTAAGCGCGCCCTACTGGGATCCAAGCAAACTAGTGGGTAAAGAACGCTCTACTAACTATCTGCAATTACTCAGAGACCCCAACAAACCCCTAATGAACCGGGCAACGCAAGCACAATACTCACCTGGTTCTACTTTTAAAATAATACAAGCATTAGTTGCCTTGCAAGAGGGAGTAATTACCAAAAGTACACTGTACCCATGCAATGGACAAGCTTCTACACCTATCAAATGTACACACGACCACGGAAGTCCCGTAGATTTAGAAGAAAGTATCGAACAAAGTTGTAATCCATACTTTTGGGCAATGTATCGCGACCTACTCCAACGAGATGGCTACGACGGCAATAATTATGCCTTCAAGCAACACTACAAACAATGGAGAACAATCGTAGCAAGCTTCGGACTTGGACAAAAATTTAATAATACCGATATCTATAATCAAAAAGCAGGATACCTTCCAACGGAAGAATTATACAACAAAATCTATGGTAGCAAAAGTTGGAAAGCTATTACTATTCGTTCACTAGCCATAGGACAGGGAGAAATACTTGTTACACCACTTCAACTAGCCAATCAAGCCGCTACTATTGCCAACAAAGGCTATTATATCACCCCCCATTTCAACCGAAATGACTCCATGAAATCGAAGATATGTACCACCATGGTTGCTCCAAAACATTTTGACCTTGTACATCGTGGAATGGAACGCGTTATGACAGAAGGCACCGGAAGATGGTACAATATACCCGAATTGCAAATTTGTGGTAAAACTGGTACTGTGCAAAACCCACACGGAAAAGATCATGCCTTATTTATTGGATTTGCACCAAAAGATAATCCCAAAATAGCCGTGGCTGTTGCAGTGGAAAATGCGGGCTTTGGAGCCACTTGGGCATGCCCCATGGCAACATTGGTCATCGAACAATATTTATGCGGTGAAATCAAACGAAATCAGCTATTAAAGAACATGACCGATGCCAATCTAATAGACACAGCAGATAGCAACTGATAAAATGATGAGGAAAAGCAGAAATATTATCTCTGGAATAGATTGGTGGACAATAGGATTATTCTTCGCTATTGCGTTATTCGGTTGGCTCAACATCTACGGTTCTAGTTACTCATTCGACCAAACAAGTATCTGGGACTTTTCTAATCGTGCTGGCAAACAATTAGTATGGATAGGAACGGCTCTTGTGGTAGGTACAATCATCCTAATGATAGAAGAAAAAACATATGACCTATTAGGATACATCTTCTATGGTGTCATGATAATAATATTAATCATCACACCCTTCTTAGCTAGAGATATCAAGGGATCATTATCATGGATAAATATTGGCTCTATTAGTTTGCAACCGGCTGAGTTTGCCAAGTGTTTTACCGCTATAGCTATAGCAAAATTCATGGGACAATATGGATATAAAGTGCGCGATTTACGCGACTTGATCATACCATTTGCCCTCATTGGACTCCCCATACTCATCATCATGTTTGCACAGCGCGAGACTGGTTCCGCACTTGTATTCCTATCATTTCTACTCGTTTTCTATCGCCAAGGTATGACAGGCTACGTACTCAGTTGGGGACTAGTGAGTATAATACTTTTTGTTCTAGTAATTCTCTTTGGCGAAACAGCATTGCCCATTGGATTAGGCAACCTAGGTAGTATCATCAGCACATTGCTTATACAAACGATCACATTGGGCCTTCTAATATTTCAAAAAGATTTCCGCTCATTGATTATTATCTCGCTTGGAACCATTTTATGCTACGCTTTGGGGCTTGTATTCAATTTTCTGTTCCCCGTCAATTTCAACTATATCGGACTCGCTAGTTTGACCATTACTGCCATCTACCTACTTATTCAGAGTCTCAAGTTCAAGAAAATAGCAATGGGGTGGATGGTGGCATTTGTGCTTTTCTCTACTGCCCTATGCCAAGGTTGCGACTACGCTTTTCACAATATCCTACAAAAGCACCAACGCGTACGTATAGAAGTATTACTTGGCATGAAGGACGATCCCCATGGAGCAGGATATAACGTCAACCAATCACTCATCGCAATTGGTTCTGGACAATTTTCTGGTAAAGGTTATTTACAAGGCACGCAAACTAAACTAAAATTCGTCCCCGAGCAAGATACCGACTTTATATTTTGCACTGTAGGAGAAGAATGGGGATTTGTTGGATCTGCTGGACTTCTGCTATTATATCTAGCTCTAATATTACGAATCATTCATATCGCCGAGAGGCAGCGAGACGAATTCAGTCGCATCTTCGCTTATTCAGTAGCTAGTATATTGCTATTCCACGTGACCATCAACATCGGTATGGTACTAGGACTACTACCCGTAATCGGTATTCCCCTACCATTCTTTAGTTATGGAGGATCATCCTTATGGGGATTCACCATCCTGCTGGCAATCACACTACGACTAGATGCTGCACGCATCAATAAAATGCAAGGGTAACATTATGGCAGAACACAACATAGTAGGACAAATAGGCGAACAAGCAGCATGCAAAATTATGCGCAAAAAGGGATTCCGCATTATCCAAACCAATTGGCACTTCGGGCATTTGGAAATGGATATCATAGCTGCCAACCGAAAAGTCATTGCTTTTGTAGAAGTCAAGACGCGTACATCTACCTTCGGCGAAAAACGACCCGAGGAATACGTCGATGAACTCAAGCGACGTCGTATGGCTGCAGCTGCCAATGCATACATCAAAACCAATCAAATAGAACTAAAACCACGATTTGATATCATCGGACTACTAATCAATCCCGAAACACACGAAATCGTAGAGCAAACACACCTAGAAGACGCATTTCTACCACCACAACGAACCATAGGAACAACTAGCTATAGCGGACAAAGACGCTGGCACCATAGGACAAGAACAATTGGGAAGTAAGTATAAAACTAGTAATGTATAAGTAACTGAATATATGGAGTTTAAGTACGATATTATTGTAGTAGGCGCAGGACACGCAGGTTGTGAAGCGGCTAGCGCAGCTGCTCGTCTGGGAAGCAAAACACTGCTCATCACCATGGACATGAACAAGATTGGTCAGATGAGTTGCAATCCTGCCATAGGAGGAATAGCTAAAGGACAGATAGTCAGGGAGATAGACGCATTAGGAGGACAAATGGGTATAGTTACAGACCGCAGTGCCATCCAGTTTAGAATGCTCAATCGCAGCAAAGGTCCTGCCATGTGGAGTCCACGAAGCCAAAGTGATAGAAAGTGCTTTATTGAAGAGTGGGTAAAGATACTGACCACTACTCCTAACTTGGATATTTGGCAAGATACTGTAATGGAGCTGGTTGTCAGGGATGATCAAGTATACGGGGTAAAGACATTGTTGGGTATAGAGATGCAAGCCAAAGCGGTTATATTGACCAATGGCACTTTCCTGAATGGTTTACTTCACTTTGGAAAGACACAAATAGAAGGTGGCCGCATATCCGAACCAAGTAGTTTTGGTATTACTGATCAATTGCGCCAATTGGGGTTTGCTACGGATAGAATGAAAACTGGTACACCTGCGCGTGTAGATAAGAGAAGCATTGACTTCTCTCAACTGATCGAACAGCTAGGTGATGATGATAATCACAAATTCTCATATTTAGATACAGTACAGCGACAACTAAAACAAATGAGTTGTTGGATTACTTATACCAATACGCAGACACATGAGGTATTGCGTAGCGGATTAGCAGAATCGCCACTCTATAACGGACAGATACAAAGTATTGGCCCAAGATACTGTCCTAGCATAGAGACCAAGATTGTGACTTTTGCGGATAAAGATATGCACCAATTATTCTTGGAACCAGAGGGTGTAGACTCTAATGAATATTATATCAATGGTTTCTCCTCTTCCCTACCCTGGCAAATTCAGTGGCAAGCTCTGAAGACTGTGAAGGGTTTAGAGAACATAGTTCTCTACCGTCCAGGATATGCGATAGAATATGACTTTTTTGACCCCACCCAACTACTACATACATTGGAGACTAAGAAGATTAAGAACCTCTTCTTTGCTGGTCAGATTAATGGTACTACTGGTTATGAAGAAGCAGCTGGACAAGGATTAGTAGCAGGAATAAACGCGCACCAGAACACCATAGGCAGTACGCCATTCACATTAGCAAGAGACGAAAGTTATATTGGTGTATTGATTGACGATCTAGTGAATAAGGGAGTGGATGAGCCATATCGTATGTTTACTTCAAGAGCGGAGTATCGTATTCTGCTCCGCCAAGACAATGCCGACGCTCGACTGACGGAACGTAGTTATGAATTGGGATTGGCCGATGATTATCGCTTATCAATGCTCAAGAGCAAACAGGAGGGAGAGGAAGCACTAACAGAGACCTTGCGCACTACTTCGGTAAAAGCCCAAGATATTAATGGCTATTTGAATCAGATGGGCTATGGCGATCTGCAACAGACGTGCAAACTGATAGACATAGTAGCCCGTCCTAATGTAACCATCATGGGGCTAGCAGATGCCTTGCCAGAGCTGAAAGAGAAGATAGAAACATTGGGCGCAAGACAAGAGGAGATTGTAGAAAGTACAGAGATCAATATCAAATATAAGGGATATATAGAGCGAGAGAAATTAGCAGCAGATAAACTGAGAAGATTGGATAATATCCGCTTGCCAAAAGATTTTGATTATAATAGTGTGCAATCGCTCAGTACAGAAGCCAGACAAAAACTAATCCGTATTCAGCCCAACACAATCGGAGAAGCCAGCAGAATACCCGGTGTTAGCCCTAACGATGTAAGCGTATTATTGGTTTTGATGGGACGTTAACCACTCCAACACTTGCACAAAACAAAATGTTTCACGTGGAACATTGACCAAATATAAGTAATTTTAAATTAAATATAGAGACAATATGAAACACGAAGAAGTGCTCGCGGCCATTCGCGACGTAAAAGATTTTCCAGTAGAGGGAATCATTTTCAAAGACATTACTACCGTACTCAGTAATCCAGAACATCTAAAATGGATGAAAGATGAGATTGTAAATCTGTATCGTGCATACGGTATTACTAAAGTAGTGGGTATAGAATCCAGAGGATTTATATTGGGTCCTGCAGTAGCGATGGATTTAGGTGCTGGTTTTGTACCAGTACGCAAGCCTGGTAAACTGCCAGCAGAAACCATCGAAGTCAGCTATACAAAGGAATATGGAGTAGATACCATACAAATTCACGCAGACGCACTCAACGAAGACGACGTTGTACTCCTGCATGACGACCTACTTGCCACCGGAGGCTCGATGGCTGCAGCACTTGAATTAGTACGCAAATTTGGCGTCAAAAAAGTATATATCAACTTCATCATCGAACTCGACTTCCTAAAAGGTCGTCAGGTCATAGGTAACGATGTTGAAATAAGTAGTCTACTCAGTTGTTAAAAACGGCATCGAAGATTAAAATATACAATTTCTCGCGTATTCATCGGTATTTCTAAGTATAGATGACTCTTAATCCACACATACAAGATATCCTTCAACGTCTGCCAGAACAACCTGGTGTATACCAATACCTCAACAAAGATGGCGAAGTAATCTATGTAGGTAAAGCTAAAAATCTTAAGAGAAGAGTTAGCAGTTACTTTCATAAGGAACAAGATAGATATAAGACCAAATTACTAGTAAGAAGCATAGCAGACATCAAATATGTAGTCGTTCAGAACGAACAAGATGCATTTCTATTGGAAAACAATCTCATCAAGCAATACCAACCACACTACAATATACTACTTAAGGATGGAAAAAGTTATCCAAGCATCTGCATAACTCGCGAAGACTACCCTAGAATATTTAAAACACGCAACATAATAAAAGGCGTAGGCGAATATTATGGTCCGTACAGCTTTACACATACATTGGATCTAGTATTAGAACTTATTCATAAGTTATATCCACTTCGAACTTGCTCGCAAAAGATGAGTAAAAGTTACGTTGAAATGGGAAAATATCGCGTGTGTTTAAAATATCATTTAGGTAATTGCTGTGGTGTATGTGAAGGAAAAGCAAGTAGGGAGAAATATTTGGAATATATAGATGCTGCTCGTAAGATTATCCGAGGAGATGCTCAAGAGATTGCCAAGCAAATAGAGGCAGAAATGCTTCAGGCTGCAATGGAAATGCGATACGAAGAAGCAGGTAAATTAAAAGAAAAGCTCGAATTCATCGAGAATTTTAAAAGCAAAACGATTATCACCAATTCACACGCAGGAGACGTTGATGTATTTGGATACGATGAAATGGGACAAAATGTGTACATCTCTATGCTACACGTACACAAAGGAAGCATCATACAAGGGCAAACCATTGAGTACAAAAAGCAATTAGATGAGAGCAGAGAAGAAATACTTGCAATAGGTATATACGAGCTTAGAGAACAACTTGGTAGTACAACAAAAGAATTAATTGTTCCGTTTATTCCGGACATAATTGACGAAAATTTACGAATCAATATCGCATTACAGGGAGACAAAAAGAAGCTATTAGACCTTGCTATGCAGAATGTACAACAGTACAAAAAAGACCGCATTAGACAAGAAGACAAACTCAATCCCGATCAGAAAGCCACACGAATCCTAAGTTCACTACAACAATTGTTAGGACTTCCCACCCTACCCATGTGGATAGATAGTTTTGACAACTCTAACACACAAGGAACCGATGCTGTAGCAGGTTGCGTAGTATTTAAAAAAGCACGTCCTTGCAAAAGCGAATACAAAAAATTTGAAATTAAATCTGTGATTGGTCCAGATGATTATGGCAGCATGCGCGAGGTGGTCAGAAGGAGATACACACGTCTAGTAGAGGAGAACTCCCCCCTACCCGATCTCATCATTGCAGACGGAGGCCTAGGCCAGATGTCAGCTATAAAGGAGGTAGTAAATGGCGAATTAGGATTACAGATTCCTGTAGCTGGCTTAAAGAAAGATAATCGCCATCGAACCAACACCCTACTCTACGGAGACCCAACTCAGGAATTTGGGATGAAAGTAACGGACGAGATCTTCAGACTTATGGTAGAAATACAAGATGAGGTACATAGATACGCCATTACCTTCCACAAAAAACGCCGAAGCAAGAGCCAAACAAAAAGCGAACTCGATGATATTCAAGGAGTTGGACCTGCTACTAAACAAAAAATACTACAACGTTTCGGATCGGTTGCACGTGCTAGAAGCGCAAGTTTAGAGGAATGGATTGACCTACTCGGAACTCGCTCAGGTACAAGGGTTTACGAGTATTTTCGCAGCAAAATAACGCCTTGAGAATTGAATATTTTTCACCACTTCGAGGAACTACACAGAAAAAAAACTGTGTTTCACGCAAAAAAACACATAAAATATCCAAACACTTTACATAATTATTAAAATTTATTAAAACCAACACATCCGAACATTCACACTCCAATTTTGGTAATCAATTAGCAAATATAAAAAAAATGCACTCAACCAATGAGTGCATTTTTTTGTATACTTATTTCTTTAGGCTTCTTTTACGAATCCTTCTGGCATACCATACTCGTTCTCTTCAGGATCAGAAGGTAAAAACATCATAACTAAATTTACGATAGGACAAATAGCCCACCAACCACTATGTCCACTGTCGTGACAACGACGGATTGCTACACACAAGTTAGGGCAAAATAATACGAGAGACAAAGCTGAGGAGAGAATAGAACCATACCCAGCCAATTCACCTACAAATGAAACCGCGAAGGTAACAAGAAAAGTAAACAATTGCCACCACCAATACTCTGAACGACTTGCACGTCCTGCTCCCTTGAGGTATTTTCCAAATACCGACTCAATAGATTGTGTAAATGTCATAAAAAAATCATTATTATTGCCTACTCTTTGTCGGATTTTCGGCACACTCCGCGTCTTCACACTGCAAAGATACAACAATTTTCTGAATTACACAATAGTAGAGCTTTTTTTTGCACAAACTAGACAAAAAACAAAACAACTCACCATCTCTACAATATATTGTAAAACCGCATAGCCTATGCTTACATAGGAAAAATGAAAGAAGAAAGTACAAAAAACTTGCATAATTCAAAAATTAGTAGTACTTTTGCATGAAATTACACAATCATGTACACATATATCATCAAAAAGAGCGCCGAGAAAGGCATTTATTTGCTCAATAACGAGGGAAAAGAGGTTTCTGCGACAGATATACTAGATAGATATTCAAAGAGCCGTATATTCGCATTTAACGGCAATATGGGTGCAGGAAAAACCACCTTTATCAAAGCACTATGCGAAGCAATGGGCACAGAAGATATTGTCAACAGTCCTACCTTTGCCATCGTTAATGTGTATGAAGTTAATGGGAAGGATAACACGATCAAGCAAGAGGTCTACCACTTTGATTGTTATCGAATTAAAGACCTTAGAGAAGCTATGGATATGGGTACTGAAGAATACTTATATTCAGGCAACTATTGCTTTATAGAATGGGCGGAAATGATAGCCCCTCTCCTACCCGATGACCTAGTAAACATCGAAATAGAGGTACTAGAAAACGGGGATAGAGAGTTACGAGTTTTGAATTAGCAGAAGTCTCGTATAAAGACGAGATGGAAAATAATAATTAATCACTTTGGGGTGCCTCGCTAAAGGCTGAGAACATACCCTTTGAACCTGCGCAGGTAATGCTGCAGAGGGAAAACAATGAGAAAAACTATCTTTATGGCGGCTTACGTAGCCGCTTGCGGTGTTGCATTGGCCAACACCGACACACTAACTATTGTCCGCAATCTGGACGAAGTAGTAGTCAACGCGCCTGTGGCGCAAGTCACCAACAACCATGTTTCGCTCAATCGAGAGCAACTCAACCAGGGCAACACGGGACAAAACCTACCCTATTTGCTCTCATCTACACCTGGGCTACTCGCTACTAGCGATGACGGATTGGGTGTGGGATACACCTATTTTCGCATTCGTGGAACCGATCACACACGCATCAATATGACCGTAAATGATGTTCCACTCAACGATAGCGAAAGTCAAACAGTATTCTGGGTAAATATGACGGACATGTCCAGCAGCATGTCCAACATCCAAGTGCAACGAGGTGTCGGTACCTCCACCAATGGAAGTGCTAGTTTCGGAGGAAGCATCAATATGAATCTTGGATCACAAAGGTCTGATATTCAAGATTCTATCAGTAGCTTTACCCTATCATTTAATGGAGGAATGTACAACACTTTCCGAGAGATGGCATCCGCACATATCGTACTGCCCAATCAATGGCGAGCCAACGCACGATTCAGCAAAGTGGATTCGGACGGATTCCTATATCGCTCGGGCTCTAACCTTTACTCCTACTACGGAGACATAGGATGGTATGGCAATGGTACTCAGGCGATTATGCGTGTCTTTGGCGGAAAAGAAAAGACTGGAATGGCCTGGGATGGAGTGGACTACAACACCGCGTATGGCATCAACGGAGCAGATCGTAGATATAATCCTGCAGGTGAATACAGCACTACTGCTAGCGACGGACAAGACTCTACTGCCTACTACGACAACCAAACAGATAATTATGCACAGCAACATGCACAAATAAGTGTAAACCACTCATTCTCAAGGCAGTGGAGTATCTCAGGGACAGCGCACTACACGCATGGAGCAGGATACTACGAGCAATACAAACGCAAAAAACTCTCCTACTGGGGACTACCCTATTCTCACAAAACCTACGGTCTATATCAAAAGCATCTCAACAATCATTTTTTTGGTGCAGTGCTATCAGCCAAATACATCTCTGAACTAGTAGACGTACAGCTAGGTGGGGCAGCTAACTATTATTTAGGAGATCACTTTGGCCTTTTAAACTACTTAGAAGATACCTTGGTAGTACCTGTTAATTATGAATACTATCGAAATGATGCCAAGAAAACGGATGCGAATATCTATGGTAAGGTTAATTGGAGAATATTGCACCGCGGACAAGAGAATCTAAGCTTATATGCAGACCTACAATATCGTTATGTAAGATACACGCGTAACGGAAAGAATGACGAAGACATGACGAATCTGCCATTGGATGTCGACTTTCATTTCTTTAATCCGAAGGCGGGACTGACCTACAAAAACAAAGGGCACTTGCTTTCTGCATCCTTTGCTATTGCCAATAGAGAACCGAGCCGAAACAACTACAAAGAAAACGTCATATTCGACTCATCTACAGGAGAATACACTGGATTACCAAAAGCGGAAACATTATACGACTACGAGCTAGGATACAGCTATTCTGCTAGTAGATTTACAGTGGGTTCCAATTTCTACTTTATGGATTATGACAACCAACTCGTACAAACAGGAGAATATAACGATGTTGGTGCCTACAAGACCAAAAACGTGAAAGACTCATATCGTATGGGAGCCGAACTCACAGCAGGTGTCCGTATCACAGATTGGTTGCGGTGGGATGTTAACTGCGTTCTATCACGAAACAAGATTCTCAACTACCATCAGTATATCGACCTATACGACAATCAAAACGATTGGAATTGGGTAGGGCAGGACTCTGTGATAGGAACCACTACAATTGCTTTTTCTCCAAGCATCACAGCTAGTTCATTGTTCACCCTGGATATAGCGGGTGTAACGGCCACACTGCACACACAAGTTGTTGGAAAACAATACCTTGATAACACAGAAGATACCAACGCAATGCTACGAGCTTATTCCACAAGCAATCTGAATATTGCCTATCTATTGCCTATGCAACAATGGTGCAAATCGCCACACGCACCACAAATAAAACTTATGTGTCAAATCAATAACCTCTTCAATGCTAAATATGCCAACAACGGCGGAGCAGAGGCTAGCAGATTCCTAGATGGTAGCAGATGCTGCTGGTATTATGCACAAGCAGGGATCGACGTACACGCGGGCGTAGAAATCACGTTCTAAAAACACCACACACCATCTCTTCCCCTACCATCCCAATTACAATAGAAAGGGTAGGGGAGAACATAAAAATACCCCCTGACATCAACATGCAGGGGGTATTTATTTCCTATTCCTTTTTGATAAATCACTCTTCGGAGTTAGGGGACTTTCTAATCAAACAAAGCATACCTACAAAAGTAATCAACGCATTGAGAATCAGACGCTCATGCGAGAACACATATCCATTGAACCATTCTACGGAATTCACATCAATGATCCATGTGATCACTGGTGCAGCAATCACTGCTATTGGGATCCAACGGTCGCGAACACTCTTCTTGGTAAAGATTCCAAAGCAGAACATACCCAACAATGGACCATAGGTGTAACTTGCTACTTTATATACGGTTTGAATCACCGAATCGTTATTCAATAGATGAATCACATAAATACACAACGCCATCAAGACTGCCATTCCAATATGTACCCAAGTGCGTATCTGTGTCAAATTCGAGTCCTTTTCTTTGTTTAGTATATCTACTGTAAATGAGGTCGTCAATGCGGTCAGCGCACCTCCTGCCGCTGAATAGGCCGCAGCAATAAATCCAATAATAAACAAGATACCAACTATCACGGGGAAGTAGTTTCCTGTAGCCAAGAATGGGAATACCTCATCTCCTTTTAATGCTGCCACTTGACTGATATTCATCTGATTAGCATAAGAGTAGAGTAGGAAACCCAAGAACAGGAACAACCCAATCACCACGATTTGCATCAGTGCGCCTACGATAAGATTCTTCTGGCTCTCGCGTGGGTTTTTGCAGGATAATGTACGCTGCATCAAGTCCTGATCCAAACCGGTAGTAGCAATCACGAGGAAGATACCTGCCAAGAATTGTTTCCAGAAATACGTACCCTCCTTAGGATTATCAAAGAAGAACGAACGAGTCATGTCACTACTGCCCCAACCCTCTATGTTCACGCCCGCGCGGAGCACAAAATAGATACAGAGAGCTACAGATAGAATCAAACAACAAGTCTTCAGCAAGTCAGTCCAAATCAGCGACTTAACACCACCCTTAAAGGTGCAAAGATATACTATCAATACGGTCAATATCGCATTCACCCAAAATGGTACGGGCATCGCCAAACGATCGAACACCAACAACTGAAGCACCTCGCTCACCACAAACAAGCGCACACTTGCGCCCAACATCTTGCTCACAAAAAACAACCACGCACCCGATTTGTAGGTGCTCATGCCAAAGCGCTGTTGCAGGTATTGGTAGATAGATGTGAGGTTCAACTTGTAGTACAATGGTATCAGCACATAGGCAATAATTATCTGACCCACTGTAAAGCCCAACACCATCTGCATGTATGCCCAACCCGAAGTGGCAACCATGCCTGGTACACTCACAAAGGTCACACCTGAGATAGCGGCACCAATAGTGGACATGGCCACCAGTAGCCAGTTGCTGCTGCGGTTGCCCGAAAAGAAACCCGCATTATCCGCCTTACGACCAGCCAAATACGAAATAAAGAACAGCAGCGCAAAATAGCCTGCAATAACTAATAAGATTGTTAATGGATTCATATTCTCTAAACACTAAACTCTAAACACTAAACTACTCCTCGTAGAGGAGATATGGTCGGCGTTGTACTTTGAACTTCGCCACATCCTCTTGCCAGCAAGCACGGATCTCTTCCTCGCTCTTGCCTTGGTTGATCATCTTGCGCACATAATCCTGTCCTACCAACAGTTCAAAGAACGGACGGAAGAAATAGTTGTCCATATTCAGATGCTTGTACGCATCCAGCAGATACCTTAGCGAGAAACCCACTTTGCGTGCTTCCTCCTCGCTCATACCGCTCAAATCCACTCCATCACATATGCGACCTTTCTGGGTGGATTGATTAGGGGTAAAGGTAATAGATGGTCCATACACACTCGCCTCTGTACGAGGAGCATTAAAATTGGGATGACCATAGCACAAAAATGGCTTATCAGTACCTCTACCCAACGACACAGGAGTGGCCTCAAACAGACACACTGATGGATACAAATATATGGCCAACATATTGCGCAAATTAGGAGATGGAGCTACTGGCAAGCGATACAAAGTCTGATGAGTATAATGCAAACAAGGAATCACCATGAGATCCACTTTAGCTGCGTCTTTCAGCCAGCCTTCGCCATTGATCATCAGCGCCAACTCGCCCAAGGTCATACCGTGCACCACAGGAATAGGCAGTGCACCCACACCTGACTTGTGCTTCATGTCCAATATCGGACCATCCACATACCAACCATTAGGGTTAGGGCGGTCAAACACCACAAACTGCTTGCCATATTGGGCGCACACATCCATCAAGCGAAACATGGTGATATAGTAGGTATAGAAACGCAAACCCACGTCCTGAATATCGGTCACGAGCACATCAAACATCGCCATGGACTCCTTGGATGGGTACTTGCTATCTCCGTCGTAGAGCGATAGGATAGGTATACCAGTCTTCTCATCCACGCTGCTTGCCACTTTCTCGCCTTCACGGGCTGTGCCACGAAAACCATGCTCTGGCGAGAAGATAGCAGTCACATCTACACCATGCTGCAAAAGCAAATCTAAGGTATGAATCGTATCATTGCCTTGAATCACAATACCTGTATGATTGCTCAGTAGAGCTACACGCTTGCCTTTCAGCAAAGGCAAATATTCCTTCGTTTGCTCCGCACCTAATACTACACGCTCTGCGCATGCAGTACCTACGGCTAAAAGCATTATAATCAAAAATGAAACAACTCTTTTCATGCTATTTTAACTTTTCGCTGCAAAGGTACGACAAAAAATGCACATACGCAAGTTAAGCGAGCCTTTTTTGGAAAAATTATAGATTCTATCTATTGAAGCAGTTTCTCTGCTACTCGTTGGAAGCTTGCTTTCATAAGAGGATGCAGAGGGGCTGATTCACAAGGCGAGGCCGTATTTATCAAAAAGAAGACGAGCGAACTGGAGTATGGGCTGCATAGTGCGAAAGTAGCTACGAGGGAATGCCATAGGCAGGCAGATGTTCGAAGGTACGAAAAAATACGCACAAATACAAAAAAAGCGAGCAAAAGTTTACTTTTAGGCTCATTTTACTTGCGCATGTGCATTTTTTGTTGTACCTTTGCACCCGAAATGGTGGTTCATGTACCACCAAATAAGGTGTTTTTACACATTAATGATAAGAAGTTATGGCAAAAACTAAATTAGAAACAGTATTAACACAGTGGCAAAATCTGCAACCATTAGCAGCAATTGATCGTGATAGATTGAGTCGTCGATTTACTATTGACTTTAACTACAATAGCAATCATATCGAAGGAAATACACTCACCTATGGTCAAACGGAGTTGCTGTTGCTCTTTGGGAAAATAGTAGGCGAAGCCAACTTCCGCGACTGCGAAGAGATGAAAGCAAGCAATGTGGGATTGCAAATGATGTTGGTAGAATCATCCGATAAGCAGCTTCCACTTACGCAAAACTTCATTCGTACCCTTCATCGAACATTGCTTCGAGAGGATTATACGGTTTATCGTATGTTGCCTGGAGGAGTGCAAACGAGCTATGTGATTCATGCTGGACAGTACAAGACACGTCCCAATAGTGTGATTACTCGCTATGGCGATCGATTTGAGTATGCTTCTCCCGAAGAGACACCTGCATTGATGGCAGATTTGGTTGATTGGTACAATCGTGCAGAGCAAGAAGGTAAATTATCACCTATTGACTTAGCGATATTGTTTCACTATCGATATATTCGTATTCACCCATTTGAGGATGGCAATGGTCGTATTGCCCGACTGATGGTCAATTATATTCTTTCGCGCCATGGCTATCCGATGATTGTTGTGCGTAGTCGTCTGAAACAAGATTATTTAGAAGCCTTGCATCGTGCGGATTTGATTGTCGGTTCCACCCCTGCAGATGGTGCACATGCTTCACTAAAGGATATACGCCCATTCCATAAGTATATGGTAAATTTAATTTGCCACGAGATAGAAAATGATGTCCTGTTTGTAACGGAAAAAAGTCAAGATGTATGGTGGTATGATGGTGAGCGAATCGCTTTCCGCACACCAAGTTATGGGAAAATTCTTCGTGAATTACGCAGAGAACCTAAAGCAACATTGGCTTACTTACAAGAAGAAATCGGTATAAATCGTTCTGCATTGCAAAAGTTGTTACAAACTTTGCTGGATAAACATTATGTAGAGCGAGAGGCGGATGGCTCATGGCGAGTGTTTATCACGTCGTCCATGTAAGGATTGCGATTTGAGATTTTTCTCTACAATACGTCAAAGATCACTTTTTGGAGCATTGCTCCTTAGTAAGCAGGTGGGCGGTCAAGCCCGCCTGCCTTGGTTTGGTCGATTAACTTAATACCGATTCGGATTAAGCGCGACCGGGTTGTTGTTTTATTTATTTTCCATTCCAAAATAGCGAATAGGATTTGCCATCCCTTTTGCCTTTTCTGGCACCTCACGATTTAGATACATATTAACAATCGCTTCATCTCTAACCTCTTCTCCTATAAATTCCCAGCGACCATTATCTACTTTATGCCATTCTGTTGGACGAAAAATTGCACGAACAACGCCTTGATATTCACTAAGAACATATTCTATACGCTGTGCTTTTTTGCCATCTACTTTCCAACTCTTGCGTGTTGCTTCATAGATATTTGGATTCGCATTATACGTCTTGTTTATATTAATTGTCATCACTCGGTGCGCAAAACGCTCGATTGGCTTACAATCGTACAACGCTTCTATTTCATCGACCGTTTTGATACCTCTATCGAATTCATGATGTCCAGCAACAATATTAGATAATGAATCGATTTGCTTGAATTGTCCATACGATAACAAATCAATCAATGTACTTTCAATCTCAAAAGCCACATCTTTGCCCGACATTGATTTTTTATTATGCAATCCATGGCGAACAATATATTTTTTCACTTCTAATCCTGCATTATGTATGTCACGAATTTGATTCAATTTATCTGATTCTTTCGGTGACTCTATAGCTTCTTGTTCATGGTCGAAAACCCTATTCCCTTGACCTTCGCCAACATAGAAAATCTTATTATCACGTGGGTCAATCAACATATATACATAAGAACCTATGCGCTCTTGAGTGATTGGAGAAAAGCTGTTCATATTGCGTTGTTTTTTTTAAGGGTCAATCTTCTTAAATGGTGAATTTATAGAAGTGACCTTAAATTACTTGTTATTAAAGTTCTCTAATGATATGTGAATCATCTTATCAATCACGGTGAGTTGGGCATCTGATAGAAGTGCTTCGCTACTGATAGAAATGTCGTACCAATACTGTCCTCCGGTGTTTTGTAAGAACTTGCAAGGAAGGTTTACTTCAGCAAACCATGCTTCATATTCTTGGTTTTGAGGAACCCACCAGAACCCGATTGCCAGTTCCTTATTTTTTGGGAAGAACATAGTAAAGTTTCTTGCCTTACCATTGCTGTCAGCGAAGCCGATACGTCCTTTGGCTCCATAATTGGCAGTATATTGTCCGTTCTTGACAAAGTCGAGCGAGTTGATTATTTGGTCCACAATAGGCAGCCATTTATTGTCTTGCCATGCATCTCTACCCTGCTGCGTTTTTTCTGCAGCAGGTGCTGGATTAGAGGCTACTGGAGCTGCAGCAATGGTTGGTTGCTCTGCCTTAGGAACGGATTGCGCTGGTTGTTGCTGCGCTTGCTTTTGTTGTGCCTCGTATATGCGAGCATCAAGCAGCATCTCAAACTCATCCACATCTCCGCCTGCCTCTTTCACTTTCTTGATGAGAATAGCGCGTTCTTTGTCTGTCACTACACCATCTATCAATGCCGCAGCTATCAGTTTCTCAAGATCAATGACCACACCAGGATTGGTTGGAGTAGTCGCTTTTGGCGCTTCTGGTTTTGGTTGCGCTATTTCCTTTTCTGCAGGTTTCGCAGGTTGCTCTTTTGGCTTACCTACATAGGTGATTTTAGCTTCATCAGGGAATGCCGACGCACCGATTGCTACTTTTCCTTCCTCATTTTCGATGGTCACATATCTGAGTTTGTAGCAATCCAAGAAAGCATAATCTCCAATGCTCGTTACGCTGTTAGGGATGGTAATAGAGGTGAGAGCATCGCAATCATAGAAAGCATAATCTCCAATGCTCGTTACGCTATTAGGGATGGTAACAGAGGTGAGAGCACGGCACCAACTGAAAGCACTATTTTCAATGCACCTTACGCTGTTAGGGATGGTAACAGAGGTGATAGCACGGCACCAACGGAAAGCCTCCTTTCCAATGCTCGTTACGCTGTTAGGGATGGT
>JAZKYJ010000050.1:0-42471 GCA_045612045.1 Paludibacteraceae bacterium | reverse complement strand
AGCCTGCAAAGTTACTACAAAAAATGCATATGTGCAAGAAAAACGAGCAATTTTATAAGCAAAACAATAGATTTTATCTATTTATGTCCATTTTACCTCATTATGGGAGCTTGCTCATAATAGTGAGAGTAAAGATGGACATGATAAGGCAACGCCTGTTTTGCTTATAAAATTTGAGTGCCCTTGCACATAGGCTGCATCGTGCGTGAAGAAGTGCCTCGGATGGCACTTCGAGTGTTGCGCCCAAAGAGTCCCACACTCTGAGGAAAGAGCGCAACACATAGAATGGCGCGACCCTCGCGGTCACGCAGCCGTATGGCTATAGGGTAGTGCCGTACAGGGTAGGCACGACCGCCCAAAGTATGATTATACGACAAAGATGGTAGTATTTAAAAAGTAAAGCCAAGGCGGCGTCCGAAGTTACTACAAAAAATGCAAATACGCAAGTAAATACGCACAAAACTTGTATATTCAAAAAAAATACACTACTTTTGTCCCGTCAAATCACCTATCTTTGATGAAATATCGTTTTGCGGACATACTCATAGACACTTCCTCGCATTGTGTGACGCGCCGTGCGGAGGTTTTGCGGCTTACCAATATCGAGTTTCGATTGCTCGAATACTTGGCAAAAAATGCCGACTGCATCTGCTCACGTGAGGATATCTTAAATCACGTCTGGGGACAACAATTTCAGTACGACACGGGCACGATTGATGTCCATCTCCATTCCCTACGCCGCAAACTAGGTTTTGACAACCAATACCCCATCGAATCGGTTCGTAATGTGGGTATTATCTTGCACTCACAACCTAAGCAGCAACTCCATACGCTCAATATACAAGAGTTTGCTATTCAGTGGATTACCGACCATGAGAAGGACTTCCAAGCCAAACAACTCACTCCTCGTTTGCACCTTGATCCATTTGTGAGTGAAATCACTATCTCACCACAAGATCTTCGTCAGATGTTGGACGGTATTTTGCAAGTCCTCTTGCCCGTTTCTCACCCAGGTATTATTCGTATCAAATCCCACCTAGGCAGCCATTATTTCTCCTTGTCGTTGGATATCAATGGCACTGTCAATGAGCTTCGCATCCCCTTGGCATGATAATTTAAGGTAGATTTAAGTCCATTTTATTTCAAAACCACTACCTTTGTCGCAAATTTCATGATTATGCGACAAAGATTGCTTCTTTTGCTACTTTTCTGCCCGCTTTGGGCATTTGCTAGTGCAGACTCCACGGCTATTTTCCAGGGCTATAGTGGCGGTATGATGGTGCATGCGGGCTACCTGTTTGGCGATAACCCCAACGCTCCTCACACGGCTGATGGACAGCTTTGTTCACCTTATGGTGCGACAATGGGTATTGGTGGTTCACTGCGAGTGCACCTATGGAAGCACCTTCGTGTAGGGTGCGAGGGTTTTGTTTCTACCATGAAAAGCCACAACACCAATATGCGTAATATACTGCAAGATGGCAGTTATGTTCGTAGCGGTTGGGGAGGCGTGATTGCGGATGCATGCTGGCGCACGGAAAAGGTGTGGCCATACATTGGTGGTGCAATTGGCGGTGGAGCAACACACTCTTTGTACGTGCTAGAAGGCAGTCAAGACGACTGGGAACCAGAGGGGTACACCGTATTGAGCAAACAATCGTTTTTTTATGTAACGCCTTATGCTGGAATGGATTGGTGTATAACGAAACGCGTGCACCTGACTTTCCGACTCGACTGGATGCTTGCTGTACACAACCGAGCAATGGCCTACCCTACTGGTCCGCGCGCTTTCATTGGTTTCATGTTCTGCCATTAAATAGCATTAAATAAGATCGCCCTTCGGGCTGTAGATCAGCGCAGAGCGCCTGTAGATGGTAGATCGGGCTTACGCCCTGTAGACGACTAGAAAACTACAGCGAAGCGATCTACAGCAAAGCGATCTACAGCGAAGCGTTCTACAGCGAAGCGATCTACTAACTAAATAATCAAATATGAATTTCTCAGGAATTTTTCTCGGTCTAGTTGCTTTTCTTTGTATCGGCTTGTTTCATCCTTTGGTGATCAAAGGTGAATATTATTTCGGAACCAAGTGCTGGTGGGTCTTTGCTTGTGTGGGTGTAGGCATGCTTATCGGCTCGCTGTTTACAAGCAATATATATCTATCTGTGATTCTAGGAGTTATTGCTTTTTCTAGTTTTTGGTCTATTCTCGAACTCTTCCAGCAGGAGAAGCGCGTACAACGCGGTTGGTTTCCAAAGAATCCCAAGCGGAAATAGGGCAACCTACTACAGTCGCAAAAAGCAAAGCGTGCTTATCTTTTTCTCGTCAACTATTCGCCGCTTATCCGCCACCTATCTCCATCGGAATCTCATCGGAATCTCATCGGAACCTCACCGAACGATTACCCTATCATCTAGCTATCATCACCGAGACTCAAGTAGCCTTAAACAGCTCGCTCTTAATATAATCATACAACCTCGCAGGCACGGCAGGTTTACCTTTCGCGTCTGGCATGCGATGATGTCTACTAACTTCACGCAAGGCAACACGATGTTTCTCGGCCCACGCTTCGCGTTGTGCAGGATCACACAGGATGGCACTTGCCTCAGTAGACACTTGGCTAAACGCCTTCACCATAGGGCGTTCGGACATTTCTTTGCGCTTCTTCTTGGAGTAATCGGGTTTGTGGCAATAGGCAGCATATCCTGGTCTGCTAGGAAGAGGACGAAGATAATGATCTTTGTCAATTGAACCGCCGATACTTTCTAAAAACGATGCTACATGTACAGTCATAGTTATCTAGTTTAATGGTTAATAATGTGATTATCATCTGCTAATCTGATACGACTGCAAAGATACAAAAAAATACGCACATACGCAAGAAAACGAGCACTTTTTTTTGAAATCTTCACAACCTCACAACCTACCATCTTGTTTTTAAAACTCACGTACGCGCGCGGGTGAATTTTTATTTTTCGTTGCTAGGTTGTGAGGTTGTATGGCTCGCGATATGGATATTACTTCTTTTTTCTTGCGTATACCAAAACTTTTTTGTACCTTTGCAACCCGAATTGCTATATCAAAAAAATGAAAGTCGGACTTGTTTTGGAAGGTGGTGGTATGCGTGGTTTATACACTGCCGGTGTGATTGACATAATGCTTGACCACGGCTTTGGGCCCGATGTGGTGTGTGGAACTTCGGCCGGTGTCACTTTTGGCGTGAATCTCCTCTCCAAGCAGCGAGGTCGTGTCTTGCGCTACAACAAGCGTTACGTAGGTGATCGCCGATATATCAGTCTCCACTCGTGGCTCACAACGGGCAATATGATCAACAAGGATTTTGCTTATGGTTTATTGCCCAGGGAGTTAGATCCGTTTGATGATGATACCTTCATGGCTTCCAAAGCGGCCTTCTACGCCACTATTACCAATATGCACACTGGCCAAGCAGAGTACGTACGCCTGCACAGCACCTGGGAGCAGATGGAAGTGATTCGTGCGTCAGCAGCTCTTCCATTGGTTTGCCAACCCGTAGAGTGGCAAGGACAAAAATACTTGGACGGAGGCATTTCAGACAATATCCCATTGGACAAATGCCTAGAATTGGGTTGCGACAAGATAATTATCGTTCTTACTCGCCCTTTGGGGTATATCCGAAAAGGCAGTATTGCAGGTATATGCCGTTTGTGTTATCCTCGCTACAGGCATCTCCACCGCGCTGCAGAACTGCGCAATGAGAAGTATAATCGTCGCCTAGAGCAGATACTCCAACTAGAACGAGAAGGCAAGGTTTTTGTTCTTCGTCCTTCCGAAGAGATCACCATCTCTCGCCTAGAGAAAGATCCTGCTCGACTGGAGCAAGTTTATAACCTCGGTCTTAACGACGCCACCCGCCAATGGCAAGCCTTAGAAGAATATTTGAAGTTGTAAGGTTCAGGCGCTTCGCTGTTCAGATGTTCAGTCGTGCTTATCTAGGAGTCACTCCTAAACTACTGAACCCCTAAACTCCTAAACAAAAAAAGAAGACTCGCCGGAGTCTTCTTTTTTATCACTTCACTGGATTATCCTGCAATCCCCAACCTGTGATCGTGGCGATGTATGGTATATACGCATATGCGAACTTCTGATGCCCTAAGTAGTTAGGGTGGAAATTGGCACCTAGATCTTCGTCGGTACCCAAGTGCAATGCTGGCAAAGTAGCAAGGAAATGCACATTGGACATAGGGCAAGTATTCACCAACTCACGCATATAATCTAGCAAGGTGCTATGTGATTTGCTAGAAACGCAGAGTACGGGGTGATCTTCACCATAATAGTCTTTGATCGAACGAATCAATCTCCAATAACCATCGCGGAACTTCTCGTAAGATGGTTGCATCGAGACAGAGAAGTCATTGCCACCCAAGTAGATAACGCTAATGTCAGGTTTCATGCCTGTACCCTCTGGACTCCAACGGAGGGTAGAGTCCTCATCAAAGGTTTGCAAATAACGGTCTGGCATATGGTAGCCCGCAAACTTAGAATTATAGTTTCGTGCAGCACCCATACCAGAGTGTGCGATAACCATATAGTCGGCATTAAAATAGCGCGCTAAGATAGCAGGGAAACTGCGAGATGCGTTTTCTGTCTCTGGTGTAAACTTCGCCTTGCGACTAGTGTCATCCACGCCATAACCGCAGTCATAACTAGCTCCAATAAACTCCATCTGACGCTCACGCAAAGGCTCAGCGGCATGGAACACACCTTTGGCATCGGTGGCGAACTCGTGGATAGTCACTCTACCCTGTTCGCCCTCGGTACGCTTTTGGATAACCACCTGATGGGTTTTGAGTTTGGATTGCTTTAGATAGTGAGGATCAATGAGTTCATACACAGAGTCTGCACCTGTCACCTCGATGATACAATGAGGTTCGGCGCTCATAGGCGCATCGATCCAAACATTGAAATAGGTATGTCTGGTAGCAGCCAACTTGGGATCAGCATCGTATTTGACATCCGAAGCACGCATGGTAAGACTCTTTCCGGAGAAAGCGATGCGGCAATAGACCGCAGTCCAGTCAAAAGACACATCTTTCCCTTCCGTTAGGGTACGTCCAACGAAGGTCAGACGATGGTCTGAAGCCGAAATAGTTTCTGCCTTAAGGCAAAGAGGCGATAAGGCGAACAGGCAAAAGATTGCCGAAATAAGGAATTGTTTCATGATTAGATATATTATCGGTTAATGCAAAGAATTGGACTGCAAAAGTACTATAATTATTGGACATATGCAAACATTTGCACATTTTTTTGCGTTTCTTTTCGCCATCGCATGCATAGGCGCAAGCGTGCGATAATAAGACAGAATAAGTAATATTTTTCTATCTTTTTTCTAGTAAAATTGATTTTTTCTTACAAATTGTTTGCATATATGCGATTTTTATTGTACCTTTGCAACCGATATCCGATATCTATTAGCCAACATCTCGATATCCATATCATTTAACCGACAAAAAACACACTTAATACTAATTCTAAACAAAACACGTTATGGCTAAAGTTTATCAAGCTAACGAGATTAAGAACATTGCCCTCATGGGTGGCAGTGGCTCGGGTAAGACTACCCTGATGGAATCCATGCTCTTCGAGTGCGGGGTCATTAAGCGTCGTGGTTCTGTAGAAACACAAACTACCGTCTGCGACTATTTCCCAGTAGAAAAGGAATACGGATACTCTGTATTTTCCACAGTTTGTAACATCGAGTTCAACAACAAAAAACTCAATATCATCGACTGCCCAGGTGCAGACGACTTCTGCGGTGGTGCAATCACAGCATTGCACGTATCAGACACAGCAGTCATTACCTTAACTGCGAATGGTGGTGTGGAAGTTGGTACTCAAAACAACTTCCGTCGCGCAGAGAAAGCAAAAAAACCTATCGCTTTCGTCATCAACAAGTGCGACCACGAGAACGCTGATTTCGAGCGTACTTTCAACGAACTTAAAGAGGCATTTGGCAACAAGTGTACTCTCTTCCAATATCCAATCAATGCTGGTAAAGAATTCAATGCTGCCATCGACGTTTTGCAAGGCAAGATGCTCGTATGGAAAGCAGAAGGTGGTGCTCCAGAGCTCAAGGAGATACCTGAGAGCGAAAAGGCTACTGTAGAGGCTATCCGCGCACAATTGCTGGAATGGGCTGCAGAGTCTGACGAGACCATCATGGACAAATACTTCGAGCAAGGCACACTCACCGACGACGAGCTCATGCAAGGTCTTCAAGCCGTATTTGCCGAAGGAAGCATGTATCCTGTGATCTGCACCAGCGGTCTTAAGGACATGGGTATCCGCCGACTGATGGGCTTCTTAGGCGAGATGACGCCATCTGTTGCTGACGCTCCTAAGCCATTGACCGTCAACGCTGAAGAGGTTACTCCAGATCCTGCTGCTCCTACATCTGCTTTCATCTTCAAGACTTCTGTAGAGCCACATATCGGTGAGGTGAACTACTTCAAGGTAATGCAAGGTACTCTCCGTCCTGGCGACGACGTAGTAAACATTGACCGCGGCACCAAGGAGCGTATTTCTCAGCTCTACACCGTGGCTGGTAACATCCGCGTACCTGTAGAAGAAGTATCTGCTGGTGATATCGCTGCAACTGTAAAACTCAAAGATACTCGCACGGGTAACACCCTCAATGCAAAAGACTGCGAGAATCAATATCCTGCCATCTCTTACCCAGATCCTAAATATCGTCGCGCAATCAAGCCTGTTAACGAGGCTGATGCTGAGAAGTTAGCAGCCTTGCTCACTCGAATGCATGAGGAAGATGCAACTTGGGTAGTTGAGCAATCCAAAGAGCTACGCCAAGTGATTGTTTCTGGTCAAGGTGAATTCCACCTCCGCACCCTTAAATGGCGCCTTGAGCATAACGACAAGATGATGATCACATTCGAGGAACCAAAGATTCCATATCGCGAAACCATCACCAAGTCTGCTCGCGCAGATTATCGTCACAAAAAGCAATCTGGTGGTTCTGGTCAATTTGGCGAAGTACACCTCATCGTGGAGCCTTACGTAGAGGGCGAACCAGTGAAGGAAGTATACAAGTTTGGCAACCAGGAGTATCGTATCACCGTTCGTGACACTCAAGAGATCCCATTGGATTGGGGAGGTAAGCTTGTGCTCATCAACTCTATCGTAGGTGGTGCTATCGATGCTCGCTTTATCCCTGCAATCTTAAAGGGTCTGATGGATCGTATCGAGCAAGGTCCTCTGACTGGTTCTTATGCTCGCGACGTGCGCGTAATCATCTACGATGGTAAGATGCACCCAGTAGATTCTAACGAAATCTCTTTCCGTCTTGCAGGACGTAACGCCTTCGCAGAGGCATTCAAGAATGCTAATCCAAAATTGCTAGAGCCAGTATACGAAGTAGAAGTATTCGTACCTAGCGAGATCATGGGTGATGTAATGTCAGATATCAATGGTCGCCGTGGTATGGTACTTGGTATGGAAACAGAGAAGAACTTCACCACACTGAAGGCATTGGTTCCATTGAAAGAGATGGCTTCATACTCTACTACTTTGTCAAGTCTCACAGGTGGTCGTGCTACCTTCACCATGCGCTTCAAGAGCTACGAATTGGTACCTGGCGATGTACAAGAGAAACTCATCAAAGAGTACGAGGCAACTCAAAAAGACGAGGATTAATCCAATATCCAAATACACAAGAAAAGACTGTCCACGGGCAGTCTTTTTTTGTAGGCAACCAATAATTTCAGGAAAAAAAGCAGAATACTTGCATATGTCAAAAAAAAGTAGTAATTTTGCGGACAAATGTGTAAGTATGCGAAATATGCTCTTTGGACACGCCTATTGTTAGGTATGATCATGGTATATTTCTGTGCATGCAAGCCTACTCCGCAGCAGGTACGTCATCTGAGCCAAGACAGGGAGGTGGATACCACCCTGATTGCACAAATGCAATGGAATATGCATATGTCGTCCATCGCTGACCAACAATGCGCCGAATATATGCAACAAGACACCATTCCATACGCTATGGATGATTTTGGTTTTTGGTATTCACACACCATAAGAACCCAATCGGATAGTCTGATGCGTGGCCAGCTAGTCGCATTACACATGCAAGTATACCTGCTCACCGACTCGCTCATCGCGGATATATGCGAGGAAGTAACCATAGGGTCCAACGAGCTGCCATTAGCCATTTCTCGTGGGTTGCTCAGCATGCGAGCAGGCGAACAAATGCATATCATAGCACCATGGTATACCGCATATGGAGTAGAAGGCACCAAGCTGATTCCTCCTTATACGAACGTAAAATTCATAATCTCTACTATAGAATGAAAAAACTACCACTACTCATACTAGCAGGCATCTTAATGCTCTTTGCTTATTCTTGCAATAACAATATCTACTCCGAGCTGCTCAAAGCAGAACGCAAACTCATTGACGCGTATATTGAAAAGGAGGGAATCATCGTGGTAGATACTATTCCTGCGGAATGGGGCGAAAAAGTATACTATAAAGATCCACAGTATGACAATTTCTATTTCCACCTCGTACAACAAGGCGACACGACACAAGAGGAGATAGAGGCAGGAGAGTTCGTGCTATTGCGCTTCAAACGATATACGCTAGACGAATATCCAGACACACTATTCAATTGGAGTACGCTAGATAATCCTGAGCCAATCAAAATGCAGTACCAGGTAACCTCTAAGGAGAGCTGCAGCGGATGGCAAGTGGCACTTAAGTACATGAAGTACACCGACTCGCAATGCAAAATCATATGCCCTAGCAAGATGGGCTTTAGCGAGGAGAATAGCTCGGTGACTCCTTATGGATACGACTTAAAAATCAAAATTAAAAGATACTAAATTATGGCACTTGTAAAAAGTATTTCAGGCATTCGTGGCACTATCGGTGGCCGCGTAGCTGAGGGCTTAAGCCCAGTAGATGTTGTGCGCTTCGTAGCTGCTTACGCTACCCAACGTAAGGCTATGTTGCCAGACAACAAGACAATCGTAGTAGGTCGTGATGCTCGTCTCTCAGGCGAAATGGTAGACCAACTAGTTTGCGGAACACTCGTAGGTATGGGCTATGATGTCATCAACATCGGTCTAGCTACTACTCCTACCACAGAGCTCGCTGTCACAGGTTTGAACGCAGCGGGTGGTATCATCCTAACTGCTAGTCACAACCCTAAACAATGGAATGCGCTCAAACTCCTCAACGAGAAAGGCGAGTTCCTCAACGACGTAGAGGGTAAAGAGGTATTGGCTATCGCTGAAGCAGAGGACTTCAACTTTGCAGAGGTGGACGATTTGGGCAAAATCACCCGTCGCGACTACCTAGAGGACCACGTACGCGATGTGATGGCACTCGAACTCGTAGACAAAGCTGCTATCGAGGCTAAGAACTACACCGTAGCGATCGACTGCGTAAACTCTGTAGGTGGACTAGCTATCCCTGCTATCTTGCGCGCATTGGGTGTTAAGAACATCATCTCCCTCAACTGCGAGCCTACAGGTCATTTCGCTCACAACCCAGAACCACTGCCACAAAACTTGACAGAGATCTCTGACCTCATGCGCGAGGGTAAAGCAGATGTAGGATTCGTAGTAGACCCTGACGTAGACCGCTTGGCAATCATTTGCGAGAACGGCGATATGTTCGGCGAAGAGTACACTCTCGTTTCTGTAGCGGACTACGTACTAAGCAAGACACCTGGTAATACCGTTAGCAATATGTCATCTACCCGTGCACTCAGCGATGTAACCATCAAGCATGGTGGCTCATATAGCGCAAGTGCTGTAGGTGAAGTCAACGTAACTACCGAGATGAAGCGTACCAACGCTGTCATCGGTGGCGAGGGTAATGGTGGTGTGATCTACCCAGCTAGTCACTATGGCCGTGATGCCTTGGTAGGTATCGCATTGTTCCTCAGCAGCTTGGCACAAAAAGGTTGCAAGGTAAGCGAGCTCCGCGCTACTTTCCCTGAGTACTGTATCTCTAAGAACCGTATCGACCTCACTCCTGAGATCAACGTTGACAAGGTGCTCGAAGCTGTTAAGGAGAAATACGCTGGCGAGCGCATCAACGATAAGGATGGTGTAAAGATCGACTTCGCTGACGGTTGGGTACACCTCCGCAAATCTAACACCGAGCCTATCATCCGTGTTTACTCGGAGGCCGCTACTATGGAAGAGGCTGACGCGTTGGCAAAGAAGGTGATCGACGTGGTGTGGGAAGTTGTAGGATAAGACGCAGTAGCTGCGGTAAAGAAAGTCAGAGGTTCAGGTGAGGCTTTGCCTCTGTTCAGAAGTTCAGCAGTAACTCCTGAACTCCTAAACTCCTGAACTCCTAAACGCGAAGCAATATGGAAATATTTGTAACAAATGACGATGGTTGGGGTGCCAAAGGCATCCTGACCATTGTACGTATATTGAGCCAATTGGGTCATGTGACCGTAGTGGCTCCAGATGGTCCTCGCAGCGGTATGAGCAATGCCATCACCGTCAACCACCCCATATATCTCCGCCAACATAATGATCCGGACTGGGGCACCGAAGCCTGGCACAACAACGTCACCGTCTATACCACCAACGGCACACCTAGCGACTGTGTGAAACTAGCCATTGACGTAGTATGCCAAGGCGATAGTAGCAAGATCGACCTACTTGTAAGCGGCATCAACCATGGTTCGAATGCAGGCATCAATGTCATCTATTCTGGCACGATGGGCGCATGTTTTGTGGGCGCTGAGCACGGCATCCCATCCATTGGATTCTCCATAGACGACCATAGCCCTGAGGCCGATTTTAGTCATATGGAGAAGTATATTCCTCACCTCATCAGCCATCTGCTAGAAGAGCAGAAGCCATATGGGGTATGCTACAACATCAATGCGCCAGTAGGGGAACTTGTAGGTGTAAAATGGACGCGCCAATGTCGCGGATTCTGGACTCAAGAGATGATTCCTACCACCGATGATCAGGGACAAGCTTGCTTCAAGTTAGGGGGAGAGTTCATCAACATCGAGCCCGAAGCGCAAGACACCGATCATTGGGCAATGAATAATCACTACATGAGCGTACAACCTTGCTCCATCGACCAGACAGCACACGAACTGATCTAAAAACGGTGCTACAAACTGCAAGAATAATCTGTTTAAGTGATAACCAAACTAGATAAATATTGGATAGGTATCTTGCTAGGGGTGATATTACCCACCCTAGTAGGATACTTCTACCTAGAACGTTTCAATCTATGGTATACCTTTGAAGTGTTTAATTGGGAACTGATGCGCCCTATCTTAGGGCGGGTCTGCCAGATAGGCATATTCCCCAATCTGGCCTTCATCTTTGTTTTCTACACGCTAGAGACATGGCGGTTGGCCAAAGGACTACTGATAGGTACACTACCATATATCATTGCTAGTTTTGGAATGTTGGTGTAGTATATGAAGTACTTTTTAATTGCAGGAGAAGCCTCTGGCGATTTGCATGCATCCAACTTGATGCTAGCTTTGCGCCAGGAAGATACTGAGGCGCAATTCGTAGGGTTGGGCGGTGATAAGATGCGCGCTGGGGGATGTCGACTCTTTGTAGACTATCGCCAGATGGCCTATATGGGCTTTGTAGATGTATTCCTGAATCTCGGCAAGATCTCTCGCAACTTCCGCATCGCCAAGCAAGCCCTACTAGATGAACGCCCAGATGTACTCATCTTGATAGACTATCCGTCGTTCAACCTCAAGATGGCCAAATACTGCCGCAAGCACTTGCCACAGACCAAAATCATCTACTATATTCCTCCTAAGATATGGGCATGGAAAGAGTGGCGCGTACATCAGATTGCTCACTACTGCGACCAGGTACTAGGCATCTTTCCTTTCGAACCAGCTTTCTATGCCAAACATGGCTACCAATGCCAATATGTAGGCAATCCGGTCTCGGATGCGATACGTAAATTCAAGAGTGACGTTACTCCAGACTTAGGAGATATCAACCCTATCTCACCCAGCACTTCTACTACTGCTGAGCCACGCATTATTGCTATACTTCCTGGTTCGCGTCCTAGCGAGATTAGCCATTGTTTGCCTACGATGCTAGCTGCTGCACGTAGCGTAGCAGGCGATCAATATCGCATTGTAGTCACCGCAGCGCCTGGCATAGAGGATGCGTTTTACAAGCCATTCTTGCAAGCAGAAACCCTCACACGCGACACCTACACATTGCTATCCCAGGCATACGCTGCTGTGGTCAATTCTGGCACCGCTACGCTGGAGACTGCACTCATAGGATGCCCACAAACGGCCGTATACTATGTGGCTGCAAGCAAGTATATCGAATGGTTTGCCAAACCTATCATGTTCCGCATCCAACACTTCACCCTAGTCAATATCATTGCCCAGCAAGAGGTGATTCAGGAGCTGGTTGCTAGTCGCTTTACACAAGCCAACATCGAGCAAGAACTCACTCGTTTGCTCAACGACGACATCTACCGCACACAGATCTTACGCGCATATGCCGAAATCCAAAGCGCACTAGGCAACGAACCTGCGGCTACCAATGCGGCCCAACTGATCGTTCAGGCGGCTAGACGATAATCATCAAATCCTTTCTACGTACACATGGGTCATACTATCGTCCCATTGCACTTGCCATACTCGGCCATCTATCTGATCTACCAAGATAAAGTTGTACATATTGCTAGTGGCATGCAAGGTAAACCTACCTGGAACCGCATCCTCTGGTTTGCTCACTAGTTTCTTGCTAGACATGGCAAAGCGTTTGCGCTCACGATAGACATTAATAAACACTTGTTGTTGCTCTTCGTTATAAGGAGCTGGACTCCACTGGATCATTTCCATCTGCCCAGTGCGGGTGTCCAATTTAATCAGACGATACATATCCTTCACCATGTACAGACGATAATTAGACTTAGGGTTTTGGGTAAATTCGGTAGCCACCATTCCCATCTCTGCAATCTGTGCATTCATCCAGGTGGTGCTGAGCACTACCATCATCAGGCCAAATAAGATTCTCTTCATACTTTTACAATTTTTTCTATGATAGCAAATATGCACCCCAGATGGGATGCATATTCTTTGGAAGTTGTAGTTTATAAAAAAGTGCTCGTGCTTAACCTTTAGAGATAGCACCACTTGGACAAACATCCGCACAAGTGCCGCACTCAGTGCACAAGTCTGCATCAATTGTGTAGATATCACCTTCAGAAATCGCACCCATTGGGCACTCATCAATACATGTACCGCAAGCGATACAATCTTCAGAAATAACGTAAGCCATAGTTCTTAAATTTTATTGTTAAATGTTCTAAATAGTTCAATAGTTTCTGAGGTTTTATAGAATCCGTTAACTAATTCTCTAAAACTTGCTGCAAAGGTACAACAAAAAAATCAATATTCCAAATATTCTCCCCTGAATTTTGCAAAAAACATCTATTTCTTTTTCTTTCCCTTTTGTAAAGCAGCCATTAGTCTAGCATTTGGACTTGTTTTCTCCTTATCTACCAATCCTTTTTGCCTAGCATAGGTAGTCCAATTCTTCGCGCCTGTTGTAGATACGGGCAAGCCCAATTGCAGATAGTGGCAATAGGCTATTCCCAATGCGTCGGTCGCATCCAGTTTCTTGGGCATCTGCTCTGCTGGGATATGCAAAAATCGTTGCAGCATATCCGCCACCTGTTGCTTATCGGCATGTCCATTGCCCGTAATAGCCATTTTCACTTTCATGGGCGAATATTCTTGCACGGGCACATCCTTCGAGAGCGCCGCAGCAATCGCCACTCCCTGAGCATGCACAATCTTGATCATCGTCTGGGGGTTCTTGTCCACAAATTGGGATTCTATGGCCAGAATCGTAGGTTTGTACTGCTCTATGACTTCTTGTAGAAAAAAGAACTCCTTTTGCAAGCGGGCATATTGGTCCTCTAATTTGTGCACATCAAACACGCCAAAATCCAGTATCTCCACTTTGCTGCCTACCGTATGCAGCACGGCATAGCCCATATACAACGTACCGGGATCTACGCCTAGGATGATATGCTCATTTACCAATTTATCAAGCATGCAATCGTGTCATCTATCAGGTTATCTTTCTCATGCGTACGAGAATCTTGCACCACTACTCGTTTTTGTAATAAGCATGTGTCACCCGGATGAATATTCGTGATCACGGAGTAACCTATCGTATGAGGTTTTTCTATCTTGATAGGTCGTTGTACCACAGGTTTGCCGTTGTAGTACAAGTTCCAATTCATCGCACTACACAGTTGTAGGTTCTCCTCATGCATCTGCAGCCACAACCAACAATAGTCTTGTCCGATATGGTTCATCAATGGATACCAATTAGGTTTCTCATCCCCGGCACCTAGCAGGGCCAAGAAAGAGATCGGACCATCATAGTCTATCGAACTCACCTCATAGTCTATCTGCATCGCACCTTTATTGGGCAGCAATTGCCTACTAGATTTCACCGACACGGTAGCCCCTTTGGGAGATGTGGCGGTAAAATGGCGCTCCAGCATGGGATGAGTCTTATGCAAACAACGATAAAACTCCTTCACTTCCCATACAGCCAAATCCAATCGCTCGTCATGCAAACGAATGGAGATACCTGATAAATTCAATATCGGTTGTTCGATACCATTGATATAGGTACATAGGCGCTGTGCCGACGAATAATGTTCTTCGAAGTGGGCAGTCTGGCAGAGATAACCATTGGAGTAAGTCAGCTGTTGCTCTATCTCCTCCTCTTGTGCCGCATCCCAAGTGTATTGCTCGATGGTCCAATTGTTATATTTCAGCAATGATGACATAGTCTCTCTTATTTGGTAGTTTCTCTTACAATCAGGTCCGTAGATATCATCTCAGTATGAGGTGTGTGTGCAGCTCCGTTCAGCCGTTCCAGTAATCGCATCATCGCTCTGCGTCCTATTTCGCCACCATGTTGCTCTACCGTGGTAAGCATGGGCGAGGTAGTGCGACACAGCGGCGCATCCGAAAATCCACATATCGACAAGTCATCAGGAATATGCAATCCCAGAATCTGAGCAGCATACAACACGCCAGAAGCGCAGTTGTCGTTCACACAAAAAACCGCATCCGGACGAGTCTCACGATTCAGCATCGTAGGGGTATCGATAATGGCTTGCGCACGGGTATCACAAGTCAGAATCATTGACGAATCCGTAGGTATACCATATCGTTGTAGCGCATCACGCCACCCTTGATAACGGCGGTGAGCCACTTCTAGCTGCATCTCCGAACTCAGATACATGATTCGTCTGCAGCCTGTCTGTATCAGGTATTCCACAGCCTTAAAAGCGCCTAAATAATCATCCGACACCACCTGATCGCATGGTACCGATGGACAAGGACGATCGTACAACACCAAGGGGATACCCATATTGATCACCTCCTGCAGATGTTGCAGGTTGCTCGTCTGTTTGCTAATACCTATCAATATGCCCGCCACACGAGATGAGATCAACGTATGCACTGCTTGCACCTCTTTCTCCACATTCTCGCTCGTCTGACAGATGATAATATGATATCCTGCCTCATTGGCTGCCTGCTCTATTCCATCCAATACGGAGGCAAAAAAGTGGTGATTCAGTTCGGGCAGGATCACGCCAATCGTAGTGTTCTTGCTCGTGCGCAAGTTACTGGCCATCACATTGGGTTTATAGTGCAACCTCAAGGCACAAGCGCGTACTTGCTCCTTAGTCTTCTTGCTGATTTCAGGATGATCCTTCAGCGCACGACTCACCGTAGACACCGAGATGCCTAGTTCCTTGGCTATATCTTTGATTGTGATAGAGCGCATCATACGGGATAGTTATTCTTGGTTAGACTCCTCCTCGCGGCGTTGTTGTTCTTGTTCTTCCATGCGTTCGCGACTGCGAAAAGCACCACGAAAGATCACCAATACCGCACCTGCCACCAGGGCATAGTCTGAATAAGGTTGGATATTCATCATACTCAGTACGATGCCTACTAGCAATACTGCCAACCCAATATACAATAGGATCTGACTCTTTTTCATAGGGCTATATCTAATTAGTCTACTAAATATATCACTTCTCCTGGTTGGTGCATCTTGTATTGCTCACGCGCGTAGCGCTCCAGGCTATCTTTGTCATCAAAAGTTTGCAACATGCGCTCTGTCTTGGCGGTTTCTTGCTCAACCAAGCGTATTTGCTCTTGCAACACACGTATCTCACGCGCTCGTTTCCAATGGTTAATCATACTCTCATTGCCCAAGAAGATATAGATCACGGCAAAGATATACAGAGTGATAGCATACTTATTGACAAAGATGCGTTTGAGCAAAGATGGGATATTTTTCTTCTCTTCCATAATTAGTTATGTTTAGGGTTAATTGAACTGCAGTTCTTGTTGTCCAGAAGGACTCATAGGTGTTTTCCCCAGATGTCGGTATGCTAACTCGGTAGCTTCTCTGCCTCGAGGAGTACGCTTGATAAATCCTTCCTTGATCAGATAAGGTTCGTACACATCTTCTATCGTACCCGCATCCTCTCCCATGGCGGTAGCTATGGTATTCAGACCCACAGGACCACCCTTAAATTTATCGATGATGGTGCTGAGTAGCTTGTTGTCGATCTCATCCAAACCAAAGGTATCTATATTCAGTGCTTCCAAAGCATATTTAGCAATCTCCAGATCAATGGCGCCATTGCCTTTCACCTGGGCAAAATCTCTCACTCGACGTAGCAACGCATTCGCTATACGTGGGGTACCACGACTACGACGCGAGATCTCCGCAGCCGCTTTGCTGTCGATATGGATACCCAGTAGACGGGCACTACGCTCCACTATTCCTGCCAAGACATGCGAATCATAGTATTCCAAATGGCAATTGATACCAAAGCGCGCACGCAACGGACTGGTCAGCAGACCACTGCGCGTGGTGGCGCCTATCAGCGTAAAGCGGTTCAGATCGATCTGTATGGTACGGGCGGATGGACCCTTATCTATCATGATATCAATGCGATAGTCCTCCATGGCGGAATACAAATACTCTTCCACGATAGGCGATAGACGATGAATCTCATCGATAAAAAGCACATCATTCTCTTCTAGCGAGGTCAATAATCCAGCCAGATCACCGGGCTTATCCAACACCGGCCCCGAAGTCACCTTGAATCCCACGCCCAACTCGTTGGCAATGATATTGCTCAGTGTGGTCTTACCCAAACCTGGAGGGCCAAACAGCAGCACATGATCCAAACTCTCACCACGCATACGCGCTGCCTGAACGAAGATACGCAGGTTGCTCACAATCTTCGACTGACCGGCAAAGTCATCAAAGCACAACGGACGCAAAGCATTGTCTTGCTCTCTCTCCGTCATCTGTTGTCTTATATCGAAATCATTCATATTCTTTACACGATTACAAGTTTTCCTTCGGACGAACTACCTACTTGGTGGCCTCACGGAAGGTTTGTTCCAGGTCTTCGATCTCGCTCATGGGTTTATCCACTCTGATCTCTCCATGATGGATAATCACCACCCTATTGCACATCTGCTTGACCTCCTGCAGGATATGTGTAGATAGGATCACGATGCGTCCGTTTTTCGCCCCAGTCTTATCCTCCGCTTCACACTCGCTATCGGACATCGGACTGGCTAAGTTGCGAATCAAAGCGCGGATATCCTCTAGTTGGTTGGGATCCAGACCCGTAGTAGGTTCATCCAGCACCATCAGACCAGGTTCGCCTATCATGGCTTGTGCCAAGCCCACACGCTGCCTATATCCTTTGCTTAGCTGACCAATCTTCTTGTGGGCCTCTTGCTGCAGTCCTACTCGCTCAATCAGCTCCTCTACCAACTGGTCTAGGTTTCTTGTCCCTTGTTCCTTTTTCGTCAATCGGAGATGGACAAAAAATCTCAGATACTCCCGCACATACATATCCTCATATAGCGGGTTCTGCTCGGGCAAGTAACCTATGCTGTCAGGTCGCTGGAGTTTCATTTCCTTGCTTCTATCGGCCTCCCACACACCCACCAGAATCTTCATCAAGGTCGACTTGCCAGCACCATTAGGACCTAGCAAACCCACTATCTCACCATCAGGGATGGTCAGATGGATATCGTTCAGCACATGCTGCTTGCCGATATGCTTGTTTAGATGCTCGATGATGATTGCCATGTCTGTGCTTATTCGTATTGCTGAAACAAGAAGTCGTTATATGGATAGCGCTGTATATGAATCGCCTTGATGCGTTCATAGAACAATGCCTTCAGTTCGTCAATATTGGTCTTCTGCCTTGCGGAGATAAAGATGCAGTCATCGTGCAACTTCGACATCCAGGTCTTTTGCAGTTCCTCCAGCGATATGTTCTCTCGTTTGATTGGGGTCAGGTCATCTTCCTCTTTGGGCACATAGGTAAACGCATCAATCTTATTGAATACCACGATACGAGGCACCTGTGCCACGGTTTTCTCAGTCTTACGATTGCCTCCACCTTTCTTGCCTGACCATGGTTTGGCTTCTTCTATTTCGGTCTGCTTGGTCAGCAGTTCGTTGATAGTCTGCTCCACCACCTCGTATTGCTCCTCGAAGTTAGGGTGCGAGATATCCACTACGTGAATCAGCAGATCGGCCTCGCGTACTTCGTCTAGAGTCGACTTGAACGACTCCACCAAGTGGTGGGGTAGCTTGCGGATGAATCCTACGGTATCGGATAGCAAGAAGGGCAAGTTCTCTATTGTCACTTTGCGCACAGTCGTATCCAAGGTTGCAAACAGTTTGTTCTCGGCAAACACTTCGGATTTGCTCAGCAGGTTCATCATCGTCGACTTGCCCACATTGGTATATCCCACCAGCGCCACACGTACCATTTTTCCGCGGTTTTGTCGCTGAGTGGCCATCTGTCGGTCTATTTTCTTGAGTTCCTCACGCAGCAATGCGATGCGTTGTCCGATGATGCGCTTGTCGGCCTCAATCTGGGTCTCACCCATACCACGACTGGTGGTTCCACCGCCGCGTTGTCTATCCAAGTGTGACCACATACGCGTCAAACGGGGCAACATATATTGCAGGTGAGCCATCTCTACTTGCGTCTTGGCATAGGAGGTCTGCGCACGATGTAGGAAGATCTCCAGGATCAGGATCGTTCGATCGATCACGCGTACAGGTTGTACGTGGTTATCCTGAATCGCGTTTTGATTATGGGCATTCAGCGCTTTCTCGATATTACGCAACTGCCTTGGCGATAGTTCATCGTCAAAGATCACCACATCTATCGCACAATCTTGCTCTGTTCCCTCTAGGCCTTGCTCTTTGTTCTTGGCAGTTTGATCCTTGATGTATTGGTTGATCTCTTGCAATTTACCTTCACCTACATAGGTGGAGGTATTAGGATAGTCCAGACGTTGTACAAATCGTCTGAGTGGTACAGTATGATTGGTGTCGGCCAAGAAGGCCAACTCGTCTAGGTATTCTTTGGTACGCTCCTCATTCTGTTGAGGAGTAATCAGTCCCACCAATATGGCATTCAGTTTTCCCATTCGTATATTCTTTCTATTCTTTTGATTGATTACCGGCATAGCATAGTACCGGCATTATAAAATCCCTGCAAAGGTACAACAAAAAATGCACATACGCAAGTAAAGCGAGCATTTTTTTGTATCATCGTTGGAGTAAGGGCGCATTAGGGACTTCACCCATTAGAGTATGCACATGCTGGACGAACATAAACAGCAGCACCGATTATCGGTGCTGCTGGGATTGAAGTTTGTTTGAATATGAGGTTTCGGAATACTACTAATGATTAATTAGCCATTTCCAAGCGGGAATCAATTGGATTGTCACGCCATCCACTGTCAGCGTTTCCTCATCGTTCATTGTAATCAGCAAGATTAGAAAGCGTATCGAACTACTCTTGATTCTTATTCTCGCGTCGCTTCTTTAAGTCATAGATACCTGTTTGATCGGTATCAGACAAAAACATTGTAACACGATTTACTCCATCTATCTCCTTATAAACAACGGCACAAGTCATTTTTCTATAGTCGACGGTTTTATAAGTCACGTAGATAGCCTCCATCTCATCACCTCGATCCATTATGGTTTCAGGTTCACCTAATACAGCTACCACTTCATCATACGTGCAACCCACATACAGGGTGCCATCTTCGAGTGCTTGCTGCATTTTGTCGACACAAGTGTCAGAGCAAGAAGGAAGCATCATTACGACACATGCGATAACAGAATAAAAAAGAATTTTTTTCATCATAATGCTTAATTTTATTTAATTAGTTTTATACTTATCACTTATTTACCAAGTCAACCACAAAAAGAGCCCCAAAGCCAATACTAGACCGATCACTACGAGGGCAGCAGTACGGTTGTTTTTCTTCCATTCTTTTTGCTCTTTTATTGCAGGTTCGTAACCTTGCGCAATAGCCTTATCGAGCCATTGCTGAGCGAGGCGATCATCTGACTTAAGATTCCTCAAACCTACACGATAGAAACGGGCCATAGTGAGTTGTGCATGTGGGTAACCAGCCTCTGCCGCCCTACGGATATACTCGAGTGCTTTATCATCGTCTTTGGGCAAGCCACCTACGCCTTCGATATAACAAGCTCCAAGATTCGTCCATCCTGCAGGAGAATCTTGATCCACTGCGCGCTTATACCACTTAACCGCCTCGAAATCATCCTTGGCTACACCAATACCCATTTTGTACATTGTACCTAAATCGCTTTGTGCAGCTGGATGGCCCATTTCGGCTGCTTGTTTCATTACTGCAAAAGCTTCGGCTGCCTTAAGAGCGCCTAATAGCTTACACGCTTCTTCATAAAGAGCTTTTGCGTCTGTTTCTTTCGTTTTTGCCATAATTATAAATTTAAAATTGATTATTCGATTTAGACTGCAAAGATATAAAAAATTATCGAATCTAGCAAAAGATTTTAATTTTAATTTAAAAAAAGTGGCGAAATCCTTTTGTTGTACTTCAGTTTTATCAGATAAATATCCCAATAGCTTTTAGGAGCATCTGGATAGAGTTGCGGAGTTAAGATCTTGATGCGGATGCGATTTTTACGGATATCGGCAAAATTGGGATAACCAAACAAATCACTAACACTGATGAGTTCATTCAACAAGTCTTCCGTCTCTTGCTCTGAACGAGCAGTGAGATAGTGATAATAACGCTTGTATTTAGGGGACTTACCACCCCGTTTAGTACGATTATTCATGATGGCTTAATTTTATTTGTCTTCTTGAATGGGAATATATCTTACTATACATGTTCGAACAGATCGATCAGCAAACTTATGCCAAACCACATGCCAAAGAAAATCAGTGTAGCCACCAGCCAACTAAAGCCAAACTGTGATTCCACCATATGTTGACTATTGTGGAGGTAAATACCAACAGGTATGCTGACCACAACCGAGATGATGAATATCCAAAGCAATCGGCGCGAGAATTTCGTTTTCTTAGGGCCGGAACACTCCTCTATTATTTCCCGCATCGGACGCACCTTCAGGTTAGGGGCGTTGGCCAGTGCTTCTATCTGAGCGTCGGTCATGGGCTCTCTCTTGGCTGCCTCGCGCTGAGGATTGGTGTATTGTATATCATTGGCCAGCATAACCAGGTGGGTATGTTTTTCTAGCGGAGTAAAATTTTTGATAGGAAGATGGCGCTGCATCTCAAAAAACTCATCCACCCGATAATGCGTAATGATTTTTGGACAATAGCGTTCCACTACTGTCTCACCAACTGGTGATGGGAATATCTTTTCCAGAAAAGTACCCTCAAAAAGATCATACTTATATTTGCTAATACTCTCTTCGAGTTCGAATATCAACTCTCCGTTTTCAATAAACACGCGATTCCATTCGTAGGAACGGCGATAGCCCCCTAGGAAGGGCCAAAACAGCAGATGCCAGCCCTGTGGGCGATCGTATTTCTGACCCAGATAACCAGGTATGAGGGCGGTGCTATGCTCCGTCATGCCTTTGCGCTGCATCGTGTAGATGATATACGCTATCAGTTCCTCATCGCTCATAGCCTCCAGCGCGGGTATCTCATAATGCAATCGTTCTGCTTTTGCTTGTCTCGTTGCCATATTGTCTATTTTTTGGATTTACTGTTATCAATAATAAATTGCACCACCAACGCGATCAGCACACCAAAGTAGAGGATGGCGGGCAGTTTGCTAGTAAAACTCTCATCCGCGATGATGATGGTGACCCAACCAATGAAGAGCAAAAAGATGTTCCACAAAATAAATTTCAACACAAACAGCGGATTGCGCCATTCGAACGTGATCTGCCAATTCCCTTCGCCATCGTCGTACTTCTCATTCATCCTCTCAGGCGTGTAGACAACCAGAAAATCGCAGATTACAAAACTCAAGCATGTACCTACGAAGATCCCGGTCATTACCTTCCAAAAGTCCTCCATATCGGTATAATAAGCGATAAAACAACCCAAAGCCACATTGATGATCACCGAAATAATCAGTTCCCAAATAACGCGGCGTGCAAATTTTTGTTTGGCTGTGCGTGACATATGTATTTTGTTTTTATGATTTACTAGTACTATTTGTTTCTATTTTTGTTTGCAAATCAGATGCATAATATAGAAAACAAATGCAAAAAATTCAAAAATGCAAGCACATTTATTTATTTTGCAAAGTCGAGTTTGCAAAATCACCTTTTGCGGACGAAACCGAACTACTTCTGCTCTGGCTCAAACTCAACAATCTTATCATGCAGTGTTTCAGGCAAGTGCTCTCGGTAGAAGTTTGCCTTCGTGGTAGGTACATAGATGGTTTCGAGTTTTTCGCAACCAAGAAAAACATCTTTGCCTAACTCTGTTAGACTTTCAGGAAGAGTAACGCTTGTCAATGAAGAGGCATTTTTAACAGGTGTGGTTTCGTTTTCCGTCACCAATTTTTGAACATTTCGAATAACCAGCTTCCTCCCAGGAGCACAGCAGAAAGCCCGATCCCCTATACTCGTCACACCATTGGGAATAACGACGTTCTTAAGCGAATAACAACGCGAAAAAGCACCCTCCCCTATACTCGTCACACTATCGGGAATAACAATATTCATCAAAGAAGTGCAAAAGTCGAAAGCATTATATCCTATCTGCGTTACACTATTGGGGATAACGATGTTCTTGAGCGAAGAACAATACGCAAAAGCACCAGGTCCTATACTCGTCACACTATTAGGAATAACTATCTCAGTCAACGAAGAGCAACCAAAGAAAGCGCCATTTACGATACACGTCACGCTATCGGGGATAACGACGGTGGTTAAATCTTCGCAATTAAAAAATGCTCTGAAAGGAATCTCTGTCGTTCCTTCTGGAATGATGGCAACGCCATCTTTAATTTCAAATTGTGTCATAGATGCTGTACGCTTGGCAGGTTTATTTTGTTATAAAAAAGTATACTAATTTTTAATTTTGCGTTTCACGCTTCTGATTGTTGATATTGTTGATTAAAATAATTCTTGTTGTTTTTAGTTATGGTGTCAACATGTATATAGTAGCTTGTCTCGCCCAGAGTAGCCACTTCAATTCCTGTTTCTATTTGTTGCTCGCATTGCGATTTCAGATTCATGATTTGATCATAAATCTCTTTACCTTTTTCGCCTTCGATGACGAATGATGTGTAGCCTTCTAAAGCCATTGTAAGGATGTTTTTTTTGTGAACTATATTTCCTCTTGATTATGTATTACCTCTGCGTCATACATATAAGTATATCGCCATTCTTGGTCGGGCAATAGTTGTTTGAGTTGGCGGAGCAGATATTTTGGGGAGAAATCCGTATTTTCTGCATTAATATACATATAGGGGAATGCGCTTTCGCCTTCTTTAACCGCACTGACATTGATGCGAGTGCTGTTGCCCTCATCCGAGAGAAGACGGATCTGAATATCAAAGTAGTCCTCTGTACGATTATTGGCATAGTTGATCACAATATTCAAGATATCTTTTGGTTGAGCGAAAACTGGCAGGTCAATACCTCCGAGCGGTGTTGAATCAAATTGTTTGTAGTCCAATGTTAGATCATCGCCTTGCCCCGTAATGTATGCTTCGGGAGTATCATCGGAACCATCATCTACTCCATCCCAAGTATCATCGGTAATCGATTCCCACTCTAACAAGAATGCCTGTTTCTCTTCTGCCTCCTTGTCGCCGCGTTTGAGTCGTTCTTGCAAAAGCGGAGTTAAGTGATACCAAGCTCTGTCATAATGGGTATGAAGATCCTCTGAAATGAGTTTTAGTTCCTCATCCGTAGCCTCTGGCAATAGGGCATAGAGCTGATCGAGCAATTCCAACTCTTTTTCACTAGGTTCTTCTGTGATTATTGTGTAGCGATGTAGTGGAAAAATCTTGTACTGATCTTCATCGTCATAGAAATATTCTATAAAACGATGCAAACGTTTTTCGTACTCTTCTAGGAGCTCAAGAATAATGATGCGATACTTTTTCATATTAGTTAACCTTTAATTAATGTTGTCTAGCATTGTGCATATATAATATAGTAACAAAATGAAAAAATTTCAAAAATGAGTACACATTTATTTATTTTGCAAAGTGAAAGTGGCAAAATCACGCTCCAATCACCTAGGACCTTTGATCCTCCAGGCGCAGCAAGCTGCTATTCAGATGTTCAGAAGGTTCAGAAGTTCAGGCGCAGCAGATCTACCATCTACAGGGCTCTGCCCGATCTACAGCGCAGCGATCTACAGCCCATAGGGCGATCCACCATCTACAGGGCTCCGCGAGCGTCCAAGACCCCCTATCGATTAAAGATCTTCTGTAGGTTCTGGAAGGTCTCGGTAGCTTCTTTGACTGTCTGGGTTGTTTTCTGTACATTGCGTGCAGCTTGTTCCACGGCAGCTTTGGTCTCTTGCACATGTTTTTGGGTCTCATTCACGGCGGCTTTGGTCTCTTGCGCTTTCGTAGCTGCCTGCTGTGTGGTGGATACAGCAGCGCCAGTCCCGCCACATACGGCTCTCACTGTATGTGCCACATAGCGGTTGGTGGTAGTCATATACCCTTCCTCATAATTGGCTATATACGCATGTGCTCCTCCATGTTCTCCGGCGGTGCTACACCAATATGCCAGATTATAGGTGGTATATATTAGTTTGTATGTCTCATCGTCCGTATAGCCAGTAGCGGGCAAGAAGATTGTGTGGTAGGTTTTTGGGCTGGTAAACAGTACGCCATTCTTGCCATTGATGATTACGTAGTTCCAGTCGCAATACTCTATCAGTTCTTTCCATTGTTGCAAGGTGGGGGTATGCCATCCTTCTCCCCATTGTGCGGTAGCCAGGTCATATTGCTTTTGACCGGCATAGTCTGTGATATTGATCTGTGTGTAGGTAGTGGGTGCGAAGAGTTTCTTGCTAGCCGTTTCTCCCCAGGCCACGCGTGTTCCTACGCCATGTATATCTTTGGCGCCGATATTGCAGGTAGCCCATTTGGTGCCTGATGGCAGTCCCATGTCCACCCATGCATGGCCATTGGTTTCACCTTGTAGTGCTTGTTTGGTACGTGCTTGTACGGCAGCGCGTTTCTCGGCTAGCTTCGCTTCGCGCGCCTGTTGTTCGATATAGGCTTGTTCTATCTTTATCTCGTTGTGTACTTTGTCGAGTTGTTTAGCTAGGTTATGCATTTTCTTCTCGATTTTCTCTCTTACGGGATAGTGTTTTAGTATATCCTCTTCGGTATGATGAACCATCAGTATACGATCCACGCTATCTACCTGTTGTGAGTATCGTTCGATTTGCTGGTTCAGTTTGTTTTCCACTTGATACAGGCTATCCATACGAGCCGTTTGGGCGAAGGAGGTCATGGATACTAGGAGTAGCATCGCGATACTGACCAATGAGAGATGAATTGTTTTCATAAGGCACAAAATATATGGTTAATTATGTCTTGGTTGTTTTCTGGTTATTGAATAGAAGTGTGTAGAGGGGATTATTCTACTAAGTCTCTATATGCTTTGAGGTATTTGCGTAGTCTGATAGCATCTTTGTCGGTGATATCCGCCAGTCGTCGAATATCCATGTTATCGGTCAGATCGTTGATCTTGACGGCTACAGCCAGCGGGTTGCTTTTCACTCGTAGGATGAATGCCTCGTATGGTTCGTCGTCATGTAGTTTGGTGACACAGCGGATGGCATCTACGATGTGTGTAGGGAATCCTTCTGCGAGTAGTGCATCGAAGGTCCATGGGGTATCTTCCACGATGTCGTGTAGTACGCCTACGATTTTCTCGTCGATGGTGCGTCCTGCTTGCATCACGCGCATCACGTGTCCGATGTATGGCATGCCTGCTTTATCTGTTTGCCCCGCATGTGCTTGCATGGCCAGGTTGATGGCTTTGGCTAGTAGTGGATTCGTTTCCATTGTTTGTATTTTTAGGGGTTACTCTTGTAAGCGTTTGAGGTCTTCGTTTAGTTCTTTGATGCTTTCTAAATGTTCTTCGACACGCAATATGTGTTTATATTTGGCATATTCATCATCTGCTTTTTGCAATGCCATTTGATGAGAAATTCGTCCTGCATCTTCCAAAATGGACTTTCTATTCATCGTCAATACCATTTTAAGATGCTCTATCCAATCTTTCATATACATTGGTACATGTGCAACAGCTTGCGCTTCAGCAAAGGCCAAGAACTGCTCAACTATCAGTTTTAACACCTTAATTTCATCTTCTGTCAGATAGTTTTTGCTCGTTTGTGTATCAGACTTTCGTACTTTGCCAGCTACCTCTGTGGAAGTAAGTCCCATCATCGGTAATTCCGCATTCGCACGATAATAAATGAGTTCTGCAGCGGTCTTACCACTAACAGCCCACAACAACTTGTTTTGCACCTCTTTGAAGAACTGCAATGTCAATTCATCGTTAGGGTTATAGTCAATACTAGTAGCATAGATATCTTTGATTTGTTGGTAGAACACGCGCTCTGAGAGACGAATCTCACGAATGCGTTCCAACAAATCTTTGAAGTAATTCATTGAGTTGCCACGTTTGAATCGTTCATCATTAAGAGCAACGCCTTTGATGATATAATCGCGTAGTCGTTGCGTAGCCCAAATGCGGAACTGTGTACCTTGATGTGATTTGACACGATAGCCGACAGATATGATTACATCTAGATTGTAATAATCTACTTGGTATGTTTTGCCATCTGATGCAGTTGTTCGGAAATTCCGAACAACTGCTTTTTCATCCAATTCTCCTTCTTCGAAGATATGCTTAATGTGCTCACTAATAGTGGCTTTTGATTTGCCAAATAGTGTGCATAATTGATTCTGGTTTAGCCAAACAGTTTCGTTTTCGAACAAAACATCGATTTTAATTATACCATCTTGGGATTGATAAATCAAAATCTCATCGTTTGATGCCAATTGAATACTCGTATTGTTGTCCATAGTTTATATGTTTTAAAACTCGCGGCAGATATTTTCAGTGGATAGAGAAAAGTGGAAAGAATAATGTCTTGGTTGTTGTCTCAGTTAATAATTTGAATTGGTGACAAGTTGTCACCGGTTGACCTGCTTCGGCTAAAATGCGTTTTTTTAATTTATTCCAAAACTCCCGTCTCTAACCTCTAAATTGATTAGTGTTTTGTCTTCGTGTCTGCTGCTATTGCTTTGATTGTACGCATATACTCCTGTTCTACGGGCGAGAGCGTATTGGTCTGCCACTTGCGATATTCGGCAGTCGCCTTCTCGATGGCTTGTGCATGGCTCACAGATCCAGCCCCTTCGAGCAGCGGACGTTTGCCTACACTCAGTACCGAATCCAACTGCTGAACATAGTCGCTCATATACATTGGTTTGTGCTCCATGGCATTAATCTCCGCCAAATCGAAATATCCCGATACCAAGTTATTCAGAATCTTCAATTCACTTTCGCTAAGGTAGTTCTTAGCCACAGAAATATCCTTCAGCGCAGGCAGTTCACCCGAAAAAGTAGTCAAACCCATAAATGGTTTATCTGCATCAGCACGCTCATAAATAACCTCTGCGGCAGTATGCCCGTGCGCTGCATAGTGTAACTTGTTCTGTACAATCTTGAAGAAACGAACCGACTCCTCGCTCTTAGGGTCGTAATCCACGCTGGTAGCATACAAGTCCAACACCTGACGATACAATACTTTCTCTGATGAACGGATGTCACGAATACGGCTGAGCAATTCCTTCCAGTAGTTGCCGCCTGCATTGCCTTTTAGTCGCTCATCATCCATCGTAAAGCCCTTGATGATATACTCCTTCAGTCGTTGCGTTGCCCAAATACGGAATTGCGTACCACGCAAAGACTTAACTCGATAACCCACGGAGATGATGACATCAAGATTATAGTAGGTCACCTCATATGCCCTATCGCGGGTTTCAGGTACAAATGCAATTTTTGCACTTGTACTTTCGCGCAGCAATTCACCTTCGCTATAGATATTGCCGATATGCCTTGTAATAACAGACTTATCTCGCTGAAACAATTCCGCCATCTGTTGCTGCGAAAGCCATACCGTTTCATCATGAAGCTGAACATCCAATTTGGTCTGTCCATCTTCTGTCTGGTAGATGATAATATTTCCGTTTTCTGTCATAATTGTTGTGTTGTTTTGGTTGTAGTTATTGAAGTCCGCTTGCAAAGGTAGTATATTAAACTGCTAAAAGTTGTCAGTTTGAAGAAAAAAGTTTATTTGATCATTTCGTTATTGTTGACAAGCGAGGATTGGAAATAGGGTTTATTGTATCTCCACATCTCCATCGATGCAATGAACGACCGTTGCAGGTGTTGTTAATAGCCATCCAGAGGATTTGTCAATGGAATTCCATTCTTCTATAGTTCCTTTATATTTTATATTTGATAATATGTCACAGTTGACAATAGCAAATTCGTCAAGATGTTTTAAACTTTTTGGAAGAATAATCTCTGTGAGTGATGTGCAATTAAAAAAAGTAGAACCTTCAATTCGTGTTACATTACTCGGTATCTCAATGCTTCTTAATGACCTACAATAGCAAAAAGCACCCTCTCCAAGATGCTCTAAATTATCTGGGAGAATAATCTCTTCAAGTGAAAAGCAATAAGAAAAAGCACACGTGTCTATGTGTACGCAAGAAGGAATCTTGATTGAGACAAGTGATGTGCAACCATAAAAAGCATAGTGTCCAATATATTCCAGATTATTAGACATTTTAACTCGACGTAAAGAATAGCATTCCCCAAATGCGGAATCCATAATGGTGTCAATGCTATTAGGCAACTTAACGGATGTAAGAGAAGAACATAAGCCAAATGCAGTTTTTTCAATTTTGGTAACCTCATATCGATTACCATTTCGAATAATATAGTTTGGAATAACTATTCGACCGATGACTCTAAATGCTTTGTCTTTTTCGCCCACTGCGGCATGCCTTGTATATAAATCAAATCTTTTGTATTCGAAGCGCAAAGTTTTTTTAGCGATGTATATTGGGGCGACAAGGATAATTACCGAAATTAATATAATCGCACTTACGAGAATCTTATTCCGTTTTTTTAGTATAAATTCATTGTAAATTAGTTCCTTGATTTGGTCTTTATTTTGATTTTCAGAAGTAGGTGTTGGTTTTAGTAATTCTTTTCCAGTCCATTTAGATAAATTTTTAAGTAATTTCTCAACTTCTCTGCGTTTTTGTATATTTATGCAATCAACGCGTCCAAATTCAAAAAGAAACCAACTATTAAGCTTCGCATTAGTCAATAAAATAGGTATGACTTTTTTATCAGTATTCTTTGCATAAACTAATTCTTTTTTTGTCCATCTGGAAGACCCTTCACCTACCGAATTAGAGTTGCTAGATACGGCAAAGATCACATATTTGGAGGCATCTATAGCTGCAATAATCTTTTCGTCGAATTCATCTGCTGCATCTATACCCTCAAGATCCATCCAAATTTCTATTGAAGGAATACGTTGCTTTAGCATATCCACAAATGCGGTTACCTCATCAGAATCCAGTCGAGAGTAACTAATGAAAATATCGTACTTGTATTTCCCGTTGTCCATATTATTTTATGTTTTAAATTTCGCTGCAAAGGTAGTATATTTATGTAGGGAGGGGGGATTATTGTTGATTTCTATACCATTGAATATAATCTCCAAAAAGTGTACCCTTCATCATATTCTCGAAATGAAGTTGCTTATAGAATTCACCTCTGCATAGCAACTCACCTAGCCATGCCACTACCTCTATATATAATTCTGGTTCATCTGTATAGACGCCAATATCTAGACTCCGAGATAGCCCCGTAATATTCTGCGAAGTAATTAAGCTGTCACATTCGTTTATATAAATCTTACCATGAAAATTAAGGTTTGTACTATAACTATATGTATAAAAATCATCTAACGAGTACACCTTAATCTTTTTGTTGTATTTTATATATAACGAACGATAATACGTTTGCAATCGCTCAATAAAATCTTGATTGCAGATAAACAGGATATCAACTCCTCTACTTAAGGCTTGTTCTATATCATGGTCAAAGACACTAAATACAGCCTCTTCTGGATGCTCTTGCGTATACCAGAATGGACATGCAAATATCACAAACTTTTCTGCATTATTAATTATCTTATGCAGAACATCTATATGATCATTATTTGTTACTATTTCAGTCATATAGAACAATGATTAGTGGTTGATTTCAAAAATTGCTTATCGTATGCAAATTTTAAAAATTTATACTCTAAAGTATCTTATCTGTTCTCCGCAAGTTTCATCCATTTTTGTACTTGTTCAATACACCATGGTAATTTATCACGGACTTGTTGTACCCAGAAGCGCATAACATCCCAGCCTTCACGCATAAGTGCTTGATTACGCAACTGATCATCATAGCAAAGTTCTCCTGTCCAGGCTTGATGGTACATTGCTCCATCTACCTCTATATCAAGCTTCTTCCCATTATAAAATAATGCCAAATCAAGATAGTATTTATCAACATGATATTGTGCTGTAACAGGAATACCAGCATCCGAAAGAGCTTTTTGCAATATATGTTCCCATTCAGAAGCTTCTACAGGGGCATCATTTCCGCTATTGTATTCAGCAAAGTGTTCCAAATAACTGACTCCACATTGCTTACAATACTGTTTATCTCCCACAGTGACAAGCAAAGATCTTGCACGCGTTATCGCCACATTAAATAGGTTACCTGTTGATTTGAGGAACATAAGACTTTGCGACTTCGTCCCTTCAGAAACAACAGGAGAGAAGATAATAACATCCCTTTCATCACCCTGAAATTTATGAACAGTATCTATCAAAATCTGATTATGCAACTCCAAATGATTACGCAATTCTGAGTCTTGCTCTAGTGCCTTAGTAATCATATTAGCTTGTAAATGGAAAGGAGTTGTTACACCTATACTTCCTTTAAAACCAAGTTCTATTGATAGACGTCGAAGAACTCGTATTACACATTCTGCTTCTTGAGGATTATAAGCGCCACCTGTGTCTGGTCGAATAGTCTTTCCTTTTATATCCATCCAACGCATACCCATAATAGGCTTGGCATCATTAGAATCATTAGGAGATTGCAAACGGCTATAATCTGTTGCTATACGAAGTGTGTTATTATAAAACTCCTGATTTGAGAACTGAATAATATCAAGGAAACTACGATGGTGATCACGGAGTTGTATAATATTTTCGGCCTCTGCTATACTCTTAGCAAGGTCATACATTGAAGTGCTACGATATGACCATAGGGGTTCAATATTATTGTTCAAGATAAGATTCAAGTCCGTTTGCTTGCTAAGCAAACAGATATGAGTAAGTTGCTGTTGGTCTCCTATCACAGCCACGCGCTTTGCACGCATAAGCAATGGAATCATCGAAGCAATATCGCATTGACTAGCTTCATCGATTATAAGCAAATCATAAAGAGCATTCTTAAAAGGCAATCTTCTGCGTGCACTAAGAGATGTAATTGCACTTATCGGTAACATTGACTTTAGTATAGGTTTGTATGTATCTACTTTGTCATGATCGAGTAAACTTAAGTAATTATGCAGTTCTCCACGATTCTTAGCGTTAAACATGCTGATATGCTCATCCATCCAAGCTATCCATGCAGCTTTCGCTTTATTCTGTAGTTCAATATGCTCACTTATCATTGCAGCATCTAGTTGCTCAAGAGATACAGATTCGCATATACTTTTTAATAAACTATTATATGTTACAATTAGACTGAAGTCATCCAATATCGATTTGAATTGAATATCAAATTGCATCCAATCACGGTCTGACATGTCCAAAGCGACTGCAAGACCAGGATAATACTTCTCTAAGAAAGAATTAAGCTCATTAACCTCCTTAAGACCACTTTCTATTACTCTATTTTGCCATCTTGTCTTAAATAATTTATCAAACAATTGTTGAGGTCCTTCTATAAACATTGCTCTAAGATCAGCAAAAGCAACATACGCGTTTTTTACGGTATTTACCTCATTCTCAGTTAATGTGCCGATGAGATCTTGATATTTATCTCTGATTGCACATATCGCTTGTTCAACTTCATCAAGCTTATTTCTTAATTCTATGATATGCTCCTTTTGATGCTGCTTTGATTTATAACTTGAATAAACTCGGCTGTATGAGTTCTTGGCAATAGTGAAAGAAAGAACTTTCCTTTTTGCATTCTCCCATTGTTGAGCAAAATGAGATATACATTGTTTAACATTTTTTTCAAATCGTAGTACAATCGGAAGTTCTTTATTTAGTTCGTTTACCCTTTTAACAACAACATCTACCGCGTTATTGTTCTTACTAGCAAACAACACACTCTGCCCTGATATAGCTGCATTCATAATAAGGTTGGCGACAACCTGAGTCTTTCCCGTTCCAGGAGGACCTGCAATCAATGTAATATCAGCAGCCAATGCTGATCTAACGGCTTTCCCTTGTTCTTCGTTTAGAGGTAGTATTTCTAATATATCTTTTTCGTAGCTCGGCCTCTTATCACATTGTCTATGTATAAGTTTCCACAATATAGAATATTGTATATCTAAGTCGCTATATTCACTCAATTTAGCTAACTCATTACAGAGTCCTACAGTATAAGGTGTAGGTTCTTTCGCAAACAAAATAGCTCTATTTAAAATACCATCACTATCTGAAATGCGTATAGGACCTTTCTTAAGGTTGTCAACATTTAAATCATCCAACCATTCCCAATCTGGACGAATAGTCCTAAGTAAATTTACTTTTTCAGATAAATTGGAAATATCTGTATATCCTTCTGTAAACCCTAATTCATTTTCCAGTTCTCGCAATTCATAGATATTCTCTACTTTCTCATTCGTAGAGTATCTATCGATGATATCTTTATTGATAATTATTTCCTCACCTATCGAGAAACCTTCTGGCTTAGCATGTGTACCATCGGAATATGTGACTGGAATAATAAATAGTGGAGAAAGAAAATGATTTACTTTTAGTACAGGATAACCTATCAATAAATCCATTTCCTTGTCTTTGTTGCCCCGCAAGAACGCAGCTGTATCAGGTTTCTTTAATATAGAGTCATTTATCCAAGGTAGCGGGATGAAAGATTTTTCGTCTTTCATGGAAGCTCGGAATGTAGTATTACTTTCTAAGGCTATACAACTAATGTAATATTTGCAGAGTTCCTTTAAGGTCATATTTCCTTTTTTAGTTAATCGGAATTTATATCTCTTTCATCCCAAGTGATTTCAAATACTCATACGTTCCATCGTAGAATGCAGGTTACGAGTATATATTACGCTGTCCATTGGAAATCTTCCATTAGTTCGTTTGGAAGTGGAGTATCCATGTGAATGTCATACAATATTGAACCATTAGTTGTAATTCCTTCACGAGGGTTTTGCAGCTGTCCACAACCAACAAAAGTATACGGTAGAGTTATTCCATTTTCAGATTTTACTTTTCTCACAAACACATATACCTTCTTTGTAGCTCTCTGCTTACTAACTTCAACTGGCCGTATATTAGCCACACTCTCCCATTGGAAGGTACAATCATCTATGAACTTATCCATATAATTCAAATGCTCTTGCACAGAACTATCTTTCTTCAAACCGGCAAAAATAAACATTTTACCTTCCTCCTCTTTGTAATAAGTTCCTAATTGATTATGCTGTGGATTATCCAAAATCTTGAGCAATACTTGGTCTTGACGATATTCTTGATACATCAAAAACTCATCTTCATCTTTGTAACGTATCATATATTGTGACAGACCATATTCTAATAAATCCAAAAGATACACTTTAAATTGCTCAGTTATATCACATGCAAATTTTATCTCGCCATTCGATCGTTTAACGACTACATCCTCCATAAAGCGGAGTGCATGTTCGTATTGTTTGGAGGCATATCCAGAAATCTCCTGAGAAAGTTTTAGTTGTATCTGTTCTTCTGATGTTATTCCATCCATCAAATACTTAACAACTAAAAACTCATGTCTTCTGACTAACGGCAAAAGATTAGATAGATAATTGATCACGTCCACTTGAGCTTCGCTAAAGAAAGGAACATCTTCGCCAATTCCTTTCAGGAAACCGTAGTAAGAACGCGTTTTTTGCCCGTCTACCTTGATCTTCATAAACTTAAGCAAATCGGGAGCATAGTCGCTATTTACATAGTCCATGTGCTTAGGATACCCTGGTACTTTCAAATACTCTTTGAAGTTGTAATAGTCCTTTTTGATATAACGGATGTTATTAAAGTTTTCACATTCAATATAGTGGATTATCTCTTCTTTTGACAGGTCGTCAATATTGATTTTCACACCATAATCTTCCAGACCAAGCTCCCTAAAATCATGCATTACCATTGTCTTTAGGCCTTTCTTCTCAAGAATATATCCCTTAGACAAGCTTCCCAAAGCTAATGCGATATGTACGCTTCGTTTGTAACTATTACCAATAAAGTCTAGAATAGTAACGTAATTCTTATTAGGATATTTACGCAAACCACGACCCAATTGCTGGATAAAAATAGTACTTGATTCTGTTGGACGTAAGAAGAGTATCATGTTTACTCCAGGTATATCCACACCCTCGTTTAGGATATCGACCGCAAAGAGTATCTCAAGCGTACCATCTCTATCATCCTGTAAGTCATTAAAAGCTCGAATACGTTCACCTGTGGTATTCTTACCACTTAGATATGCAGTGTTATAGTATTCACCTAATGTCTCTGCCATCATCCTAGCATGTTGAATTGTGCGACAAAAGGCTAGTGCTTTTAATTTTTGTCCTTCGATACGATGACGTTCTACATGTAAGCGAATAAAATCACAATTCGATTCATCTGATATCTGAGCTATCAGACGACGTTCGGACGAATCCGATAAATCATAATCTACCAACTGGTCACGGATACCATAGTAGTGGAACGGTACAATCAAATCGTTGATGATAGCATCACGTAATCGCAATTCATATGGGATGTTATTGTCAAATAGCTCTGCCACATCTTTATTATCCATACGATTTTCTGTAGCAGTTAATCCCAGCAAAAACTCAGGTTCGAAATAATCTATAATTTTTCGGTAAGTTTCTGCTACGGCGTGATGACATTCGTCGATAATGATGTAATCAAATTCTTTTTTATCAAACAGCTCTAACGAACGGCACATCGTTACGTTAGTAGAAAATATAAAATCAGCTTCTAACTCCTTTGCTTCACCATTGTACATTCCACAAGTCTTAAGACTTCCAAATACCTCTTGGAAAGTTTCCAAAGACTTACGCAAGATAGAACTTTCATGAACAATATAGAGTAACCTTTCTGGCGCAAAATTTAGTGCATCAAAAGCAGCCAGATAAGTTTTTCCTGATCCTGTTGCAGATACTACAAGCGAACGTGTTTCACCTATAGCTCTATTCCTATTCAGCTCCTTGAGTGCTTTACGCTGCATGTAGTTAGGGCTCACATTTAGTTCTGCCCTATCGTAGTCCATATCCCATCTTTCGATAGAATAATTCAGCTTTTGAGCATAAAGACTTATTAAATCCTGAGAAAGCTCCAGAGTTTGTCTCCAAATATTATTAAACTCATTATAAGCAGCAACACAGACTGTATCTTCCTTCTTACAATTAACTACCAGATCCCATTCTACATTCTTCAGTAGAGCATAACGTGTGATATTAGAAGAACCTACTATCAATTCATATTCATCATCAAACTCGAAGAAATAGCCCTTTGTATGGAAACCATTAGTAGAATAATTCGCGTCATCATAGAAACAACCATCGTCTAAATGACATTCGAAATTAGGAAATGAAGATGCAAGATTTAGGAAAAACTTTAAAGACTCAACATCTGTAAAGTTTTGATAAGTTGACGTAATCAGCCTACCTTTAACACCACGCTCAATTGCAGATTTAATATCGTTTGCTAACAGAATCAAGCCAGCTTTTTTGATAAAACTAACAGACCAACAGAAACTTGTACAGGCTCTAAGATTCGCCTGTATAGTAGCAAGAAATGTTGTGTCCGTATAATTAGTTAAAAAGCGTGAATTCATATTGTCATTGTTTAGATTTCCCGATCTGCTCCTAGACTGTATATGCCGTTGCGCTATGTGGTATGTATGTTAGTTAATAATTAACAATTAATAGTTAATATCTCAAGGTCGACCCAAATAATCATACCAATATTAGTGGGCACGACCTTTGCACCGCAAAGGTACAACTTTTTTTGCATTTATGCAAATAAATGGCGAAAAAGTCGCCATTTTAGTATTTGAAAACCAATTTCGGGTGCAAAATTACTACACCAAACGGCTAAAACTTGTCAGGGGCTTAGAAAAATCTGTTTTTTGAGCAAAAAGTAGAGAGGCGTTAATCTTTTGCAAGATTTCTAAAGTTGATTATTCCTCTTGTAGGAGATGGCGATTCGAAGTCTCCATCATACACCACACAAGAACTAAGGATAGGCTCTTTTAATACTTCCTCCAAATGCTTGATACCACGCATAAAGTCCTTTGTAAATGTTTGAGCCGATTTGATTTCCATAATATTCAAACCCATTACTTGAGGACAAACCAAATCCACCTCAAAGCCTTTGTTCTCACGATAAAAACAGAGGTTATTGTCTTTTCCTTGATTGAGGCGATTCTTTAGGACTTCATTAAGAACCATATTTTCAAAGATACTACCTCTTAGTGGGTGTGTGGCAAGTTGCTTATCGTTCTCTATACCAAGTAGATAACACAACAGTCCTGTGTCGTAGAAATACAACTTAGGGGTCTTCACAAGCCGTTTGTTAATATTGGCAAAATATGGAGGTAATTTCCATAAAATATAGGATGCTTGGAGAATATTAATCCATTCAGTTATGGTGGGTGTAGATACTCCTACCTCGTTAGACAACGAAGAGAAGTTACATTCGCTACCCACACGACCAGCGCATAAGCGTATAAAAGTTTGAAAAGCTTGTAGGTTCTTCACTTTCAGCAATTGATGTATATCTCGCTCCACATATGTGTTGTAATAATCACGATATAGTAGGCGTGCAGGCGTCTTCTTGGTATAAATAGCTGGGTATAAACCTTGATACATCAATTGGTTGGTTGATAACTCCTTTGTCGCTGGGAGTTCATTCATCGCAAAAGGTAGTAAAGTAAACAGCGATGTTCTACCCGCCAAGGTCTGAGTTATTTGGTGTAGGAGTGCAAAATTACTACTGCCTGTAAGGATGAACTTACGGTCAGGATTTTCATCTACCAGTACTTGTATATACGATAACATTTGTGGGAGATGATGCACTTCGTCTATAATAAGGTTAGCCGTATTAGTTTTGAAAAAAGCTTCTATATCTTGCTCTATTACAACTCGTTGTGCAGGACGCTCCAAATTGATATACTCATAATCGGGAAATAAATTCTTACACAAAGTAGTCTTTCCAACCTGACGAGGACCAGTAATCGTAATGACAGAATAATACTGAATAGCTTCTAAAATACTGTCTGAAATAGCACGATAAATATACTCCATAATGTTCGCAAATTTAAAGTTCAACTTTAAGATTGCGCAAAATTACTGCTTTTTTTTTATTTATGCAAGAAAATAATGGATTTATTTATTTTTTAAAGGTATTTTGTGCAATTAAGGTGCTTTTATTGGATATAATGATGCTAAAAAATTGCGCAAATTTAAAGTACAACTTTAAGATTGCGACAATTTGCAGGATGAGATGGGCGATTGGGTTATTGGCGATTGGTTATGGGTGATTAGCGAACGACTATATATCGTGCCAAAGCGAACATGGCGAAGCCAAGAACCACGCTGGCTGTCAGATAAGCCAAGGCGAGAAAGAACTGACCCGCATGCTGCAAGCGGAAGAAATCAGACGCAAAAGTGGAGAAAGTAGTGAAACTGCCACACAAGCCCACCGTCAGCATCAAATAGACTTCCTTTGGGAAAGAAGTGTAGCGCTCGCCCAGGCCAATCAAGATGCCCAACACAAAGCAGCCAATCATATTGACCGACAATGTCCCCCATGGCATACCCAGCCAATGGATAGACTGGCAAGCCAAGTTGATCACGTAGCGAAGCGCACTGCCCACAGCGCCACCAAGCATGATATAAAGCAGATTTTTAAGCATAATAGTCTATTTAGTCCGCAAATTTACAACAAAAAATGCACATACGCAAGTAAAGCGAGTAATTATTTTCAAAAAAGATAGATATCTATCTCAGACACCATCAGCACGCATAGGAAGCTTGCTTACATAGTGGGAGGTGTCCTCGAAGATACAAAAAGTCACTATATCTTCACATTGCGAGAATGTTTTTAGAACAGCATTCTCCATCACATCGAGTTTGTGCGTTCTCTCTCTTACGAATAGTACTTTCATGGTTGTTAGTTCAATCTGGTTGCTCTAAACAATCGAATTCGCGGTTTACACTCTTTTCCCACTCATACTTATCCTTCATCTCTTTGAGTTTTTCAAGTACTGTGTTATACTGTGTTTGCAACAGGTGTGCTTCTTTCTTCTTTTCTTCAATTTCTGCGGGGTCGGTAAGCGTAGCGCGACTGGCATTGAGTGCTTTCAGTTCGCGGCGCAGGCGATTCGCCTCTTCGCGGCAGTGTTGCCATTGTGTTTGTTGGTCGGTCATATAGGTTGTATTTTATTGTTCGCTACAATATAACATAGCAAATAGTTCAGAAAAATTAATATGGAAATAGAAAAAAAATAAGAGGAGTGCAATTACGGTGCAAAGATACAACAAAAAATGCACATACGCAAGTAAAGCGAGTAATTATTTTCAAAAAAAGGGACGATATTACACGCACACGTCCAAGGCAGCGTCCTGTAGGCGCTTGCGCCGTCCTATCAACAGCACCTCCGCTGCTGCCATCAACACGAATACATTATCAACAACTTAAACAACATCTCCCTTTCAACAACTGCGCGCGCCAACATGCGCTTGCCAAATTCCCTCACTCGTTAATTCGTTAACTCGTTAAACGCTCAGGCGCCTTTCGCCTCTCTCCTCGGCTATTCCTTTGTGAGATGACCCCAAAAACTTTTACACCCCGTAATATACACATGCACATACGCACGCAACAAGTGGTGATAAAGAAGTAGAAATAAGATAGATTGTGATTTTTTTACAAAATAAATTTTGTTATATCAATAATTATTTGTAATTTTGCAGCGTAATTAGTGAAATAGCAATAATTATGAGTATTTATTTATTAACAGATATAGCTATTATTGAGCATATCGGAGCAAAAGTGAAGGCACGAAGAATAGCTGCTCGCTTTACTCAAAAACAACTAGCAACTAATGCGGGGGTATCGCTTTCAGCGCTATGCAGTTTAGAAGCAGGAAAAAACACCTCTCTCCTCACGCTTGTTGCCATACTGCGCGCACTGCGCAGTTTAGACTTATTGGATAACTTTGTAAAGGAGGAAGAAATTAGTCCCCTTGCATATATGCAGATGCAGAAAGAGACCAAGCCCGTTCAGCGCGTGCGAAAGTCAAAAAAAACTCCAACCAATAACTTACAGTCAGAATGGTAACAACAGCAGAAGTACATTTGTGGGGCGAGCTAATAGGTGTTGCCTTATGGAACGAACAAGGCGGATATGCTTCGTTCCAATACACCCCAGAGTTTATCAACAAGGGTATAGAGGTGTCTCCAATACTGATGCCCCTGTCGGACCGAATCTACTCATTCCCTGAATTATCTTCACAAACATTCTTGGGAATGCCAGGACTCTTGGCGGATGCATTACCAGACCGTTTTGGTCGTGCATTGTTAGACCAATGGTTAGCCATGAACAATCGAACCTATGCCAATCCTGTAGAACGGTTATGCTATCAAGGAAAACGCTGCATGGGAGCATTGGAGTTTGCCCCCGCTCAGAATCGAGGTTTTGATGAGACATCCGTTATTGAAGTGGCTTCACTTGTCAAAGTAGCTTCGGATGTGCTACACGATAGAGCGATACTGCAAACGAATATGGGACAACCAACCGAAGCACTAATGGATATCCTACGCGTAGGAACATCAGCTGGTGGACAACGAGCAAAAGCGGTAATTGCATACAACGATGAAACACAAGAAGTGCGCTCGGGGCAATTGGATGCACCAGAGGGATTTGACTATTGGCTATTAAAACTAGATGGTGTGACCAATTCACAATTAGGCGATCCACAGCATTATGGCGAAATAGAATATGTATATTACCTCATGGCAAAGCGGGCTGGTATCAATATGACGGAATGCCGTTTGCTGCACGAGAACAACCGCGCACACTTTATGACACGAAGATTTGATCGTGTAAATGGAGAGAAAGTACACATGCAAACATTGTGTGGTCTAACGCATAGCGATTACAATGTACGAAATAGTTGTTCCTACGAACAAGCCTTTGCTTATATGCGTCAATTATATCTGCCGTATCCACAAGCCGAAGAGTTCTTCCGAAGAATGGTGTTTAATGTGGTGGCTTGCAATCAAGATGACCACACCAAAAACATCTCATTCTTAATGGACCAAACTGGCAAATGGTCATTGAGTCCTGCGTATGATATGTCATGGGCATATAATTCAAATGGACTATGGACACAAACGCACCAAATGTCAATTCGTGGTAAGCAGAAAGATATTACCCGGGAAGATTTATTGGAGGTGGCACGCCAAATGAATATCAAACATCCAAACGAACTGATAGACCAAGTGGTAGAGGCTGTTAGTCAGTGGCAGCAATTGGCTATGCAATATCCTATACCTCAGGATATTATTGACCACATTCAATCTACGCATCAATACTTATAAATAGTCAAATATCAACCGAGTACACCTTACTACACAAGAAAACCGCCCCAAGGAGCGGTTTTCACGTTTTAGCCATGCGCTAATTCTTCTGCGCATTATACGACTCGATGGTCTTCGACTGGATGATGATGGCCGTGTCGCCACGAGTCAAAGAACGACTTTCGGTGGTGATGGTACGGGTGACATTGCACGAGGTCAATCCCAATGCAATCGCAATAGCAGTGGCCACTGCCGCTGCCAAATACTTGATGGCCTTTATAAGGCGTTGTTTTTGTTCTTCTTTCATTGTTCTTTGAATGGGTAATAGGTTTAGAGTTGAGAGTTTAGTGTTTAAAGGCGAGAGGGGATGAGGACGCTGCGCTACAGGACGGTCAGAGACCTACAGGACGCAGCGCATTACCCCTCGTACGCTTCCTGAATTGTCGATTATTGTCTTTTAAACAAGAACAGTTATAAAAAGACAACTCAGACAATTTCACGCCTGAAGGCGAAGACAACTCAGACAATTTAAAATAATTGATTTAATTGATTCCTGAATTAATGATAATTGTCTTTTTTATCCCCTTGCCGAACGCGACGCTTACCCCTCGTAGGCCTCCCACTCTAGGCTCCAAAGGAAGCCCCACATGCGTTTGTACTTGCTTTGTGCCAAGAACGCTGCTTGGTCGGCGGCCATCTTCGTTGGGTCGATCTGACGAGCTCGTACGGCAGCTGCTACCGCAGTGAACTTCAAGCGGATAGCCGACTCCTTAGAGGTGACTGGGTGGGTGTTGTAGTTACGTTGACCATAGGTCTGGGTGTAGTTGAGTTTACTGTCCACACGGTGGGCAAATCCCACTTTGTGACTTTTACTGACTTTGCCGTGGATCTTCTCCACTGGGAATGCATATTCTACTTTTGCCATTCGTGTTCGGCAATCTCGCGCATTGACCGACGACCTGTCGTCGTTAGGGCGCTCGATGCCTCCACTCTATCCTCGAGCTCACGAAGCTCTCGGATGTTTTCGAGGGGAGACTCCTCCATGCCGTCGGAGGGGGTTAAAGGTTTAAGGTTTAGGGTTTAATGTTTAGGGTTGAGTGT
>JAZKYJ010000049.1:0-20303 GCA_045612045.1 Paludibacteraceae bacterium | reverse complement strand
AATTATGGCTATAAGAATTGTCGGTGTAGATCTACCACAAAATAAGTGTGGTGAAGTCGGATTGACTTACATCTACGGAATAGGTCGTTCAAGCGCAAAGAAAATCTTGGCAGAGGCAGGCGTAGACCCAAGCATCAAGGTACAAGATTGGACGGATGACCAAGCAGCTAAAATTCGTGAGATCATCGGTGCTAACTACAAGGTAGAAGGTGATCTTCGTTCTGAAACTCAACTTAACATCAAGCGTTTGATGGATATCGGTTGCTACCGTGGTGTGCGTCATCGTATTGGTCTTCCAGTACGCGGTCAATCTACTAAAAATAATGCACGTACTCGTAAAGGTAAAAAGAAAACTGTTGCAAATAAGAAGAAAGCAACGAAGTAATCAACCAACCAGAGGGAATGCAGTCGCGTAATAAAAACGATATTGCTAACCTCATTAATATCTATCAACAATTATGGCAAAGAAAAATGTTGCAGCTAAGAAGCGCGTTGTAAAGATTGACGGTGTTGGTCAACTTCACGTTATGTCTTCTTTCAACAATGTGATTGTTACAATCGCTAACGGTGAGGGTCAGGTAATCTCTTGGTCTTCTGCTGGTAAGATGGGCTTCCGTGGCTCTAAAAAGAATACTCCATACGCAGCACAAACTGCTGCTGAGGATTGCGCAAAGGTCGCTTTTGATCTTGGTTTGCGCAAAGTTAAGGCGTATGTTAAGGGTCCAGGTCAAGGACGTGAGAGCGCTATCCGCGCTTGTGCAAATGCTGGTATTGCAGTAACTGAAATCGTTGACGTTACTCCTATGCCACACAATGGATGCCGTCCTCCTAAACGTCGTCGTGTATAATCACTATAATTACTAAAATCTTAAGAAAATGGCAAGATATATTGGACCAAAATCACGTATTGCACGTCGTTTCGGAGAGGCTATCTTCGGCCCAGATAAAGTGCTTGATAAACGTAACTATGCGCCAGGTCAACACGGTGTAAACCGTCGCAAAAAAATGTCTGAGTATGGTACTCAGCTCGCTGAGAAGCAAAAAGCAAAATACACCTATGGTGTGCTTGAGCGTCAATTCCGCCTCTTGTTTGCGAAGGCTTCTCGTATCAAAGGTATTACCGGTGAGATTCTACTCCAACTCTTGGAATCTCGCTTGGATAATATTGTGTATCGTCTTGGTATCGCTCCTACACGTGCTGCTGCACGTCAGCTCGTTAGTCACTGCCATATCACTGTGAATGGTAAAGTGGTAAATATTCCTTCTTATGAGGTTAAACCAGGACAAGTGGTGGCTGTGCGCGAGAAATCTAAATCTCTAGAGGTTATTGCTGCTTCACTTGATGGTTTCAATCATAGCAAATATCCTTGGCTTGAGTGGAACGAAGCTGAAATGGCAGGTAAGTACCTCAATATCCCACAACGTGAGGATATCCCAGAGAATATCAAGGAGCAATTAATCGTCGAGTTGTACTCTAAATAATAATTAAATTCATGGCAATATTAGATTTTATTAAACCTGACAAGGTAATCATGTTGGATTCGAGCAGCAATCACGGAGTATTTGAGTTCCGTCCGCTCGAACCGGGTTATGCTATCACAGTCGGCAATGCTATTCGTCGTGTTCTCATCGGCTCGCTCGAAGGCTATGCTATCTGTTCAATTAAGATCAATGGTATTGATCATGAATTTGCTACTATCCCAGGTGTTATCACCGACGTGACCAACCTTATCCTTAACCTCAAGCAAGTGCGTTTCGCACGTAAAGAGGGATTGGAAACTACAGAAGAGACTATTCGCATGCATGTGAAGGGTAATACTGCCCTTCTTGCAGGTGAACTCAATAGTTATCTCCAATCTTTTGACGTGCTCAATCCTGAATTGCTTCTCGCAGAAATGGATGAAACTGCAGACTTTGAGATTGAGATTAATGTTAATAAAGGACGTGGTTACGTGTCTGCTGATGAAAATCGCAAAGCAGATGATGCTATTGGAGTACTTGCTATTGATAGCATATATACCCCTATCGTAAATGTGAAATACAGTATTGATCCTTGTCGTGTAGAACAACGTACTGACTATGAGAAACTAACTCTCGAAATCACTACAGATGGTTCTATCGCTCCAAAGGACGCTCTTACTGAGGCTGCTAAACTATTGATTTATCACTTTATGCTCTTCTCTGATGAGCGTATCATTATTGAGGATCAAACCAAACCAGCAGCAAATGCATTTGATGAAGAGCATCTGCGTATGCGCCAATTGCTCAACCAACGTCTCGTGGATATGGACCTTTCAGTTCGTGCACTCAACTGCTTGAAAGCTGCAGAGGTTGATACCCTTGGACAATTGGTTAAATATCATCGTTCCGATTTGCTCAAGTTCCGTAACTTCGGTAAGAAATCTCTCACTGAACTCGACGAATTGCTCGAGAGAAACGGACTTGCTTTCGGTATGGATATTAGCAGATTTAAACTTAATGATTAATTAAAAAAGTAAAACAAAATGAGACACAATAAGAAATTCAATCACCTTGGTCGTAAAGCTGCGCATCGTCATGCAATGCTTTCTAACATGGCATGTTCACTCATTATGCACAAGCGCATTTCGACCACTTTGGCTAAGGCTAAAGCTCTCCGTATGTATGTAGAGCCACTGCTGACCCATGCAAAAGAGGACACAACTGCTAACCGCCGTCTCGTCTTCGCTAAACTCAAACAAAAAACTGTTGTTACTGAGCTCTTCCAAAATGTAGCAGAGAAGATTGCAAATCGTCCAGGTGGTTACACCCGTATCCTCCGTACTGGTTTCCGTCTTGGTGATGCTGCTGAAATGGCAATCATTGAGCTAGTTGACTACAACGAGAACATGCTTAAGGCTCCTAAGGCTGCTGCAAAGAAGACTACACGTCGTGCTGGTAAGAAAACTGCTCCTAAAGCTGAGGCTGTTGAGGCTCCTGCGCAAGAGACTCCAGAGCAAGTTGCTGAGTAATAGTCACACTTCTCGTACTGGGGAGAACCCTAAAAAAAATAGAATGGTGCACTTTGGTGCACCATTTGTTTTTTCATGGATTTCAATACTGAGAATACATATATATAGTTATCCAATAAAACATGGATTATCTTTATTTTTAAGGAAAAGTAGTAGGAAATTTGTATATGTGCAAAATATTTACTACCTTTGCGCTCCCAAATAAAATAGATTGCAAATATTGTATCACTTAAATACTAATTAAAAACATTATGTCAAAAGTAACCGTAGTAGGCGCAGGTAACGTAGGTGCTACATGCGCAAACGTGTTGGCCGTTAAGAAAGTAGCCAGCGAGGTCGTATTGATCGACATCAAAGAGGGCGTTGCAGAAGGCAAAGCCATGGATATCATGCAAACTGCACAATTGTTGGGTTTTGATACCGTAGTAAAAGGTGTAACCAATGATTATAGTCAAACAGCTGGTTCTGATGTCGTAGTTATCACTTCAGGTCTTCCACGTAAACCAGGTATGACTCGTGAGGAACTTATTGGTGTAAACGCAGGTATTGTAAAGAGCGTTGCAAATCAAATTCTCACATATTCCCCTAATGCAATCCTCGTAGTAGTATCTAATCCTATGGATACTATGGCATATCTTACCTATAAGGCACTTGGTTTGCCACGCAATCGCGTTATCGGTATGGGTGGTGCTTTGGATAGCAGTCGCTTCAAATATTTCTTGAGTCAAAAGCTCAATTGCAATGCGAATGAAGTAGAAGGTTTCGTCATTGGTGGTCATGGTGACACTACAATGATTCCTATGACTCGCTTTGCTACTTATAAGGGTATGCCAGTTAGCGAACTTATCAGCGCAGAAGAGCTTGAGCAAGTAGCTAAAGATACAATGGTAGGTGGAGCAACTTTGACCGGTCTTTTGGGTACAAGCGCATGGATGGCTCCAGGTGCAGCCGCTGCAGCAGTAGCTGATAGCATTATCAATGACCAAAAGAAAATGATCCCATGCTCTGCTTATCTCGAAGGAGAGTATGGTTACAATGATATTACCATTGGTGTACCATGTATCATTGGTAAGAATGGTATTGAAAAGATTGTTGAACTCCCATTGAACGATGCAGAGAAAGCGTTGTTTGCAGCTAGCGAAGAAGCAGTTGCAAAGACTACTGCAGTTTTGAAAGAGATAGGAGTGCTTTAATCAACTATTGCGCGAAACTCTAGGCTACGTACCTCAAATAAGAGTTGGTCGCATTGATTCCTTAATTGACTCTGGTTGGTCTCCATTTGGAGAATGACCGGAGTCAATTCTTTTTGTCTATCTACTTCTGCGTTACTATATTCTAAACGCAATGCAGATAATTCTTGCTGTGTATTTTGCCATTGTGTATAGTATGTTTGCCATTGTAGATAGCGAGTTTTGGCTTCTGTAGAGTGGAAGTTCAGCAGTGAAGTATAAATGGTAGAGTCATTGAGTATGAAGTATATGCATTGTTCCAACTGTTCATCTGCTATTTCTTTGGCCTCTGTCGTATCAATAAAAGTAGCGAGTGGTAACGGAGTGGTATCGGTCATGACCAATGTTCGTAGTTGTGCATGGGATACGAGCGAGTCGTTTGGCAAACCACGCAAATAGTGCTTCTGCTCAGGTATAATGAACGAGTATAGGTAAGAATATCCTTCTGGTGCTCGGCGGTCTGTAGCAAGGTAGCCAATGTTTTGTCCTTCATCAAGGATAAGAAAATACTCATTTGCAGGCGAATTGTATGGCATGCCAATATTCTCAGGAGTAGTGTAGAGTTCAGTGACAGTATTATATCGTGTTACATAGATATCTAGTCCGCCTAATCCATTTGTGTCTTTTGCCGCGAAATACAACGTCACCCCATCAGAAAGTAGATAAGGGGAAGATTGTTGTTGGGTAAAGTTGATGGTGGCAGGCAATGTGTCAGGTTTGGTCCAATGGTCAATGAGTTGTCTTGATGATAGTAAGACTATACAAGAATCTATATGTGTAGCCCATATGCGGTGTTCATCTCGTTGGTTGGTATAATTGAATCCAACGGAAGGATTTTTCCACCTTAACTGTCCTACTTCTGCTGATAGAGCACAATGGGTTAATAGTTGGTCTATAGGCAATAATATGCTGTCAAGAAAGCATAACTGCTCCACACGTCGTAAATATCTTTGTAGTTTTTCTGCACGAGCAATTTGTGCATAGATATGTGGAAAACGTTCGTTAGATTGTTGTTGGGAGTTTATGTATGTTTGGTAGGATAGTATAGCTTGCTCTGTATCCCATCTCTCCATGTAAATTTCACCAAGGTAGAAATACTTAAGCATGTATCTATCTCCAGCTTTCTGAAAGTACTCAATGGCGGTGTTATAGTCTCCCAATTCTTGTGCACAACGTGCATAGCGATATAGATAGAGAGCATTCGTTGGATAGGATCGAAGGAGTTTTCCATATTGTTCTTGAGCCGTTGTGTAATCACCATCTGTAAAAAGTCGATCTGCGGAACTGTGGGTCTGACCTATAGTAGGAAGAACTAGAAAGAATGAAAGTATAAGGATATAGAATTTTTGCATGTCTTCAGTTGGATTTTTACATAAATTCGCTGCAAAGGTACAATTTTTTTTTGATATATGAAAAAAAAGCAGTAATTTTGCAGATTATGAAGCATATTCGTATTGTATCTCCCTCGGGTGTTATCTCTCCCGATTATGTGTTAGGGGCTTGTGCTCGATTAGAGTCCTGGGGTTATCGTGTATCTATTGGTCAGCATGCTTTGCAGCAATATGGCAGATTCGCTGGACGTTGTGAAGATCGTTTATCCGATCTTAATAAAGCTTTGTCGGATGAGGATGTGGATATTGTACTTTGTAGTCGTGGAGGATATGGTATGCAACAAATAGTGGATAAGGTTGTGCTGCCCGAGGCTAGTCGTTGCCCATTAGTTGTAGGCTATTCAGACATTACGGAACTTCATTCTTTACTAAGTCTACATGGTGTTGCAAGTCTGCATGCGTCTATGTGTAAAGCATTGACAGAACTTGGAGATTCAGATGAGGCTTTATTAGCTATGCGTGCCGCATTGGCCAATAATCCCATCGTTTATCGTGCCGCGTCGCATGCACAGAATAAATCTGGTGAAGTGGTGGGAAAGGTGATAGGGGGCAATTTAAGTGTTCTATTTGGTTTACAAGGCACTCCTTATAGTTTGTCGACCATAGTCGATGCTTGTGAACAACCTCCTATCTTAATGTTAGAGGATATTTGTGAAAAGCATTATCATATTGATCGTATGATGCACAATCTGCGTCTCAGTGGAATTCTAGGTAAAATAGGTGGTTTAGTATTTGGACAGTGGACTGATTGTCATGATGATGATGCGATGGGAAGAAGTCTCTTGGATACGCTCCTAGACGTTGTGTCTGATTATGATTATCCAGTGTGGGTGGATGCTCCATTTGGTCACATTGATAGTAATATGCCGTTGCTTTTAGGTTCTCAATATCGTTTGACTATACAGGAGGATGGAGTAATTTTGGCGCGTGTATGAGGGCTATTATTCATGACATAATAGAGAGTCTCCGAGGGGGCGTGCCTAATGAAGAATTACAAGAATTGGCATATTGGATAGTAGAAGAATTGACGGGTTTATCGCGCTCAGAGATTATCACAATGAGTGTGCTTGGCGGTTCGGTTGAACTAGATAGGTCGCGTGTGCAGCAGGTAATTCAACGTATTAAGAAGAATGAGCCAGTGCAGTATATTTTTGGGCATACTAATTGGCGGGGATTGGATCTATTAGTAGACTCAGGTACGTTAATTCCACGTCCTGAAACTTCAGAATTGGTAGATTGGGTACTAGAGACATTGGGCGAAGCCGAGAATATGCGGTTTATGGATATAGGAACAGGTAGTGGTTGTATAGCAATTGCGATTAAGCAAAAGTATCCACGAGCTACCGTAATTGCACTAGATGTATCTAGTCAAGCTTTGCAGGTAGCTCAGCGCAATGCTGACAAATATGGTTTCGATATTATTTGGCAGCAGAAAGATGTGTTAAACTCAGAGTTAGAACAAGTGGACGTGATTATAAGTAATCCCCCCTACATATGCGTACAAGAACGTTCTAGTATGGATGCACGAGTGTTGGATTACGAACCAGAAACGGCATTATTTGTACTTGATGATGATCCGCTATTGTTCTATAGGAGGATAGCCGAACAACGTGCTTCCAAGATGCTCTTCTTTGAAATCAATGAGGCATATGGCCAGGAAGTATGCGAGATGCTGCACAAATTAGGATATATAGATGTAACAGTAAGAAAGGATTTCTATGGCAAAACGCGAATGGTCTTTGGACGAATTGCAGAGTAAAGCCGAGGCATATTGTGCAGCGGCAGAGCACTGCTTGCAAGAAGTTCGAGGAAAACTATATGATTGGGGGGCTACTTCGGATCAGATTGAAGATATCGTATTGTATTTACAAGAGGCCTGTTATGTAGATGAGGCCCGCTATTGTCGTGCGTATGTGCACGATAAAGTGATGTTCCAAGGATGGGGCCGCCTTAAGATTATTGCGCATTTACATATGAAAGGTTTATCTTCAAATTATATTAATGCTGCGGTAGATGAGATAGATATGCAGGAGTATATGGCAGTACTACGTCGCGTGGTAGATAGTAAGCGACGTACCCTTTGCGCTACAGATGCTCGTACTAGAGAAAAATTATTACGTTTTTGTTTGCAGCGTGGATTTACCTACGAGGAGATTGAGTCGCTTGGTATATGAGTGGGGCTATTTCGCTATTGTCATGCCATCCTGTGAAGTTTTCAGCTCCGACACCTATAGCAAATACTGGTACTGCAGAAGCGGTGTGTCCATTGGTAGTCCAACCTAAACGTGACTTTTGATTGAGGATTCCTAATGCATCCGCTGCCAATTTATTTATATCTTTGTACAAGGTTTTCAGTTGTTCTTGATGCCTCATCATGCGTGCAAAGGAATTTTGAAGAAGTTCATCTTCTTCAGTGCTTAGTTCCACATTAGTATATAGACCAGTATTTTCTGAAATAATGCTTTTAACGTCTTCCCATTTCAGCGCTTTTCCTTTTGATTTTTGTACTGCAGATAGTTGATCCGACAAGATATCAGAAGAGCATTTCTGTCCAGATAACACTTTTAAGTTGAGAGTGTAATCACTATTACCTAGTGCAAGACCACCAGTTTCGTGATCTGCTGTCACGACAATCAGCGTCTCATCGGGGTGTTGAAGATAAAATTGATAAGCCACATCAACAGCCTTGTCAAAGTCTATCACTTCATGCAACATTGTTCCTCCATCATTGGCATGACTAGCATAGTCAATCTTTCCACCTTCTGCCATGATAAAGAAACGCTCCTGATTAGATAAATGTGCGATGGATAGTTCTACTATTTGACTTAAGCATAGGTCTTGTTCGTTTTGATCAATTGCATAAGGGAGTGCGCTTGCTCGTTGTTCACGATTACTTAGTTGTTTCTCAGGTACAACAATGAGTTTCTTACAATTAATTTTGTTTTGTGCATCATTGTATCCTGCAGCTAAGGTATACCCTCTCTGTTCAGCTAAATCGTATAGATTGGGGTCTGAAACTTGATTTTTATTTTGTGGACACGAGAATCCTGCCCCTCCAAAGAAGTCAAAGTCCGATTTTGTAAGTTGCGTACCAATCAAGTAGTAGTCGTTGCGCGAAATAGAATGTGCGTAATGTGCTGAAGGGGTTGCATGATCAATAGTCACAGTAGTCATGATGCCTATACCCCATGCTTGCTGTTTTAGTTGTGATGCTATACTGAACACTATTGTGCTGTCATCATCCATACCAATTACACCATTGTTGGTTTTTTTTCCACTGGCAAGGCAAGTGCCCGAAGCCGCAGAATCAGTAATACCATTAGACTTGGAGAAAGTAGCAACCTGACCAGAGTATGGGAATGTTGTCATTCTTAGTGGTTTTCGGCCTATTTCCCCATTTAATTCTGACAAATACATCTCTGTGGACAATACCTGATGAGAACCCATACCGTCCCCAATGAACATAAATACGTATTTAGCCTGAGCTTGCAGAGCAAGCGAGAGAATGAGAAAATAAAAGGAGATGATGATTTTACGCATAACGTGTTTTGGCTTATAGATTATGGTGTTTTATCTATCTTGTTCTTGTATGTTTTCTAATAGATCTGGGCGTCTTTCTATAGTATGGCGTATACTTTCCTCGTATAACCATTCTTCGATTTTTGCTTGGTGTCCTGAGAGTAGAATTTCAGGAACTTTCCAGCCTTTATATTCAGCGGGACGTGTATAGACTCCTGCTTCTAAAAGACCGTCTTGAAAACTATCGCTTAATGCACTAGTTTCATCTCCCATGGCTCCTGGTAGTAGACGAACGATGGCATCTGTCATGATTGCAGCTGGCATTTCACCACCGGTTAGTACAAAATCGCCTATGGTGTATTCTTTAGTAATCAGGTGGTCTCGTACACGTTGATCAACCCCTTTATAGTGTCCGCATAGGATGATGATGTTTTCCTTGAGTGAGAGATTATTAGCCTCTTTTTGAGTGAATCGTTCGCCATCGGGTGCAGTAAAAATAATCTCATCGTAATTTCTTTGGCTTTTTAAGTAACATATTGCGCGATCAATCGGCTCTACTTGTAGTACCATGCCCGCACCAAACCCAAAAGCATAGTCGTCAATCTTGCGGTGTTTATCTAACGTGAAGTCACGTAGATTGTGAACGTAGATTTCTGCAATGCCTTTATCTTTGGCTCTTTGTATAATTGAGTGGTTAAGTGGTGACTGCAATAATTCTGGACACGCAGTCAAAATATCAATGCGCATATGCTAAGCCTTAATTTAATGTTTTACTACTTTAGATTTCTATCTTGTGTTGTTTATGGTACTGGGTCATAACCACTCCCACCCCAAGGATGGCAGCGCATGATGCGTTTGATGCCTAGCCATGTACCTTTGACGATACCATATTTCATTACTGCTTCTACCATGTATTGGCTGCAAGTTGGTGTATATCTACACGAAGGTGGAGTAAGAGGAGAAATGCAGTGGCGGTAAAAATAAACCGGAAGCAGAAAAATATGTCTAATCCAATTTTTCATAATTAGCAATTTTTTTCAGTGCTTTGCGCATAGCTTTTTCAATCACAGACATACTTTGTTTTTCTTTGTCGAGATAGTTGAATGCGATATGGTATTGCTTTGTGCTAGGTAATATGTGCTTGTTTAGGCGATATGCTTCGCGCATGAGTCGCCTTAGGTGATTGCGGTGTACAGCTCGACGAAAGAGTGCTTTAGGAGCCCATATCAGTACACGTGTACATGAATCGGCTACGGAGAGTAGTGTGATACGCATAGGCCACACGGTAAAACGCTTGCCATCTTTGTATAGGTGGTCTATGGCGTATTTACCGTATAACTTTTCGTTTTTTGGGAAAGACGCATCTAACATGTTACTCACAATGATTCTTGTTTCTCTAGATAATCTTTAATAGCGGATGTTATGCTTGGATATTTCTCTGTTGGTGCTTTTATATCTACACGGAAACCTGCTTCCTCCAATGCAGCAGCTGTGTTGGTGCCAAAGCATGCGATTACAGTATCACCTTGTTGCCATTCTGGGAAGTTCTTGCGCAGCGCAGCTACTCCCGAAGGAGTAAATAGTGCAATCATATCGTAATCAAAAGGTTTATCAGCTGGCCATTGGGTTGCCACTGTGCGATACAAGATAGCAGGTTTGACTATGATGTTGTTTTGTGCGAACATGTTGATGTCATCATCGTTATGTACGTCTGAGAGAACCATCAGGTATTTCTCTTGTGGACGACGATGCATAGCAGGAAGCAAGTCTTCGAATCGGTTATTTTCAGCAGCAAAGACTTTACGTTTGCGATATTGTATATACTTTTGTAGGTAATTTCCTACTGCTTCTGAAATGCAATAGTAATGCATGCTTTCCGGTACGGAAAAGCGTGTTTCCTCTGCCAATCGAAAGAAGTGGTCAATACCTAGGCGTGAGTTGACTATGATGGCCGTGTACTCTTCTAAGTAAATGTGTTGGTCGCGAAACTCACGAACGCTCAGTCCTTCTACTTGAATCAACTGCTGAAAGTCGCATGTTACCCCATAGGTGCTAGTCAACTCGCTATATGGGTTACGATCGCTCAAAGGGCGAGGTTGAGATACCAATATTTTCTTTATTTTCTTCATTGTAAAATGTGTTTAAGCCAGAGTATGCATCCCGCCATGGGGATTAACTCAAGTGTAATAAAGTAAAGTAGTATATATAATATTGAGTTAATTTGCTGCGATAGTTGTAGTCCTTTGATTAGCAATAGGATTCCCCATAGTATGGCGAGTGCTAAGCAAAGTATATTATTTAATGTACTATTTTGCCATGTCATCACCATTACAATGGGATAGGTCAGTAGACTAATAGTATTGCCAATTTGTTGTCTTTGCTCAGTAGCCCCTTCGTACTGACGATGATGTAAAAAGACTATGGCAGTTAGATGAACCAAAACTTGTTGAATGGCGAATGCCCCTGTCACACCTGCTAATGCCAAAGCATAGCGATTAATACTAAAACTCGTCTCGGGTTTATAGAGTAGTAAATTTATCGCCATAGCTACGATGCCTATCTTATATATCCATGATAGTATTTGTGTGGGAATACTATTGGTGGCATAGCTACGTTCACTACGACTGAATAATCCTCGAAAAGTGGTTGCCATATCCGTTATGAGGGTATGGTTAGCAGCAGCTAATACTAACAACAATAGTAGTGTCCATGCCACCCATGTCTCTGAACTTGGAGATGATATGCGTAGTACTTCGCTCATGATTAGTTTATCAAATAGCTGCTAATCGTCGAGTAGATGGGTCCCATTCTGGAGCATTGTTAATAGCTGGTAAGATCTCTTCTGGATGATTAACAACTATGAACATCTCTCTATGGATGGGACGCATCATTTGCTCTTCAATCATTTGGTCAATACACTTCAAAAGATTGTTGTAGTAGCCATCTGTATTGAGAATCACCACTGGGCAATGATGTAATCCTAGTTGTTTCCATGTTAGGCACTCTAGTAATTCTTCAAAAGTACCGATACCCCCTGGCAAAGCTACCATGGCATCTGCCATTTGACATATCGTGGCTTTGCGCTCATGCATGGTCTCTGTAATAATCGTCTGTGTGCTTTGAGGGTTGTTCCAACCTTGCTCTACCATAAAACGAGGTATTACACCAATGGCTTCTCCTCCGCCATCCAACACGCCTCTAGCCACTGCGGCCATCAGTCCAATACCGCCATCGCCATATATTAAACGAATGCCATTTTTAGCCAATAAATGACCAAAATTCTCGGCGGCATGCACGAATGAAGCGCGTACTTTGTTGCTACTTGCGCAGTATACTGCGATGGATTGAATCTCTTTCATTGGGTCAAATTTGGGCAAAAACGCAAAATCGGCTGCAAAATTACAAAAAAATATCGATATATTTGGTGTTTTTCCAAATTATTTGTAATTTTGCACCCGAATTTATATAATTTTGCATAAAATGGCAGTAGAAATTAAGGAAATAACCACCAAATGGGGGATTTTTCAGTTTGTAAAATTTGGAAATGATTTTTATAAGGATTCTGAGTTTTTTTGTCCTCATCTTCTATTGGACGATATGGCTACATTCAATGCAAAGTCAAATCCTGCATTTGATGTTTGTGAAAATGTGCTCTATATGGCTTATCGTGGTGGAAAACCTGTTGGGCGTATCGCAGGTATTATAAACCATCAAGCCAACGAGAAATGGGGGGTAAAGAAAGTTCGCTTTGGTTGGATGGATTTTATTGATGATGTAGAGGTAAGTACTGCTCTTTTGGATGCTGTGGCAGCATGGGGAAAAGCGAAGGGGATGACAACTATTAATGGTCCTGTGGGTTTTACGGATTTTGATTTACAAGGCTTGCTTATTGAGGGATATGACCACCTTGCGCCAATGGCGTCTTTGTATAACTATCCATATTATGTGAGACATATGGAAGCGTATGGACTCATGAAAGAGAACGATTGGATAGAGATGCAGATATATCCTCCGCAAGAATTGCCAGAGCGTTTTGCGCGCATGTCAAAGATTGTAGAGACTAGATACCATGTTCGAGTAGATAAGGTCAAAAATTGTAAAGAATTGGTGGAGAAATATGGTACTTCATATATGGATGTTATTGATGTGGCATATCAAAAGTTATATAATTTTCAGCCTCTCACTCCTCGTCAGAAGCAACATTATTTGGATATGTATTTCCCATTGTTGAATTTCGATTTTGTTACAGTGGTTGTCAATGAGAATAACGAAGTCGTGGGAGTTGGGGCAGGTATGCCAGATGTCAGCAAGGCTTTGCGCAAATGTCGTGGTAGACTATTTCCTTTTGGGTGGTGGCATCTGCTTAAGGCGCTTAAAGCGAAGACATATGAGGCTTTTGATTTGCTAATTATTGCTGTTAGGCCCGACTACCAAGACAAGGGTCTTAATGCCGTTATCATAGCTGATCAACATCCATATTTTGTGAAATATGGTATTAAGCGTGTAGAGACTACTGCGATTATGGAAACCAACTTTAAGAACTTGGGGCATTGGGAACTCTTCCCGCATAAGTATCATAAACGTAGAAGAGCGTATATCAAACCATTATAATTCATTACTAAATGTCCAAATCAGATGAAATATACCGTAAGGCGTATGAGTTGTTGGCTGATTATATTGAGCGTAATCAACTGAGAAACACAGCGGAGAGATTTAATATTCTTCGTGCTGTGTGTACCTTGCAGAGGTTTTCTGTAGAAGAACTGCGAGAAACTCTTACGGATATCACTATCAGTCGTGCTACGGTTTATAATAATCTCTGCTTGATGGAAAAGGCAGGTGTAGTACATCGTCTGGAGAAGGAATTTGGTAAGCGTGCGACTCAGTTTGAACTCGTTTTTCTTAGGACATCTTCGGTCAAGATTATTTGTCGGCATTGTGGACGTATTAGCGAGGTGATGGATTCTACAATTCAGCGTATGTTAGAAGATAAGAGTTTTACTAATTTTATTCAAGAGCATTTTTCTCTATATATGTATGGACATTGCAAAGTTTGTCGTAAAAAAGCATTGCGAGGAAAGACGAAGTAATTTAATATAAAGCAAATAATTTATGTATTGGATTTTATTTATTACAATTGCGTTAGCTAGTTGGATTGTTAGCGCAGTTATGGAGCAACGCTTCAAGAAGTATAGCAAGGTAATCATTGGGATGACAGGGAAACAGGTGGCTGAGAAAATGTTACGCGATAATGGTATTACTGATGTACAGGTTATCTCTACTTCTGGTCATTTGACAGACCACTATGATCCACGTAATAAGACGATTAATCTATCTGAGTCGGTTTATTCCTCCAATACAGTCGCTGCGGCTGCCGTAGCTGCTCATGAGTGTGGACATGCTGTACAACATGCATATGAATATGCGCCATTGCAGATGCGTTCTGCTTTGGTTCCTGTTGTTAGTTTTGCTTCACGCTGGATGACTTGGATATTGTTAGCAGGTATTTTGCTCATTGAGCGTTTTCCCGCCTTGATGTTAATAGGTATAGGTATGTATGCACTAACAACTTTGTTTTCATTTATTACTTTACCTGTTGAAATTAATGCTAGTCAGCGTGCGGTAGAGTGGTTGGAAATATCAGGTATAACGGATCGTGATACGACTCCTATGGCCTCTGCAGCTTTGCGCAGTGCAGCATATACGTATGTGGTTGCGGCATTGGCATCTTTGGGTACGTTGATTTATTATATTTTCCTTTATTCTCGTAGGTCATAGAACCTGCTGCGGCAAGTGGCTGTGGTGGCATTAGCTGTTGTCGCAGTTATTTTTTTGATGTGTTGGGCCTCGTAGCTTAGCTGAATAGAGCGTCAGATTCCGGTTCTGAAGGTCCTGGGTTTGAATCCCAGCGAGGTCACAAGACCTGTCCTGACAATCAGGACAAGGTCTTGACACATGATTGATGTGTAGAGTATTTCTTGTCTTTTTCATAAGAAAACATGGTGATGCAATCTTCGCATACGATGTATATGCAACGCTGCTTGCAGTTAGCACGTATTGGTGAGTACTATGTGGCTCCTAATCCTATGGTTGGAGCAGTCTTGGTATGGCATACAGCTGCCGGTGATCAGATTGTGGGGGAAGGGTGGCATCAGCAATATGGTCAACCTCATGCTGAACCTAATTGTATTCAGCAAGCAGAAACTATTCTAGGCTTAAATATTGACTATGCCCATTGTACACTATATGTCAGCCTTGAGCCGTGTAGTCATTATGGCAAGACTCCACCATGTGCTGAACTGATTATTAAGAAAGGGATTGGATGTGTGGTTGTGGGTTGTTTAGACCCTAATCCTAAAGTAGCGGGTAGAGGTGTTAAGATGATGAGAGAGGCGGGAGTAAATGTGGTTGTTGGTGTGCTGGAAAAAGAGTGTAGAGAATTGAATAAACGATTTATTTGTCTTCAAGAAAAGAAACGGCCATATGTTATCCTCAAGTGGGCGCAGACTCTAGATGGGTATATAGATGTCAAACGCGAACTAAACGATGAATCGTCCTCGCCGTTGGCTATATCCACAGCACTCACCAAGCAACTGGTGCACCAACAGCGTGCTGAAAACATGGCAATCATGGTCGGAACTCGTACTGCTTTACTTGATAATCCACGCTTATTGACAACACGTTGGAGTGGTAGAAATGCAATTCGCATAACTTTAGATAGACATGGTGTGTTGCCTCGTACTAGTAGATTGTTTACAGGCTCAGCTCAAACAATTGTGTACACAGAACATACGGATTGGCAATATGTACTTAGCGATTTAGCTTCTAGAAATATTCATTCGGTGTTAGTGGAGGGCGGTGCCTGTTTGTTAGAACATATCATGACAACTGGTTTGTATGATGAAGTACATGTAGAGGTGAGTCAGTATACATTGCAAGACTTAGCAGGTGAATTATCCGGAACAAAAGCACCAGATTATATCTTAAAGGCCCAACCCACAATAGTGGATGGGAATAAGGTATATGTGATAAAGTGCGGCGAAATATAGAACGAGCTATGGACTCGTCTTTTTTGCAAATATTGTTGGATAAACTTGCGTATATCAAAATATTTCAGTAATTTTGCACCGGATTATGAGAAAGAGATTAGGATGGATACGAGTGTGTTTGTGTGCGTGTATAGTATGCGCTCTTTCTTCGTGTGGGTGGATGGAGCAACAACGTAAGCAAGCGGTCGTGGCAGAATGCTGTGGAAATACTCTAACTCTTGGTGAGATCGATGCCCTTACTCGGGGAGTGACGCCAGAGGATAGTGCTCGTATAGCAGATGAGTATATTCAAAAGTGGGCAATGGATGCGCTAGTTTATGATAAGGCTATTGGTGCGGTTGATAAGCGAATAGAATCTATGGTGGAAGATTATCGTCGTGAACTGTATATTCATGAGTATGAGAAGCAGTTAGTTAATCAGCGTATGCCTCAGCTTATAGAAGATACGTTGGTGCTGCAGTATTACGAAGCGTACAAGCAGCAACTGCTTTTGTCAGAGATGATTCTTAAAGGGATGCTCGTTATTGTACCAAATGGAGCCCCAAATTTGCCGGAACTTCGTACGTGTATGAAGAATATAGGAGAGAGCGATAGTATGGAGTGGATAGAAAAGTACATATATCAATATGGGGTTGGCTATGAGTTCTTTGTTGAGGATTGGAAAGAATTGTCGGAGGTGGCGATGTGTCTACCTATAGATAAACGTGAACTGGATAGAATGGTTAGACAGAAAAGGCAAATAGAGTTACAAGATAGTGTGAATATTTATCTGCTTCAAGTTGAGAATTCCTATTCTGGAGGAATGGTGATGCCGCTAGATTTTGCACGTAAAGAGATCGAACAAATGATTTTGGCGCAAAGGATGATTGATTTTTTAAATGATTCGAGACTAGATTTATACAATAAAGCCCTGAAATCAGGGGTTCTGAAACGATATGAAAACTAAATGGATAATTGGATTGTTACTATTGTCATCATGGTTGATGGCGCAGGACAATGTGATAGATGAAGTAATATGGATTGTGGGTGAAGAGGCTATCTTGCGTAGTGAGGTAGAGGAAGAGCGATTGCGTGCCCAATACGAAGGACAGCCAATTCCTGGGGATCCATACTGTGTGATCCCTGAGCAGTTGGCTATTCAGAAACTATTTTTACATCAAGCAGAGTTGGATTCTATCGAGGTGAACGAGTCTTCTGTGAGTGGGCAGGTGGATATGCGTATGAACTACTATATATCACAGATAGGTAGCAAAGAAAAAATGGAGGAGTATTTCCGTAAAACTTCGTCTGAAATTAGAGAGGAAATGATGACAATGGTTCGAAACCAAATGATCATTCAGCAGATGCAGTCTAAATTAACGGAGAATATATCTCCAACGCCAGCAGAGGTAAGACGGTATTACAACTCGCTTCCTCAAGACTCTATTCCTATGGTTCCTGCGCAAGTAGAAGTACAAATCTTGAGTTTAGAGCCACAAGTCCCACTCGTAGAAGTAGAACGAATCAAGGCGCGTTTGCGCGAATATACTGAGCGAGTGCATAGTGGGAATGCGGATTTTGGAATGCTCGCACGTTTATATTCAGAAGATGTGGAGTCGGCTAAGCGCGGTGGAGAGTTAGGATTTGTAGGCCGCGGTCAGTTGGTAAGCGAGTTTGCAGATGTTGCGTTCAACTTGACAGACCCCAATCGTATATCGAGGGTTGTTCAGACCGAGTATGGTTATCATATTATACAGTTGCTGGAGAAGAAAGGTGATAGAATTAATTGTCGACACATCTTGCTCAAACCTCGAGTGTCGTATGATGACAAGCAACGTGCACAGTCTAAATTGGATTCTATTCGTGTGCAGATAGTAGATAGTGGTATGACTTTTGAGGAAGCTGTGGCGCGTTTCTCTGAAGATAAGTCAACGGTGATGAGTGGGGGCGTGATGACCAACAATAATACGGGGGCTAGTAAGTTTGAGTACCAGGAATTGCCTCCTGAGGTTTCTAAGCAAATTTATACGCTTAAGGAGGGCGAGGTGAGTGTGCCGTTCGTTATGATGGATCGCATGAAAAACAAAGAAATATGTGCAATTGTCAAACTAAAAACAAAGAGAGATGCGCACAGGGCGAACTTAATAGATGATTTCCAATTGGTGCGTGAAATGTTGGCAGAGAAATTGAGTGCTGAGGCAATCGAGAAATGGATTAAGAATAAACAGAAAGAGATATACGTGCAGATTGATCCAGATTGGAGAGGATGTGATTTCCAATATCCAGGATGGGTACACTAAAATGATGAATAGGGCATTGTTGCCCTATTTTGTTTAGTTATGATACGCAAATTCTTAGAATATATTGCCATAGAAAGACGCTATTCTCCTCGTACTGTGAAGGAATATAGTGATGATTTAACTATGTGGTGCGAGTTCATGGGGTGGAGTTTGGAGGAGTTTGATGCTTCGTTAGTTGGTGAAGAGGATGTAAAGATGTGGCTATTGCAGATGATGGAACGTGGTGTTTCGGCGCGTAGTGTGAAAAGGCGTTTGTCAGCAGTGAAGAGTTTGTATCGATTCTTGTTAGGTCTAGGGCTTGTAAAGGTGAATATAACACGTAAGGTTTTACTGCCAAAGGTGGATAAACCCTTGCCCGTTTACTTTCGTGTAAGTGAGATGGAGGTTTTTAAGCGGGAGAACCAAGTGTTAGAATATGAGGACGGGATGGATAAAGAGGAGTGGTTTGTATTGCTGCGTGATTTCTTGTTGGTAGAATTACTTTATCAAACAGGCATGCGTAGGGCAGAATTGGCTGCTTTGAGAGAATCTGATTTGGATTTAAAGCAGAAGCAAGTTAAGGTGTTTGGCAAACGTAGTAAAGAGAGAATAATTCCGTTAGGTGACACTTTGGTTGAAAAGATCAAGCAATATTTACAAGTAAAGCGTGAGGTGTGTGGAAGTGAAGTGGTATCTGGCACGTTTCTTGTACGTAAAAGTAGAAACGGAGGATGGGTGGCATTAGGTGCTTCTTCCTTATACAATATTGTGCGCGCGCGTATGGGAGAAGTTAGTACTTTGCATAAGCATTCGCCGCACGTGTTGAGGCACACTTTTGCAACGACGATGCTGAATGCTGGGGCAGATATTCGTACGATTCAAACATTGTTAGGGCATTCTAGTTTGAATGCTACGCAGGTGTATACGCATACTACTTTTGAGCAGATGAAGGAAGCCTATGTAGCAGCTCATCCCAGGGAGAAAGAAAAAGACTAGTGGTCTGGTTCGCTAGATGAACTAGTTGAATAAATAAGAAACTTAACCATTAATTAAAGAAGGAGGACTTATGAAACTGTACACAAAGGCTGTCAATTTTGAGATTGCCGAGCGTCTTGAGAAACACATTGAGAAAAAGACAAAACGTTACGAAAGATTACTACCTGAGTCCGCAGAGATGGAGATTCAGTTGACGGTTGTAAAGCCCGAAACTAATCTTAATAAGGAAACGCACGTGCGTGTGCGCGGGGTGGGAGTAGAGTTGTTTGCCCAGAGAGTGTGTGATACTTTTGAGCAGGGGGTGGATGAGTGCTTAGAGGCAATAGATAGACAGTTGGAAAAAACGAAAGACAAATGATTACTTTTGTTTGGAATAGAACACATGTTTACTATTCCATCCAAGAGAAAGGATTATAATTATTTTGATAAAGAGGGGCGATTTTGCCCCTCTTTTGTGAAAAAATAAAGAAAAATGCATTTTTTTTATTAAAATATTTTGCTGTTTCAAAAAAAAGCAGTACCTTTGCACCGCTTTTCCGCCGACGTGTTTTTAGGTCGTGGCAAAAAGTAAAAAGACCCGCCTCTTTAGCTCAGTTGGCCAGAGCACGTGATTTGTAATCTCGGGGTCGTTGGTTCGAATCCGACAAGAGGCTCAAAAGAACTTTGAAATAGATATTGGGAGTATTCCAGAGCGGCCAAATGGGGCAGACTGTAAATCTGCTGGTTTTCACCTTCGGTGGTTCGAATCCATCTGCTCCCACAAAAAAATAACCGTCGCGGAAGTCGTGGTTGATTCGCGGAAATAGCTCAGTCGATAGAGCACTAGCCTTCCAAGCTGGGGGTCGCGGGTTTGAGCCCCGTTTTCCGCTCA
>JAZKYJ010000048.1:0-31333 GCA_045612045.1 Paludibacteraceae bacterium | reverse complement strand
ACAAATAATTACTTCACTATCGACGAACTTTGCGCGTCAGACACCGCTCGTAGGCGCGGCATTGATAATTCGCCAACACAAGAAGCTCTTGCAAACCTCACTAAATTGCGTGATCGCGTGCTCAATCCAGCGCGCGAATCTCTTGGATCTACAATCTATGTGAATAGCGGCTATCGTAGTCCAGAACTCAATGCGGCAGTAGGTGGTACAAATAGCAGTCAGCATCAGACAGGCGAAGCGGCTGATATTACAACTAAGTCGCGCAAGAAAAATCAAAAGCTCTTTGCTATCATTGTGCAGCAGGGTAATTATGATCAGCTAATTTGGGAAGGCGATGGATCTTGGATTCATGTATCGTACAGAGAAGGTAGTAATCGCAGGAGTATTCTTGCGCAGAACACCAACGGCGGATATACAAATATCCAATCTAATTGGCAAACTGCAATATCGTAAATAAAATCAAGCTATGACAACAATTCAAAAGAAAACACACTAAATACTCAGCAAGCAGAAGCAAGAGTATTCGCAAATGGTAAAGGATGCTTTTAAGGGAAAGTCTAATCTATCTCAAAAGCAGGTGCAATCTACAATTAAGAAGGTTGCACAGGAGTACCGCGAGAAATATGGTGCAACACCAAGAAAACGCTATTTATTGGCAGTCAAAGAAGCGTCAGCACAAAAACCAATCAAACCTGCTAAGCAGGCGAAGCCTAAGATCGCTAAAAAGCCTACTACCAAAAAGCCAAAATACAAGATCCCTGAATATGCACAGGGCGAAAAGTACAACGAGTATGTAAAACACTTGCATGTGATCACAAATGGACTACTCGAAATGGCAAAGGCAGCAGGCAGAAATGAAGCAAAGGTAAATGTGCTGCTCGAAGAATGTTACAACATGAAGGGACGCACAAAGCATACCGCCGAAGATTGGAAGCGTTTAGGTTATATACCTAAGCGCGGAGAGCATGAATATCTGTTTTGGGTAGATGACACCAAAAGAGATGAGATCTTATTTTTGTTTACCGACGAACAGGTAAAACTTATTAAAGAGCCAAAGCCAGATTATCCAGAAGGATCTTGTTTAGTAAGAAACTCAGACGGTCAGGTTGTACAAGTTAAGTTTGTACAGTTTATTGATGGTGCACATAAATACACCCTTCAAGAATGGATGTCGAGTAGATCATTTGTTGTTTATGGGAACACGCAAATAAAGAATACTTATAGTCGTATCAACAAAGATAAGGCTCATCAAGCGTGGAAAAAGTATATACAAAAAGTAAACCATAAGGAAAATAAGAAGATCGAAGATAAAAAACGAGTTGATCAGGCACAAAGAAAAGAGGACGAAAGGAAGCGCAAACAGGCACACAAAGAACTAATCAAGCAAGATCCTGAGTGGATTAAGAGATTTGCATCCAAAATCGGATTATCAGTGGAAGCCGTGAAAGCTATCTATAAGATTTGTTCAACGGACGAGATCAGACCTATAATGTCTGGTATATACTGTGGAGAAGATCAGATTATCGCTACGGACGCTCATTCTCTGATCGCAATCTCAGCAAAGATCCCTGCCGATCTTCGAGGAAAGGTTTATGCGCCATCGGGTAAGATTATCGAAGGTAAATATCCTAAGTGCGATGATTTATTCCCTAAACAAGAAGGAAGATGGTATGTTGTGCGAAGGTCTGGTAGCAGTCAAGCAAAGTACTATAAAGTTGTTAAATTCAAAGAAGGCAAATCTTTCGTAAACGAAAGTAAGATCGAGTGCTTTGATTTTGAAGAAACACGACTTGCGACAAAGAGGTATAAAAGGCTTATGTGCGTGTTTAAGGCATTAAAGCAAGATCCTCAGTGTGTATATATTGACACAATCAAAACAGAGGATAAAGGATTCAAGACCGAAGGATTTATCCATCCTGTTTGCTTTGTCAGCAGCAGCGCACAAGCATTGATCATGCCAATAATTTATAACGAATAATAAAGAAGCTCAGCGAACTACCAAGCACGCTGAGCTTTCTTTATGCGCGCGCATTATACGCACGCGCGTATATATATAATGTGTACGAAGGAATTACAGGGCGAGTATTCAATGCTATTCGCAATGTAAAAACTTGTAATTTACCCTGTAATCACTTTTGTAATCACTTTTGTAATCGTTATAATACGCACATTATCAGCGATATAAATAAGTTTTGCAAAATCAAATTACAAAATTACACAAAATTACACAAAAAATCAGTCTGCTAATAACAAAAGTAATACTAAAACACTGGCGATTGATCTTGCAGTATCTGTATAAGGTTTGGATCGACATGGTTTGCATATCTTGTTGTCATACTTAAATCGTGGTGATCGGCGGCTTGCATAACCGTCAGCGGATCTATACCCGATTTTAGCATGTTATTTATACCTGTATCGCGTAAGCTGTATAATTGCATCTCTTTTGGTAGTTTTAGTGCGTTGCGTAATTTATCCCATACTTTGCGATAGTTCTTTGTTGTCATCGCTACTTTGTTCGGTGCAAATCCTTCGCCTATAAGATACCAATCTTCCTGAGCTTGCGCTATAAGCGGTGCAAGCCTGATCACAAGCTCTTTGTTAAGAAAAGCGTGCCTGCTGTGACCGTTCTTTGTTTTATCAAACGGCATGTAGATATACTGCTCTTTCAGGTTTATTTGTTTGATCTGTATTCGTGAGATCTCAGTTGGTCTAAGAAGCGAGGTAAACACGAGCTCTAAAACGATCAGGTAATTTGGATTGTGCTGCTCTAAATAGGTGCGTATTTTTTTTCGCGTGTCCGCAGGTACAAGCACGCGCTTTTTCTCCTCTTGTTTTTTTGTTTTAATCAATTCAAACGGATTTTCTTTACAGTAACACTTTTGTACTGCCCATGAGAAAAATGCACGCGCCATTTTGAGCTGATTATTATAGGCTCTTGCGCCGACATTGCGTTCAGTATAGATATAATCCATATATCGAACAGCCAGTGTTCTATTGAATAAAATACATTTGCAGTTGGGCACATTTTGATCGCACCACTGACAAAATATATTGCGAAAACTTTTGTAGCTTCTGAGCGAATCTTCTTTCAGTTCTTTGCTCTTTTCGGATATATACGCACTTATCACATCTTCAAGTTTTGTGTAGTAGCGTATATTTTCGGATTCGCCGAACGGTGTCCATCCGCCAGCCAGCTTAGCATTGATCGTGCAAATGATCTCATTTGCCGCGATCTTAAATTCTGCTATTGTCTTGTAACGCTTGCGTAGTATATTAAGAAGCATGCGCTTACGCTCCATCTTGTCGGTTGCAGGATTGTAAACATAGTAGTTTATCTGCCATCCTTCGCAATTTTTTCGAAGCACAGCAGGCACATAATTCTTATACGCGGGGGAAAATTGTTTGTGTATAGGCATTTTTTTCTTCTGCTGCTTTGCGTAGCAACAGAAGAAAAATCTGCACTTAAAATACTTTTGGTCGGAATTCTGTCGGGGTTTTTATCCCCTTTTTACGACTTATTACTGATTATCAGTACTTTGGGTGACTAGTGGGGCTCGAACCCACGACACTCGGAACCACAATCCGATGCTCTGCCAGCTGAGCTATAGCCACCATGTTGCACAATGTGCTTAGAATAGATTTTAACAAAAAGAGTCGTTTTTATTCCCTCTTTTCAAAACCGGGTGCAAAGGTACTGCTTTTTTTTGATATGACCAAATTTTTTCTTGAAAATATTCTCTTTTTTATGTATTATTTCACAAATTCGTGCAAAATTCGTGTGATTCACCTCATGTAGTTAGTGTTATAATTCCCGACTATTGTAGGTTTCTAATGCTTTTCTTAAGACCACCATGGCTTTTCCTAGATCTTCTCTATTCAGGATGTATGCCATTCTTACTTGTTTTTTTCCTTGTTGTGGGTCTGTATAAAAACCGCTTCCTGGGGCCATCATAATCGTTTGACCCTCATATTGAAAATCCGTTAAACACCATTCGCAGAATTGATCAGAATCGTCTACTGGCAAGTGAACCATCACGTAAAATGCTCCCATGGGTGTTGGAGCAAATACTCCTGGAATTTGATTTAGTTGATCAATCAAATAGTTACGTCTTGCTAAATATTCGTCATATACTTCTTCCATGTATTCTTGAGGAGTTGATAATGATGTTTCTGCAATCACTTGACCAATTAATGGTGGGGATAAACGTGCTTGGCAAAATTTCATAACTGCGTTATGCACCTCCTTATTCTTGGTGATTAATGCGCCTATTCGAATACCGCACTCCGAATATCGTTTACTAACAGAGTCTATTAGTACTACATTTTGCTCAATGCCCTCAAGGTGGAATGCAGAAATATATGGGCGTTTTGTATATATAAACTCGCGGTATACTTCGTCCGAGAAAAGATATAGATTGTATTTCTGAACTAAGTCTCGAATCTGCATCATTTCTTGCTTGGAATATAGATATCCTGTTGGATTGTTCGGATTGCATATTAAGATGGCGCGAGTCTTGTTGGTTATTTGCTTTTCAAATTCTTCAATGGGAGGTAGGCGGAAACCATTTTCGATATCTGTTTTCACTGACTTAACTATGGCCCCACATGAGATAGCGAACGCCATATAGTTGGCATAGCTAGGATCAGTCACAATAATCTCATCTCCAGGATTCAGGCATGCCATATATGCGAACATAATAGCCTCTGATCCGCCAGTAGTAATGATAATCTCATCGGGTGAAAGATCTATGCCGTATTCAGCATAATAGCCAACCATTTTTGTGCGAAGAGATTTTATTCCTTGAGATGGCGAGTATTCGAGTATGTCTTGATGGAAATTCTTTAATGCTTCCATTGCAACAAGGGGTGTTTTAATATCTGGTTGTCCTATGTTTAAATGATAGATATGCAAACCATTACGCTTGGCAGCATCTGCATATTTTGCCAATTTGCGGATAGGCGACTCAGGCATATTTTGCGCACGTGTAGAAATTTCCATAAAGCACTAGATTGTGGGGTCTATTATGATTATTTTTGCAAAGATACAACTTTTTTTTGATTCAAACAAAAAAAATCTGCGTTGAAAGCAGATTTTTTTATAATTAGTTTTTAGTACCAGCTTCTTCTTGCTATAATCTTTAGGTGTTTTATCTTATCTTCTGGTATCTTAAATATGCCATAGGGGACGGCCAAAGATACGATGTTATCCATAGATGTCATCCTTATGTTTGTGTAGAAAGTAGCTGTTCCATTAGCCTGAAGATATAATTCAACATTTCGAATAGTAGATTGAGTAGTAGGAGTTGCAACCAAAGAAAAGATCAAACATGTGCTGTTAAAATCAATCTCAGGCGGTGTGATGCTATCAGGGCAATAATACAGCAGTTCTTTTGTAGAACCTATCAAAATTACTTCTTCGCTTAATTTTTCATATTTTTTGATCTCTTCCTTTATTATTGGGTTGGAGATGGTAAAAATTTGATTTAGTATCTGATAGTCATTTTCACTTAGTTGGATCTGCTCTATTTTCTCTCCTTTGATCTGCACTTCATTTTCGGGTACATTAAAAAAGTCACACGCAAAAAGTGAATATGATAGCGCTACTAATACACCTATTCTTATTAGAAATTTCATATTTGTCTATTTTTTTAGTAAAAAAACAGATGCATTGATATTGTCACTTGGTTTACAAAGCAAGATATCAATGCATCCGTTTACTGATAAATATTAAGTTTGTTTATCCGCCACAACGGCTATATCCACATTCGCGGCAATGCATGCAACCTTCTTCGAAGATTAAGACGTTTCCGCAGTTAGGGCATGATTGGCCTTGTACTACTGTACCGTCTTGGATGTATTTCTTGAGTGCGCGTTCAACGCCTACTTTCCATGAGTTGATTGTTTCAGAATCCATCTGCAAACTACTAATCATTTTGATTACTTGGTCAATAGGCATACCATAACGCAAGACTCCTGAGATTAATTTTGCATAGTTCCAAAATTCTTTGTCAAACTTATAGCTCAATCCTTCCATGGTAGTCTTAAATCCACGAGAGTTAACAAATTGGAAGTCATATCGTTTGGTACCATCTTCTTGTACTACGCGAATAATCTTACCTTTCGTTACAGATTTAGGCAATAAAATACCCTCTTCATCGTCTGCCAAACCAGTAAAGATTTCGTATGGAACACCATCTTTTAGACCAACGAAGGCGATCCACTTGTCTTTGTTGTTTTGGAATCGAACCACATCGCATTCTAGTTCAGCAGGGCGAATGCGAACCTTGTTGTCGAAGCAAACACAAGTCTTATCGTCTTTCTTACTTTCGTCTTTTTTCTTTTTCTCCTTAATGCCTTCGAGTACGCCAGTGCGCGAACCATCACGATATACAGTACATCCTTTGCATCCGCATCTCCATGCTTCTTCATAGAGTTTTCCTACTAGTTCTTCGCTCACGTCATTAGGAAGGTTGATTGTTACAGAGATGCTATGATCAACCCACTTTTGGATAGCTCCTTGCATATGTACTTTTTCCATCCAATCTACATCGTTTGCAGTTGCTTTGTAGTAAGGAGACTTAGCTACTAATTCGTCAATTTCTGCTGTTGTATAGCGATGGGTAGCATCGTATGTATAGCCATTTGCATTCATCCAGGTGATGAACTTATGGTGGAATACTACATACTCCTCAAAGCTGTCTCCTACTTCGTCCACCAAGTCAACATGCACATTTTTGTCATTAGGATTTACTTTGCGACGACGACGATATACTGGTTGGAATACTGGCTCGATACCGCTAGTGGTTTGGGTCATAATGCTAGTTGTACCTGTAGGGGCAATGGTCAAACATGCGATGTTGCGACGACCATGCTTAACCATCAATTCATATAGCTCAGGATCAGCCTCTTTTAGACGTTGGATATAAGGGTTGTTCTCCTCTCGTTTTGCATCATATACATCAAATGCGCCACGTTCTTGTGCCATCACTACGCTACTTCTGTATGCTGCCAAAGCCAAAGTCTTGTGCACCTCTACAGAGAACGCTGTGGCTTCTGGAGTTCCATAGCGCAATCCAAGTGCCGCTAGCATGTCGCCTTCCGCTGTTGTTCCTACACCTGTACGACGGCCTTTGGTGGTTTTATCCATAATCTTTTCCCATAGTTCGCGCTCTGTACGTTTGATAGATTCGGACTCTGGATCAGACTCTACCTTGTTAAGAATCTTCTCAATTTTCTCTACTTCAAGGTCGATGATATCATCCATCATGCGTTGTGCGATGGCTACGTGCTTCTTGAAGAGCTCAAAATCAAATTCTGCTTGAGGAGTAAATGGATTCTTAACGTAACTATATAAGTTTACTGCCAGCAAACGACAACTGTCATAGGGACACAATGGTATCTCACCGCATGGGTTGGTACTAACGGTCTTGTATCCTAGATCGGCATAGCAATCTGGAACTGACTCTTTGGTGATAGTATCCCAGAATAGCACACCTGGTTCTGCAGATTTCCAAGCATTGTGAATAACTTTCTTCCACAATTTAGCCGCATCTACTTCTTTTGTATATATAGGCGCATCGGAGTCGATAGGATATTGTTGGGTATACATCTCTCCGTTGATAGCGGCTTGCATAAAGTCGTCGTGCATTTTCACTGATACATTAGCGCCAGTCACTTTGCCTTGCTCCATCTTTGCATCAATAAATGCTTCGCTATCTGGATGCTTTACGCTCACACTTAACATCAAAGCGCCGCGTCGGCCATCTTGAGCTACTTCACGTGTAGAATTGCTATAGCGTTCCATAAATGGTACAAGACCTGTTGATGTTAGGGCTGAGTTCTTTACTGGACTACCATGAGGGCGGATATGGCTTAAGTCGTGTCCTACTCCACCGCGACGTTTCATCAGCTGAACTTGCTCTTCGTCAATCTGAATGATAGCACCATAACTATCAGCGCTACCATCTTGACCAATCACAAAGCAATTGCTCAAACTGGCTACTTGATAATCATTGCCAATACCAGTCATAGGGCTACCTGCTGGTACGATATATTTAAAATCGCGCAACAGTTCAAACAATTCAGCCTCAGACATAGGATTAGCATACTTCTGTTCTATACGTGCAATCTCGCCAGCCAGACGATGATGCATATCATCTGGGGTCTCTTCGTAGAGATTGCCAAATGAGTCTTTCAGGGCGTATTTGGTACTCCATACTCGTGCAGCCAATTCGTCCCCTTTGAAATACTCCACTGAAGCAATTTCTGCTTCTCTTTGGGTAAAAGTCTTTTTCTCCATGATATATAATGAGTTATAATTTTTCTGTCTATAGTCGACCTGAAAACTGATCGCAAAATCGAGTGCAAAGGTAATATAAATTTATAGACTATGCAAATTTTTTAATAAAAAAAGTTTTATATAATCTCAAAAGTTGTCCAAAATAAAATCGCAAATAACTAATAATCAGTTATTTGCGATTTTTATGAGTAGGCAAAAGTTTTCCGTAATTGAAAATTTACAAACAGCTTAGGTTGTCTATGTATGTAAACCTTGCGGAACAACATGTGGTGCCGTTTTCATCTACTTGTTGATACTGAATGCCTTGCGCATTTTTCAAAAACCTTGTAAACATCTTATCACCCTGATATAGTTCTTTCTGATAGTTGATATCCAATCTAAAAGCCTTCGAACTATCTATCTGGCAAGCATTCAGCATCCACTCTAGATATTTACATGAATTACAGTGGCGATTGTAATCTACATCCGAATATTGTATTTCATGTAGCACTTCTCCAGCTTGTGTGGCATCACATGTTTGCTCTATATCATCTAGCAAGATTGGCTTTAGTTTAGCAGCTCGCGCCATGGTCAGCACTTCGCCGTCTACTGAACCATCAAAGATAGGGTCTGAAAATATATTGGCTATCTCCCTACTCTCTAAGTTTAGTACAGCCCAAATAGTTTTGGCGCAACCTATCAACTTTTCCTCGGCATCATCTCCCACTACGTAGATGCGGAAGTTTCTCACGGATAGCATATGGGCATTTCGCTCAATCCAGGTTTCCACTATCAGTTTTTCTCCATGCTTAGGGAGGTAACTCATTTCTGCATTGAAATGCGTAATGATCCAAGTATAATTGCGAGGCAATAATGCAGGTACACCTATCCCCATTTCATCGGCTACCTTACCTGCTATAATTAGCAGATCATTTTCCAATGCATATAGACGCAATCTTCTACTGGCGTCTACATCTTGATAAGCTACTGTTATGGTGTGTCTATATTTCATATTGGACCGTTATTTTGCGTAGCATTCTATATTTCTTATTCCTTTATCGGGAATATTCCTGTCGGACGTAATATCGTATACTTGGTCATCGATTGGTTTGACCGAAATCCTATGCCTTTTAGCACTGATTCTTCGCGTGTTATCACTATGGACGAGTCTGAATAGATTGTTTCTGACTTCTGATCCCAATATAATAATGGAGTTTCAAACTGTTCTCCTTCCAGATTTATAGCTTTTACATTGCCCCTTAGCAACCAACGTTGGGCTGTTTCGTTATATCGGGCATAATCAGCCTCAACGGTTGCTTCTGCTTCGAGATTGGAATTAAACTGCTCAATGTATAATCCATCTGGAAACTCCCAGTATGGACTATCGGCTTTATCGTAAATCATCCATTTCGGAGCTTCCATCAAATATTTGGTTATTCCAGAATCGGAGATGATTGTCCGCACATCATCAGCAGTTAATGCTGGTAGTTCTTTGCGATCGACGTCTGACGTGGTTATTAGCTTCCTTTCGCGAGGAGTGCAACACGCACATAAGATGCAAAGCAATATCAAGAGAACCACAATAGCGATTCTCTTGATAGTATCTCTTGCTATGCTAATCTCAGTACGCACCGATTATCAGCATTATTCTGCTTTCGAACGACAAGTTGTGGTCTTGTTAATCCAACCACCTACTCTAAAGGCAGAACCTTCGTTCAAATCTCTGTGGAAGAACACATCCTCCTTGCTAGGGAAGTATTGCTTATAAGTAGCAATCAATTTATTGGCATCAGTTGAGCAAGAAGAATCCACCTGTTTTGCTTTTTGGAACATATCGCATGCCACCCAATATACGGAGCGTGCCAAGATAGGGTCATCATAGATCTTTGCACTAGCATAGCAAATACCGATCAACAAATAGCAACGACCATCCTCTGCATCGATATCCAATGCTTGATAAGCGTGAGATACACTTTGTGGGTAGTTACCCTGTACCAAGTAGATATTGGCCAAACGATACAGGTAGTCTGCTTTGTCTTCGTTATCAGTTGCCAATGAGAGTGCTTGTTTGTAATATTCCAAAGCACCTGCCATATCTTCTTTCTTGATACACATCTGAGCACAACCAGCAGCTGACTCACTTGTTGGTTGGAGTTTGTGTGCACTCTCAGCAGCTGCAAAGTATACATCGCTCTCGGTGCAACCCAAGCGACGATACAATTTCATAATGGTACCCAACTTCTCAATATCATTGGCACTCTCTGCTACAATACTAGCATACATTTGATCCATCTGACCGCAATCAGCTGCACCAGATGCAGCATATAGACGATCTACATATGCTTTTTGACTAGTAGCATGTTCTGCATTTTTACCTCCAGCAACAGCTATTTGCTCCAAGGCTGCAGATGCTGATTGATAGTCTGCCAAGAATTGGTCGCTATATTGATCTGGATTAGATTTGTAGATGTTATAACTCAACTCTACAAACTTACGCAACATATTGATTTGTGCTTTTGCGCCCAAAGAACTTACGCATTCCTTCAACCATGTATAGGCTGTTTCTGCCAACTCATCCTCTGGATACAACTCTAAATAATCCAAAGCCTTCAAGCCCAAGATGTAAGAATCTGGATACTTTGCATCGTCAAAATACTGCATACGCTCATCGTGCAACTTCATAATAGAGTCACGCAATGCATTGCGAGCTTCATCTGTAGTTGCTTCGCTGTGGCGTTGCTTCAAGATCTTTGTACCATTGGTAAAAGTTTGACTACGAAACTCTGGGCGAGTTTGATATACTGGCAACCAATGCTCATAAGCAGCTGCCCAATCGCCCATTTTTACTTCGGTTTGAAACAATGAGATATTCTCCAAGCACTCATCATCAGTTAGTGCTACTACTGCAGGTACCTCTACTTCTGGTTCCTGACCTTTCTTTTTCTTTTTTTGTGCGAATCCAACCATTGGGATTATTGCGCACAACGCAATCAATAATACTTTTTTCATGTTGTTATTTGTTTTATTATAATTTTCTCTTGAAGAACCAATGCTCTGCTATGGAAGCATTTATCACCAATTTTAGATAGTTCTCAGTTAGATTAGATGTTTGAGATCCTTTTCCTATATTCCATCCTCGGCGTCCATATTCAACGGCTGCGTTGATGGTTGTTCCCACATTACGTAGTGGCAAACCAACACCTATGCTAAGTCCTAATTCGGGAGATGAAAATTCTTTGGTATACGACGTACTATAATTAGCACCTATTCGCCAATATACTCGGTCCACATACTTTCTACTAGTTGGATCGTTACGATATTGTACACCAGCTGCCCAACGGTGTAAGTTTTTCAACTGTTGATCTTGGCCAAAATACTTTACATTATTCCAATCGTAACATTGATAATCTACAGCTACCAATATGCGATTGTCGTATTCATAACTCAATCCCACACTATACATCATTGGCATTTCAAATCCTTCGTTCATTGTGCTAACAGTGTCTTTTGTGGTAGTTTCTATCTGCTGATACTCCATACGTGAGAAGCGTTGTTTATTCTCATATACTGCTCCTAAAGTCACTGTGTGTTTGCCAAATGTATGAAACAATTGTGCACCATATCTCAGTCGCAGACTATTGGCATCTAGATAACTCATCTGTTGTACCGAATCCATTTGGGCGTTTGAAAATGTCAGAGAACGTTGTTGGGTAATATCTCCAAACATATAATACACATTAGCTCCTAATGCTAACCAATTGCAGATATTTACGCTCAAACCACCATATACTTGAGTAAATCCACCTGTTCCTTTGTAGTTTTTGGTATAATAGTAATCTTGATTGATCGAATCCGATTGTGAAAAATTGTAGCCTACTGCTGAATATGGATTCACACCTAATGACATAGCTATATGTTGACGCCATATAGGGAATTGCATCGTCACATATTCCAAGTTTCCATTCATCTTATTGGTGATACCATTGGCGTCACCATAGTTAGTATACAAGAATGAACCTGCTATATCAAACATAAATGTCATGCTATCGCACGCAGTATATGATGCTGGTTGTGCAGGGTTAATTGCCCTATTAGAACGTATACCCGTACCTACTCCACCCATCGAACGATAGGCTGTAGGTATATTTTCATTCAGTTTGCCATAACCAAATCTAGAAGATGGCGACGAAGTAGCATTTTGTGCCCATGCTCCTACTACCATCATCGTAGCTGCTACTATTGCTATATATCTTTTTATATTCATAATCCCTTTTGTAATCCGAGTCTTTAACCTCTAAAATTCTAAGCCACTCAATATCCTATTCAATCCGATTAACACCAAATGTGGTTCACCTATCACATCTTTTCTTAGTGTATTTATTATATATGGTGCATGTCCGCCGGTTACGAATGTTTTGAATGGGATTTTTTGGTCTTTTAATTGACGCATATACCCTTTCACTTCAAATACCAGGCCTCTCACCACACCAGCCGCGATAGCTTCATTCGTGTTTTTGCCAAATAGTGGAGTCAATGTATCTGGTTCTACTTCCACTTTTGGTAGGCGCTTGGTCATTTGATTTAACGCTGTCAGTCGCATCTTGAGTCCAGGAGCTATATTACCTCCCATATACCCTTGTTCCGCAGACACAAAGTCATAAGTTACAGCTGATCCTGCATCCACAATCAGCAGGTTGCTATTCGGACATAGATGTGCTGCACCAACAGCAGCAGCTATACGATCATGTCCCAGGGTCTCAGGGGTCTGATAGCAGTTTTTGATAGGCAACGGCGTCAGGTGGTCAAATAGTACAAAGTGTTCAGACTTGCGATTCAAGGCATTTATCGCAGATGGCTCCATATTCGCAACAGACGACACGATACTATTTTGAATCGAATACAATGAAAATAGCCTCTCCACCTCTACCGAGGTAAAAGATCTGTACATCAAGTTCTTTACGATCACACCATCTTTAAACAGTGCCACCTTCGTTCTTGAATTTCCTTGATCAATACACAGATTCATTTCTTTTGTTCGCTTTGCTCACTATTAGATCGCTTCGCTGTAGTTCACTTCGTTGTAGTTCGCTCGTTGCACTCGCTGTAGTCCACAGGGCACCAGCCCGATCTTCCAACTACAGGCGCTTTGCGCCGATCTACAGCCCGAAGGGCGATCTGCGAAGCTATGCTTCATAAAGGAATCGCTTGATACTCTTCTTGGGAGTTTTCTCAAATTCATGAGTATAAAGCTTCATCACATTGATCTGCTCATACGCTGCCAACTCGGCATTCACCAATTTTCTATTCTCCTCCATGATGGCCTCTAACTGCTCTTGAGTCAATTGATCGGCATCTACTGCTTCAAAGTCTGGACAAACCAATGCTACTAATCGGGTGTCTTCTTTCTGCAATACCAACGATTCTAATACGTATGGCATATTGTTGATTTTTGCTTCAATCTCTTCGGGGTAGATGTTTTGTCCACTTGGACCTAGCAACATCGTCTTGCAGCGACCTTTGATATAGATAAAACCATCCTTATCGATGGTGCCAAGGTCACCTGTTCTCAGCCACCCATCTTCGGTAAATGTCTGAGCCGTAGCTTCCTCGTTCTTATAATATCCTAGCATGACGTGCTCACCACGCACTTGAATCTCTCCCACTCCTTCGGCATTGGCGTCTGCAATACGTGCTTCCATTACCCCCTCTAGCACTTGTCCACATGACTGACTGCGAAACTCTTCCCAATGGGTAAAACTAATCAATGGCGCCGTTTCTGTCATACCATAGCCAATTGTCAATGGGAATTTGATTCGACGCAAGAACGCCTCTACTTCGGCATTCAACGGCGCACCACCAATAATAATCTCTTTAAACTCACCACCAAAGGCTGTCATGAGCTTTTCGCGAATCTTATTCAGCACCACTTTGTCTAGCAAAGGCATTTTCAGCACCCAACTTACAGGAGTCTTAGAGATTTGTGGCTGAATCATCTTCTTGTAAATCTTCTCCAAGATCAATGGCACACTCAATATTACGGTTGGTTTGACCTCTGCAAAAGCTTTCAGCAATATCTTTGCAGATGGTGTGCGACCGATCAGGTATGTATGTCCACCTGCTGACAGGCAGGCCAAAAAGTCAAATGCACAACCATAGGCATGTGCCAATGGCAAGAAGGCTACGTGACGACAACCTGGATATACCAAACCTGTCTTATGACCAAAGATGATATTGCCAGCCAAGGCATTGGCTGGTGTCATCACACCTTTACTAAATCCCGTAGTACCTGAGGTATAATTGATAGATGCCAATTCTGCATTACTACGCTCTATATATTGTACATCTTCCTTGGTAAATCCGTTTGGGTATTTTTCGGCAAACAAATCCTCAATACTTTCTTTGTCTATGGCTTGCTCCATTGGCAGACGACTCAGGATCATATCCATATTGTTCAGCGAAATCACGGCTAACAAATTCGCCACTTGCTCCGCATCGATATTCTCCCAAATCAAGTCGGTAATAAATAGCAATTTACTCTCTGAGTGGTTCACAATATGTATGGCGTCATTTGCCTTAAAGTCTTGCAGGATAGGCACAATAATGGCGCCATATGTTACTGTGGCTAGGAAGGTGGTTACCCAATTCGCATTATTCTTGCCCATCACTGCTACTTTATCTCCCTCTTGTATACCTGCTTGAGCAAATAGCAAATGCAACTTAGCTATGTTTTCAGCTAATTGTGCATAAGTCAATGTGTTTTTTGTACCGTAGTCAGTCACGGCTTCCAGATCCCAATTCTTGCGAAAAGAGTTCTCATAAATCTTGATTAGATTTTCTTTTGGTTTACTTAGCATATATTATTCTTTAAAATAATTTTCGTCAATAATTTATTGCCATTAGCTTTTAATCTATAGCCCGAAGGGCGTTCTACAGCGGAGCGCCCTGTAAGGGTTCCTCCTCGTCACTATTTTGTGGCAGCAATTCTTGTCTAACCGAGATGATTGAATCCACCACGAACATACTTTTTCCGCGCCATGGCAATGTGCCTAAGTAGCGTTTCCAGTGTAGTTTCACTTGGCGACTAGAGTGAGCATCTATTTGCTCTGCCACGCGCTCATCCACCACAGAGAACTTAAATTCATTAGACTGAATGCTGCCACTCTCTGCGTGGGATTTATAGCCAGTCTGAATCATCTTGCCTTCGTAGGTTTTGAATAGAAAACCCTCACGTTGGATATAATTGATGTCGCCTTCGTTGGTACCTTCGCTATACACAAAGAAAAACTTGAAATACACGAAGACTCCTAGAGCCAACACTAGTACGCTAATCACTATAGCTATTATTTTTCGTAATGTGTTCATAACTTTGTCTCTAATTTTGTCGGTTATTCGGTTAAACTCCTAAACAAGGGCCTACCCACAAAAAGCGTGCAAAGTTACAAAAAAAAATCGGACTATGCAAATGATTTGTAAATAAACTATTATTTTTAATAATAATTTAACTTTTCAGCTGATCCTTGTTCGTAGTTTGCTGGGTTTAGTTTTCAGTCGTTCTGTGATGGTCTTTCGCGATTATATCAACACTTTTTTTCTTGTGGTAGTGTGTACTTGTGGAAAAAAACTGCGCTGTAGATCACTTCGCTTAACCGCTTAACCGCATACCCGCTCCGTTCCGCATGGTTTTAAGATTCAGGCGCGAGTGCCTACGCAGTGCCGTTTGCAATTTGTGCGGAGCACGTTAATGGGGGCATCAGCGTTGTTCTGAGATTTACTTAGATTTCTCGACCGCAGGGAGAAGGAGCAAATCGCCCATAGCCCATTGCCAATAGCCTCTCCGAGGCGTCCTGTAGGACCACCGGTCCGTCCTGTAGGCGCTCATGCGCCGTCCTGTAGCGAAGCGTCCTGCAACCACTTACGTGAGCGCAGCGAACTATTCCCAGTAGTTAATAGATGCGATAGCAGATATGATAGATTTAAGAATCAAATATAGAATCTAAGCTTGCTTAAGAGAATATTGATGAGTCTTAAAGATATAGATGGCACAGCCATTACTATCAAATATATCATTAGATTTTTTAATATTTTTGTAGCGAGTGTAACGAAGCGTATTTTTGTTACCAAGATCATACCTCCGGTGGTGTCGCTCACGCGAGATTTTAGGCATCTATCTGCGATGCTACCCGTCTACCCGCTTAACCGTCTAACCGTCTACCCGCCTAACCGCTTCCTTCCCACCAATCTGTCGTATCTGGCGCCGAAAGGACGATAATATATTTGTATCGAATACTCGTTCTCAGTTTGCCAATGCGATCCTTCTAGGGGGAGTAATGACATGTGCCAATTTGTTGATCTACTGGCTTTTCCGTCGGCACGTCCCACGTAGTAAAGATAGTTATAACCACCTTGTTTTATGTACGCACGCGCATGGTAACACTTCTCTTCAGCATCATACGTCATCATATTATCTGCCGAAAATTGATTATAAAACATTTCTCCACCTACAAATACGTATCCATCTAGTATAGGTGATGTCACGGGCAACATAAAATGTACCCACACATACTCTGCTTCGGTGTCCACATATTCTGTTTTTTCACAGTTCACTACGTACTGACCATTTGCATCTTGCTCACTTAGATATACTATTCCTTCTCTACTACTTCCTTTGGCCATGGTGCCGCGAACATCATCCACATCTAGCAATGCATGGTATTCGCCTTGAGCGTACGCCACACGATCCACATGATATCCTGCATAGTAGGTAGAATATACATCGAAGTGGCGATATTCATTGCCACCTTCAAAAATTAATTTTGATTGGTTGATATAGCGCAATCGATTAGGTTCTACAAATGTTGGTTTATCCAAAGTCACTTGGTTGTCGTAACGGCCATTTTGTTTTACCACAACTTTCACATCAGCAGCATCTCTTATGTTCAGAGCAGCCGTGTGGAGATCTATGTCCACTTGTTGATACCTACCATTGAGTTCGATATCCGTGTTGGCTCTCAGTTTTGCATCAATATCCACTATGGGTTCTACTACGCTAAAGCAAACTGTTGCCACTACATGATTCTGATCTCCATCTTCGTATATCTGTAGCACATAATTACCGCTTGCTTTTAGTTGCATATCAGCATTTGGAAACTCTAGTCGGTAGTGTGTATATGCCTGCTGTGTATTTAGCGAGTGTTCATAATCCATGATGTCGCTAGTCGTAAATCCGTCCAGGTATTCGTAACTATTGATATCACTTTCGGTCCAATCCATATTGCAATGCAGCACGCGATAGCTATAATGATGCACATCATGACTCATCTCATCGAAAGAAATCTCCAAAGTATTTTCCTCTTCGCTTCCGTCAATCACTCCATTCTCTGGAAGTATGAGATAAGGTCTGCTGACATGGCCAGAAGGCTCTAATGCCTCAATCAAATATCGCATACGCAGCGTACGTATGTTGTTATCCAATATTTGGGTATGGTATTGGGCATATACCTCCAAACCAAACAATAAGAGTATGTATATGGTGTATATCTTTTTCATCTGCGTTACTCAGTTAATGGTTCCTCGTACTCAAAAATAATTTCCAAATCTTGAATTTGTAACCTTATTTTCAACCATTCATATACTTTCTTCTTCACATCTTCGCTTGGCATTTCGCTGCAATGTGCCACAACTACCACTTGCTCTTCGCTCATTACTACATTCTGCTCCAGCGCTGTACCCTTTGCTAGCGTCAGGCGTGTGATATAGGGAAGTTGCACCTGCAGTTCTTCTGCCAGTTGTTTGGCTGGCAACTCTTGTCGCTTGTAGGCAGCAATCTGTGCGTTCAGCACTTTGATTGAATCGTCGCGCACCTGCACATTGCTTGCATTGGTCGCCATCAAGTTCTTTACAATCTCCGTTTCGTTGAATCGGTCCACCTGTACTGTCGCATCCTCGTGTATCACGATTTGGGAACGCATGATGCCGTAGTTCTCCGCATCGCGCAGGAGCATCTCTTTGGTATCATTGTTCAGCGTCTCACCCGCTAAACGCAACTCTAGCATATATGGTTTGACATCGATATTCACTTGGGAATCATAGATATAGGTCTTACCAATGTTTTGGTTTTTCTTCACAAATCGATTAGCAAGCTTCGTAAAATCATTCTCACGAATCACATGATACCCAGTAAAGATACTGGTTGCCGCTAGCAGTATTACCAACGCATACGATAGGATGAAATATCTGGTGCGATGTTGCTCAACGGTCTTTACAGGGAACTTCAGGAACTTAGCCATCAAGTATGCCGCCATGGCGATAAAAATACAGTTAATGCTGAAGAGGAATAGTGCTCCAATCGTGTATTGCCAACTCAGATTGGCTATTCCGTAACCTACTGTACATAATGGTGGCATCAAGGCGGTAGCAATCGCCACACCCGAAAGTACCGTACCTTTCTCCTTGCGAGCAGTCTCCAGCACACCTGCTAAACCGCCAAACAGGGCAATAAACACATCGTAAATCGTAGGTCTAGTACGAGCTAATAGTTCGGTAGGATTATCTATCTCTAGTGGCGTGAGCATAAAGTACAAGGTAGCTGCCAGTAAACTTATTCCCACCATGATAAGTAGGTTCTTGATGGAGAACAGCACGAGTTCTCTATCGTTGGTTCCTAGTCCCAGTCCGAGTCCTGTGATGGGTCCCATGAGGGGGGAGATGAGCATGGCGCCGATGATGACGGGTATAGAGTTGACGTTGAGTCCCACGCTGGCTATGATGATAGCCACAAAGAGGATATATACGTTTGGTCCTCTAAATGGGATATTTTTTCGGATATTCTCGCTTGCTGCAGGAATATCCACATCGTTAGTCAGATTGAGGGTTGTCTTTAGAAACTCTCTGATGGTATTAAAATTCAATTTCATAGTACTAATTATTAGTGACAATTATCGTGCCACTCTTTGATAATATATATTCTCCAAGCATTGCAGTTGATTATTTCTCTCCCAAAATTAGAATTTATTATAAAAAATTACTCAAAATTATTTAACGGCTAATTACGCTTATTGCTATAATTTTTGTTTAATTCGTTTCATTCGCCGTTCAATAAATAATTTTGGATAATTTTGGTTTAATATTTTATAATTTTTGTTTTTAATAATTGTTCCTTTCATTTTGTTTTCCTCTCCAAATGTGACATAGTTGCATTTCCTTAGAGCAAAAACAAAATCAATCCTTGAATTGTCGTACGGCTGAATGAGTAAAGCGAATGAGCAGATCGTTCGAGCCGTATGGCGAGATATGAATAATTGTCTTTCAAATCCTCCCTTGCCGCTCGAGGGAGTTGATTCGAGCGGAATGTTGTCTAAGTTGTCGTTAAAATATACCCTTTGCCTTTAAACTTTAAACTGTAGCTTGCATTGCAAGCGTCCTCTAAACTGCGACACAGTCGCCGTATTTTAGTTTTTGTTATTCCACTTTCGCCGACAAAATTACAAAAAAATACCCAAATACGCAAAAATATTTGCATATTTGCGAAAAAAGCAGTACTTTTGCACCCGATTTCAGCATCATCCGCTGACGCGTTGCCATTGTGGCTCAGTTGGTAGAGCAACGCATTCGTAATGCGTGGGTCGCCGGTTCGAGTCCGGCCAGTGGCTCAAAAAGAAGGAAGAGGGTTTTTGCCCTCTTCTTCTTTTTTTTGTGCTCACTGTCCATAGGACTTCGAACCGATAAGGGGTCCCCTAAACGCTCGTGGCGTTTTGGGGAGGAGCGAGTGATACTAGAGTGCCTAATGACGCTAGCGTCAGTCTATGCATGAAAGTATGGCGAGCGGCAGAGTCCGGCCAGTGGCTCAAAAAGAAGAAAGAGGGTTACTAATACGGCTACTAGCACGGGTGCCATAGCTTTTAGTGCTCCCACGAATAGGTCGCCTAGGATTGATACAGCATTCATGTCTGGCATTACTATCGCCAGTACTGATCCTATGATGATACCTATCAGTATTCGTAGCATCAGATGTGATTGTTGCCATGCCTGCCACACAGCTTTTAGCATTTTTTTCATAATTTTTATTTCGTAATAGTACGGCGTTCTGCCGCTGGGTTATCTATTGTGTGGTAGCAAAAACGACCAGTTTCCACGTTCACTAACGCGAGTGTGTTCTGGGATAGCATCTCTACCGATATTAATAAGTTTCTTAGAAATGCTAATCTTTTTTAGAGAACTGCATCCATTGAATACACTATCTCCAATACTTGTCACACTATCGGGAATCGAGATGGAGGTTAAACTTTCGCACCACATGAACGCACTATCACCAATATTTGTCACACTATCAGGAATCAAGATAGAGGTTAACCTTTTGCACCCCGAGAACGCATATGGTCCAATACTTATCACGCTATTAGGAATAGTGATGGTGGTTAAACCTGAGCACCCGTCGAAGGCACTATCTCCAATACTTGTCACGCTGTTGGGGATAATGGTATTTTCACAACCTCTAATTAGCGTGTTGGTCGCAGTCTCAATAATAGCATTGCAGTTCTCACGGCTGTCGTATTTTTCATTCCCCTTTCCCACTATAATGGAGGTTAAACCTGAGCACCATGTGAAAGCCCTATCTCCAATACTTGTTACGCTATCGGGAATAGTAATGGAGCTTAAACTATCGCACCATTTGAAAGCATATTCTCCAATGCTTGCTACCCCCTCAGAGATAGTGATAGATTTCAAAGAAAAGCAAAATGCAAAAGCATATTCTCCAATACTCGTTACGCTATTAGGAATCGTGATGGAGGTTAAACTTTCGCAATCCGAGAAAGCCTTATCTCCAATACTTATCACGCTATTAGGAATCGAGATGGAGCTTAATGCAGAGCACTTACCGAACGTAAATTCTCCAATACTTGTTACACTATCGGGAATTGCAATAGAGCTTAAACCAGAGCACTCATAGAACGCAAATGCTCCAATACTTGTCACGCTATTAGGGATAGTAATAGAGGTTAATCTAGAGCACCCACTGAACGCATATTCTCTAATGCTATCTACATCATATGTGTAACCGTGATATTCCACTTTTGCAGGAATATGCACTTCCTCCAAACTCTTATCACAGCCACATACACTAACACCACCATGTTCTGATGCTTTATACGTCAAATTGCCCACTAGAAATGGTACTTTTGGCAAAGCGTTTTGTTTGGCTTTCTTTTGTGATTCCGAATCCTGTTCCGCTGCCGGTTTTAGAATTCCTAGCCAACTGCAAAGATCATCGCATAAGCGGTTGAGCATATCAGAGTTTGTGGCATCGATCTCCTGCTTGTTGGGGAATAACATTTTGAACCACTTAGGCATGGGAGATTGATCTAGGTTGATGACAACTATGTTTTTATCTTCATCTAGTGCATAATTTACCTCGCGATAGGTCCAGTCTTTAGCTAAATTAGTGATGGTATTATGTGCGTTAGAACGCATAAAAATAAACACCTGGCAATTATCGATTGCCGTACCTATCTTATCAGCAAACTGTGCGTTGCTCTCGATGCCATCAAGGTCTATCCAGCATTTTGCGCCAGTGTTTTGCTCTATAAAGTCCTTGATAGCAAATACGCGTTCTTTATCTACGCGCTTATACGATATGAATATCTGCTCTTTCATTTGCATAATTGTCTTTATCAAATTAGAACGGCCAAAAGCTTCCACGTTTACGAACGCGAGTATGTTCTGGGATAGCATCTTTACCGATACTAGTAAGTTTCTTAGGAATGCTAATCTCTCTTAGAGAACGGCATCCCTTGAATACACTATCTCCAATACTTATTACGCTATTAGGAATAGTGATAGAGGTTAAACTTTTGCACCCATCGAAAGCACCCCATTCAATATTCGTTACGCTTTCTGGAATAGTGATGGAAGTTAAACTTTCGCATCTCCGGAACGCCCAATATTCTAGACATGTCACGCTATTAGGAATCGAGATGGAGGTTAAACCAGAGCAACCATAGAAGGAACTATCTCCAATACTTGTCACGCTGTTGGGGATAATGGTATTTTTACAACCACTAATTAGTGTATTGGTTGCAGTCTCAATAATAGCATTGCAGTTCTCGCGGCTGTCGTATTTTTCATTCCCTTTTCCCACTATGATGGAGGTTAAACCTGAGCACTCTGAGAAGGCACAATTTCCAATACTTGTCACGCTATCGGGAATAGTAATGGAGGTTAACCCAGAGCAACCACCGAAGGCACTATCTCCAATACTTGTTACGCTATCGGGAATCGAGATGGAACTTAATGCAGAGCACTCACGGAAGGCATATTCTCCAATACTTATCACGCTATCGGGAATCGAGATGGAGGTTAAACTAGAGCAACCAAAGAACACCCCTCCTACAATCGCTATAACACTCTTAGGAATAGTGATGGAAGTTAAACTAGAACAACTATAGAACGCACTATCTCCAATACTTATCACGCTATTAGGAATAGTGATGGTGGTTAAACTAGAGCACTCATTGAACGCATATGCTTCAATACATGCCACGCTATTTGGAATAGTAATGAAACTTAATCTTTTGCACCCACTGAACGCATCTATTCCAATACTATCAACATCGTAGGTATAACCGCCATATTCCACTTTTGCAGGAATATGCACTTCCTTTAAACTCATATCACAGCTACATACACAAACACCACCATATTCTGATGCTTTATACGTCAAATTGCCCACTCGAAATGGTTCTTTTGGCAAAGCGTCTCGTTTGGCTTTCTCTTGTGATTCCGAATCCTGTTCCACTGCCGGTTTTAGAATCCCTAGCCAACTGCAAAGATCATCGCATAAGCGGTTGAGCATATCAGAGTTTGTGGCATCGATCTCCTGCTTGTTGGGGAACAACATTTTGAACCACTTAGGCATAGGTGATTGGTCGAGGTTGATGACAATTATGTTTTTATCTTCATCTAGTGCATAGTTTACCTCGCGATAGGTCCAGTCTTTAGCTAAATTAGTGATGGTATTATGTGCGTTAGAACGCATAAAAATAAACACCTGGCAATTATCGATTGCCGTACCTATCTTATCAGCAAACTGTGCGTTGCTTTCGATGCCATCAAGGTCTATCCAGCATTTTGCGCCAGTGTTTTGCTCTATAAAGTCCTTTATAGCAAATACGCGTTCTTTATCTACGCGCTTATACGATATAAATATCTGCTCTTTCATTTCTTTATCCAATTTCCGATTACGAAGGTACAAATGCTTCGCCTGAACGTTTCGTCTGCAAAGTTAGTGTTTTTTATTGAAACGAGCAAACAATTTCGCCATTTTTGCTATTTTTTTAAGATTTATTAAAAGCTCCGCTGTAGATCACTTCGTTGTAGATCGCTACGCTGTAGATCACTTCGTTGTAGATCGGCCTTTGGCCTGTAGACATCAGCGATGCCGTCCGATAACCGTTACCCGCCTAACCGCCTCACCGCTCCGTGCCGCCTAACCATTCAACACATAATTTAATGTGGTAGTGTGAAATTGTGTAGAGTTCAGGAGTTCTTATCTCGCCTGAAGGCTCGAACGATTATTCGCAAGCGAATGTTCAGAGGTTCAGACGCTGCGCTTGTTCAGAAGCAACTCCTAAACTACCCTCAACTCCTAAACTACCCTCAACTCTCAACTACCCTCCCTCTCCCCAAAACAGCCCTTTTGGGCGTGCAAATCGCAAATAATTGCTCGCTTTACTTGCGTATGTGATTTTTTTGTTGTACCTTTGCGGCACATTATAAACTTAGTAATAATTATATCATGAAAAGTAACATCCTCATAGCTCTTCTATTCATTAGTGTTTTGTCACTAAGTTCTTGTATAGAAACATTCACAATTGGTGAATTGACTTATGAAATCATTTCTCCTACCGAGGTTCAACTTATAGAGGCTAACAAAAGTGTCACACAAGTAAATATTAGTCCTACTATTACACATGCAAATCAAACCTATCACGTAACGAGTATTGGATATGAGGCGTTTTTTGGTTGCTCTAGTTTGACATCCATTACTATCCCTGATAGTGTTACACAGATTCACCCCTCTGTATTCAATTATTGCGATTCTTTGAATTCTATTGTTGTTGAAAAAGGCAATACTGTATACGACAGCCGCGATAATTGCAACGCTATTATTGAAACTGCGACCAACACTTTGATTAGCGGTTGTCAAAAAACAACTATCCCTAATAGTGTAACGAGTATTGGAGATTGGGCGTTCAATTGTTGCTCCAGTTTGACTTCCATCACCATCCCTAATAGCGTGACCAGTATTGGAGATGGAGCGTTCTGGGATTGCTCTAGTTTGACCTCCATCACCATCCCTAATAGTGTAACAAGTATTGGAGATAGGGCGTTCGAGAGATGCTCTGGTTTAACCTCCATCACTATCCCTAATAGCGTAACAAGTATTGGTGATTATGCCTTTTTGGGGTGCGAAAGTTTAACCTCCATTACTATCCCTGATAGCGTGACGAGTATAGGCAAGGAGGCGTTCTCTGATTGTACAGGTTTGACTTCCGTAACTATCGGCAACAGTGTAACGAGTATTGGATATTGGGCGTTCAATGGTTGCTCCAGTTTGACTTCTGTCACTATCGGAAACAGCTTAACGAGTATTGGAAATTATGCGTTCGAGGGTTGCTCTGGTTTGACTTCCATCTCGATTCCAAATAGCGTAACAAGTATTGGGGAAGGGGCGTTCGAGAGATGCTCTGGTTTGACGTCTATTAATATCCCTAATAGTGTAACGAGTATTGGAGAGATTGCGTTCGCTTGGTGCACAGGTTTGACTTCCGTAACTATCGGCAACAGTGTGACGAGTATTGGAGGGAGTGCGTTCTGGGGTTGCTCTAGTTTGACTTCTGTCACCATCCCTAATAGCGTGACCAGTATTGGAGATGGAGCGTTCTGGGATTGCTCTAGTTTGACTTCAGTCACCATCCCTAACAGTGTGACGAGTATTGAAGGTTGGGCGTTCGCGGATTGCTCTTCCTTGAAATCTGTGACTATTCCTAATAGTGTAACAAGTATTGGAAGGGGTGCATTCCGTGGTTGCTCTGGTTTGACTTCCGTTACTGTCCCAAGTCACACAAAGATTGCAAAGGATGCCTTCCCAAAGCACACCCAAATCATTCGCGAGTAACTATTCCCAATATACAAACGCACAGGCACGCCCCAACAGCGTGCCTGATTTGTGTTAATACGTCCCTCTGATCGCACGGATTTTCAAAGATTGAGAAAATATTTTTTGTTTTGCCCACCAATGCAGCGTGCTGCATTTATATGGGCAAGGACAAAAGAGTTCCTTGATTTTTTATATTTTTGTAGCCATCACAGATGGCGTATTTTTGTTACAAAGATCATACCTCCGGTGGTGTCGCTCACGCGAGATTTTAGACATCTATCTGCGATGCTACCCGCTTAACCGTCTAACCGCCTAACCATTCAACACATAATTTAATTGTGGATCTGTGGAAATGTGTAGAGCAACCCATTGAAAAAGTTCTCTTTTCTTTTTTATTGATTATCTGATTGTGTCATTCGGATCTTGCTTAAAGTCAGTTTGCAATAAGAACCCCAGCACTTCTTTTCAAGAACATCTTTAAAGATTTGCTCTTGGGTAGCATACTCAAACAATGTCATACAGGATAAAAATTTTAGAGCGTCTAATTCGCTACCCATCAACGTTAGGATGCCTTCATTTGAATTTAAAATCACGGTCAGAATCTCATTCATACGTGCTCTTAAGACGGGATGGTTGTAGTATGCCTTTGCCTCATTTACACTATCGATCCCAAAGTTTCTTGACAAGCCGCTATGACCAAGACCTTGTATCTGCGGAAATACATACCACATCCAGTGTCCTGTCTTCCGACCACTCTTCATTTCACTAAGCGCTTGTTCATACGAACCACATCCCTCAGGAGGATTATCCTGCGCTGTTAAAAATCTCTCAATTACATATGTATTCATAATAACAATGTTTGGTTGCGATATGAGTACTCCCAAAAAGTTTGTTGGCGCAAAAGTACTGTTTTTTTTTGATATGCACAAATTTATTCTTACAATTTCGGTAATTTGAGACTATTTTGTTCGGTAATTTGAGAATGTATTATTCGGTGATTTGAGATAATTTTGTTCACACCCATCTCCAATATCCAATCGCCTCTACACCCTACACTCAAAAGCGTGGTTATGTGCGCATATTAAGTCCTTCCCTTTAGGGCAAGGATTTAGGATAGGCTTCTTATCAGAAATCTGTCGTATCTATGTTAGTTTTGCCGGAAGACTAGTTTGCCGCGTGTCGTTTGATATACTGATCTAGTTCTTGTAGGTGTTCAAGCACGTATCTTTTGTATTCGAAAGGCGTATAGAGGAATTGACGAATAATAGTTGATCTTTGTGAAAGATCGTATCTTGTGTTACTGTTTACTTCTGCCGACTTCGCCTCTAGTAGAAACGCCATATGGTGTTGTTTTCTATCGGGATGCATCTCAACTTTTAGTCGGAACTCGTTATCTAAGATGAACATTTCGTCGTTGTACATTATGCCATCGGGAATGCCTCCTATCTCTAGTATGCTGTCATGATAGGTCAAACCACCAGACATGTATTGTTTCATGAGTTGGCTAGTGATCAGGGGGTATTTCTTTTGATATTGGTGATATGCTCTCTCTTTGTCTTGTTGATTTTTTTCCTTAATCGCCAAGTATATAAATCGAGCAAAAACCAGAACAACTATGATCCCAAAAACAGTCATCATTGATACTTCCACATCCCACTTTTCCACAAGAAAAAATATGTTCAAAGGGGGTTATAAATAGTTAAATTAATTGCTATCTTATCTAAATCCGTCCACTAAACTGCGCTCCGCGCCGTCCTCTAAACTGCTGAGCTAGCTCCGCTCGCCTCTCACCTCCGCTCCTTCCAGTCCCTCCGGTCCCTTCGTCTTTTTCTTCCCTTATGCCGGATAGTATCCGGCCGTTCTACAGCACCACAGGTGCGTCCTACAGGCGCTCCGCGCCGTTCTACAGGGCCCTCGGCCCGTCCTCTTAACTCAAAACAGCCCCTATGGATAAACAGGACGTACGGAACGACCATAGATACGGCCGCTGTAATATCTTGTCACGAGGTCAGGATTAAACCGCACATTCCACGCACCGTCCGGATTGTCCGTGTGGAGCGAGCTCGACCAGTATCCACCATCGCGGCCTGTATAGTTGAGCGACTTGCCGATGCAATAGCCCGCTGCGGGCAGAAAAATAGAGTTGCCATTCTTCTTACTAGTCACCATGTAGCCATTCACATCATTCTGAGTGGTCCATATCCAAGTACACTGCTCGAGCAACTCGGTCATCTCAGCATCAGTAGGTATACGCCAACTATCACCCCAATTGACTGCTGCGGCATCGTCTGTCAAATCAAGAGTGGTTCTATTATCCACTATGCCATATCGACTATTAGTGCAATACTTAGTTTGCGTGTTATCACTACCATTGCACCATTTATAGGTGTACCAATCGTAGGAAGTCTTGGGTTTGGTTTCGCCCCAAGCGAAATGGTGGCCAAACTCCTCTGGCTTGGTTGCACCTACATTGAAGGTCGCCCATTTTACGCTCAAACCAAGATCTATATATTCGTATATTCCTTCTAGAACAACAAACGACACATTGTCGGTATCTAGTCCTTCCGTATAGTCAGACAATACATCATACTCAATTCGTTTGTCTTTGCCAGCAGGTACGACTCGGTTGATATCGCCAGAAAGAAACTCATATGGAATGCTTCTTTCATCTTTTCCAATACATATACGAAGATCCATTACATCGATGTTTTTACTCAGATCATACAATATCACTATACGATCGCCCTCTTGTTGTGCGCGGACATTGGTTACAGTCTCTGCCCACATTGGCAAAGAGATGATAGAAAGGAGAATTATAAGAAAATATTTACGCATAAGTTATATATAGATATAGTTAAATTAATTGCTATATTCTCGACTGTGTTGCCAGCATATAAGGTTCGTGCTGCCTCTATCTATGAATTTACTATAATAAGGCATGGTGCTTTTTGGTGTTTTCCTTCAAACGGCAAAGATACAACATTTTTCTGACATATCCAAAAAAAAAAGACTAAATTTTTAAATTTAATGTCTTTTCCGAATCTAAATACAGGACGGCACGGAGCGGTTAAACGGTGAGGCGGTTAAGCAGATGGCATCGCTGATGCCTACAGGACGCTTGGCATACGCTTTCGCAAGCACAGATGCCGAAAGCGTAGCCGTTGAAAGAGTTTCATGCGGCAAAGCCGCGTTTCAAAGTTTCAATGCTTCAAGGTTGAAACAGCGAAGCGGTGAAACAAGCAGCTATGCTGCGTGAAACCATTCTACAGCGTAGCGATCTACAGCGTAGCGATCAACAGATATCATCTAAATATTGCGCCTCGATCAATGCATCAAAATCAGTTGTTCGTGCCAACTCCGCACCTATATCAGTAGCCATCCGCTCGGGGTCTGGTATGATACCCACACGCCATAAGTCTAAACGGTCAGCGTCAAAACAAGCGTCAATAGTAGGATTACCCGTCCTGTGGAGAACAGTATGAAGGCGGCAGGCTTCGCAAAGGAGAATCATATCTTCGTTGGAAAGATCGCGAAGATATGTTTCGCGCAAAGTCAATATCCATTCTGCTGCACGTTCGCCATGATAGATATCTGTATAATCGTCTACACGACAAGAATCATGCAGATAAGCAAACAACTCCACAACGATAGAGTGAACTTCTGGCGTCAATAACTTTTGACCATTCTCATATACTCGGTCCCAATGTTCCACTCCGTGCACACGACCGAGAGTCCAATTAGATTGGACATATGCACGAATATCTTCTACTATTTGTTTCATAGTTTTGATTTGATTGCATAGATTGAGTTTATTATAGCTATCGTGATAGGAAGAAAAGAATATATCAATACGATAGCATAAATAATATAATAACAAAAATTTTGTATCAATATGGCATATTTGATGGATTGTAGTATGCTATTCATGGATAAGAGACGAAGAATGCACATAAATAAAGCAAACATATATGCAGGAGACAATAATGCTAAAGTTATCCTATTTATTACACTGTAAACTTTAGATTTCTTCTGCATACACATAAGAATGATATTTGCTAAACACATCAAATTAGTCACGTGAAGTACAGGCATAGGAATTGGGGCCCCAATCCAATCAAAAATCATAGAGAGCAATGATATAACTATTGTTAATGCAATAACAACAATAGTCAACCATGCCATGTAATGAAGTACCTTGGAAGAAATTTTCATAGTTCTCATAACATAAAAAAACGAAAGTACTATTTTGTTTCTTCAAAAATAGCAGACGCTAGACCATCTGCATTTTGAATAATCGTCAACAATGGGCATTTATTTTTAGCCATATTTAAATTGCCTTAGCTTCAGGATTTTGGAAAGCAAGATCCCAAGCTGTCATATGCCAACGGACAGCCATAATTCCATTATCATTTATCATTTACCCTTTACAATTTCTATCATAATTTTTAGCCAAGAGCGATACAAGCAGCCATCTATTTCATTTACTTTCTTCGCATATTCTTTGTGCATCTTAAAGAATGGCTCCACATATTGATTTTGCATCAACAGATTATTACCCGCACCCAACGAGATATGCCTCCATCCTTCTGGCACTCTATCCGTTTCGCCAAAGATCGGCAATTCACATTGAGCGAGAATGGGCAAGAGGGCACCCACATCGTCTCCGCTGAAATCTTGATGAACATAATTGAAGTAATACAACTGTCCGTCGGTGGTGATAATCACTACTCCACCCGCATCACCCATCGCACCTGCAAAAGCGAAACTGAAAGCTGCAATGTCCAAAGGAAGATAATCCTTGTAATTTTCTTTTGATAATTCAATAAATTCCATAATAAAAATGTTTAAGTTTTAATTCGACTGCAAAGGTACAACAAAAAATGCACATACGCAAGTAAAGCGAGCGACTTTTTATAAGAAAATAATAGATTTCAATCTATTTGTTTTTCTGAAACTCGACTTCATTCCTTTTCAAAATTGCAGTCCTAAACCCTAAGGTCCTTACCGAGTAGTTCCATATAGATACAGTCCCTAAACTCTAAACGGTAAGTGCTTTGCGCCATCCCCTAAACTATAGCGAAGCGTCCTACACCCCTATTATACCGAAAATGGGAAAAAAGTGCGCATTTTTTTTCATTTTTTTATTTTTTTCACAAGTGATCATTTTTAAACTATCTTTTTCAATCGCCATACCGCTTTTTTTAGTTGCTAAACTATTGTTCATTTCCGCTACCCTTGCGCTACCTTTGCGCTACCCTTGTACGAGGATTGCGGAGTCCAAGTTACTGTCACTACTGTCAGTACTGTCGGCATTTTTTTATTTCTTGTACCTGTACGTACGTGGACGAAGATTATAATTCTTCTGACAGTTCCGTCAGTACAAATCTTTACTCAAGACTAATTACTCCGAGTTAACTTCGTTAGCTGAGATAAGAATAAAATTGTCTGTAGGTCGTTTAACTAACAATGACAGATAGCCAGACAGACAGCATTTTCTTATTTCTCGTCCCTGTACGTGCGTGTGTAATATTTTAAGAAAGTTCCGTCTGTCTGTCTATTTTAGTTTTTAAAGAGTAGTTTTCTTTCTGCGTTAATCTCTTCACTTTCACGCTCATAGACTATCCATCCTCGTCTCTGCGGTGTACCTTTGCGCATAGACAGAAACCCTTTCTGGCTAAGCAACACGCCTAGACGGCTAAGTGAAATAGGCTTTTTGATATTGCCATAGTAGATCTGCCGTTCTCTGATCTCCGCCATGATCATGAACTCTCTTCGTTGTTGTCGGTTTTGTTTTGCTTCGCTCATAGTAGTTAATGGGGTATTGCATCCAGCACAAAGCTGCTGCGTTGTTTGACGATACAAAGGTACTGCTTTTGGGCTCGGCAGCAGAAAAGGCAATA
>JAZKYJ010000047.1:0-3966 GCA_045612045.1 Paludibacteraceae bacterium | reverse complement strand
AGTGGATGCAGCGCCTTCATGTTCTTACGACGCCATTTCTCAAGCAATAAAGCTAATCGTAATCGCAGTTTCATTGTTGTAGTGGGCGGGGCACCCCATATTTAACCATAATACCAGGAGCGGGAGCGGCGTTGATAGTATCGTTCGTAATAGAGTCTTGCTTTTGCTCATTCTCTTTGTTGATCCTATCAGCCTCTTTATCTACTTTCTCAAGGTCCTGATAATACTCTACTGGCACACCATACAAAGGCATAGGTTGGTGTTCAACTGCTTTCTTCACACCACATCCAGCAAGCAACATACTACTTGCACCTAAAAAAACATTCAACCAAATCCGTACTTTTTTCTTCATATCATTGTTTGTATTTTTGTTCACTTTTGCTAAAATCTAAAATCTAAAATCTAAATTCTAAATTCTAAAATCTAAATTCTAAAATCATATATTCATTCTGCCATCCATGATAGCATGAATAGTATCCGCCTTTACAGACTGTACATACAAATCGCGTACCAAAAGCCCACTATTCCAATAATCAACATGATTTTTTAATGCATCCATATGATCTGTGCCACCAGATAAATAGTCACTTGTAGCCACCGTATACAATGCATTCACATCCAATGGCTTACCACCTATCGTCACATCGGCCAATTGTCCATCCACTGCCGTCATACGCAGTCCTGCCACCCCCTGCGCTCCATAAGTCACAAAAGATTGACAAAGAGCCAAAATATCTTCACCCTTCAGCGTCAGCACTACCAATTGATTATCAAATGGCATCAATTCGAATACATTGCCTTGCGTGATAGGCCCCTTCTGCCATTCACAACGCATACCCCCCATATTCATCACCGCCATATCCACCTTCTTAGGACACACTTCTTTAGCACATGTCCATAGCACTTCTGTAGCCCAATTGAGCATAGGACATTCGGGCGCAGCCACATACATATCATCGGCAGCATATCCTATCACCACCGCCATCTCACGCTCCACTGACTCTTTATATGGCGCCAAGTAAGCAATGTATGCACTATCTGCTATACTATCTACAGAACCATCTATAGCTATTCTACTCGTCTCAGCATTTTCTACCTGCACACTCTTACCACATCCGCACAAAAATAGTGCTAAAAACAAGAAATACCAATTTTTACTCATAATTTATTAAAATTTTCGCCACAAAGGTACATATTTATTTGCACATATGCAATTTTTTTACTAATTTTGCACCCGATTTGATAATTTTTACACATTTTTAAATTTAATATCATGAAGAAAATTGCTCTTTTCTCTCTATTGCTGTGCTATGCACTTAGCTCATGGGCAGCAAACAACTCTTTTTTATCGCGCACTGATTTCCGCGATGAATCAATCTATTTTGTAATGACAACCCGTTTTTATAACGGTGACCCAAGCAACGATGTTCAGTGCTGGGATGCACAGAACTACAATGTAGGCGACCCTGCTTGGCGTGGTGATTTCAAAGGTCTGATCGAGAAATTAGACTACATCAAAGCACTCGGTTTTACCGCTGTTTGGATTACTCCTATCGTAGAGAACGCATCTGGTTATGACTATCACGGTTACCATGCACATGATTTCTCTAAAGTGGACCATCGCTATGAGTCAGAGGATGTCAAATTCCAAGACCTTATTGATGCTGCGCACGCAAGAGGAATGAAAATCATTCTTGACATCGTGCTCAACCACACCGGTAACTTCGGTGAGGCAAACCTCTGCAAACTCTTCACACGCGATTGGTCTGCTGACCAATCTAACATCGATGCGTGTATGGTACCTTACACCGTAAAAGATGGTGGTAAATTGCCTGATAACTATTTAACAATGGCAGGAGGTAACCAATATGCTGCTCGTTTGGCACAAATGAAGAATACCGATGGTCAAAACCACGACAAGAACAACTATTGGCACCACTATGGTAACTTCAACTGGGACGACGATACCCGTTGGTGGGCACAAATCGCAGGTGACTGTGTGGACCTCAACACAGAGAACCAATATGTAGCTGACTACCTCGTGAAATGCTACGGCGAGTTCATCAAGATGGGTGTGGACGGTTTCCGTATCGATACCGGTGGTCACATCTCTCGTTTGACTTTCAATAAGAACTTCATCCCACAATTCCGTGCTTTGGCTGAGCAACACAAAGCAGCTCGTAATGGTGGTGATTTCTTTATGTACGCAGAGGTTTGCGCACGCGACCGTAATGTAACCTATCGTGGACAAGACCGCCTCAGCCCATATTTCTACACTTGGACTGAGAAAAAGAACTACACTTGGGATACTAGCGTAACATCTTGGAATAATGTAGTAGTTATGGAAGGTGGTAAAGGTAGCCACACTAATGTGACTGCTGTAGATCAACACGCACAAGACTATGTAGGTCAATACAGCGATGGTCGCACTTCTAATAACGCCCTTCTCAATGGTAACACCTATCATACTCCTGATTATAGCCAATACTCTGGTTTGAGCGTGATTGACTTCCCTATGCACTGGAACTTCCGTTCTGCTAATGAAGCATGGGGCGTTAAGGGTCATGATAACCGCTACAACGATGCTACATGGAATGTAACCTATGTGGACTCACACGACTACGCTCCTGACGGTGCACCAGAAGGTCAACGCTTCTCTGGCGACCAATCCACATGGGCTGAAAACCTCGCACTCATGTTCACTTTCCGTGGTATTCCTTGTGTATATTACGGTTCAGAGATCGAGTTCAAGAAAGGTTGTGTAATTGACAAAGGTCCTAATGAAGCCTTGAAAAATACCGGTCGTGCATACTTTGGTGGTTATATCAAAGGTGATATCAATGTAACTGACTTCGGTCAATACACCGGTGCTACAGGCAATATCGCACAAACATTGAAGCACCCACTCTCATTGCACATCCAACGCCTCAACCGTATTCGCCAAGCTGTTCCTGCTTTGCGTAAAGGTCAATATAGCACCGATGGTTGCTCTGGTACATTCGCTTTCAAACGCCGCTACACAGACGCTACTACCGACTCATACGCACTTGTTACCATCTCTGGTGGCGCTACTTTCTCAAATATTGAGAATGGTACCTATGTAGATTGTGTCACAGGCGATACCAAGACAGTAACCAACAATAAACTAACCGTTTCTTGCTCAGGTAAGGGTAACTTGCGTGTCTATGTGCTCAATACCACAAAGACCAAAGCACCTGGTAAGATTGGTAACGATGGCAAGTATCTCTACCAATCATCTTCTGTAGCAGGTAGCAACCCAAGTTGGGATGGCACCGAGGAAGAATTAGACGACCGCTTCGGACAAGGTGGCAATGGTGGCTCAACCGATTGGGGTGAGGCTGTAGAACCATGTGTTGAATCTGCTACTGAGCGTGCCGTATTCTTCCAAGCTACACAAGACTTCGGTACTTCTGCTGCAGTATACATGTGGATTAAGGGCTCTGAAACCAACCTGCTTGGTGCATGGCCAGGACAACGAGCTACTCACCTCGGTGGTGGTACATTCAAGTTCGTACTTCCTGATAATGTAACTGGTAACGAGAGCCAATGGATGATTATATGGAATAACAACAACGGAGGAAAACAAACGGATGACCTCGCATTCACTATGCGCGGACTTTACACTATGGGCGGATATAAGAGCCTTGTAACTAAAATCTGCGAGGGTGGCGATACGGGAGAAACTCCTGAACAGCCAGAACAACCAGAACAACCAGAAACACCTGTCTTAGATGGCACTATGTGTCTCACCTCTACAGCCGAGCGTGCGGTATTCTTCACCAAACCAAGCTCTTGGGGAAGTAATATCAATTGCTATGTTTGGTACAATGGTAGCACACAAGTATTAGGTGCATGGCCTGGAACTGCTGCTACTGACTTAGGTAATGGTAATTACAAGATGGTTATGCCAGAGAGCGCACCTGCTATTGATAACACATGGATGAT
>JAZKYJ010000046.1:0-2668 GCA_045612045.1 Paludibacteraceae bacterium | reverse complement strand
GATTATTTTGAGGAGAGCGGGCATGTGTTTAGGTGCTGCTAAAAGTCCCAAAATCGCGGGCGAGGTTGCCAAGAGGCAGCCTCGCCTTATTGTTAGCGCAGCGGGTCACATCAAGACTGGCGAAAATCGCGCTCGCTCCCTAACGGAAGCTCGCTAACACTTCAGCGTGATGATGTCCCGAATGTTGGTTGTGTAGCAGGGGGAGAGTTTCTCTTTTTTCGTGAGTGGTTTGTCCGTGCTGAGCACTTGTGTGGCTATTTTGACAGCCGTTTTGCCATACTGGTTGTTGATATGATCGATGGCTTTTTGTAGTCGCTCGTCGCGCTCCTTGGGTCGTTCATCAAAGAGCATTTGTTGGGCATTGTCTGCTGAACTTAGGTTCATGAGTACCACACCTGCTTTCTTATATGGATAGGGCTTCCATTGCTTGCGCACGGCGGCCAGCATGTAGCCAATCAGTTCGGTGGTGATGGCTGTAGGGAAGGGTAGTGTCACTACCTGATGGATCACTTGCATATCTTCCTCGGCAAAGCGCGAGGTGTGCGCATATACGATAAACTGACGACACAGACTGTGCTGTTTACGTAGTTTCTCGGCGCAGTAACTCATGAAGTCTGCCAATGCTTTTTCCAAGGTGGCTCGGTCGGTAATGCCTCGCTCAAAAGTGCGCGACTGCGATATGCTTTGTCGCTCGGGTCGGTCTGAGATGTCTATGCAGTCGTAGCCATTGAGTTCTTGCCAAGTCTGTAGTCCTGGTTTGTGCAGTAGGTTCTTGGCGAACTCAGGCAGCCGTTGGCTAAAGTCCCATGCGGTCACTACGCCAGTAGGCAATAATTTCTTCTGTGCTTGCCTGCCAATGCCCCATACATCTTCTATGGCAAACCCTTGCAGGGCTTTCTGTCGTTTCTCATCGGTGTCAATGATACATACGCCGTTGTAGGCAGGGTATTGCTTGGCATACTTGCTGGCAATCTTAGCGAGTGTTTTTGTGGGTGCCAATCCGATAGATACAGGTATGCCCACCCATTTACGAATCTGCTTGACCACCTTCTCGTAATAGGGTTTGAGCTCATGCACAGGCATGTGATCGCAATGCAAAAAGGCTTCGTCGATGGAGTACTGCTCCAGCCGTGGCGTGTGCTTCGCCAGTATGCTCATCACCCGACTGCTCAGGTCTCCATACAAACTGAAGTTTGAGGAGAACGCAGTTACTCCTTCTTTCTTACCGAGGGCTTCCATCTGGAAGAATGGTGTGCCCATCTTAATGCCGAGCTTTTTGGCTTCGTTGCTACGCGATACTACGCAACCATCATTGCCCGATAGTACAACTACGGGCTTACCTTCCAAATCGGGGCGAAACACTCGCTCACACGATACGAAGAAATTGTTGCAATCGCATAGCGCGTACATCATAGTTTATGTACACAATGGGTGATGACACCCCAAATGCAGAACTGATTGTCTGCGGTTACTTTGATCTTCTGAAAATCCTTGTTGTGTGGTATGAGCCACGCACATTGATTTTTTGCGTCGAATTGATACTCTTTGATAGTAAATTCGCCGTCAATGCAGGCAGCTACATAGTTGCCGTTTTGTGCTTCCAGCGAACGGTCAATCACCACGATGTCGCCATCGTGTATGCCTGCTTCTATCATGCTGTTGCCTGCTATGCGGGCGTAGAAGGTGCTTTCAGGGTGTCGCACCATCTCTCGAGCGAGGTCAATGGTCTCTCCCGCATGATCTTGCGCAGGGCTGGGGAAGCCTGCTTGCAAGCCCTCGGCAATCTCCAGTTCGATGCCCATATCCTGGGCGGTACTTATATCGGTTAGTTTCATATTCGGTAGTTCGTTTTGTGAGTGCAAAAGTACTGATTTTTTTGCAAATAATCAATAGCAGAGAGAAAATTTGTGTTTTTTTTAAGAAAAATGTAGTTAAAATAGCACTATTCCATACGTTTTCCATTTACTGGAAAAACCTATTGTGTAGGTCAATAATTTTTAGTACCTTTGCGCTCATAATGTAACTATAAACTTACACTATGAGCGCATTTTGTATATACCTAAGCCTTCCGCCTTATTTAGCAGAATGGTACGCACACACTTGCCGTGAACATAAGTTTGCGACAACTGATTATTGCCCCACAGATCCTATCACGCCATTAACCCCTGTAGAACCCATCCGTGGTTCTTATGAGAGTTTGGTGTTACAGCAGTGGCTAACCAAACAGCCAGCAGCTATTCCTGAACCCATCCCTGAAGATGCTAACCTCGCTATTGAGATACCATACTTCAAGGACAAAGATCCACGTACATACAACTACCTCACCAAAACAGCCAAGACGCACTTGGCTAAGGCTATCGCTAATGCTTTCCGCATACAACTTTGGGAGGAGTTGCACCAGTTCGATGTAAAACTCAATCGTCAGGATGAAACGATTTACATCTTCATGGAGAATCATGGTATCTCCATCAATGACACCAATTGGAACGCTATCGCCAAGATCTACCAACGTTGTCGTGCTGTCTATAGTGTGAAAAAATTTAGGAAAAACGCAACGACTTCAGCACGCAAAAATGACAATGTGTAATGAGTGTTAATTACTGTTAATGAGTGTTAATAAGTTTCGTGATATTACAACTATGAAATCCCATTCTTTCCTCCCTGGTAT
>JAZKYJ010000045.1:0-5591 GCA_045612045.1 Paludibacteraceae bacterium | reverse complement strand
ATCAAACCACCATTGTCCTTCTGCAAATAACTCAGCCCAACGCTCATATCGAATCACATCGTTTGCAAGCGGATCGGTATCAAAATATGCCTTGGTACGATCATTGAGAGAAGTGTAGTTATATGAAGGGTCATCACCGTAGGCGCGTGCGTGTACCTTATTGACATACATAAGTGCTGTGCCAGGATCTTCATCCTTCAGCAACTCCGCATAAAGTAGATAGATATCTGCTAAACGAATTACATGGATATTGCAGTCACTAGACTCGTTCTTTCCATAAGGCGCAGACCCCATCTCAACACCACGAATGTTTGTATATTTGCGATGTTGCCATGCAAGAATATCCGGACGATTATTAACCTCCGATGAGCGGTCATACCATGTTGTCTCTCCCGCATGACCAATATAATTATCCACATATGGTTGCCCTGCACAAATCATCAAACGCGGGTCAATCTTGGTCTTATCTGCCTTCAGTGCCTTCGCATCAGATTGGTATGTTACATCATGTAGCATATAAGGGAAGTTATCCTGAGAACGCGGTGCAGTCTTGTCGTAAGCAGGATTAAATGTCCAACGTGGCACCGTGTCACCATGGAATCCCCAGAAACCAAAGCGAGCGATATTTTTATCATGCACGAAGTTATTCCCCCATTGTGAACTCTTATTTGATATAATAATATCATTTTCTAGTGTATAAGGATCAACCACATCCTCCCTACCCGCACGGAAGCGGACATTGATATTCACATACCAGGGGGCATAAACCGTCGGCATTCCGGAACCCGTAGTATAACCTGCCCATGGACCGTCTTGTGTATAGTCAGTGGTCATCGTAATCTCATAGAGGGATTCTGAATTATGTTCATTTGCCTCATTGCCGTAGAACATATCGGCATATACATCATACGGAACGAGCGTCTTACCAGAAGTCTCAATAATATCCTTCATCACGTCTTTCGCAGCAGTCCTATTCTCAGGGAAGATATAGAGGGACTGCATGTATACTTTTGCCAGCAAGCCCATCGCAGACCAATAAGTAGCGCGGTATTCTCCTGCTGCATCAATAGCAGAGCGGTGCTCAGTCAGTAGCGTGCACGCCTCTTTTAAATCATCAATCATAAACTGCCAACATTCCTTAACTGTTTTGCGGTGGCGTTTTACACCTTCAGCGTCACTGATGACCTTATCTATGATTGGTAAACCCTTTCCATCTGCATTCATCTCAAAAAAGATTTGACCATGCCAATAAGCTAGCGCGCGATTGAATAAACATTGGCCGCGCATATAGTCCAGTTGCTTTGCCTCTGCCGTAGTAGCATTCGGACGGAAAGTCTCTATACCTTCAAGCGCCTGCGTAGAAAGATTCGCCCATTTACAGATATCTGTGTAGGTAGTGGTCAAATATCGCGACTCTGGCGTAGAATAATTATCCTGACTGAACGCACGTTCGTCATACGAACCATAGAGATCCGTAGTGTGGTCATAAAGCCAAACACCCATTGGAAACCAATAAAAGGCATAGAGTCCAAATGCATGATCTTGCGCATAAGCCGCTGTCACCAATTGGTTCACTTGCTCTAACGAGGAAGGATAATTGGTTTGAGATAAGGTTTGCGGATTGTTGATTTCAAAGAAATTCTCACAAGACATCATCGCACATGCGAGTATCAATATATACACTATTTTTTTCATAATTATCATCCTTTCAACTTAAAACATCACATCCAATCCGAACGAGAAGAGTCTGTTCGGCAAATAACGATACTGGGTATCCACATTCCACAACAATTGTGTACCATTATATCGTCCTATTTCTGGGTCGTTGCCCGAGTAGCGGGATATTGTGAATACATTTTGGGTAGAGAAATATAGGCGGAGTTTCTCAATCTTTGCCTTACGAGTCCACTTAGCAGGGAAGGTATAACCCACACTCAAATTCTTCAACTTAAAATAACTACCATCCTCTATGAGATAACTAGAAACGGTTGAGTAGTTCTTATTGGCTGCACCGTCACCAATCATAGAGTTATTCGCATCAAGGTAACCCACACGCGGATCAGCCGTTACGGTTGTATTACCCTTACCAAAACAAGATGTGTTGAAGATATTTGCCGTGGTGTTATCCGATGAGAACATGTTTGTATAAGGCTTCATAAGGTTCATAATATCAAACGCAAAAGCGCCTGAGAAAACAGCCGATAGGTCAATGCCTTTCCATGCGAATGACAATGTCAAACCCATCTCCATCTTTGGCCATGGATTACCTATTGTTTGCTTGCTTTTATCAGTAACACGACCCTGACCATTATCATCAAAAATCAAATCACCTACACCTGTATTCTCTTTTTGCCAATAGATTCCCATCTCCTTACCATCTGCGTTTAGAGGTTGACCATTAGCTGCATATCCATACGGGTGATCTGGATTTTGGTTACGCCAATTCATCAAAGCTAATTGATTATACTCATCTACCTGCGCTTGGTTTTGGAATATACCTAAGCACTTATAACCATAGAACAGTCCCATAGGCTGACCATCCTGCGTACGAGCAAGAAGAGTCCAAGAGTTATCAACACCCGCGTCAATAGGCTCTGCGCCTGGAGCATCACCTACTTGCTTCACCATATTTTTATTGAAAGAGGCATTCCACTGGATACCATACTCAAACTCCCCGCGTCTCTCCTTCCAACCAATAGCAATCTCATGTCCCTGATTCTCCACCAAACCCGCATTCAAGTAGATTGGTACAGTATTGCCTGGGTCATCTGAAGCAAAATAATAACTCATTCCCGAAGACAAAGGCAAACTACCACGGTAGATCATATCCCTCGTCTGACGATTATAGTAGTCATATGTCACCGTCAAACGGTTATTGAAGAAACCAAGATCTAATCCTATATCCACTTGGTTTACTTGCTCCCAGCGCAGGTTCTCGTTACCTAACACAGCTAACCAAGCTCCAGTAGAACGGGTAGCGGAATTAGTAAAACTATGACTAACACCTGTTAGCGCGTAGGTACTCTCATACATATATTGGGCTACATTATCATTACCTAACATACCCCATGATGCACGAATCTTCATATTACTCAACCAATCTTCAGTAGCAGGTTTTACCCATGGTTCTTCCGAGATACGCCAACCCATATTGACAGAAGGGAAAAATCCCCATCGGTTCTTCTTTACAAAGCGGTCAGAGGCATCTGCGCGGAAGTTAACTGCTAACATATAGCGACCTCCGTATTCATAATTCAAACGCGCAAATGCAGAACCTCTACGTTCCTGCGGAGTGGTGTCACTCGCTTTCTTAGTATTACCCTCTGATGCCAAGGCTATAGAGGAGGCTGGACTAACGGTATAGTTATATGCCTCCGTAGAAATACCATATCCATCAAGTCGCCACCATTCTGTTCCGGCCATCACTTTAAAGTGATGATCTCCCCAAGTATGGTCATAAGATAAGGTAGAGTTGAACATTAAGTTCAATATCGTTCCCGAAGTAGAGAAGAGTGTTCCCCCAGGAACGCCTACTTGTACAGGACCAAAGTCCTTATATTCCTGAAACTGATTGCTCGAATAGGCAGAGAGAGAAGCCGCCCCATTTGTGTGCCATACTAAACCCTCAATGAATTTTACATCTAAGTAAGCACGAGCATTCAGTGAATAATTGTCATTATGAAAGGTCTTGAAGGCATTCTCCAAGCCTGCAAAGTTTGGACCAGAACCGACCGAAGTGGGTGTCTTAGCATACTGACCATCCTCATCATACACCTCCGCCACTGGTACGGTGCGGAAGGGTATAGTGTGATAATAAACCGACGAATTCGCCGCTGGGTCGGTCTTAGACCATGTTCCATAAATAGATTCCCCTATTGTCACGTTTTTACCAACCTTGTGGTCTAAATTCGTGCGGAACGAGAAACGCTTTGCGCTCGTTCCTAAATATGTACCTTTCTCATCCAGATAACCGACGGACAAAAACAAATTGGTTTTCTCACCGCTATTGGTAACACTCGCATTGTACTCTTGCTCAATACCTGTTCCATACATTACATCCATCCAATTGGTATTAGGCAACTCGCTGATTGAACTAACGCCCATGGTAGTTAAGGTAGAACCCGTTCCCCACGCGTCGCGTGCACGAATCCAATCCTCTGTTCCAAGAAGATCAAAGCGGTTCAAGGTTTTGCGCCATCCCGCGCGTATATTAAGGTTTACATGGGTCTTTTGCTGCTGACCACGTTTTGTGGTAATCAAAATCACACCGCCAGCTGCACGACTTCCATAGATAGCTGCAGAACCAGCATCTTTTAGAATCTCAATGGATTCTACGTCACGCATATTAAAAGTAAATCCTGCTTCTTGCGCAACACCATCTACCACATACAAAGGACTCATTCCGCTCAGGTTTCCTGCGCCACGGATAAGGATATCTGCTCCTTCTCCAGGAGCACCACTTCCCTTCGTCACACTCACACCTGCCGCTAAGCCTTGCAGAGACTCAGCAATGGACTTGGTTGAGAACGATTCAATATCCTTGGCGCTAACGGAGGAGATGGCACCCGTCACATCGGAACGTTTCTGCGTACCATATCCCACCACGACAACGTCATCCAACACTTCGCTGTCCTCCTCTAAGGTCACATTATACACCGTGCGACTATCCGTCACACTTATCGTCTGACTCTTATAACCGACATAAGAGATAACAATCTTCTTGCCCGCATCAACGTCTAATTGATACTGACCATCCAAATCCGTCACGGTACCTATCGTTGTGTTTTGCACTAGCACACTTGCACCAACGATTGTTTCCCCATTTGCATCGCGGACCGTACCAGAGATGGAGTTGGCGAACATGGTAATTGAAGAAATGAGACCTATACTTAGTACAAGTACTCTTTGTAAGTGGGTTCTCATGATAAATAAGGAATAATGAAAAAAAATAAATAAGCCGAAGCGGCACAAAGCCGCTCCGACTTATTATGTACAGATTACTTTACCTCTACACCAAGAGCATTGTACTTAACGCCATTGGAAATGATATAGAGCTGACCATTCTCAATAAACTTCGCGCTCTTAGCCTTTACTTCGGTATCTTCTATACCCATTGCAAGCACGCATGGAGCAGCATAACCCTTTGACTCCATACCAAACATAGCCTCTGCAAAATCATTTGCATAGAATTCTTCAGAAGCGCGTCCTGCTGCATAAGGAAGAGTAGCAAAGAGTGCTCCGTCTGAAGATGGTGCAAATGTGTTTTGTCCCTCTGGATTACCACCCCATTGCCACCATTTTGCTCCTGCCTCAGTAGCTGTGTACTCGAAGCCGAAAACTTGACCATAGACATAAGTAACACTGTCAGTCATAATAGCCTTTGGAGCTTCTGTAGGAATAACCATAGCTTGACTTAGACATAAAGTCATACCATAAATGGTACCATTGATTTGCTTGAAACGTTTGATATCACCAGCAACATCACCATAGTTGGTCCAGAAGTTGCAAGCAACGCCACGAGATGCTCCTGCTACTTCAGGTGTAGCTTTCACCCAGTCTTCCAACCAAGTGTTCTTAATGTCGATTGCAAA
>JAZKYJ010000044.1:0-46842 GCA_045612045.1 Paludibacteraceae bacterium | reverse complement strand
GATGCCTACTGGGAATACCTGAGTAGTCTTAGCCTCATATGGTTGATCGCAGCTCAAGTACAAAGTCATCTCAACTGCCTTCGTCTCACCCATGTCATTGTTGAGAGACAAGCTAAAGTCGGATTGACTTGCATGCAAGCTGCTAATATCAAACTTATACCAACCTGTGGTCAAAGTAGACAAGTTAACAGTTTGGGTCCAATCCAAAAGTGTAGCGTTCTCACAAGCATCAGGATCAGCTGGAGGAGTTGGACTTACTGTGTCAGTAATCAAGGTGATATTACCTGTAGAAAGTACACGTACATATGCAGTATCAATATCAGACACCTTGCTTGAGTACTTAGACCACTTATCTAAGATTGTTGACTTAGACAACTCTACTTCCTCATGGCGAGCATTGCCAAGAACTACGGTAGTGTCTATTATTGGCTCTACCAAGCAACTCGATGATACTGAAACGGTTACATCAGAGACTTCTGCATCAACAGAAACCTTCAAGTTGTATTGCAACTTTTCAAGAGCGTTAGTAGCTACCTTGAACCATTGCTCCTTGCCTGCTACTAGTTGGATTGTATGAGGTACGTTAGGATCATCAAGCAAGATGGCATTCATACATGCCTCATTCAACTCGCCACCTTCAATCTCCAAATATACGTAGAACTCATCAACATCATCACCCAACAAATAATTCAAAGCAGCATAAGGAACCTTCTCAGTAGTCAATCCCTTTGGAGCAGTTACGCTCAAGCTAGTCAAGAACAAATTCTCCAACTCAGATTCTATATCACTACAATCTTCGTAGAAGAAGAAACGCAACTTCTTGACATCACCTGTATTATTGTTCAATGACAATGTAAAGTCTTGTTTATTTGCACGCAAACTGCTGATATTCAACTTATACCAGCCAGTCTCCAGATTAGACAATTCAATAGTTTTTGTCCAATCAAGGAGGTCTGCATCTTTACATGACTCTACAAAATCAGGTGTTTCAGGGATTGTATCAGTATCCACAGTGAGATCACCGTTCGCGCGCACGCGCACGTAATATATAAGGTCATCTGTGAGTTGTTCTGGAAGATTATTCGCAATCTTATCAGGAACATCGAATTTGGCTACTACTTGATCATACAAATCAGTGATTGCAGATGCACGCACCATCAATGGAAGGTCCACTCCAGCAGGTACATCCACAGACTTGATAGCACTTACTACGAGCGGACAAGTAGGAGTAACCTCGAACTCTACCTCTACGGCTTTGTCAGATTGATTGTTGAGTCGGAATGAGATTTTCTCATCGCCCATGGCTCTAACATCCTTCAAATCAAGATAATACCAAGCATCTTTGTTTGCTGTCAAATCAATATCTAGTGGTTTAGAAAGGTCTAGCTTAGCAGCTTTCTCGCAACCACCTGCATATTCCATATCGATACCGAACTTGATTTGTTGGTCAGTAGTCATTTCTACATATACAGCCTGCACATCATCGTGTACGAACTTATCGAGTACATCATAGATGAAACCAGGCATGCGGAATGATACCTCAAGTCCCTTGGTAGAAGGCAATTTGATAGTACCGCGAGTAGCGATATTGTATTCGCAACCCACTGTCACACCCATTGTGAGTGAGGTAGTAGCCTCAGCTGCGTAGCGGAACTTAGGCAAACGACTCACATCGCTAAAGAGCGAACGATCAAACTTGTACCATGAAGTACCAGGTTTTTGAACATACGCTTCGCCGTTCTTCACCTCTACCGCATTCTCGCAAGCTGCGTAATCACTTGCTGATGCTTGAGATTTCTCTGCTACGGCTTTCACCGAAATGGTCTCCTCGGTGATCAAAGCTACATATAGTTGATCCAATTTGGTAGCAGCGAAGTAGCTGTAATCCACTACTTTATCAATGCTTGTACCCGCTGGGATCGCAAATACCATTGGCAATGCCACATCAAATGGGCAAGTGAGTGATGTCAACATAGCCACCCACGCCAATGAGTTGGACTCGTTGGTCAAGGTGAGGCGAACTTGTTGCTTGTTCTCCTTGACAGAAGTAATGTCAAAACTGAGCCATTGTGCGTCGCCCTTCTCGATCACTGCACCCTTGGTCCAATCAAACTCGCGTGCATCGTCGCAACCAAGACCAAAACCATAATCGATATCAATACCGAAGGCAATTGGCTGATCTGTAGTCACTTGCAAGTACATCTCAGTCACATCTTGATTGAGCGCTTTGTCTAGCAAGTCACCCAACAAGCGAATTGGGAACACGGTCAAGTCAGCCCAAGTAGGCAATGAGAAGGTTGACATGCCAAATGTAGAGTGCTCGCAATCCACACTCGCAGCAAGGGTGATGTTAGCCGCTTGCTTACCATTATTAATAAATGCTACATCTGGGATGAGCGAAAGTTTGTTCAGCAACTCGTCGGTCACGCGGTACCACTTAGTAGTACCAGCTGCTTGCTCATACTTAACACCACTGGCAATAGTAGTAGCTTGGTTGCAAGCAGTAGGATCAACCAACGCAGAGATGGTATTCGCAGTCAGTTCTATCTCTGCCTCTTGAATAGCATTCAAATCCTTTGGTACAAACTTCATGAGATCCTCTCTTGTGCGAACATCCTTGAACTCCATGATAGAAGTAGCCGTAGTAGGAAGCACAGTAGCTGAGATATAGAAATGCGTTGGATGAGGAACCAATGCAAACAGGTTGTAGTTAATCACCTGACTAACAGACATTCCCGCAGGCACTGGGCAGATATATGGAAGTGTATCACCCTTGCAAGCGCGCAAGATCTCACCCATTACCACAACAACATTGTTGGACTTATTGGTAAAGGTCAACTGCAGATGCTCATCGTTTTGCTTGATGGTAGATAGGTCGACCTCGTACCACTTGGTCTCCAAACCGGATTGCTTGATGGTAGAATTCCAATCCAATAGTTGGCTCTTCTCGCAAGTAGCGATCTCCACTGGCTTAGCGTTCATCACCTCTTCGTTCACCACCACATAGTTGAGTTGAACGGTCAACTCCTGTGTAGCGTTAAAGCGAATATATGCTATTTGGCTATTGATCACACCTGCCATGTTATTCACCACCTCTTTGGTCACAGTAGCATTAGCAGCCACCGCCAACTCCTTATCGATGGTAGTCTTCACAGGGTTAGCAAAAGATATTTGCTTGGTCAGCACAGCATCTACGCCTGTATTGTTGGTGATCACAAACTCGGCCTTCATACCGCGTGGAGCGCTGAGGGTAGCCATTGGCACCTCAAAGATATGCTCGCCAGAGAAAGTATATGCTTGTCCCTCTTCCAAGGTAGCATCTATTTTCCAGGTCTCATCTTTTGGAGCAGGAGCAGGCACTTCCTCTACGCGCAAGTTAAGCGCTTGGTTGGTATTAAGTTTGAGATAAACATAATCCTCTTTGAGCTCTTCGATGAATACGCGACCAAACTCTTCGGTCATCTCGCCACCAGCAGGGATAGTCCAATTGTAGCCGAACACTACACTGGCTGGGCAGTCGAGACTAAGATCGAATGCCACAGTTGCATCCGCACTGCCTTGGTTAGCAACTACGAAGTTGAGTTTTTGGTTTTGTGCTTTCACTGCAGCCAAGTTCAAGCGATACCATTTCTCACCAGCCTCAACTTGCACCCCACTCCAATCGAAGTCATCAGCATCTTCGCAAGCCAAGTCCACGATTTCGCTTGTCTCATACTTCTTAGCTGACAAGTAGATACTTTGTGCCGAAGAAAGCTCTAGATGCAAGTATCGTACGTTGAAGTCCAAAAGTTGTTTTACATTCTGACTCCACAATTTGTAGTCTCTTGCATCAATTGTGTACTTGACTCCACTCATTGTGGTATCTTTACTAAAACTCAATCCAGGAACAGGAATAGAGATAGTAGCAGAACCACTCATCGTCACCTCTGTAGACACATCAGACATATTGGTCAAATAAAGCGCTAACGTAGGATCAACCATTCCGTCGATTTCAGAAAGGTCAACACGATACCACTTCGTTCCAACATGCTCATGCCCACTAGTCCAATCAAAGTCAATCGCATTGGCTTTGCTGGTACCATCGCCACCAGCAGCCATCATGACCACTGACATCATTGTTGCGATAGCAAATAGTAAAAATTTACGCATATTATTTAAAATTTTGTTATTATTGTCTTTGATTATTATTATTCTCTTTGCCCATCAATTTTTATGCCTACATTTTTCGGCATATTAATTCATCCTGCAAAATTACTACTTTTTTCGCAAATATACAAATAATATTATAAATATTATTAAAATATCTATATTTTATATTATTTTGCCATCTTTAGACTACAATACATAATAACGCCACGATATACGTTAACCGCATATCGTGGCGTTGCTATGTAAAAGTCGCGCTCAAGGCGCAAAGAAAATTGCTATTTCTACTCCACCTTCTCGCCGAGTAAAGTGAAGACCTCAGATGCACGCAAGATATACACTATACCATCGCGCATGAGCAAACGAGGACGATCAACAATAGGCTGTTCTGGCATATCAGTAGTTGTTGTACGCAACACATGCAAGAACACTTGCTCTAGACATCCGTACTCGTTGTACAACATAAACTCATAATCGCCAAAATCAGGCACAAGTTGTTCGTAATAGTAATAAGGCAACTCGGCAGGAGTGATAGCTACTGTATCATAGACTTGGTCTGGTACCAACGCAAACGATACACGAATCGTATCAATCATCAGCGTATCAGCTCCACTCCATTCTGAACGCACCACAACCGTATCAGAGACATACGCTTCGCCCGCGTACTCAAACGTACCACCATAGCAGAGCGTAGTGTCGAGCGATTGGGTGAGCGTATCGATGGTGTGAGACACGTGCAAGAGATAGCGTTCGTCGCATTCGCCGTCCACGTGGATGGTCAGGTCATAATCACCATAAGTGGTGATGGTATGCTGATTGCGGTAGGTGTAGGGCAAGTCGATGGAACGAAGAGAGAGCGTGTCATTTTGGGTCTCGGGAGCCAAGAAGGTGACAAACACGGTGGTCAACGCAAAAGTATCGTCATTCACCCAAGCAGAGTCTACGAAGGTTGCTGCTGTGGTGTACTCTACTCCATTATGCAGATAGACCATGCCTTGGCAGAGCGTGGTGTCGAGCGATTGGGTGAGCGTGTCGATAGCGTGTGACACGTGCAAGAGATAGCGCTCGTCGCATTCACCGTCCACGTGGATAGTCAGGTCATAATCACCATAAGTGGTGATGGTATGCTGATTGCGATAGGTGTATGGCAAGTCGGTAGAACGAAGAGAGAGTGTGTCGTTTTGGGTCTCGGGAGCCAAGAAGGTGACTGACACGGTGGTCAATGCAAAGGTATCGTCATTCACCCAAGCAGAGTCCACGAAGGTGGTAGCAGTGGTGTACTCTACTCCTTTGTGCAGATATACCATGCCTTGGCAGAGCGTAGTGTCGAGCGATTGGGTCAGCGTGTCGATAGCGTGGGACACGTGCAAGAGATAGCGCTCGTCGCATTCACCGTCCACGTGGATAGTCAGGTCATAATCACCATAAGTGGTGATAGTATGCTGATTGCGGTAGGTGTATGGCAAGTCGGTGGATTTGAGAGAGAGCGTATCAGATACTGCCTCTGGAGCTAGGAAAGTAACTGTGACAGAGGTGATGGAATAGGTATCTGCATTGAGCCATGTAGAGTCTACGAAAGCTGTAGAAGAGGTATATTCAACCTCGTTGTAGAGATAAACCTTACCTTGGCAGAGAGTGGTATCGATTGATTGGGTCAAGGTATCGATATCGTGCGCTACGTGCAAGAGGTAACGCTCGTCGCACTCGCCATCGAGGTGGATAGTCAGGTCATAATCGCCATAGGTGGTGATGGTATGCTGATTGCGGTAGGTGTAGGGCAAGTCGGTGGAACGAAGAGAGAGCGTGTCATTTTGAGTCTCGGGTGCCAAGAAAGTAACAGACACGGTGGTCAATGCAAAGGTATCGTCATTCATCCAAGTGGAGTCTACGAAGGTTGCTGCTGTGGTGTACTCTACTCCTTTGTGCAGATACACCATGCCTTGGCAGAGCGTAGTGTCGAGCGACTGGGTGAGCGTATCGATAGCGTGTGACACGTGCAAGAGATAGCGCTCGTCGCACTCGCCATCGAGGTGGATGGTCAGGTCATAATCGCCATAGGTGGTGATAGTATGCTGATTGCGATAGGTGTAAGGCAAGTCGGTGGAACGAAGTGAGAGCGTGTCGGGTTGACCTTCTGGTTCGATAAAAGTAATCTTTACTGGTGTGACTTCGCAAGTATTGGAGTTCATCCAGAAAGTATCACGGAAAGAAACGGAAGTAGTGTAGATAGTGCCATAGTAATCATATTCTAGTCCTTGGCAGAGTGTTTCTACTACGGAATCGAGGAGAGTAACATTGATTTTCTCCTTGACATGGACATAAATCTTTTGTTGGCACATGGTGCTAGGATCGATATAATCAATCTCGTAGTCTCCAAACTCACGGAATGTTTTACCATACTTACGGATACTTCCCCCTTTAGCGATCTGCAAAGTGTCGTAAACTACCTCTGGCGAAGTAGCAAAATAGACATTGAGGGAATCAATGAGCAGGGTATCTGCATTCTTCAAAGAGGAAGAACCAAAAGAAGTATCATATTGATAGTTACGACCATTGTAACTGAAAGTAGCACCATAGCAGAGGAAAGTGTCCACCACGGTGATAATAGTGTCTATATCGTGGGTGAGGGTTAGGAAGATGAGTTCATCGCACTGTCCCTCAGTAGAGATAGGTAGTTCGTATTGCCCAAAATCAGTGAGTGTGTGTTGATCTCGGTAGTTGAATGGAAGTTCTGTGGTCTTGATAGGCAGTGTGATATACTGTGGATCAGGTTCGTAGATAGTAAGGTTGTAATAGTTGACCTGATAGAGGTTAGCACTCACATGCACGGTATCTAGTGGATAGATAGTAGACTCGGTGAGTAGCGTATCTGGCAACTGGAGTCCCATACCCTGGCAGACGAGAGTGTCGATATAGTAGTCCTCGTATTCGGGGGTGAGGCAGCAGACCAGACCAGAGGTATTAGGTGCATGGTTAAAATGTAAGAAGAAATGTTCATCCATTTCTTTTGCTTGTCGTATGGTTTCGGCAGTAAAAGTATAGACATCTTCAGCAGATAGGAGTTCTACTTGGTCCATGACCGCTCCATCGCATGTGCCGCGAGCCACCTGTAAGTTACAAGTAGCATTGTTGTTACCTCTCCATTGGAAGATAATATCCGTGTTAGCAGGCATATCATTAGGGTTGACTGCATAAACATCCTCAGTTTGGGTTGTAAGCAGCGTCATACCAGGGAACACGTAGAGTGGATCCTCACACGAAGAAGGTATACCATCGCTTTCTCGGCGCATGATCAGACGTCCCCCTTCTCCTCCCATTGGAGAAATACAGATATAGAAAGCCATATCTACGTTACTCACGTTATTCTCTTCTAGTTTGCGTTTCAGGGATTCTCCATCGATAGTACTAGCTTCGTTTTTAGTGAAGACAGCCTGATACTTAGGACTCAGGGCAGTACAACTAGTATAGACCTCGAAATTGAGGTTACAGTCAGAGTGAAGATAGGCAGAAAGTCCATCGTAGAGGTCTGATAGCCATCCTTTGTACCAAATAGGTTGGTAGGATACGACGGTATCGATGGGTAGTCGAAAATTAGTGTATCCCTCTTTGCAATCGCAGTAGTATTCTGGGAAACCTTTGGCTTCTTGGATACTATCACAGTTTGCAGAAGTTTGTGCCGAAAGCGTTGTGGCAATTACAAACAGACATATTGCCACTAAATAGCGTTGTAGATTCATATTATATATATTTGTACAGACTAACAAAACTGAATTGGGCTGCAAAGGTAGTAAAATCTTCTGACTTATGCAAGGAAATCAGAAGATTTTTCTCCTTTAGGGCTCTATCGGCATTGCCTAGTTCGAAGGGTATAGGACGCCTCGGAGGGGGATAGGACGGAAGCAAGCTTCCTACAGGACGCTTTGCTACAGGACGGCGTTCCGCCTACTGGATATCGGAAATCGGGGAGCGGAGAGTGGAATAAAAAAAATCGAGGGGTATGTGCCCCTCGATTTGAATATTAGTAGAATATCTTCTGTGCTTCGTTCTCGCCTTGGATGACGTAGATACCGTTGACCGGTAGTTGGACATCCACATTATCTGTCACATAGTCATTGTAGAGCATCACGCCGGTTGCTGACACCACGCGCAGGTGCTGTGGCTCAGCCACTGCGATATTGATACCACCATCAATTGCTGTGATGAACAACTGATTACCACCGCCAACAGTAGGAACATGGCCACCGGTAGTCACCCCACCATCGCCATTGTCACCATTACCGCCATGCGCACCATAGATAATCTTACCCTCACGTGTCACCTTCTTAGCTGGCATTCCAGAGATAGGATCTACAGGGACATTACCGTATAGGAATGCTGTAGTAGGATTGATAGTAACCTTATCATCATCGTTCTCTTTTGGCAAGAATCCTTCGGAATTATAGAATCCTTCTCCATCATTATACAAAAACAGATTAGATTTAACGGTTTCTAGGAAAGCAAAAGTACTATTGCCTGTTACAAGCACTTCATTAGAATTACATTCCTCTGAAAAGATGTTATTTGTAATTTCTTCATTTAAGAAGTCTCTACCATGAATTGTTTGTGGTTTAGGTGTACTCTCGAATATCAAGAACTTTCCAGACCAATAATCCCAATAATTACGGTTTTCTATCATATCTTCACATCCTGGACAATAAGGGAACATTAGTGAATACGTTTTTCCCTTATGGAGCAGAATACCATCCGTAGTATCATTTTGAGTCAAGAACTCCCATTTTGATTTAAAACCAAAATCTGTATCTGAAAATTCCCATGCGCCCTTATTTTCATTCAAATAGAAGTTTGCATCGCGCCAATTGTTTCCAAAATATGGTGTCAACTCCTGCATACTACGGAGAGTATATTTACCGTTTTCATCTAAATGGTTGTCCTCTATTTTTGCCCATTCCAAATATGACTCATAGATTTTCTCAAACGGTTTATCTGTACCAATTGCCATTGCTACAGCAAAAAATGCAGCAAAATCGGCATTATGTTTTGCTTGTTCTATAAGAATTGTAGAACGTTCCTCTAATTCTTTCAACTTATTTTCAGAATAAGTTTCTACGACATAGACCTTAGCCACATCAAATGGAGCCGTGAATGTTTTCCATACATCGGCTGTTGCCGTTGTCACATAATACACTCTATCTGTAATAGTATATGCGGTATCACTTAACACTTGGTACTGTATAGAATCACCCACCAAAGTAGGATTAATAGTGGTGTATTTAGCTCCATTGAAGTAAGCACTTGCGACAGCGGGAACCTCTACAGGTGCCTGATAAGTATAAACTCTATTATCACCTTCTTCACCATTATCCATTTTTATAAAATCATGAATATTATCGTCAATTTGGCAATAGAGGAAATATTTCACTTCTTCGTTAGGCTCAATAGGAGTATCACCACCTATACCACCTTCTACTACACCACCTAATCCAGCACGAATTTCTGTCATACATGCTTTCCAAGTTGACATAAACTTATCAACCTCAGCCTCAACGCCACCATAGCCATCAGGAATCCAGAAATAAAGATTGCCATTAGCATCTGGAGTAATAGAGTGCAAACCATACGTATAACCACGTGAGTCATGATATGTTTCCAAATTGGGGACATTACCAGGGAAGTTGATTTGCGTTACAAGGTTAGTAACAGGACTAAGAGTATATCCATCTTCCGCCGTATATACATATTGTCCTAAGAAACTACCGCTGGCTTTGTCTCGAGGTGCGCCACCCTTTGATGTAACGTGTTGACACGCACGAATTCTGCAAAGTGAACCTCCTTGTACATATGTATTTTTAGGAGTACGTAAACAAGATGTTTGGTACTCGTAAATAGGTTTTTCTGCCGTACCAACATTTCTCTTCACCTCTTCACCAGAATCAAGAGTATCTAGTAAGTAGTATTGCTTGTAGCCTTCTTTCACCCACATTGGTTCAACAGTGACAGTTCCGTCGTAGAAATTAACAGTACCACCCACAGAGTCAGTACCAATACCATATGATAAATGGAAGCCTGTTTCATCTCCGCCATAATAACCAGAACGATGTGAAATAGCGAGGGTCGTTTTATAGTTTTCACTAACGATTTGGGCATTTTGCAATTCCACTCTTCCGCCGCGGAAGTTAACTACAGTATGTGGGTTACCCATATCGATAGAAGGTGCGTTGTTGCTTTGTTTCTTTAAGCCTAAATATCCGTTCGTATGCTTTGTCGTAGCAACAACACCATTCGCATCCACTGAAGTTGGCCAACAATCATCAAAATCAAGCGTAGTTTTAGTAGTACGTACATGCTTATCGGTCAGCATATGAATATGGATTGGTGCAGATATTTGATAGGCTTTCATCGCAATTGCTTCTAATATATTTAATCCAAAGAAGCAACCATAGTTACTCTTCAACAAGTTGTTGCCCATCGTGTGTATAGAAACTTCAAATGGGTCATAATTCTGTAGTTGCTCTTGTGAGTCGATATTCTCAAACACAAGTACAGCACCAGATCCACGTGCATATTTCTCGGAGAAAATATCTCCACCGTCCTTTGTTCCATAGAAACTATTTCCTTTCTCAGTCTTATGACGACTAAACACATGAAAATCTTCTAGATAAACATCCAGTTTTGAGCCATGCTTTCCACGGAATAGGAACACACCTTCTTGATTCTTAGTATAACCAGTGGTAGCATATGGACAGAAACCTGTCATATAAACACGCAACGCATCCTGCACACCGATGTAAACAGTACCAGTAGCATCATCTTTTGTCACAACATCCGATACTATTTCCTTGTTAGCAACATTAGCATTATCCACTTTACCAACAAATTGATACCCTTTGTAGAGTCCATCAGTATTAGGCGCTTTCTTATATATGTAATAAGGGGTTACAGCATTAGAGCCAATATTCGTACTACCATCTGCACTTCCTTTTTTAGGAGATGTAATATCAGTCCCAGAAGCTGGGGTCGTTTCGCCATAAATGAATAAATAATCAAATAAAGCGGTACCATCTTCTGCATATGCATTCGTTAGATCAACTTGATGATATGGATAATCTAGATAAGTATTACCATGGAAGGTATATTTGTCGTTAATTTCATCATTATTAATATCTCTTGTTCCGTCTGGAATGCCTGTATAGATACCAGAATTAGACGCATTCTCTTTTACCAAGTAGTCATCCGTACCCATAATTGGTATCACTGCCAAAATTGTATGATCATCACCATTGTATAATGTAATCTTACTTTCGTCCAATGCCGTTTCTTGTAACCATGATACTCCTAATAAAATAGTATTCACTTTATTACGTCCTAAAGCGTCCGGATGAGTTTCCTCTGTTGCTACAATTTGAGTTGTACCATTGGTAAAATTCTCAAAATCCGTAGTTATAGAGAATGCATCTCCATCATTATCTAACACACATTCTATTTTATTCAAATTGATTGCTGTAATCGTGAGACATTGTTGTGGATTCGAAGTACCAAACATCATCTTTTCTGGAGAAACCAACACTTTGGGATATCCTTCTATTACAAGATTAGAGAGCGATATCTCGCGTGTTTCTGTTGATTTATATGATAGACGTACATATCGAGTTGTATAATTCAACTTATGAACAAAAGTCGTTCCATCCAAAGAGTCTCGATTTGTGAGACTAGACTCAAAGAATGAGCCTGGCGTACCATCTACACTTTCTTCAACAGTCCATTCTGAATCTACAATATTTACAGAAGCATCAAAAGTAATAATATCTGGAGCTCCATTAAATGCAAAAGTAACCGAACGAGAAAGAGCCGCACCTGGATTTAAGAACACTACTTTTCGGTCCTTCGCATTCCATTGTGCATATGCAGAATTTTCTGTTGCCATATAGAATATTTCATCATTGACATCCTCTGCTAATTTAATAGGCAACTCAACTGGAGCATGATAGGCTTGAATTTCCACGATTGTTTCATTATCATCATCCATTTTTGCTGTGAGTGTATAGAGTCCCTCAGCAGTTGTAGGTTCAGCTGTTATAGTGACTTCTGTATGATAATATGGATTCTCTACTGTACCCTTATTATCATTTGAAATGCTATATGTTAGCTGTAATCCATCTGTGATAGAAATTTGTTGAATAGTCTTAGTATGAGTAAGTACAATCTTTTTCTCTGAAGGTCTATTATCTCTAAAATAAATTGGCAAATATAATTTCTTAACATCTGCACTGATTTTCAAGTCAGATATACAAAGATTAGACAATGTACCAATTTCTGATGTATTCGTACCATACTGTATGCGAACTTGACTTGTAGAAGGTAATAATGGGAAAGAGACCTCCTCACCTGAAATAAGAGTTGTCCATACTGCTACATTAGTCCACGGTGCAGTATCCGACTCACGTTCCTGTATATACCAAGTATTATTACCATTCGGTATGAAGGATATTTGTTCAGGATTTCCTTTAAACTGGAATATCCATTCAGAACCTGTATTAATAGAGTTGAAATCTATAGTGTTATTGGCAACATTAAAACTTACATTGTTACCATATAGTGTATGAATATTGAAATCCTCTAGATTATCTACACATAATGGTAATGATTCCAACAACTCTTGATTAGAAAGCACAGTGATTGATGTTTCTAGGGATTTCTCACGTATAGATGCACTTGGCTCTTGGTAAACTGTGATAGTTGCTGTACCCATTGCTATCGGACGAACCATCGCATCGAAGCCAGCAGTTTTGTCAATTTCTATTACTCCTTCTGGCGAATACTCAATTGTAATTTTAGTTCCCGCATTATTGGTTCCAGCTTCAAATAGTCGAAAATCATCTGTTAGATTATTACCATATATCTTCTCAGGGAAAGATGCAAATGCTAAAGTATTCTGTTTCAAACTTACTGTAGCTTTTAAATCTATTACAATAGTTGTATCCAAAGTCTTGCTAGCAGCATCAGTATATGACGCTCTTAAGGTCAAAGTTCCCTCATGATTACCAGCTTGAGTTGGAGTATAGTACAATTTAGCATCAGACAGTTTTGTCTCAGTATTTGCACCATACGCAAAAGTGAATGGTTCTGATGTTACATTTTGAGCCTCAATCCATGTAATGGTTTCCAACGTTGTCACATTATTCTCATTAGGAGTGATCACTACCGAAAGTCGAGTTGTTTCATTAACACCTGTACCAACTATTGCGTCATAAGTGCCATCATCTACAACAGAAACGCCATTAATGGCAACATTAAATGCTGGTTTATAATTTTCTGTACCCATTAAATTGATTGTTCTATTTGTTGTAGTTGTTTGCTCTGTAATTGGGTCAACATAAGTAAGTGCAATTGCTATTGAGGCTGTATTCGGATTTCCAACATTGTGAATACGATTATGTTTGTATTTCACAGGAATAATCAAAGAATTGCCTTCACGCTTGTAATTTTTGCCATCAAAATCGCCCACTAATTCAAAACGCTCGTTATTAAGTGTTACAGCAATATTAGAGATACTAACACCTTTCTCAATAAGTTCGCATTCCACATCTTGCTCTACATCGTCAGGTAACGTAATAATAAACTCTGCTTTTTGGGGATTACGTATATCTGCCTCTGGTTTTATCCATTCGCCATTGATATACATATAAGTGTCACCCACACGGATATCTCCTGTACCACCTGAACGTGTACCATTTGCATTGCGCAACCACGCATTGCATACTGGAATATTAGTGATATAAGTAGGTGATGTACCTGTTTGATCAATTTGATTAGTTGTCTCTTTTGTTCCAATGGAATTAAAATTCAACACACCTCCACCTGTAGATGTAATATTGGCACCAAAATCACGTTCCAAAGCTTCATCGCTAGTATCTGTAACATTCATAATGTCAGTACTATAGGTAGTAGTATATAATGTTCCTTTACCTTCCATAGTCAATGTACCATCAATGATAAAGGTAGCATCAGTCAGTTTTTCTGGATAACGCACTGATTCCGATGTACGAAGACCAGGAGTCGTTCCATGATATGCCGTATAAGTAACTGGTTTTAAAGGATAACTGCCAGAACCATAATATCCACCATAATTTATAATCTTACCGTCTGCATCCTTGGTTGGCTCAATAAAATCAGGTCTAACATTCAACTCCTTATCATATAGATACATTTCATTTTTAATATTCAATTGAGCATCCGATGTCACGGTCATTGACGATCCTGCCATAAATGCTATCTTATAAGGTACATCCAATGTGATGTTGTCAATCAACACATCAATATTATTGTTAATTGGTAACACATAATTACGAGAATCTAGTGAGATATTCTTATCTCCCAATAATGCACCGCCAACACCACCTAAACCACCTAATACATCTTCACCCAGTTGCTTCGTATCAACGATAATCTCTAAAAACATATAACTCATCTTAGCCTTTCCGCCATTACCAAGTAATTCATACTTCATACGGTCGGTCGAAGCATCATAGTATTTTTTCAAAACAGTACCATCACCTAAAGCAAAGAGACCTAAATCTTCGCCTTCAGTCTTCTTGGTAATAAATTGAGTTGTCACAGGAAGTGGCATACTCACATCTACGCCTGTTGTCAACCACTCTGTAGCTCCCGCCTCAAGTTGGAGCATCGTTTCTATATTTTGCACATAATACTGACCAGCGGGAAAAACTTCATGACTATTATTTATCAACGTGTTTTTCAAGTCACCTAAGATATTAGCAATACTTCCACCAGCCATACCTGTACCACCACGCCAGTCGGTCAGTTGGAAAGATTCATAGACATTTGAACCATTTTTTGCAAGTACGGAGGACGTCGTCGGATCACCTGTGATATATCCTAGCACATGTAATATCGCACCATTCATAACCTCAATGTGACTATTATCCTCTAGGTGAAGTTGTCCATAGCCAGTAGAACGACCTGTATATCCCATTACTGCGGATAAACAAGAATATACAGATATATTACCATACACCTCTATTTTTGTTCCTGATTCCACAGTTAACTTACAAACACATTGAGGTTTTGGGCAGCGTTCAGAGAAATGATCTACTGTTGTTTTACTCAAAAGATATGTATATCCGATCTTTGTTGGACTTGACAATAAAGCAGATTTATCTAGACCAGGTATTAATAACGTATAGCCTGCAGGAATAGTATAGATTCCAGAAGCTGGTCTTGGTAGGATATGTTGGTATTTATAGCCCGCAGATGGAGTAATTACATCAACAGCATTACTCTTCTGTGCTATGGTTAGCTCACCTGGTTGATATACCGCAACTACTGTTTTTTGCCATTGATTCTTTGCCGCATCAAAGGCATCGTCCAAATGCGCATACTTATATTTAGCCGTATCACTACCTAAGACAATGAATTGCGCATAGCCATCTCTAATAAACTCAGCAGTAAATCGTTCACCATGACTTGCTTTGTATTGATAACTCTCTCCATAATAATAGGATGTACCATTGGCATTTTGCACGATCCATCTTCTAAAACGATAACCTTCAGCAGCGGTAGCAACAATATTGTAGGTGTATTCGCTTGCCGAAGTCATTGTTACAGTTACATCTTCTGTACTCTCGTGTGATAGGGTAACTGCAAAACCACTATTATCAGTTCGTGTGGCAGTATAACTACCTTGACCAACCTCAGGTTTTGCAAATAAAACTTGTACATCTGCTTGTACCTCTACATAGATATAGCCAACAGCACCATTTGTAGCGGTAAGAGTGATTGTAAACTTATCGCCACTAATAACACCAGGAACGGTAGAAATAGTTAATGTTGGTGTCTCAGCACCTGAACCTGAAACATTAGAATGGCTTAAGGTTATCAACGCTGTTCCAGAACCAGCAGTTCGAGATATACTATAATTGAAATCTTTTGCGTTGTACAAAGAGATACTCACTTGCTCTTGCGCTTCTGTGTCACCTTTCTTGTTAAGCGTCACATTTTTTGACTCCGTTGGGATAGTAATAATAGGCTTAAATTGGGCATAGAAAGTTTCATCAGTAGTTGCATCGACCCAACCTGATATAGATCTACTTGTTGTTGCACTAGTTGTTCTTGGATTTTGAGAATTATTAACACTAGCGTCTTGCGTGTCGGACCATCCCACAAACGTATAACCTGGTTTTGCTTTCGCATAGGAATAGACATAAGTTTTACCAGCACTACCAAATACAATTCCACCTGAACTATTTGCAGTAGCATAATTTGTTGATTGTTGAGCCCATCCTGTAATTTCATTTTCATTTACCTTTGTCTTTGACACAAACACATCACCCGCCGTAGCTGGTTGTGCATATGCCGTAGCCACAGCTTTTGCAGTAGCCGCATAGGTTAGGTTAACTCCAAGGATTACACAAATTAAAATCGATAAAATCTTTTTCATAAGCCTTTTGTTTGCAAGCAAACGTTTCATGTGGCAGAGCCACGTTCCAAAGTTTCATGCGCTAAAGCGCTTGTTTCAATGTGAAAGATTGCCGCTATGTTTTTTAGTTGTTAATATTCTTGTTTTTGCTCGCAGAGCGAGCGGTGTATAGTGTAGAGTGTAAGGTGTAAAGGCGGGGGCACTTCTCGTTACACTCAAAGTTTTCTATGTTGTTCGCCCGAGGGCGAGGTTAGTCAGTTAATAGTTAATAGTTAATAATTAATATCTCTTTTGAATCATTAAACGACAATTAATGTCAATTTTATTTGTCAATTATTGTCAATTCAAAGGGCTTTCTTCTGTAGGTTGGAAGAATGCGAATACGCATTGGCAACCAACATAAGAAGTCTTTTTTCATGCGGCAGAGCCGCGTTGTTTTGTTATGTTGTTCGCCCGAGGGCGAGGTTATTTACATCAGTTCACGCAATTCATCTACTGAGGGCAGTGCACGATATTGTTCTGGTAATTCATCTACACTGCGATAGGTGGCAACACCTAAAGGTTTAGACATATCACGCAAAGCGAACTCCACTTCTGTATTATTCTTATCTCTACACAATATGATACCTACACTCGGATTCTCATCTGGCAGTTTGACATACTCGTCTAACGCAGAAAGGTAATAATTAAGTTTACCTGCATATTCTGGTTGAAACTCACCGTTCTTCAATTCAATGGCAACCATGCAACGCATTCGACGATGATAAAACAACAAATCTATAAATCGTTCCTTTCCTGCTACCATCACACGATATTGATTGCCCATAAAAGTAAACTCATTACCCAATGACATCAAAAAGTTCTTGATGTTATTCACAATATGTTGCTCTACATCGCGCTCATCCACATGATCAGGATCGTCCACATGCCAGAAATCCAACACATGGTTTTCCCTGAAAGTCTGCATCGCTACCGCACGCTGTTTCTCATTAGGGATAGTCAACTCAAAATTGCTTGGCATTGCCCCTAATGTATGATATAGATCATCACGCAGCGCTTGCTCCAAGCGACGTGTGCCCCAAAATTCAGTAGCCGCTTTGCGGATATAGAACCAACGAGCATGGATATCCTTCACTTGCGCAAATATTATGCAATGATGTGTAAAACCAATAGAGGTAAAACTCATTATATCTTGCTCACTAATTTCGCTCATCACTGACGAGCAAAATGTAAATGGCTGAATATCAGCAGAAAGAGGAATAATCCCCATTTCGCTCATCACTGACGAGCGATTTTCAAAAACCTCTACCCATTCCTCGTAGAACTGACGCATTCTGCGCATATTTTGTGCAGAGAAACCAATCAAGCCAGGCATCTCTTGTTGCAACTGATTGGAGATATGCTCAATGGCACCTGTTCCCCACGCAGCATTACGAGTATGCTCGGAAATGTACTTGCCGACTGCATAATACAAACCCAAACTCACGCCATTTGCATGACGTGACACACGATAGCGGGACACTTGAATGGCCTGCTTAATGGCTTTAACAGCCTGCACATATTGATATGTCACCGATTGTTGCATCGTTTTTTGTTCGCTACGTTGTTTTGTTGTGTTGTCGCCCGAGGGCGAGGGGTTTAACGACAATTAAAGTCAATTTTATTTGTCAATTATTGTCAATTTTTTCTCCATTTGTGGATTGGAAGAATGTGCAACGCACATTGGCAATCCAAAATGAGAAGTCTTTTTTTAGGCGGCAGAGCCGCGGGTATATTTTATCGAAAAAGACTGAAAAACACGCCATCTATTCTGCTTACAGAACGATTTTTAAGCAAAAGTGTTCTACTTGCAGTACACTTTTTTCACAAAAGTGTTGTGCATACAAAACATTTTTTGTAATTTTGCAGCGGATTTCGTTGTTTAACCACAAAGGTAACAAATAGTAACAACAACACAAACAACTTAAATCAACAACCATTTCGCGCAAAACAACATATTGCGCGACAAGGAATATCCATTACAAAAATTGCAGATTATTAGAGTATATTAACCAAAATTATTACTTGACATTATGGAACTATTATTTATCCGAAATCAAGAACTACTCAACAATGTTTCTACTGCCTTTGTTCGTTCGCGAATGAACGACATTCCATGGCAAGAAGCACGCCTCATTGCTATTCGCGGCGCAAGAGGTGTTGGCAAAACCACCTTGATGTTGCAATACCAAAAGTTACACTACGGCAACACACAAGACCGCAAGTCGTTATTTGTGCGTCTGGATAACCTGTATTTCACGCAACACACCTTAATAGAAGTAGCAGAACGTTTCTACCAACAAGGAGGAGAACTGCTCTTGGTGGACGAAGTACACAACTATCCAAATTGGAGCAAAGAAATCAAAGAAATCTATGATACCTTTCCCCATCTGCGTGTGGTATTTAGTGGCTCGTCGCTGCTACACATCCTGAATGCAGAAGCAGATCTTTCACGTCGATGCCTCAGCTATGACATGCAAGGACTATCCTATCGCGAATACATGATTATGTATCATAACATACACCTACCATTGGTATCACTAAGCGATATTCTGCACAATAACGTGGCTATCTGCGAACAAGTCAACAAACTGTGCCGTCCGTTGGAGCATTTTACACACTACATGCAACAAGGGTACTACCCTTTTGGTGCAGAAGGTTTTGCCACATACAACCAACGCGTAGAGAACACCGTTGACCTATTGCTGAACATAGAGCTGCCTCAACTCCGCAAAGTAGATATTGGCAATATCCGCAAATTGAAGGCGCTGCTATCGGTACTCGCAAGTGAAGTCCCAATGTTGGTAGATACCACTAAACTATCCACTCTGTTAGGCATCAGTCGCAACACCCTGCTGGCTTACTTGGAATATCTGGATGAAGCCAAACTGATTAGACGATTGTATTCTGACGATTTATCGGTCAAGAAAATGCAAAAACCAGATAAGATTCTGATGGATAACTGCAACCTACTAAAAGTGCTAGCTCTCAAAAAACCTAATATCGGTACACTCAGAGAAACATTCTTCTGCAATCAGTTGGGGTATCAACATCAAGTAGAATACTCCAAGCAAGGTGATTTCCTCATTGATCATCAAATCACATTCGAGATTGGCGGACAAGCCAAAGAAGGAAAACAGGTTGCTGCGGTAGAAAATGCCTATATTGTATCCGATGAAATCGAATATAGTTATGGTAACAAACTACCGATTTGGCTATTTGGATTGCTCTATTAAACACAGTATGCTGGCACGACGGAATGTCGTGTCAGTTTTTTTCAGTCTATTTCAACATTTCAAAGATCACAGGGCGGCGGAGCCGCGGGTTTCTCGCGGGCGGAACCGCGAGAGCTAAACCAATGGCGAGTGTCTATCTCCGTCTAGAGTACCCGAATATTGAATATTCGGGATAATAAACAAAGAAAGCCTACCCCCGACCCCTTCCTAAAAGAAGGGGAGTGATAGAGGGTGTTTCTATGTTGTCGCCCGAGGGCGAGTAGTTTAACGACAATTAATGTCAATTTGGTTTGTCAATTATTGTCAATTTTTTCTCCATTTGTGGATTGGAAGAATGTGCGCGCACATTGGCAATCCAAAATGAGAGGTTGTTGGGGCGGCGGAGCCGCGGGTTTCTCGCGGACGGAACCGCGAGAGCTAAACCAATGGCGGGAGTCTATCTCCGTCTAGAGTACCCGAATATTTAAATATTTGGGATAATAAACAAAGATAGCACCGCTATCCCAAAGAACACCCTACGGACTTTTTGCCGGATGATTGCCACGTGTCCGTGGAAATCAACGACAAACACATAAGTCACTCATTATCAAAGGTCGTCAATTATTTTCCCCAAAAGGGTATTTTGAGTATTTAGGGTATTTTGGGTAAATCAAATTCCCTATTTTACCCAGTTTACCCATTTTACCCAATCTATATTTTATTAAACTCCTACTCGCCCAAAGGGCTCGAGAAATCTAAGTAAATCTTGTTTTATGCATGCCTCTCCCAAATACAGAGTGCTCCACAATAAATTGCCACCGCTAGCACTCGCAATGCGAGTCCGCTGAATCTTATGGAATGCAGCAAAACAAAATTTTATTTATCAACAATGTAGACAATTATGTCCAACAATGAAGACTATTATTTTTAATTAGTCTATCAACCTCCTTTTCTTCTCCTTTACCACCCCGTTATCACTAGCATAGGATATGCTGAGGATAAGCAGAGGATACTAATCACATAGTAACCACATAGTGAAGACTGCTTATGAACCCGTAATGAACCCGTAGGTGATAGTTATAATCCAAAAGACTTCTTTTAGACAATTAAAGTCAAATTAAGAGACAATTATTGTCAATTTCCTTTTTTTATTAAAAATCAAAGAACGCTTTTGTTTTTGCTTAGAAGAATGCAACGCTTTGCATTGGTAAGCAAAACAAAATTATTAACATTTTTCCCTTTCCCTCACTTCCCTCACTATGAGGGAGGGAGGGGAGAGAGATTTATTTCACTTCTAATATACCCTCTTTCTCGGTTAAGAAGCGGATGTAGAGGTAGCCGTTCTCGTCCACATACTCTGCCAAATTCTCCAAGGCAGCTGGGTCAAGGAGCACATTGCCTGTAGCTGGTACACCCACGTACGCGTGTACGTATCTATTATAAGGAGCCACGAAGAACTCGCAAGTCTCTGCCACGAAAGTATGTAATGGCTCAACACCTGTCCAAGTCAAAGTAGCGCCTGTAGCCACCCACTCGTTGTATTTGATGCGATAGACAGTAAACGCACTATCTAGGTTGAGAGTGAGTTGGTCACCTGCTTTGATCTCAATGCTATTGATGACACATGGGTCGGTAGGGATAATGGGATCTTCTTCTGCTGGTTTAGAGGAAGTAAATGTGATATCGCCTGCTCGGCTAGAACTAAATTTCACAAACAAGAAACCCTCTTGCTCAACAGAGGAGGACCAAGAATCAACCTCAGTAGCAGAAACTTTAGTAGAGGCATTTTTTCTAACACCTATCGTTTTTAATTTATCAGCTGCCGTTGTTACAAAATCACAATAAGATGCCAAATAAGCAGATAAATTAACATTTTTATTTCCCCATGTCAATGTTAAATCATAATTTGCAATATCATTATAAGCAATACGATATACATTTTTATCTGAAGCTGAAATAGACATTTTATATCCTAAAGAAATCAACACCGATTTATTTAGACAACTGGATATATTCCATAAAGAAGGAGTTAATGTCGTTGGAGAATTACACGTAAATTTAACATAAAGATAATCACCTGATGCAGAAGCGCCCCAATGAGTAAAATCTCCTGTCGTCAATTGCAAAAGGCGACGATTTCCATCCTTACTGAAAGGATATACCGTTAAGACATTTGCATCACCCGGTTGGAAATCTGGAGTTGCAGAGACATGCATCGCCATCAAGAATTCCGTATTTGCAACAAACTCAGTTGCATTCCATCCTTTAGGGAAACAGAAGACACGCTCGTCATTTGCAGCAAGTTTAACTGATTGGCCATGCTTAAGCAAAATGGCACCACCCTGAATTTCCCCCAATGGAATACGCTCAACAACCAACTTACCTGGAGCATCAGAAAGTACTTTACCATAGAAAATACCTTTACCAATCCAATTATCAATAGCAGATTGCATGTCGGCTGTATATAGTTTCTTAACCGTATTCTTATCTAGATCATATTTTGCCTTAATATAAACACTTGCGTCCGTTGGAGTAAACTGACACTCTTCTTCGGCCACCCAGACACGAGCAGGTTTCTCACCAATCCATACAAATCGAATACTATCATTCTTCCACTCAGAAAAAGGCAAAACAAGCATTGTACTAGTATCATTGGCTGCAATATCAATTGTATCACCCAAATGCACATAATGACCATTTTCCATACAGTTTTGGAAAGATTGGTCTGGAGTTAAACTAATCTCACCACCATCAGGGAAATAAGCCCTCACAAAAGCTTGTACATTATTGGTTAGACCATACTCTGTCAACTGATCACGATAACGCTCATCAATAGAGAGATCCCACTCCACCTTTCCATCACGAACCACTTTGTCACAACGAAACTCTACAGGCATTGCAATCCCGAAAATTTCCACAAGTTTTAATACACTATCCAACTTATGATCCGTATATACTCCTGGATTACAAGTAAAATCCACCATAAGTTCTGGACTTTGAGTACTATTATCAATATCTGGAGAGAAATATACATGCAATGGCAAATCATATGTCCAAGCTGTATACCACAATTCATCTCCAGCCTCAACACGGCCCTTATAATTTTTGTCTACAGGAATTGGATTTTCACAAGTCAAACCCATTTGAGCTAGCATCGTTACAGCCCAAATACACAATACGAATGTAAAAGAAAGTTTTTTCATGTTTATGGTATTTTATTAGCTATATTAATCAATTTGTGAAGGTATAGTTTTTCTTCTACGTAATAACACGTAAACAGCGTAAACAAACAGCATAACAAACAATGGCCAAACATCTCCAATTGGTAACCAATGATACTCATGATTATTAAAGATATGATAACCATTTTCAGAATCCGCAATAGACTGCAGATACCAATCTAACCACTCCTCAAAAGATGGTGTGCCAGACATACCAGTATTCCACACACCACTATTTATAAAATCATTGTATGCTTGCATCAAGGTATATTTGTCAAAAGTATACGACCCATCAGAACCATAACCCGCACCATTAGTTACACCATCACCATCAGGATCTTGCGACAACCATGTGTCAAACCACACCCACCATGAATCACCAAAGCCAAGCGCATTTCTACGACTTGACATACCACGAGCGGAAGAAGAACCATAAGTAGAGCCATACGAGGCTATGCCATAGGTAGCAGTGGTATAACCCATACCTGCATAACTAGATGCTGAAGCTACGTTAGACGCTTGCGCTACTGCAAGCATCTCATCACCACTAGCAGAAGAGGAAGTATGGAGCACAGGAGTATATGACACACTATTCACAGACAAGGGACTAGAGATACCACTAGCCTGAGCTATAGCGCCTTGACCGTTCGAGCGGAAACCACCCGCAGCACTTGCAGAGGCATTGCCGCCACCAAAAGAGCGCAACTCAGCACTAGAGGTAGTATAAAGACCTTGACCTGCAGCAACTGATGATCTACCGCCAGAAAGCGATACTCCACTCATCGCACCACCACTCACAGGCGCGTACGAAAAAACAGGCGTATGCACGCGAGAAGAAAAAGAGCGTGTAGGCATTGACAAAAGCACACCATCATTGGAAGAAGATGTACCTAAAGTAGCATTGGTAAACGAAGACGTACCCGCTTGACCCGTACTGACTTGGCTATACATATCACTCGGGCGCCAACCTTCATTATCCCGATCAACGCGCGACAAAAACCACATACCTCCGAACAAAATGAGACATATGGATAGCCCAAGAAAAACATTTAAACTTCGATTCATTTTACTTATACCTCAAATTTTATTAGGCAAAAGCCTATAAACAAACTAATTCTATCAATAAACGCCAGATACAAAAGTTGCAAATCTGAAACGTATTTTGCACATTTCACCTGAGACATTTCTCAAGAAGTGCAATTTGGGTGCAAAGTTACGACAATTTTTCGAATTGTGCAAATATTTCGTTTTTTTTATTTATAAAAAAGCCTAGACAATTAAATTTTGACAAGTGCGTGTGACATTTCGGGAGGGTACAAGGGGGGGGGCCTATCTCGCCTTCGGCTCGAACGACTTATTCGCTTAGGCGAATGTACAGGAGTTCAGGAGTTCAGAAGGTTCAGGAGGTTCAGGAGGTTCAGGAGGTTCAGGAGGTTCAGGAGGTTCAGGAGGTTCAGGAGGTTCAGGAGTTCAGGAGGTTCAGGAGGTTCAGGAGGTCAGGAGTTCAGGAGGTCAGGAGGTCTTATCTCGCCTTTGGCTCGAACGAGTTATTCGCTTAAGGCGAATGTTCAGGAGTTCAGGAGGTCAGGAGGTTCAGGAGTTTAGGAGTTCAGGAGTTTAGGAGGTCAGAAGGTTCAGGAGTTCAGGAGTTCAGGAGGTCTTATCTCGCCTTCGGCTCGAACGAGTTATTCGCTTAAGGCGAATGTTCAGGAGTTCAGGAGTTCAGGAGTTCAGGAGGTCAGGAGGTCAGGAGGTCAGAAGGTTCAGGAGTTCAGGAGTTCAGAAGGTTCAGGAGTTCAGAAGTTCAGAAGGTTCAGGAGTTCAGGAGTGTCTAGGTTTCATGCGGCAAGCCGCTTGTTTCATGTGCCATTGGCACTTGTTTCAATATTTCAAGGTGATTAAATACCGAAAGTGCCCAACAAATGGGGGTCAATACACACGTGGCTACCTTATGGCCTAGGATAATCTATCGTGTATCTAACGTATATCTATCGTGTATCTATCGTATATCTAACGTATATGTAACGAGATTAATAAAGGAGAGATAGGGTTTTGCTGGAATCTTATTCATATTCCGTGCAAGACAATCTACATAAAAGCTGGAATTTTATTGCACGAAATTTGAATAAGAACCTTTTTTAGCAAAAAAAATTTGCATATATCAAAAATAAAACTTACCTTTGCACCATTATTTATCCACCATAATTAAAATATGAATATTGGCATCTACGGAGGGTCGTTCAACCCTATTCATTTTGGACATATTGGTCTAGCTAAATGGATCATAGAAAACACCGACCTAGATGAAGTATGGCTGATGGTATCTCCTAATAACCCATTGAAAGACAGCAATATACTAGCAGACGAACATACACGCTTAAAACAAGCACAAGAAGCCATACAACCCATAAACAAACAACTAGAGACCATACAAAAAAAAATCATCGTATCAGACTTTGAATTCGATTTGCCACGCCCCAATTATACAGCCAACACCTTACGTCAACTGACCAACACCTACCCAGAACATCAATTCACATTAATCATAGGCGAAGACAACCTCTGCATCTTTACAAAATGGAGAGAACACCAATATATACTGGATCATTTTCGCATCTTTGTCTATCCACGCAGAGGATGCCCACCCTATCAAAAACCCACCGCAAAGGACCTGCAAATACTGAAAGATGCACCATTTTTTGATATTTCTTCAACAGAATTGCGAAAAAACTTGCATATATAAAAATATTTTTGTACCTTTGCACTCGTTATTGCTTCCAATAGCAAAATGATACAAAATAATTAGATAAAACATACAAAATAACATAAAATTTTAACTATTTAAACAATTAGTTACTATGATTCGCACAACATTCAACAAACTGAGAGAAGTGAAGGATAGCCTTCCAAAAGGTAGCTCAGCAGTAATTGCTGAGAAGTTAGGAATTACTGCTGATGATGTTCGCGCATTCTTCAACGGCACAGCCACTGTAGGTTACCACATCGAGCCAGGACCTGATGGCGGTATCGTCGTTTTGGAAGAGACCAAGATATTAGAAGAAGCATTGCTCCTTGCATGGACAACCAAAAATGCGCTTTAATCGAGCTGACTGAATAAATGAAAAAAGTAATTTTTCTTTTAGCACTGACGCTCATCGGCGTCAGTGCTTTTCCTTATAAAGCAAATGCCCAAGAGAAAGAGTCAGGTTTCTCTTTCGAAGTAGGCGCCGATGTAGTGAGTAGCTACCTCTGGCGAGGACAAAACCTAGGTGGACTATCCATACAACCTTCCATCACACTCGATTGGCGAGGATTATACCTATGTGGATGGGCAAATATCGGTGCCGACAACTGGAAGTTTGAGTATTTAAACCCCGAGTTAGACATTACAATAGGATACGCCAACTATGGTGTTGCCCTTGATTTGACACACCTATATTATTTCTACGGAGATAAATACTTCAAGGGGCTAGGAGACCCAAATAACCAATACAGTAGCAGTACCATCGAATTGCACGCCGGAATAGACATAGGCGAATGGGCTAGTATTGTACCACTTACGATAGACTGGTACACCACCGTCTTGGGCTATGACCCCGTCCTGGATGAGGCCGGACTGCCTCAATACAACGAGAATGGCAACGCCAAACGCGCCTACTCTACCTATATCGAACTAGGATACGACTTTCACCTACCATTGGGAGTAGTACTAGGGCTAAAAATGGGTTTCACACCATGGGCAGGTATGTATAGCGACTATGAAAACGTGTGGACCAATGGTCAAACTATCGGTATCAATAACATTCAACTACGCGCCGAACGCGAGTTTGAAATCAAAAGCCTATACATCAACGTATGGGGAGAAGCGATGTTCAACTGTTATGGTGTCAACAAAAACAACATCATTAACACCTTTGGCGAAGGAGCCACACAAAAACTCAATGCATGCGTAGGCGTGGGTGTATATTTTGGTAACTAATAGATGAAAAAGTGGTGGGCATTAGGATTTGCATTAGTGGCAGCTATCATGCTGCTACTAGTGCCTAGCACACCTAAAAAGCAATATTATCACCACCAAGGTAATATTTTCGGCACCTATTATAATATACGCTACGAAGGTACAGAAGATCTACATGAGGCTATCCAACAACGTTTGCAGGAATTTGATCAATCGCTGAGCATGTTCAATCCCAACTCTGTGATCAGTCTGATTAATCGCAACGAGGATGTGTCTACCGATTCACTCTTTGAGCGAATGTACTGCGAAGCACACGCAATCAGCTTATTATCCAAAGGAGCTTTCGATATCACAGTAAGACCACTGGTCAATGCTTGGGGATTTGGAACCAAGAATCAAGATCCTAAAGCCCCAGCAGAAACAATCAATATAGACAGCATCAAGGCATTTGTGGGCTACGAAAAGATTCAACTAAAGAATCATCATCTACAAAAATCTGACGAGCGAATCACCCTAGATGCTAGCGCAATAGCCAAAGGATACGCCTGCGATGTAGTGGCAGAACTACTACGCAAGAACGACTGCCAAAACCTGCTCGTAGACATAGGCGGCGAGGTAGTGCTACAAGGCTGTAATCCTAAAGGGCAGGATTGGAAAGTGGGAATCAGCAAACCCAAAGCTGACGCCACTGGCATGGAGGCAGAACTACAAGAAATCATCGCTAGCAACCGCCTATGTATGGCCACCTCGGGAAATTACCTGCAATTTTATTACGTAGACGGACATCGTCGTAGTCACACGATTGATCCACGTAGCGGATATCCAGTAGAACACTCCCTACTGAGCGCCACCGTATGCGCAAGCAGCTGCATGCGCGCGGATGCATTGGCTACAGCATGCATGGTATTAGGAGAAAAAGAAGCACTCAATCTGATTGAGTGCATTCCTGACGCATCGTGCTACTTGATAGTTTCCGACGCAGATAGTTTGCGAGTAGTCGTATCCTCTAGATGGCAGCAAACGAACACCACTAAACCTTAATATGCTGACCCAGCACACGAACCATCGTCTTCGCCACATTACCCATCGCGAAATCACGCTGCATAGCCAATTCGAGCGGCACCTTCTCCTCTAAGATAGGATAAATACCGGCAAAACCCATTCCGGCAAGACTATCACACATCTCTACACATCCACCTATGGCTATCACAGGGATATGCAGATTAGCAGCACGTGCTAAGACTCCCGCTGCGGTTTTGCCCTTGGCCGTTTGAAAATCCACCTTACCTTCCCCCGTAATCACCAAATCAGCACCAAGAATGGTGGTATCAAAATCTATAGCATCCAGCACCATATCTATACCTTTTTTGAGAGTTGCCTGAAGAAACGCATAGAAAGCACCTCCCATACCTCCCGCAGCACCAGCCCCCGCAACAGGAACTATATCCACTCCATATTTCTCTTTTACCACCTCTGCCAGCGAAGCCATACCACTATCCAGACGACGAACCATGTCGGCATCAGCACCCTTCTGAGGAGCAAACACAGGAGCAGCCCCCTCTGGTCCACAGAAAGGAGTATCCACATCGCAAGCCACAGTAAACACAGATTGACGTACTTCATCAGGCACGAGCGAATCATCAATACGAGCAATATCTTGCATACGTCCGCCAGAACAATATTCAATCAGTTCGTTATTGGAATCATAAAAACGAAAGCCCATTGCCTGTAACATGCCAGTACCAGCATCATTGGTAGCACTACCACCAATACCAACCAAGAACTGACGACAACCGCGTGCAATCGCATCCATAATCATCTCACCCGTACCATACGTAGACGTCAACCACGGATTGCGTTCTTCAGGACGCAGCAGGGGCAAACCACTGGCTGCTGCCATCTCAATGATGGCCGTCTGACCTGCAATACCATAACACGCCTTTATCTCACGTCCTAGCGGATCGCTCACCTTCACCGTCACAATCTCCCCACGCAAAGCATCCACTATAGCCTCTACGGTTCCCTCGCCACCATCCGCCACATTCACTGCAACAATTTCACAACCAGGCAATATCTCACGAATGCCTTTTTCGGCCGCCTTCGCCACGTCCACAGAACTCATAGAGCCCTTGAACGAATCAGATGCAATCACTATCTTCATAACTATTATCCCTCTCTAAACATTAAACTCTAGACCAACATATACATCGCTACGCTGCATATAGTCAACACCAATCCCACAATAGACTCATACGGAATCAATTTTAATCTCTCCTTCACAGAGAATCCCATCGAACCTCCAGTAGCATGGAAGAAAGATCCGTGTGGCAAGTGATCCAAGATGGTTGCACCTGCGTTGACCATAGCAGCACCCCAGACCACCGCCACACCTGCTGCCACAATAGAATCCGCAAACGAAGCCGAAGCAATAGTTGCTCCCGCTGTTGTAGAAGCCGTTGCAGCAGACATCAAAGCACCCGCTATTGGCGCCATAAAGGTTCCGCCATTGCTCCAGCCAGACAACATTCCCACCAATACATCTTTAATGGCAGAAGCCTTGATAATACCAGCCAATGTACCTGTACCTACTAGCAAAATGGCTATGCCAGACATCTTCTCCAAACCATACGATAGACAAGAGGTCATATTACGCCAATTCCCCGTTGCAATAATACCAACAACACCACCTACTGGCAAAGCAATCATGGGATCTACCACTATACCAGCAATAGGACGCAAAGCCAATAGAACAATCGTCACAATAGGCCCTAGCAGGCTAAGCCACAAAGATGGCAACTTCTCGTCATTATCCTCAGCTACTTCTCCGCCCATCAAATCCCCCTTAGGCATCAACGGGATAATCACAAATACCGTAACGACCAAACCAATCAAGGCAGGAACAATACCCGCAGCCATAACCGATGATAATGGAGCATCAAAATTTTCTGCTGCAATAATCGTATTGGGATTAGGAGACAAAATATTTCCACACTTTCCACCACCTATCATAGCTAGCAACAACTTGAACTTGGAGAGTTGAAGGCGGTTACCCATAATAATGGCTATTGGAGCAATAGTAATAACTGCCACATCAATAAACACACCCATTGCAGTCAACAACAACGCGGATAGAGCCAATGCAAGATAGATGTATTTCTGTCCTAAAGCCTTGATAATACTGCGTGCAATGGTAGAAGCGGCACCCGTCTTAACCAACATACCCGTCAATACACCCGCCGACAGGATTCTGACAATAGCAGGAGTGATATCCTTGACTCCTGCAACCATCTCTACCACAGAGCGCTCCAGCCCCCAACCGGCTAGCAATCCACCCACCAAAGCGCCTAACATCAAACTATATACAGGCGACAATTTACGAATAATCAATACAATTGACAATATCAACCCAATCAGGGCAGCCAAAGCACTATTCATAAGCAATTTTTATAAAAAAACAAATATATTTTACCCCACAAAGATACAACATTTTTGTCAACTATACAAATTTTTAGCAATTTAATTCCATTTTCTTGCATATATCAAAAAAAAGTTGTACCTTTGCGGGCTGATTGTGTTTATTACCTAAATATGCGCGAATGAGAATCATACGACAATCATATCAAAAAGTATTACGTCTAAGTCTACTCATAGGATTAGTCGGGCTTTCTGCTTGTGGCGAATACCAGCAGATACTCAAATCAAAAGACCCAGAAGTGAAATACCAAAAGGCACTCACCTACTTCAACGACAAGCAGTACATCAAAGCGCAAACATTGTTGGACGAAGTAACAGGTTATTACCGCGGAACAGACAGGTCGCAGGACGTTCTCATCTACCTATCGCGTAGTTATATGGGACAGAAAGATTATACTAGTGCAGCAGAGTATTTTCAAGCATATATCCGTAACTACCCAAAGGGAAGGTATATCATCGAAGCGAGGTTTCAAGTAGGACATTGCTATTACCTGAATGCTCCAGATGCCAAACTAGACCAAACTGAAACAAAAAAGGCCATCGAGTTCTTTACTCAGTTCGTAGAACTATACCCCGAGAGTCCATACGTCAATCAGGCTTATGAAGAGATGAACGAATTGTACGACAGACTAGCCCAAAAGGAATATTTGAACGCAAAAATGTATTACAATCTAGGAACCTACCTTGGAAACAATTTCCTAAGCGCAGAGATTGTAGCAAAAAACGCACTAAAAGATTACCCTACCAACAAGTACCAAGAGGAACTAAACTGGATAATACTCCAAGCCAAATACCAGCAATTACTTCACTCATTAGATAGTAAACGAACAGAACGAATCATCGAAACGGAAGACGAGTACTATAGCTTCATCACACAGTACCCCAATTCTAAGCATCGAAATGCTGCCGATAAAATCGGAAAAGAAATCAAGAAATTCAACCAAATACAGAAATAACATAAATACTAAACATATGATTGATTACAAAAAAACAACTGCCCCACAAAACACCATCACAAGGGACATGAACGAACTGACTGAGAGCGTAGGAAACGTGTATGAGACTGTTGCTATCATCGGCAAACGAAGCAACCAAATCAGCACTGCCCTCAAGAAAGAATTGGATGCAAAGTTACAAGACTTCTCGATCCCACAAGATTCTGCAGACGACACATTTGAGAACCTTGAGCAAATAGAGATCTCCAAAAACTATGAGGCACTCCCAAAACCTACCCTGATTGCTACACAAGAGTTCATTGATGGGCAGCTCATCTACCGCGGAGCAAACAAAGACGAAGCGCTTAGATAATTCACACACAAGCATGAGCCTTAAGGGCAAAAATATCTTAGTAGGAATCAGCGGAGGTATTGCTGCATACAAAATACCCGAGCTGATTCGTCTACTCCGCAAAGCAGGAGCCAACGTAAAAGTGACAACCACCAAGAACGCCTTGGAGTTTGTCACTTCTCTTACATTGCAAACCCTAAGTGGACACCCTGTGTATACGGATGTATTTGCTGCTATCAACGAACATAGCACCGAACACATATCCCTACCCGATTGGGCAGACCTCATGATTATTGCACCTGCTACAGCAAATATCCTATGCAAGTTAGCAAACGGCATCGCAGATGACGCACTGACCACCACTTTTGCCGCTATGAGAAAACCCACACTCATAGCACCAGCAATGAATACCCATATGTATGATTCACCTGCCACTCAACACGCGATTCATACATTGACCACGTGGAAAAACATCACCATGCTAGATTGCGCAAGCGGAGAACTAGCATGCGGAACCAGCGGTAAAGGCAGAATGCAAGAGATCGAAACAATCGTAGCCGCTGCCGAATATGCTATTACCCCTAAAACATTACTAGGGAAACACATCTTGATCACAGCAGGCCCTACACACGAAGCCATCGACCCAGTACGTTACATCACCAATGCTTCGACGGGTAAGATGGGCTATGCAATTGCCAAAGCATGCCTTAAAAGAGGAGCAGATGTCACACTAGTATCAGGCCCATGCCAAGTCAGCATGCACCATTGGCAGAACTTTGCACCTATACAAATCATCCCAGTAACATCGGCCAAAGAAATGTGCGAAGCTACTACCCTATCCTTCCAGCAAGCTGATATCAGCATTCTATGTGCAGCAGTAGCAGATTTCACTCCCACCCACACTGCCGAACAAAAAATCAAGAAACAAGCCGGACAAACTACGCTGTCTATTGACATGACGTGCACTACCGACATCGCAGCCACATTAGGAACACTAAAACGCCCCAATCAACTGCTGATAGGATTCGCACTAGAAACACATAATGAACTTGCCAATGCATCCAGAAAACTTCAGACTAAAAACCTTGACATGATTGTCCTAAATAGTCTACAAGATGCCGGAGCAGGTTTTGGAACAGATACCAACAAAGTATCCTTCCTATTTCCGAATGGTACACAAAAAAATCTCCCCCTTATTTCTAAGGAGGAGGTTGCTGATGAGATTATCAATCAAATCTGCTCTATTCTTTAAAGAGACAACTTACAATTAGTCTTAGTTTTTCAAACGATCCAAAAGACTTCCCAATAGAGATTTTTCTTCTGACTTAGCCTCAGAAGTTTCTTCTTGCACAGATTCTGGGTTCTCAGCCTCTGGTACCCACTCTTTTCTCTCCTCTATCTCACCTACTTGACTCTGAACAAAAGCAATCACATCATTCAGTCCTTCTGTAAAGTGAGCAAAATCCTCTTTGTATAAAAACACCTTATGTTTTTCAAACTGTGGAGCCTCAAACTCACCAGTTTGTTTACGCTTGCTCTCGGTGATACACAAATACAAATCTTCATTGCGAGCCTTCTTTACATCTAAATAGTAGATACGTTTGCCCGCTTTTACTGAACGCGAATACACAATTTCGGGTTCATTCTTTCCTTCAAATTTACGATTTTCCATCTCTATTTATAGATTATGTTGATTTTTCTGCAAAGGTACAATAAAAAAAGGACATATGCAAACATTTGACATTTTTTTAGAAAAGAGACAACAAATATCCTATTTTGATACCAACAAAAACTCTAGTAGATCACTCATCGTCTCAAACACCTCGTCAGCTCCTGCCTGCAGCAAATCATCACGGGTCAAGACTCCAGTATTGACCGCATATACCGTCAATCCTGCAGCTTTACCAGAGCGCACCCCTAGCGGTGCGTTTTCTATGACGAAACATTGCGTTTTCGACAAGCCTGAACGTTCCCAGGCCTTCAGGTATGGTTCCGGATCTGGTTTTCCTTTCACCACATCAAATGCGGTAATCATCCTATCTCTATGAAATACAGATGGGAGCACAGTATTGAGATTATCCAGCAAACTTCGCATGCCACTACCGGTCACCACCCATATCTGGTCTCCACATGCCTCCACGTGTCGTAGCACATCAGCCACGCCTGGAATAATAGGGGTACCACCAGACTTCTGCTCTAAATCAATAAAGTATGCCGACTTCTCCGCATAGATTGTTTGTATCTCCTCCAATGTAGCATCACGATTGCGCGCCTTCCACATAGCTTCGCGTATGACCGATTCGCCAGTTCGTCCTTCGTTCACATAGCAATCACGAGCCGAAAACGGCAAACCATGACGCTTCATCACTTCCTCCCAAGCTATAGCATGATTGGGCATAGAGTCAAATAAGACTCCATCCATATCAAAGAAATATGCCTTGCGCGTTAGATGATTCATGACGGCATCAACCCTGGTGTTCTGCACGTAATAGGTCATTCACAGTTTTTACTGGATTGAAGGTAGAAACTGGTACTTCTACAAAGATCGTATTCCAGCGGCTCATCGCTCCATTCCACAGGCCTGGCAATTCCAGCGCCAACAACTCCTTACCATCCTTCGACTTGTGAGAGATAAATCCAGTCTTCTCATCCACAAAATCAGGCAAATGATAGGCATGCCCTTCGGCATCACGAGTCGCACAAACTAGATCTACGGGATTAAAGTGCGTAGCCTGCTGCATCAATGCAAGGTCAGAAATCTGACTGGACTCTAATATTTGGCAAGAAATACTGCCATCATCTTCACGCACGAGGAACGGACCACCACCAGGTTCACCCGTATTCTTCACCACACCACACACACGCAGTGGACGTTGCAATTTTGCTCGCTCCTCGGGCGACAATGCAGGATTCTGCAATTGCTCGAACACCTTTTTTTGTTCTGTCACCAACACACCTGCCAGTAATTGTTTATAGCGAACCGTATCACTCTTCAGGCGATCGGGAACCACATTGTCTATATTCTTGATAAAAATGACGTCTGCAGATTGCTCGTTGAGGTTCTCTATGAGGGCACCATGTCCACCTGGACGGAAAAGGAGTTTGCCATCATCGGTTCTAAACGGTGTACCATCTGGATTTGCAGCCAAAGTGTCCGTCGAAGGTTTTTGTTCGGAATACGAGATATGGAACTTCACTCCTAACTTCGCTTCATATGCTGCTTGATGCTCAGACAAATGTGCTTGAAAGAGTGGCAGATGCTCATGACTGACCGTAAAGTGTATATTCACTTCGCCCTTGGAAGCAGCATACATCGCACCCTCCACCAAATGCTCCAATGCTGGTGTACGAGCACCATCATCATAAGAGTGGAACAACAGCAAACCCTTGGGCAAATTGCCATAGTTCATTTCTTTGAGCAAATGACCTACAGCTTCCTGATTATCCAAACCTGCCAGCTGAGGTCCAAAAGCAAACTTATCCTTCTCAGTCAAAAACTTTTCTATAAACGGCGTTTTTTCTCCTTTCTCTAGATATTCAAACAAGTCTTTAAACATGCGACTCGCAGCACCACTCGCTGGTACAAACTTCAGCACAGTATGTCCCTCATCCAAATACTCCTGCCATGCCTTGACATAGGCATCTATCTCCTCTTCACTAGGATTGAGCACGCCATTCCCTACCGATGCTGCTGCAACGATGTCCAATTCGGGAAAACCTGTGGCAAATGAGCGTAATTGTTTTTCGGCTTTCTCCTTAGAGATGCCTCGCGCCTCTAATTGGGCTAAATCAGATGGTGTAAACATGGTAATATATAATTATTAGGATTAAAATATCTATTTTTTTGCAAAGGTAATAAAAATAAAACAAAAAAACAAAAAAAATGCGCACAAAAAAAATAAAACTATCATTTTACCCCCATACCACAAGATCAAACCCATACAGATTCATCCGCAGAAAGAAGAATTCGAGCATAATTCCTTACAATTTAGATTTTCACTTGCGTATATCATTTTTTTTTCGTATCTTTGCAGACTTTTTATATTGCGAATAGAATGCAAGAAATAATTCAGTATATCATCGAATTTCTTTTGTACGGAAACAAACAAGCCGCACAACTGGTAGGATACACCAACAATTCCGAAGAATGGTCCAACTATAAAGTCGTCATCAAGCCCAATGGACATTTTGGAAAAGAGTTGGTATACCCCGACCTTACTGAAATAAAACTTAGCAAATACATCCCTACAATAAACACCAACAAGCAAGACGACTACAACGAAGAAAAAATTGTACACATAATCGAAACAGATATCGTATATACTACATTTTTCTTTATTTCACGTGCCGAAGAGCTATTGGATAACAGACGCGATGAACATGGTCGTTTCTTAGCTAAGTACTCGATATTAGGAACAAATAATAGATTAATGATTCCATTGGTAGACGAGTACGCTCGCATGCTGATGAAATTGCTAGAAATAGACTTACCCAAACCTAATTATACGAATATTTATTTGAGTCATGATATAGATTCCCTAGCCCAATATAGACATCTGCGAGGAGCCATCGGCGGCATATTGCGTGGTGAAATACGAGCTGTGGCATACGCACTACGAGCGATTCAGCACGACCCTATTTACACTTTTTCATGGCTAATCTCTCATGATAAAACAGTAGATAGAGCAGAAGTTATCTACTTTGTAAAAGACACACCGGGTAAGGGATACGACTACCCTCAATATAAATTAACTGGCATAGACTACCTGCAAACGCACAAATTACTCAACAATAGCGGAGCACGTATCGGTTGGCACTCTAGTTATTTTGGAGCACCTAGCCCATTAAAGCAACAAGACAGAACGATAGACTACCAACTACATCGCAGTCACTACCTACGTTGTTCTATTGACCAAATGCAACGATTGGTAGACATGGGGGTAAAAGATGACTTTACCATGATGTTTGCAGACCATATTGGGTTTCGGCTACAGACCACACGTGCAGTGAAATGGATCAACCCTAAGACGTGGCAATTAACCAATCTAACATTGCACCCAATGACCATTATGGATTGCACGCTAAGCAACGAGCAATATATGCAACTTACTGAGGACGAAGCTTACTTTCTTTGCCAACAACTATTTGAAAAAATATATCAAAACGCAGGTGAAGTAATCTTGTTGTGGCATAATTCCATTATAAGCAAAAATGGATATCATCGTTCACTATACCCCAAATTACTGAATATTTTAAGAGAAAAACAATGAGCAAACGCCTACTAATACTCTGCGAAGCTATCGCGCCACCCGCATATTCGCCACGTATCATCACGTTGGTGGAATATTTACAAGCACAAGGGTGGCATTGTGAAATCGCGACAGAGATGGACAATGATAGACCCTTCGAATGCAATTGCACCATTCATCAAATGCCTACGTATCGTCATCTAGTGGCAGATAAGTTGTTTGGAGCGAAGGAAAACGCACTGTATCAGTATGTACAAAAGCAAGTAAATGTAGCATCGTTTGATTTGATTCTTTGCGCAAGTTACTATTATTTTCCACTACAAGCAGCCATGCGATTAGCAAAGAGATATCACCTACCCTTAGTGGTGGATTTGCGTGATATCACTGAACAATGGGGAAGACTAGACTACTACACACGTACCTTTACAGGAATCAAATTTATTGATCAAATAGCTAAGCGTATCTATACGACCATCAACACTCACACCCGCAACCGAGTATTGCGTTATGCTAGCGTTGTGACAACAGTCTCACCATGGCACCAACAAATCCTTTCACAATACAACCCTAATACACGGATGATATGCAATGGCTTTGATACCCATATGTTCTATCCCAAGAACGTATCCTCTTCTACCTTTGATATCACATTTATCGGTAAGTATTATTCGCATTACGCCCAATGTCCAACCTTGTTATTCAAAGCGCTTCAACAATTGCTATCTACAGGCAGTATCAAAAGTCACAAGGTAAGAGTATTATTTCACACCAATGATATTGGCCAACAAGCATTTATAAGACTAGCTCAGCAGTACAATCTAGAGGGAATGGTAAAAGTAGAAGGATATATCCCTCGCTCAGAAATTGTGGAGCACATGCATCAATCATCCATCTTAATGATATTGACCACCTCAGCCAAAGAATATGGTACACATGGTATTATGGGTACAAAATTTTACGAGATACTAGGCGTAGAGAAACCTTGTTTGTGTCTAGAATCTGACGAAGAATGCCTCGCAGATGCAATAAAAAAGACTAACGCTGGTTTAGCCGCTACAAATGTGGAAGAAGTGAAAGCGTTTGTCTTAGAGAAATATCTAGAATGGGAGCAAAATGGTTTTACTCATCAACCAGTCCTCAATAAACAACAATTTACGCGCCAATACGAATCCCAACAATTCGAGGAACTGTTTTTAGCATGCATCAAGTAAGTGTCATAGTACCCATTTATAATGCAGCAGCCCACCTTAAGGGTTGTATTCAATCCTTGATAGAGCAGAGTTATTCAGCCCTGCAAATCATCCTCATTGACGATGGTTCTACAGATGGCAGCAAACGTATTGCTCAAGAAATGCAAGCCATTGATTCACGGATTTCACTATATAGTCAACCTAATCAAGGTCAGTCAGTCGCTCGAAATTTAGGATTGCAATATGCAACAGGAGAATGGGTATCATTTGTAGACGCAGATGATTATTTAGATAGAGACTACTATCAACAATTGACACAAGCCATCAATCATCACGATTGCGTCCAAATAGGATACAAACGTGTCAATACACAAGGAGATATTCTGTATGACAAAAAACCTAGGAATTTCTATCAATTCACTTCTCCATGTATGCGCCTATACAGACGCCAACTATTCACACAGCAGTTACGATTTCCAGAAGGAATGATCTACGAAGATGTGATATTTTCCATCGATTTTTGGGCGACTAGACCTTCCTATGTTCTCCTAAATTACGCGGGCTATAATTACGTAGAACATTCTACGTCAACAACTTCCCAACCTCACCGGCAAGCAGAGAAAAAAGTATTCAAAGAATTATTTCACCGACTACGCCACCACAAAAGTATTAAGATCAAAGCGATCATATTATATACACTTATAAGACTAAAACTACATTTCCTAAAACTATGACTAACGAACAAATAATTGAATTACTCCATCGTGAGGTCATACCTGCTATAGGCTGCACTGAGCCAATAGCTGTAGCTTTGTGCGTGGCTCGTGCCAAAGAAAAACTAGGTACAGAACCAGAGCATATCACCGTCGCCCTATCCAAAAACGTATATAAAAACGCTTTTTCTGTGGGCATTCCTAATACGGGTCTCACAGGTCTACCTATAGCAATTGCACTAGGTGCTACTATTGGTAAGTCATCTTATCAATTAGAAGTTCTCCGTGATGCATCTACTCAGTCCGTTGAATACGCAAAAGAATATTTACTGCGTGTTCCAGTAGACATAAAGATTGACTACAACGCACCTAGCATACTATACATCTACACAGAAGTTAGCGCCCAAGGTAAGGCTGCAACAGCTTGTATCATAGACAAGCATACCAACTTTGTAGATGAACCTAACAACTACACCTTCGAAAATAACGAAAATGAGACCACGGGAAATCCACTAGATTCTTTATGTCTAAAACGAGTTTATGACTTTGCTACAAGTGTTGATACCTCGAACATGGGCTTTCTACTAGCCGGAGCAAAGATGAACGTTTCTGCTGCAGAGACTTCTTTTGCCGACCAATACGGACATGGACTCGGACGCTTATTACGTTCTACTACCCTCTCCAGCATGCCTGATATGAAACGACTATTTGGAGATACTCTCTTTACAAAGATTATCAGTTATACCTGTGGTGCATGCGATGCTCGCATGTCAGGAGCGATGGTTCCAGTAATGAGCAACTCTGGATCTGGCAATCAAGGAATATCATGCTCGGTGCCTGTGTATTTGTATGCCAAAGAGAACAATCATACAGAAGAAGCCACTCTTCGTGCCCTTACATTAAGCAACTTAACGGTCATTTACATCAAACAATCACTTGGACGATTATCTGCATTATGTGGTTGCGTGGTTGCTGCAACCGGTTCTGCTGCGGGCATTACCTATCTAATGGGAGGTAACTATCAAGAGATTACCTTTGCCATCAAAAATATGATTGCTAATATTTCAGGAATGATATGTGATGGAGCAAAGCCAGGCTGCGCTCTCAAGGTTACAAGCGGCGTATCAACAGCCATTTTCAGCGCCTATTTAGCTATGCAACATTCAGTAGCAGACTCTACCGAGGGCATTGTGGAAGAAGATATTGACCGCACCATACACAATCTTACACGAATCGGACACGACGGCATGCAAGTCACAGACGATCTCATTTTAGAAATTATGACTCACAAAGAAACTCATTGATATAATAGACATGGATAAATTCAAAGACATACGTGCTTACCGAGTAGGCTGGTTACTTCCATTGGTAGACTTTCTATTCCTATACCCAACCCTATTGATCATGAAGAGGAAGACTGCCAAAAGTATTAAACTGCATTTTCTAGGTGATAAGAAAAGTATTGAAAAAGACATCAAACGTGGCGCATTCTTCATGACCAATCACCGCGATATTTGTATGGATGCAATATGGTTGACCTATCTAGTACGAATACGCTATTTCATCAGACCCTACGTAGGCATTGGCAATAATCTGTTTGGCAAATGGTGGATCGAACCACTGGTACGATTCATGCGCGCTTTCGTAGTGATACGCAATGGCAACTTTCGCGAGCAACTGAGCAATGCCACCACATTGTCGCAATACATTCGTCATCTCAGAAAGCACAGACGTTCTATTTGGTTAGCACAGCGTGAAGGACGCGCCAAAGATGGAAACGACCTCACACAAGCGGGAGTACTCAAGATGTTGACGATCGATTCGAAGGACTTCTTTGCAAGTGTAAAAGAATTAAACATCTGCCCAGTGTCAATATCTTATGAATATGATCCATGCGACTATCTCAAGGCACGCGAGATGCAGCTCAAGCGCGATAATCCAAAGTGGAAAAAATCACGCAAAGATGACCTCACTTCGATGGCAGTTGGCATCAAGGGATACAAAGGTAGAGTGGTATACCGTATGACACCATCTATTAATCATGATTTGGATATAGCTCTCGAGCAAAAGCCTGAGTTGCGCAATCTTAGCCGCAACGAACAGATACAATTCGTATGTCAGATCATAGATCAACACATCCACGCGGCCTACGAGATGTACGAACGTGGCGAAGAATTTGAGAAATACCTAGAAGATCGTATCAAACTTATCCATCTTTCGAACAAAGATATTCCATTCTTGCGCGAAAAACTACACGAGATGTATGACAATCCGGTAAAGAATCACTACCTGGCAACTCAAACAGAAAATAAATAACCATAGACTATATCAAGTATGATAACTATCGAACAATTAAAAGAAATTCAACAACGAGCCGACAAGCTTAAACAATACTTGGCCATAGACGAAAAGCGTGTCCAACTAGAAGAAGAAGAGATCCGCACTCAAGATCCGGGATTCTGGGAGGATGCCAAAGCCGCTGAAGTTCAAATGCGCAAGGTAAAAAGTCTGAAAGCCTGGATTGAAGGTTACGAAGGCGTTCGTGCTGCGACAGAAGAGTTGCAGTTAGCATTTGAATACTGCAAAGAAGAACTGGTAACAGAAGATGAAGTAGATACAGCATATGCACATGCTCTACAAGAAGTAGAAGCTCTAGAGATGAAGAATATGCTCTCTCACGAGGAAGACCAAATGCCAGCCGTACTCAAGATTGTATCAGGAGCAGGAGGAACAGAGGCACAAGATTGGGCTGAACAGCTCATGCGATTATATCAACGCTATTGCGAAAAACATGATTATAAAGTAACTATCGCCAATCTACAAGAAGGGGATGAAGCTGGTATAAAGACTGTTACATTCAACATTGAAGGAGATATGGCATATGGTTATTTGAAATCAGAGAATGGTGTACATCGTCTTGTTAGAGTTAGCCCATACAACGCACAAGGCAAACGTATGACTTCTTTTGCCTCTGTATTTGTAGTACCACTGATTGATGATACTATTGACATTCACGTAGACCCAGCTGGTATATCATGGGATACATTCCGCTCTTCTGGAGCCGGTGGACAGAATGTTAACAAGGTAGAATCAGGCGTACGCTTGCACTACAAATTCATCAATCCCCTCACGAACCAACCTGATGAAATTGTCATTGAAAACACGGAAACGCGAGATCAACCTAAAAACCGGGAAAATGCATTACGCCACTTACGTAGTCAATTATATGAGTTAGAATTAGAAAAACGACGTCAAGCACAAGCAAAAGTAGAAGCTGGTAAAAAGAAGATTGAATGGGGAAGTCAGATTCGCTCGTACGTCTTTGACGACCGCCGCGTAAAAGACCACCGAACCAACTACCAAACAAGTAATGTAAATGCCGTGATGGATGGAGATATTGATGAATTTATCAAAGCATATTTGATGGAGTTCCCCGATTAAAATATAGTAACATATATAACACACAGCCCCTAGCATAACGCATAGGGGCTGTGTGATTTATACTGCATAATTACTCACAGTCTATGATTATAGCTGTAGCCTTGCTTTCTCCAGATTGTTGCAATTGATAACATTCACTCTTGGTGGTGTAGATGTCTTCGGTCTGATTTTGTTTGCCGGTCCACCCTTTACCATTCTTATAAATGATATTCAACTCATCTCCATTGTGTGTATAAACGTACCAATCACCCTGTTTCTCTGCCACGAATTCATTGGTTGTAATATCATCTCCCCAAATCCAAACATAGATTTTATCTGTCCAGGCAGCAGGTACTTTTGCGCGAACTGTGATACCAGTTTTTTTCACAAAGGTAATACTATCTACTGATGCTACCGGATATTCGGTAGGCTGACCATTCACCCAGACGAGCATACTGGTCGTGGCATTTTCATCCACTGCATTATCATCATTTGGCAGGTTGTTACCCCACTCTTTATTTAGCCATTTGGCAGCCGAACGAAGTTTCTGGTTGATTTTTTCTACGCGATCATTTAAATCTGCATTGCCGTAATTAGGCCAACGTTTGGCATCAGCTGTTGCTGCAGCAGAGAGCAAAGAGATGTGTTGCTGGGTAAATAAAAAGACACTATCAAACTGATTCTTGTAAAAATCTTGCCATAGAGTTTTCACATAGTCCTGAAAAACAGGGAAACGGCAAAATTCCTTGATCCAAGTCATATGATGTTCGCGCCCCTGATAAATATACTGCGATTTGTCATAATTGAATGCGCTACCAAAATCCCACACGGGACCAAAGTGCCACTTGGCATTCTCTCCTCGATCTCGATACAAATAGCAGCTGCCATGAAATGATTCGTAATTATCTACAATTTCCTGTACAATATAAAAACGAGCCAATGCATCAATATCAACTAACTGCCATATCTCGTCAGAATTCTTATCGCCATATACAAGATTATTAATACGCGTCATTTCATCACGCAGAAACGTCTCTTGCTCCGTAGACAAAACCTCAGGAGACTTGTAAGTAAATATGATTCGAGCTCCGTCTCCCTCTGTAATCTTCACATTGGGTGAATCATCATAATTATCAATTTCCACCAACCATCCACCTGTGATGTTAGAGGGGGTAGTTTCTTCATCGTCTTGCTCGATGATATTGACTCTATCAGCACCTACACGGATGGTTTCTGTAAGGAAATACAAACCTACATACTCACCATTGAGAACCAGTTCTAGGGGTTTGGCCTCAGGTGTCCAAGCGAGTCCAATCATTCTGCTCAGGTAGAATCCAATCGCGTTACGAGTAAAACCTCTATTATCATCCGCATGAGCAAGCAATGCAAAATGCTTGCTTTTCTGCATACCTAACAATGCTTGCTTTTCCGATAACTTGATTCGATAAGGTTTCTTATCAAACCCACTCCATGTATAATTGCCACGCCCCTTTATCTCCATAGATAATGGAGCAGTGGCAGAAGCGACATCCTGCATTCCTTCTACACCCATGGCATCAATATAATATGTAGCATTGACATATGTATCTTTGCTCTGTATAGGAGTAGCATTTTCTGTCTGAATATACATTACTGGCAATGACCCAGAGTATGGCACCGAAAATGCCAAGTTATGAACTATCAGAAAAGTTAATACCAATAGAAGACGTTTAAAAAATAGCGACAGCTTCATGATTCTTTCATATTTTGCGACAAAGGTAATAAATATATGTTATTTATGCAACAATTCATATGAAAAAGAGAAGTTTTCTGTCTTTTTTTTTGCATATATGGGATTTTTGTTGTAATTTTGCATGAGTTAATACTAGACATATATCTACAATAACAATATAAGATATGAGAGCGATGATATTTGCGGCGGGATTGGGAACACGCTTAAAGCCGCTGACTGATACGCTGCCTAAGGCACTCGTACCACTAGCAGGTAAGACATTGCTGCAATGGCAAATCGAAAAACTACGAGCAGCCGGCATCACAGATATCGTGGTAAATGTACACCACTTTCCAGATATGATCATCCAATACTTGGAAGAGCATGAGAATTTCGGCTGCAATATCCGCGTGAGTGATGAGCGAGATATGCTACTAGAGACTGGTGGCGGATTGCGCAAGGCAAAAGCACTCTTCTCCCATTGCCCTAGCGAGTGTCCAATAGGCGGGACATCCAATAACGAAGCGGCTGATGCACCCATCTTGATATGCAATGTTGATATATTGTCTAATATTGATATTCCTACTCTGCTCGAGGCATACAATCCCGAGGAGATGGGAGTGGTAGTAGTGAGTGAGCGAGATACGCAGCGCTATCTGCTATTTGATGAGGAACATAGACTTTGCGGGTGGACCAATATCGCCACTGGAGAAGTCAGACCTACCCCATCCCAATTCTTGATAAATGGGGAAATGAGTCCAACAATCCAACAACTAGCATTCTCAGGTATGCAAATACTCAACCCACGCATTTTTGACTGCATGGACAAAATCGTAGAACAGAAAGGAGACAAGTTCTCTCTAATAGACCTATATCTCAGCATAGCAGAAAAAGAAATTCTCAGAGCGTATATCCCTGAGAATTATCGTATGATGGACGTTGGAAAAATTCAACAACTCTCCGAGGCAGAAACCTTCGCCAAGAGCCTATAGTCAACCCTACTATTAAATGTGTTTGCAGACATATGATTAGAGAACTTTATCCAAACAATATTCTGGAACAATCATCTGCAACGCATGCTTCATACAATTTACTTGGCATGGTCCTGTGACATCCATCACGATGCCATCTGCTTCAAAAGACTGATGCTTCTTAGTATGCAATAATAGGTTGTCCGTCACAACAGGATGGATGAATGGCAACTCATGCAAGCGCCCATCAAACAATCTAGGCACGGCTTGCAAAATCTCCTTGAATGAAGGTGGCGTAAGAAACATCGAGTGTAGAACACCATCGCAAGGATCGGCCTGAGGATTGAGTTTCATACCACCACCCACATACGAACCATTGGCGATACTAGTAACAAACATCTTACCTTCCACCACCGTTCTACCATCGACATCCAGCCGTAAATGCGGATTCTTATATTGGGTAAGCGACCATATCAACGCAAAGAAATAATTCACATGGTGACTACCTATATAATACTTAAGTTTCTCTGCATATCTACAGCACATAGGTTCAATGCCAAAACCTAACGAGTTAATAAAATAACGATGATGAGGAATATTATTTCTCCAATAGGTAACACAACCCACATCAATGGGCTTAGAGTGCCCCTCAAAAAAGATATCCAATGAACGTTTAAAATTCTTATCAAGCCCCCAATGTCGCGCAAAGTCATTTCCTGTGCCACGTGGCATGATTCCAAACTTGATCTGTGCTCTACGTTCAGGTGTAAGTTCTGCACGCATTATGCCATTGATTACCTCACTAATCGTACCATCACCACCTAAAACAAGAATTCTTGTACATGATTTCTCCTCCACCAGTTCTCTTGCCAATTCGATAGCATGGTTTGCATACTTAGTTACTCTATATACGAATGGTTCTCTACGTTGTTTTAGTAGTTTCCACAGATATAATCGCTGAGCCCTAAAGGCTTTCTTTCCAGATTTCGGATTTATAATAATTCCCAACATAGCAATAAATAGTTAATTTTCTACTGATTAATATTCAACCAAATCCCCTCTAGACCACAACAGACATTAATCATCCAACACAATTATTCCACAAATAGATTGCAAAGGTAATAAAAAAAAAGCATACTACCAAATTTAGTATGCTTTTTTTTAAGATTTCTATTGCGATTCTTACTTGAAGTAAGCAGCAACTTTGTCGTTCTCAACAATCTCTTCTTGGAAGATGTAAGCACCCGTCTTAGGGCTCTTCACCATCTTAATGCACTTGGTGTGGTTACGTCCAGCGTTACCTGTGTGCAATGTAGCGACCGCTTTCTTTGCCATAGTTCTAAGCCTTTCTTAATTAGGGGTTAATTACTTAATTTCTTTGTGGATAGTGTACTTCTTGAGAATTGGGTTGTACTTTTTCAATTCCAAACGCTCAGGAGTATTCTTGCGGTTTTTGGTAGTAATGTAACGTGATGTACCTGGCATACCGCTGGCCTTGTGCTCTGTGCACTCCAAAATAACTTGGATACGTGCTTCTTTAGATTTCTTTGCCATAACGAATCCTCCTTTGTTTAAATGTAACCCTTCTCAGAAGCGCGCTTAAGCGCAGCATCCAATCCGATTTTGTTAATAGTTCTCAGACCAGCTGCACTCACGTTCAGCATGATCCACGTATCTTGTTCTACCCAGTAGAACTTCTTGTGGAAGAGGTTCACATCAAACGTCCTCTTAGTGTGACGTTTTGAGTGAGACACATTACATCCACCCATGGCTTTCTTGCCTGTAATTTGACAAATTTTCGACATTGTATTATTG
>JAZKYJ010000043.1:0-8154 GCA_045612045.1 Paludibacteraceae bacterium | reverse complement strand
GTGGCAACATTCAGAGGCAAGCATCACCGGCAAATAGGTGTGTATAATCTGACGCTGTGGATCAATCGTGGCAAGGATGGGCAGACGGCTGTGGATGCTTGCAGAGTGTTTGAACTGGTGCCATGCTCGTGTAATGAGACTGGTCATGATATTCACAATATGACACTCGAGACGATCGACCTGGGCACGCAATATATTGACGCGATTTTCACAGATGAGCAACTTGTAGCCATCTTGTCAGATCTATCGAGGAGAATAGACAACCTCACCGAGCGAATTGAAGCCTTAGAAAAAGGCGGTGGTGGCTGCGGTTCGGCTTATGTAGAGAATAGTACATTGAAAGCGACAGCAAGTGTCGTGGATAGTGTGATGAGTGTGCAAGGTAATGTAACTAACGAAATTCTAAAACTCAAATAAATTTATTATGGAAGAAATTAAAAAGATTGAGGTACAAGGTCAGCAGTATGGTGTAGCCGATATGCTGATGCGTAGTGTGATGGGTGGCAATGCTCAAGTAATAGCATGGTCACATACCCACAATATGAACGACTATAAGGATGCTGGTACTTATAGAATCAAGGGTGAGAGAACTGGTAATCCTATGACTGATAACTTACCCATAATGAATCAAGGTAATGGCCATACTATTGAGGGTATTCTTTATGTCCTTGATAGCTCTTTGACTAATGGCAGTGGTAATAGTGATGATTGTACTATCACTCAGTTCTTGATGCTATCTAACCGTGTAGGTGGTCAAGAAGGCGATATGTATATGCGCTCTGCTTATGGTGCTAATAAGGATTCTTTGACCTGGAAACCTTGGGAAAAGTATCAGACTAATGTGGAGGTGGGAGCAGTGACAGATGGTTTTACTGTGAATCCTCAGGATATGACAAGACTTACTGAAACAGGAGGAATGAATAGTCTTATAGATAGTGGTATATATAGTGGTGTATATATTGGACCAAAGGCATTATTAGGTACACCATCTATAGGAGATACTGTTGAAGTAGACCCAATTACTGTTGAGACCTTTGTGATGATTGCTATCAACAACTATGCTGGTGCTAAGGATGCGAAGTGTATTACTCAAATCAAGTTTGCTGTGACTAATGGTGGTGTGTTCTCTATGGAGAAAAGAAGTACTACTCCTGGAACTACTCACTCATGGTCACCATGGGAATCCATTGGAGGTAACGATAGTCACGTCGAGTATAGAGATGGTAATGTTGTATTAGGTACTGGTGTTAGTGGGTTTTCCCCAGCTGTAATTGGAGGCAGTACAAAAATAGGGAAAGGTGCAAATATAGGTATTGAGTCTAGCATTTATGATAGAATAAGAATAGGTACAATAAACCCAAGTGGTGGATTAAGTATTAAAGGTAACCCAGGTAATATACAAATAGGTAATGGTACTACTATTGGTGAAGATTGTCATATGACTGAAGGTGTTTCGGTGGAATATTCTTTTGGAAACCTTACTATAACAAGCTCTACTAATCGTGCTGCTGATGATATAGGTTCAAGAATTACAACAACTGGCTCGGACTTCATCTTTTATTACGGTTGGATGGAGGGTCCAGCAGAATCTGAAGGTAAATATTATGCGGAGACTGTAATTAATGCAGAACTAGGCTATATAAGGTTTTTTTCCTCAGAGGGGCATAAATCTATAGAGCTAGTAGATGGTGGATTGAATATTTCTAAAGAGGGACAACCATCTATTACTATTGGAAAAAATGTCACTATTCCCGATAATTTATCATTCTCCATAGCTGATAATATTCTTACCATTACAGATGGAACTAACACTTGGAAATTAACAGCGGAATAACACCTTGGTAAGGTTACTACATTAGGGGTAGTTGCTATAAGGCTACTTGTAGTTTATGCTATCCTTAATGTAGATTTTACAAAGCCTTACCAAATTTAGATAAATATAAACAAATTAAACCTTACCAAAGTATGAAAGAAAACAAAGTATCAATCGTAATCACTGCTTACAATGTTGTAGAATATCTGGAAAAGGCAGTAATGGGTGCTATTCAGCAAGGAGTGAAAGAAGTAATTATCGTGGAAGATTGTTCTACAGATAATACTGCAAAACTTGCTGACGACCTTTATTTTAAGATGTCTGACATCCTAAAAGTATTCCACAATGAGAAGAATATAGGTGCAGGACTATCAAGAAGGTTGGGTATTGAAAATGCCACTGGAGAGTATGTATTACTACTCGATGGCGATGATTACATTGATGAAGGCTATGTAGTAGCACTCTTACAAAGAGCAGAAGAAACTGGTGCTGATATAGTATCAAGCGGTATTAAGATTATCCAAGAAGATGGCACTTGGAAAGCAGAAAGTTATGGTAATGCTACTACAGTAGGTAATGATAAGATTAGCAGATACTGGGGTGAACGAATTGTTTTTATGAACAATAAACTCATTCGTAGAAGTCTGTATGAAAAGGTGCCTTATAATCATAGAAGATATATTGAGGACACTCCTACTATTATTCCTATATTGTGGTATGCTAACAAGTGCGAATATGTAGATATGTTGGGTTATAATTATGTTATGAGACAATCAAGTCTTACTCACAACACAAACCAACTAAAAGATGTAGTGTTCAAGGGTTTATGTTGGCTCGATTTGATGGACTTCTTTAATGCTAATGACAAGGGAGTATTTGAGCATATTCCTATCAAGGGTTACTTGAAGAATATTTTCAGTGTACTTAACACTATTAAGATTCAGCCAGAAGACATCGAACCTTTCAAAGAGGAGTGGAGCGAGTTCATGATGAGGTTGGTAAACAGCGTTGTAGTACAGCAAGTCAATTTTAAGGGTTAAGAAGCCTAAAAAGCTAAAAAATACTTCGGGCCAAAAATTTTTTGAATAAATATTTTTCATGTATAGCCGAATAGCTATATTTGTGGCATGAAATGAATAAAAAATAGGTCGACCCTCCCCTCTAAAATAAAGGCCCAGAAAAAGTCAAAACCTTTTAGCTGGTGAAAAGGCGAATACCCTAATTTGAATATATTCTCTGCAGAAATATATACGTGTGCTAATCTTTTATTATTAACTTTTTTAATTTATCACAACTATGGCTGATACAATTGAAAAAATCTACTGCGGCGACCGAGACGATAGCGCTCTCACTGCCGCTCTGATGTCAAATCGCAATGATGGTTACAACAGCTGGATGAACAATCCTTTTGCGTATCTCATGTTCCTTGCGTTTACTCGCAATGGTGGTTTTGGCAACGATGGTACAAACCCTGCCCTTGAAGCTATTCGCACACAAATGCAGGACAACCAAAACAGCTCATTGATTATGAGTGCTCTCGGCGACGGTTTCAATCGCAATGACTTTGCGTTGAGCCAATTGTCACAGAACCTCAATGTTGATTTCAACACTCTGCAGAAATGTTGCTGCGACGTACAAGCTGCAATCCAAAATGTAGCGGGCCAAGTAGGCTTCTCTGCCGAAAGAGTTATCAATGCTGCTAACCTTGGTAATTGCAGCGTTATCCAAGCTCTTAAGGACTGCTGCTGCACAACTCAAAAGCTCATTCTCGAGCAAGGCTATCAAAACCAATTGGCTCAAAAGGACCAAATGTTTGCAACACAAGCAGGCTTTGACCGTACTAACACCGGCCTTGAACGCGGTTTCTCTTCTGTAGCTTTCCAAGCTCAACAAGACAAGTGCGACATTATTCGTGCTGGAGAAAACAACACTCAACGTATCATTGATACCTTGAATGGCCATTGGAAAGACGAACAAGCTTTGCAAATTCAGGACTTGAAGTTCCAACTCTCTCAAGAACGTCAAAACCGACTCTTGCTTAGCAAGTTGGGTGGAGACTGCGGCGACAACTGCGGATTCTAAAAATTAATGCACTATGGTAAGGCTATCTCCCGTTGGTTTGGCTGCTGCGCCAGTAGCGAACCAGTTATCAATGCTGGTAACATACAGAGAAAAGCTGTGTCACCCTTTCTGCATTGATTCAAGTGTTCAACCATTAGCAACGCTGCAGTACACAACAGGTACTCCTGTTCTTAATGGTACAACTGTTTTTGTTCCCGTTACTGCTCGAATTACAGTAGTAACCGGAAGTGGATGCAAAGCCAAGACGCAGTTATTCACTGAGCAGTTTTATGTTGCTTTCCAAGGCCAAACAGCCCTTCCTACTTCGGTAACGATTACCTCTGTAGGCAGCGTGCAAGGCGGCTCTTGTGTTACATGTGGACGCGCTCAAGCGTACTCAATTAACGACTCGGTAACAATAACTATTGTTCCTGCCGCTTAATTATCCAGGGGGGTACCTGAGAGGTCCGCTATCTTAGGTACCCCTACAAACTTAATTTTCAAAAATTAAAGCTATGTTATTCAAAGATATTAAGCAGAATTATCCTGTATATGTCCTCGACAAACAGGAATTAACTGTTACTCATGGAAAAGCTGTTGACGTAGGCTTTCCAAGAATTGAGATGAACCCCAAAACGGGTAAATCAGAAATGGTAATTGACGTTGTAGTTGAGATGAATGGCAAAACTACGCCGTTTGTAATTCCTGAAAATCTCTCAGTCTCGTATGCAGGAAACCTAGTATTATCCACAACAGAGCAAGGCTTGGTAGGAGAAGTAAAATCTATGCAAAACATGGCAGAACAGTATTTTGCGGCGGAGTCCTACCAAAGAAAAGTAAAAGAGGTAACTCCAGGTTTGCTTGCTAAACTCGATTCTACCTACCGCGAAAAGCAAGAAACTGAGAAACGCTTTGGCAAAATCGAAGGTTCTATTTCAGAAATGAAAGACCTTATGCTAGGCCAGCAAAAAATGATGGAAGACTTCATCAAAAAATTTGAAAGCTAACTATGGGTAAGAAACTAAAAATGGTAGTTGTAAAGCACCATCGAGACAACTACGAGCATGAACATGAGCACAAAGCTCGCAAGGACTATAAACTTCCTTATGAAAACGAAGCTTCAGACCTTATGTCTGATGACTTTGAAGAGTATGTACAAAAGCATGGGTACCATTTTACTGACGCATTAGCTGAGCATGTTAGTAAGAAAATGGAAAATGCTAATGGCTTGGAACATACTTGGTCAGTGAGCCAAGTTAAAAAGGCAATGGAAGGTTTAGGCTTAGTTTTACCAAATAATACTAAAACTAAATCTACGCTGGGCGACATAACATACCAAGCTAATATGTATTATGCTGATTTGTACCCAGACCCTTTCAAAGATGAAGCTTCATGTATTAAGGCCGCTTATAAAATTGCAACAGACCCAGATGGGTATGAGGGCATGATATTTTGTAGGTGGACTTCTGATGCGATTGGAACCGCATACGATATTAATTGGAAAAATTTTATATAATGCAAGAACGAAACGTTATCTCAGGGGCCGTCGCAGCTATGACGTCCCCTTTTGTAGAAGGCTGGGAAAGCTTAATAATTTGGCTAATTGTAGCATTTGTATTAATACTAGTTGACTTAAGATTTGGCATACAAGCGGCGCTCCATAGAGGAGAAAAAATACGAGGCTCTCGGGCTATTAGGCGCACAGTGAATAAGATGGTCGACTATATTTGCTGGATTTCTATCGCTTGGGTATTAGGCCATTCTTTTGGCAATATCTTTGACATACCTTTACTTGTCGCCATTATCATGCTTGTTGTTTGTTCTGTAGAGCTATCTAGTATTTTTGATAATTACTTTGAGTACAAAGGACTTTCCAAGCGCTTTAACGTATGGAAATTCTTTTCAAAGCTCTTTAGAATTTCTTTAGAGGAAAGTATAGAAGACAAAAAAGACGACAAAAATAAAGCATGAAGAAATTTTTAATTTGTTTAGATAACGGACACGGACTTGGCAGCCCAAAAGGTAGTCCTGATGGCAAAATCAAAGAATGGAAGTATACAAGAGAAGTCGTAAATATACTCGCAGCAAATTTACAATCTATGGGCTACGAAGTATACAAAGTAACTCCAGAAGATACAGACATTAGCTTAAAAGAACGTGTTCGCAGGGTTAATACTCAATGTAAAAAGTACGGCAGTAAAAATACTCTTCTTATTTCAATTCATTTGAACGCCGCAGGAAATGGCAGTAGCTGGCTGAATGCCCGTGGTTTTAGCGCCCATATTGCGCCTAATGCAAGTTCACGAAGCAAGAAACTCGCTAAGCTTTTATGGGAAGAAGCGCTGAAGAATAATATGCAAGGTAATAGATATGTTCCGGCCGAAAAATATATTGTTCAAAATCTCGCAATGTGCAGAGATACTAATTGCTGTGCGGTTTTAACAGAAAATTTATTTCAAGATAATAAAGAAGATGTCGAAAGACTTTTAACTGTAGAAGGACTACAAAGTATTGTGCGGGTACATATTGCCGCCATAGAGCGCTATATCTTAGGGGCATAGTTAAAAAGAGCATTCACGCTTAGCTTTTCTTGTGCGTGAATACTTTTTTTGTAGGCCCTTGGAATTTCTAAAATAAAAAATTTAACTGCGCGAGAATGCGCGAGAATAAAAATTTATGAAAACTTTACTTAACTATTTAGCCATTGGCGTAATATTGCTTATTATTACGCTCGGAAGTTTTTTTAAAATAAAGGCTTTAAAAGCTGATAATGCTCGGCTTAAAAGTAACCAGGAGTTGTTAATGTCTCAGAAAAATGGACTTTTAAAAGAAGAGCAAAAATATAAAGTGGCGGACAGCCTTAATGCCATTAAAGTATCACAGCTGGAGCTTACTTTAAAAGAATATAAACAATATTATGCCGAAGACCAAGCCTTAATTAATCAGCTTAAATCAAGAAAAGAAACTTTACAAAAAGTAGTCATTTCTCAGTTAGAAACAATAAATACTCTGTCTACGAATTTAACGGACTCTATAAGGATTGATACAGTAACTTTGCAGGCAGATACACTGAAATGCTTTGACTACAAGTCTAAGTGGACTGATATAAAAGGCTGTGTAGATTTAAAAACAGATAGTCTGACGCTACAAATCAAAAATAGGGAGTCTTTAGTTATAGCTGAAACTGTTACATACAAACGCTTTTTAGGCTTTTTGTGGAAAACTAAAAAAATAAAAAGCCGCCAAATAAGTATTGTTAGTCTCAACCCTAATACGCAAATTATAAATTGCGAGTATACACATATAAAAGAGTAAACAAAGGTAAACAATGTAAACAAAGCATTGTTTACCTTTTATTTTATTATAAATCAGCCCTTTGCACATCAAATAAACAATGTAAACAATAAAAATTCAAAACATTTAAACTATCATTTTTTTAATTTTTACTTATCTATAGGCTCTATAAAAATTTAAGAATATTCATATAAACTTATAGGAAGTATTGTTTATTTTGTTTATTGTTTACACTGTTTTTTGTTAAAGCTCTCATTTTCAAGGCTTTAGTGAGAAACAAAAATTTTTTTATAAAAAGATGAAAAAAAATTTCTTTATTTGAAAAAAATTTTTTATCTTTGTGCTATAATAATAAAGAAAAGAATAGATAATGGAAAAGTTCAATCTCGCAGAGGTAATTAAGCGCTATGCGTTAGACCCTGAAAAGCTGGCTGGAATTTTATTTCCAACTGTAAAATATCCCAGACTAGCGCTAAGCAGAATACTTAAAGGAGAAGCCTATTTAGACACCTCTCAGTTAGAAGCATTAGCTAATTATTTAGGAGTGTTCGTGCATGATTTGTATATTGTACAAAAAGGCTGGCAAGGAGGCTCAGAAGAGAATAGTATTATCTTCACAAAAGGACCTTATAAGGCACGCCTAAATTATCAAGGCGTTTATTTATCTCTTTATAAAGAAGATGGCCTTATACATCAAGAGCTTACACTAACTAATATGTCAATACCGGAATTTTTTAACTATATTGATAACTTAATTAATAATTATGAAAATGGAAGAAATCAAGATTAAAGTTGACGTAAATGTAACGCTGTCAGAAGATGTAAAAGCTTTTATTAAGTCCTTACACGGAGGCGCTACTAACTTAAATGCTCCAGCTCCAGCTCCAGCTCCAGCTCCAGCTCCAGCTCCAGCTCCAGCTCCAGCTCCAGCTCCAGCTCCAGCTCCAGCTCCAGCTCCAGCTCCAGCTCCAGCTCCAGCTCCAGCT
>JAZKYJ010000042.1:0-35513 GCA_045612045.1 Paludibacteraceae bacterium | reverse complement strand
TCTGGCATATCGTTGTATGGCGCCCACATTGCGAGGTTAGATTGGTCTTTGATCCACTCTTTTGGGAAGATCTCTTTGTAGATTGCTTTCCACTCGCTAGCAGCCCATGTAGGCATGTGTACACCGTTGGTCACGTAATCTACGTGCAACTCCTCCTCGAAGTAACCTGGCCATACAGGAGCGAACATCTTTTTGCTCACTTCGCCGTGCAACCAGCTCACACCGTTAGCCTCTTGGCAGGTGTTGAGGGCGAATACTGACATAGAGAATTTCTCGGTGTTGTCAGCAGGGTTTTGACGACCCATACCGATGAGGTCAGCCCACTCGATGCCGAGGCGTGCTGGGAACATATTCATATACTTATAGAAGAGACCCTCTTCAAAGTAGTCGTGACCAGCAGGTACTGGAGTGTGGCAAGTGTAGAGACCACTTGCGCGAACAACCTCAAGAGCTTGTTGGAAGGTCAATCCCTCTTTCTCTACTAGGTCAAGCATACGTTGCAATCCCATGAAAGCAGCGTGACCCTCGTTGCAGTGGTAAACATCTTTCTTGATACCAAGTTTGTTGAGGGCGAGTGTACCACCCATACCGAGCATGATCTCTTGTTTGATACGGTTCTCCCAGTCACCACCATAGAGTTGGTGAGTGATTTGGCGATCCCACTCAGAGTTCATCTCGTTGTCTGTATCGAGCAAATAGAGGTTGATACGACCTACGGCTACCTTCCACAAATAAGCTTTCACAGTGCGCTCTGGATAAGGAACCTCAATGATCATTGGAGTTCCATCAGCCTCCTTCACTTGTGAGATAGGAAGGTTAGAGAAGTTTTGTGCCTCGTATTTAGCGATTTGTTGTCCTTCTGGAGAGAGAGTTTGTGTGAAATAACCATAGCGATAGAGGAAACCGATAGCGGTCATATCCACATTGCAGTCAGAAGCCTCTTTGAGGTAGTCACCTGCCAATACGCCAAGACCACCAGAGTAGATCTTCAATACTTGAGTCAATCCGTACTCCATAGAGTAGTAAGCTACGCTAGGTTTCTTAGGATCTTTTGGCTCATCCATATATGCGCGGAACTCAGCGTATACTGCATCGAGTTCCTTCATAAATGCTTTGTCCTTGCTGAGCTCAAGCATGCGATCGTAACTGATAGTATTGAGCAATACTACAGGGTTAGATTGTGCTAGGTGCCAAGCATCAAGATCGATTTTGCGGAAAATGTTCTTAGCCTCAGAGTTCCAAACCCACCAGAGGTTGTTTGCAATCTCTTGGAGTTTGCTGAGGTTCTTAGGAAGGTTTGCATGCACATGCAAATCTGTCCAGTTAGGTTGATTGGTGTTACTTACTTTGATAACCATAATTGTAATTTTATTCTTTTTTGTACTTAATTTCCGTATTAGTTACGTGCTTATGTTGTTGCGCACACTCCGCACGCACACAAAAAGCGCTGCAAAGGTACAACAAATATTGCACATATGCAAGTTTTTCACGAAAAAGTTCACATTTCAAAGAAAAAAGCTGAATAGACTAGGGGGTTTTATCAGAATGTGTATTTTACTCCAACTAAGAAATGGCAACCTTGTTCTTGAAAATTATATAGTATGTCGTTTTTTCGGTTTAAATAGTTGTTTAGTTGTAAGTACACTTTTAACCAAGTATTAAAACTATATTGTCCTCCTATATTAAGAGCAATAGTTGGTTTTAGATGAACGTCTCCTTTGCTAGTGCATCCTACGCGTTTCCCCGCAAAATAATTGTCAGAGTAAATGCTCCATTTGTTATCTATGTGAACATCTACGCGCATTTTTGCGTCCCATTTGGGTTGGTCATATACCATAGGTTGACTTGTTGATAAATAGAAATAGTAGTTACCCGCTGCATGGATGGTTAGCAAATCGCGGTAGTGATAGTGTACAGATGCGCCGATCTTCCATTTATGATAGTCTTGCTGGTGTATTGCATAGTTTGTGGAGATGTAGTTATATGGATTTGTACTGCTGCTAGAAGGTTCTTCTAATGATTCCTCCAACTGAGCATATACAAGGTAGTCTCTGAGATGCAATGCGTATCCTGCGTGCAGATCAATGAGTATCGTGTTAATGGGGCGCACTTTGAATCCAAGCGTCAGATTTACCGGTGTATATTGTGCTTTGTGTTGCTTATTGCTCCATTCATCAAGGAAATCTACAAATGGGCAATACGCATACAACTCATCTGACATAGATGTACCATACGATCCTAGGATGTCGGTGTATAGATGGAAACGATTATCCTGGCTGTGCCACTTCATCTGGATATTGGCCGATGGAGCAAAACCTAAGTTTTTGCTTCTGCTCAACCATTTCTCTGCGCCCATGTTCGAGGAGATATTCATGTCGATATTCACTCCTGCATGCAGATGAAAATTCTTCTTCGTGTATGTGTAGTATGGCTCTATTCTCAAGGCATGACGTGCATCCAATGTGGTGCTAGCATCTGCTGCGGCATCGGTAGAAATAGGCATGTAGAACTGATTCTTTACCTGGGCTTGTATACCTGCGGAATGTAAGTTTTTAGTCCAATTCAGGTTCAATCTTGAGTCAATGATATGCTGCACTTCTTCCCACCATCCAAGTGCCTTATAACCTGTTTGTAGTAGGAATTGTACTGGACTATTCTTGCTTGTGCTGATGCCTAGATTAGCATTAGTGTTCCACAAGATGCGGTCTCCGCTTTCTAGTTTAACGAGTATAGGACCATATGTGTCATCTTCTACCTGCTTGCAATAACGCCAATAGTCTATATTGCCCTCCATGTTGGCAAAGAAATTGATGCGTTGTCCATCTTGTGCAAACTTCAGACCTACTTGTGCATCGCATATAGCATCTTCTCCCCAATATGCATCATGCTTGGCATAAATGCCAATTGTAGAGTTGCGTTGGGGGTGTAATGAATAGTCGAAGATCAAGTGAGAGTTGCGGTGACCTACTGCGCTTTCCAAGAGTCCGTCGGTGGGTTCAAGAGGCGTGAATTGAGCCTTAGCCGCACGCAGAGGCTGCAGGTTGTATCCTACTGATACAGGTGCAGAATAGGTGGAATAGACTGCAGAGTAGGGCTGTGTCTTTTCCTGAAAAATGTTAGGAGTAACTTGTATTTTATTGGCTTGATCAATGTCTGGCTGATATTCTCTCTCCACGGTCACTACACGATTAAAGGTGGTGTCTTGCGCTAGGGATAGCTGGCACGTGAGAAGGGATAAAACTGCGCTGACTACATATATAATGGACTTTCTCATATTGAATCATTCTCGTTGGTTTGTGGTTGTGTCTCTATTGATAGTTGGTTAACCTCTTCGAGTTTCTCTTGGATAATTGCAGGAATCTCATCCTCAATGCGATAGTTGTTTTGCAGTGCTAGCAGATACTGCTTGGCTTGGAATAGATCTCCTTTAGACACGTTGATATCTGCCAACAATATCAAACTCTTGGCCAGCCAATATTGGTGCGAAGTGTGCATGCCCGCAAATGACATGATCTCTCCTTCTGCCATATCCAATGCACCTAAGTGGTAGTAGCATTCTGCCAAGCGATATTTAGCTTCGGCCCCTCTCTTAGTTCTAACCTCCTTGGCTAGAGTAGAGTAATCCACTAGTGCCAATCCATATTCTTTTTGTTGTCTATAGGCATTCGCTCGGCAATAGCGTGCTTCGTGTTGGGTTGCCAAATCCAGTGTTTCTATCTCGAGTAGCTGACTAGCCACTTCGATAGTAGCCAATGTATCTTGCACCTGATAACCGCAGCGCAATACGCCCAGACTTGCCATGATTTGCATTTGTTGACTAGACGCCACTTGTTGCATACGTTGGAAGTAGTACATGGCTGTGTGATACTCTTTTTGGTCGTAACTCAGTTCGGCTACTCGCATACAAGCTTCTTCCATGTATGGGTTACCCTCTACATCTGCCAAAGCGCTATATTGCTCAATGGCTTGCGAATATTCTTTCAGTTGGTAATAACTATTGGCTGCGTAGTACATAGCTGTAACGCAATATCTACCACCTGGGCAGAAGCGTGTAAGATATGTGGATAATCCTGCAGCTGCAGACTCGTAATGCCCCAGCATAAACTGTAGTTCGGCTGTTACATACATGAGTGAATCTTCGCTGCTCGAGATCTGCATATTCATCTTGTCTAGTGTCTTGGTGTATGCGATGTATTCCGACACATTGTTGGTCTCTACATACACTTGCTCTAGTCCATCAAGCGCCGAATATGCTTCTTCTGTACCTGCGTGCTGACTGATGGTTTGCTTGAAGGTCTCGATAGCTTGATCGTATTGCTGTAGTGTGCGATAAGCCATACCCAACTCTAGTTGAGCCTTGGCTGTCTTGTTGCTCAGCGGATATTTCTGGATCAGTTGTTGGTACACCTCAATAGCTTTGTCGTGTTGATTTATTTGCAGGTGCGCACGAGCTGACTCATACAAGGCATCGTCTGCCAAGTTAGAACTTGGGTAGAGCTTGGCCAATTTCTCTAGCGCCTGAATCTTGTTATCATACTGTTGTAGCAATCCATATCCAGTACCTTGTTGCAATAGCGCATAGTCAGCACCCGCTTTGCCGATGGAGACTACCTCCTCATATGCCTTGCATGCCAATTCAAATTGTCGTGAATGGAAGTGGCAATCGCCTATACGATTCATTACATCTGGATAGGTATGGTGCTGTGCCTGAATCTTGCCCAAATAAGTTTGGAAGATTGGCTGGGCTTTTGCATAGTCTTTCTTGTTGAACCATGCATATGCCTTTAGATAACTAGCATTGGACTGATTGGCTGATTCTGCATAGTGAGTATGCTGCTCGTATTGGTCAATCAGACTGATACAAGAGTCGTACTGCATCAGCCTATATTGTGCTTCTGCAGTTAGGTAATAGGCTTCCAATTGGTAGCGTGTAGCTTCATGTGTGTGGGTTTGTATCTGTTGGCACCAATCGATGACTTCCTGCATCTTGCCTTGCAGATATGCGTCTGCAGCTAATTGGTAGCGTAAATATTGCAGTGTCTGCTTGATCTGTTCGGTAGGTTGCTGCACTTCGAGCAATGCACCTAAAGCTGAACGATAGTTCTTGCTATTGATATACACATCTGCCATCAGCGAATAGATCTGGTCAATGTGACGCGATTTGGGATATTCGTTGATAAACATTTGCAGGGCAGTAATGTCTTCTCCCAGTGCAGAACTATTTTGGAGCGAGAGTTGTACATAATTGTACATTGCTTCTTCGCGTAATGTGGGCGTAAGATTGTACTGAATAGCTGTGGAATAAGACAACTTCGCTTTCTCAATATTCTTGTTGTTTAGGTAGCAATGCCCTAAATGTAGGCATGTGTTTTCCGAAATGGAATCTTGTAATAGCTTTACTTGTTTCAACTGGTCAATTGCATTCGAGTATTGTCCCAATTGATAATATGATATGCCTAATAGATACTTGTCAGTGCGCAATATGTCTTTTTTACGTTTCTTGCAGCAAGTGTGGTACGCTTCCAAGTGTGTTTTTGCTTGTTTGTATTTCCTATCCTCGTAATATAGTCTGCCTAGCATACGATGCAATTCGTCATTGTATTCGTTATCTGGATACAATCTCAATAATTCTTCTGCGCGTGTGTAAACCTTGTCATACTGCCCCAATGCATAATAAATTTGAATAATATAATAAGGTACAATTTTTTTATATCCACTCACTTCTTCAATGGATAGAAAATCTACTAGAGATTGACTATAAAGCGATTGTTTGTAATAGCAATAAGCAATGTAATATCTAGCTTGCAAACTATATATACCTACATTTTCCTTTAGTGGAAGCAAAAAACTTAATGCTTTCTCATAATCCTCAATCTGTAGATGTGCATAACCGCAGTAAAAATAGTACATGTCTTGCGACTGATGAGACAAGACTTTTGGATTAGTCTTTTCCAAAACTTTTAGCGCTGCGTTGTATTTCTCTTTCTCTGACAATAATACCCCTTTCATCAAGTATACTTCGTCCACGTATGGGGTATATGGGTATGAACAGAGGTAATTCTCAAGGTTCGTAAAGACTGTTTTTGTACGCTCTTGAAATTGTACCTGAAGATCTAAAAAATCATCATGATACACTTGTCCAATCATCCCTATTGGATTCAAAAGAAGTACAATGAAATACAATAATATCCGTCTCATTAAATAGAAAGAATAAAGTGTTATAATATCCAAACAGATAAATTATCTTCTACGATTGCGTTTTTTGCGCAGCAATTCTTTTTTCTTTTTGTTGCTGATAGCACGTACAATAGATACACCTATGATACAAACTATCACTACTACGATAAACCATACTAATCCGGCGCTGAGGTTATCGCCCTTTACTCTTGACCACATTGCTAGCATATCTTCTGTCTTGCTGCCGCAGTCATGCATTAATGCGCATCGTTCAATGATAGAGCGATCTGGATAGAAAACGTGGTTTACATGCATTGATTTAGCACTATCACCAAAAAAGTATGACAAGTCGGATGAATCTGCAATCTCCTCATCATGCGCCCAGTCCATTATCTCAGAAGAAGCAATTACACTCACATAACCGATTTCCTCCATGTTCAAAATAGCGTTCTCAGGTATGCACATGTAGTTGATAAAATAACTTGCTGCTTTTGTATTAACTGCATACTTAGGAATGCACCAACCATCAAACCAAACATTGCTACCCTCTTGAGGTACAAAATATTCCAAATCTACACCGACTTCAGAAGCTTCGTCAATAGCCCATTGAGCATCACCTGACCAACTCAAATTTAACCATGCTTTACCTTTGGTCATCTCCTCTTTGCCAAAATCAACTTCCCAACCGGCAATATTGTTCTTCATGCGGCTCAAAAAATCCTCTACGCGTGCTATTCGCTCGTCTGTCACATTGGCTACTAACTCATCTTTTGATACTTCACCACGAGCAATCTCATCACGATAAGCATATAGTACAACCACAGAGTATATATCACGAAATGCATCCTTCATGAATACTTTACCTTGAAATTTCTCATTGAGCAAACCTCCAAGAGAGAGAATCTCATCCTTGTGTACCAATGCTGTATTGTATAATATACCAGTCGTTCCCCACATATAACCTACTGTGTAATCTGCTACACATGTATTACTATCTGGAGCCATCTGCTGGAATTTTTCTACGGCAAATGTTGATACAAGCTGAGTATAATCTGGTGTGTTGCCAAAATTCTTATTGATCTTTTGTATTAATCCATTGCGCAACATACGCTCGATTATATATTCTGATGGGCAAATTACGTCATAATCTTCTTGACCGACCTCAATCTCTGTGAGCATCGATTCATTAATGTCAAAAGTCTGATATAACACTTCTACATGCTCACCCGTTTGCTCGTAATACCATGCTGGAAAACCATTAAGCACGTTCATGTCTATATAGTCAGCCCAGTTGTACACTTTAAGAGTGTGTTCTCGATCAGCAGCAAAAGTGTTGGAAACCAATACACAAGATAGCACCAAAATAGCTATAGCAAAAAAGAACTTTTTCATGTTGTTTGTTTGTTTTGTTGTTTATGGGTTCGTATATTCATTATAATTAATAATATGAGTATTGTCAAGAAAATCAATGAGAACAGTGGACGTAGTTCTGGAGTTAAACCGCCTTTACGAGCATCTGCATATATAAATGTAGACAAGGTTTCTAATCCACTACTACCCTTTGTGAAATATGTCACCCCAAAATCATCAATACTCAATGTCAAACTTAAAATGAAACCGCTTATCATGCCAGGCCATAATTCTGGCATCATCACTTTGCGCAGTGCTTGAAAAGGTGTTGCTCCCAAATCCAATGCTGCTTCGTATATGTTAGGGTTCATCTTTGTGAGTCGTGGCATTACACTCAATACTACATAAGGAGTGCAAAATACGACATGGGCGGCTATCACCGTGCCTAAACCTCGACTAATGCCTAAAAAAACAAATAACAAGAACAAACTGATACCTGTTAATATGTCTGGGTTAATCATAGGAACACTGTTCATAAATGTCAATATTTTCCTATCGCGTGAGCGCATATGATAAATACCGATAGCCGCTAATGTTCCTAACATAGTAGAGATAAGTGCAGAAGATAACGCTATCACTACGGTGAAAAATATTGCTCGATATAAATTGGGATCTACTTTAACTTGAGCTACTGCGTCGTAACCTGTAAACAAGTTCTCATATAGCCCAAATGTAAAACCCGTCCAATTACCAAATACTTTGCTTTGAGTGAAAGAGAAGATGATAATCAACAAAATAGGTGTATACAACATTGCCAATAGCAACCACAAGTATGATTGTGCAATGATGCGCTCCCATATGCTACGAGTCTCTAGTTTTGTCGTCTTTTTATTTGCCATAATCGCTTGTTCTACCTATTAATGTCCTCTTTGTCACCTCCGAAGAAACTAGTTAAACCTATAATAATCAACATAATAAGCGATAGTGCTGCGCCATAATTCCACATGGCAATTCCGCCTTCGCCAAAGCAACGTTGAATCAGCGATCCAAATAATGTTACCTTATTGTGAGTCAATAATTCTGCAATAGCAAAAGTAGACACTGTAGGCATAAATACCATTACAATTCCAGAATAGATACCTGGCGCCGATAATGGCAATGTCACTTTTATGAATACCTGATGACGTCTTGCACCCAAGTCATGAGCCGCTTCAATCAAACTAGTATCCATCTTTTGCAGGGTATTGTAGATTGGGTAGATCATGAATGGCAGGAAGTCATACACCATACCAAAAAGCAACGCTCCTTCACCTAATGGCAAACCAAACATACGGAACAACTCCACCGTTGCAATCGTACGGAGCAAGAAGTTGATCCACATCGGCAATATAAACAACATTGCCATCACTTGTGGCGTTTTGAAATCTGCCATCGCCATGATATAAGCCGCAGGATAACCCAATAGCAGGCAAATGATTGTGGTAATCAGCGCAATAGCCAATGAATATACAAAGGTGTTAATTGCCTCAGACTTGGTAAAGAAACTTACGAAGTTTTGAATGGTGAAACTACCATTTGCATCCGTGAAGGCATACACGCCAATAAGCACTAACGGCAAAATTACCAAGCACAGCATAAATAGCGCATAGGGCCATGCCCATGTACTCCGAGACTGAAACACCATTCTTAATTTATTATTCTTCATCTCTAAACTACAAACGGTAACCCAACCTAGGGCGCTAAATGGTTTTTACTTCTTTTTTATAGAGACGAATATAACTTGGCGCCACACGTATTCCTACACGATCGCCATCGTCCCATACATCGTTGGTATCTACGAAAATATCGTCGCCATCATCGGTCCGAACAGTCAAGTGGTAGTGATCGCCCTTATACAAGATAAAGTACACTTCGCCGCACAACACACCATCCTCTTCGTCGTCTTGTAGGTTGACGCGGTTGAAGTCTACTTCCACTTCGACTTCTTCTCCTACTTCGAAACGTTCAGCTACACGCTCGGGGATGTCCCAATCTTCGTCCAAGAAACGTACGCGATTATCCTCTAGTACTTCGCCATCAAATGTGTTGCATAGGCGCTCTTTTTTCATTACCTGAATGTCTTCTGGCTTTACCAACAACCCTACTTTTGTTCCTGGTTCAAAAGCATGATAATCTTGAATCATCAACTCGTAGCCATTATCTGTCAGTATGGTCATTTCATAGTGAACACCCTTAAAGATACAACTCAATACTTCGCCATGCAATTGCCAATTGTCCTCTTTGCCCTCTTGAAGCAAACCGATGTATATATCTTCTGGACGTAACACTACGTCTACTTCTTGGTTTTCACCAAAGCCTTTGTCTACACACTCAAAATCGTTCTCGCAAAAATTAACCACACCATCCTTTACCATTGTAGCGTCCAAGATATTGCTTTCTCCAATGAAATCAGCAACAAAGCAGTTTTGTGGCTCGTTATATACGTCCATTGGGGTGCCAACCTGTTGGATTTTACCTTCGCTCATCACGACCACGCGATCGCTTAAGGTTAGGGCTTCTTCTTGGTCATGGGTCACATAAATAAAAGTGATGCCAAGCTTCTTATGCATCTCACGAAGCTCCATTTGCATGTCTTTGCGCATCTTCAGGTCGAGCGCAGCCAAAGGTTCGTCCAAAAGTAATACTTCTGGCTCGTTGATAATAGCGCGGGCGATTGCTACACGTTGTTGTTGACCGCCACTTAAACTATCCACGTCGCGATACTCATAGTCAGTCATGCCGACGGTCTTTAGCGCCTGCTTCACTTTCTTCTCAATGACTTTCTTGTCCATCTTCTTGAGCTTCAGACCGAAAGCTACATTGTCAAATACGTTTAAATGGGGGAATAGCGCGTACTTCTGAAACACTGTGTTTACATCGCGCTGATGTGGAGGCATTGTGGTTACATCCTCTCCATTCAACAAAATATCACCTTCAGTTGCCACTTGAAAACCTGCAATACATCGTAGTAGAGTGGTTTTGCCACAACCAGAAGGACCTAAAATGGTTACGAACTCGCCTTTTTTGATAGATAGGCTAACATCGTTCAAGGCAAATTTACCGTCCTCAAACTGTTTGGACACGTGATTTACCTCAATGATAAAATCCGATTTCTGCATTTCTTTTTTTTTACTATGGTACACTAAATGAAAAACGCATAAATTCCTTTTTTTGAATTTGGGCGCAAAAGTACAAAAAAAAATGGATTTGTGCAAATATTTTATGTAAAATTTTAGATTTACTTTTTTGGATTATTCTATACAAGGGTGCTTGCTTAGATAATTACGGGTTCTTGACGGGTTCATAACCGGTAGATAAGACTTGGAAAAACGGAGATAAAGTGCAAAATATGGAAGAATGAAATATATTATTTCAGTAAAAGATTTTGTGTGATTTGGCAGTTTCGTTTTTTTTTTGTAACTTTGCAGCGCATTTTATATATTGCAGCCTTTTAAGATTGATAGGGATAACAATTTGAATACAAAATATGAAACATTTTAACGAGTACAAACAACTAAACTTGGCACAACTTAGCAAGGAAATTCTTGCAATTTGGGAGAGTGAAAACCTTTTCCTTAAGAGTATTGAAACACGAGAAGGACGCCCTTCTTTCCTTTTCTTTGAAGGACCTCCTTCTGCTAATGGTATGCCTGGTATACACCACGTGATGGCTCGTACAATTAAAGATACTTTCTGCCGTTTTAAGACTATGCAGGGGTTTCAAGTCAAGCGTAAAGCTGGATGGGATACTCATGGACTTCCAGTTGAACTCGGAGTAGAGAAACTTTTAGGTATTACTAAGGAGGATATTGGTAAGCGAATCAGTGTGGATGAATATAACGCTGCGTGTCGCAGGGAGGTGATGAAGTATACCCAAGAGTGGACTAACCTTACTAAACAAATGGGTTACTGGGTGGACCTTGACAATCCATATATCACCTATGATAATAAGTTCATTGAAACCTTGTGGTGGCTCCTCAAGGAACTCTATAAGAAAGGTTACCTATACAAGGGTTATACTATCCAACCTTATTCTCCTGCTGCAGGTACGGGCTTGTCTTCACACGAACTCAACCAGCCTGGTTGTTACCGCGATGTCAAAGACACCACCTGCACCGCGCAGTTCTTAATAAAATCAATAAATACTAAACTCTCTACACTAAACACAGAGATTCCTCTCTACGCTCTCGCATGGACGACTACACCTTGGACCTTGCCAAGCAATACGGCTTTGTGTGTGGGTCCAAAGATCGACTATGTGATTGTTAAAGGCGAAAATCCATATACCAAACTTGAAGCTTATTATCTCTTGGCTGAAGCACGTTTGGCTGCCTATGCCAAAGAATTGGGCGAAACACCCGAAGTGCTCTGGCGCGGCAAAGGTACCGACCTTGTTGGCATCGAATACGAGCAACTCATCCCATGGGCAAACCCAGGCGAAGGTGCATTCAAGATTATCCTTGGTGACTATGTAACCACCGAGGATGGTACAGGTATCGTGCATATCGCACCTACTTTTGGTGCGGACGACGCCTTCGTTGCCAAGAAAGCAGGCGTGCCAGGTATGGTCTTCCTTACCAAGAAAGGCGAGCAACGCCCAATGGTGGATATGACCGGTAAATTCTTCAATATCGCCGATTTAGACGAGGATTTTGTGAAGAATCAAGTGGATGTAGCGGCATACGAACCATGGGCTGGACGCTTTGTAAAGAACGCCTACGACCCTGCTCTTACCGAGAAAGATGAGACCCTTGATATCAGCATCTGCATTTGGCTCAAAGGTGAGAACAAAGCGTTCCGTATCGAGAAACATGTACACAATTATCCGCACTGCTGGCGTACTGATAAGCCTGTGCTTTACTACCCACTCGACTCATGGTTCATCCGCTCTACACAAGCACGTGAGGAGATGATGAAACTCAACGATACCATCAATTGGCAACCGGAATCTACGGGTACTGGTCGCTTTGGCAAGTGGTTGGAGAACCTCAACGACTGGAACCTCTCTCGCTCACGCTACTGGGGGACACCTCTACCAATCTGGCGCACCGAGGATGGACAAGAGGAACTCTGCATCGGCTCAATCGCCGAACTCATGCAGGAGATCGACAAGTCCATCGCTGCGGGCTTCATGACCGAGAACCCTTGGCCAAAACATATCGTAGGCGACTACTCCAAAGAGAATTACGATCCATCTGTCATTGACCTTCACCGTCCATATGTAGATCATATTGTGCTTTGCTCACCTAGTGGCAAGCCGATGAAGCGTGAACTTGACCTCATTGATGTGTGGTTTGATTCAGGTGCTATGCCTTACGCGCAAAACCACTATCCGTTTGAAAATCAAGACGCTCCACGCACTGCTGACTTTATCTCAGAGGGCGTGGATCAAACACGTGGTTGGTTCTTTACCCTCCACGCTATCCACACCATGATAGAGGGCAGCGTGGCATACAAAAATGTGATTAGTAACGGACTCGTACTCGATAAGAACGGCAACAAGATGTCAAAGCGCCTAGGAAATGCGGTTGATCCATTCGGGGCACTCGATAAATACGGAGCAGACGCTGTGCGTTGGTATATGCTCACCAACTCTAGCCCATGGGAGAATCTCAAGTTTGATCCAGAAGGTGTGGACGAGATTCGCCGTAAGTTCTTTGGCACTCTCTACAACACCTACGGTTTCTTTGCCCTCTACGCCAACGTGGACGGCTGGACTCCTGAACTCCTGAACCCTGAACTTCTGAACCTCACCGAGATCGACAAATGGGTGTTGAGCAAACTCAACTCGCTCATCAAAGAGGTGACCGCAGCTTACGAGGCATACGAGCCAACCAAGGCGGGTCGTGCAATCTCTGACTTCGTGCAAGACGACCTGAGTAACTGGTATGTGCGCCTCAACCGCAAGCGTTTCTGGGGTGGTGAGATGGATGCCGACAAGCAAGCGGCTTACTACACCCTCTATACCTGTCTCAAGACTGTTGCCCAACTCATGGCGCCTAACGCACCATTTTATGGCGACCGCCTCTACCGCGACCTTACAGGTGAGACAGTACACCTCAGCCAATGGCCTGTCGCCGATGAGGCACTCATCAACCTCGAACTCGAGCGCAGTATGTCACTCGCACAACAAGCCACCTCTATGATTCTCTCGCTGCGCAAGCGTGCCGAGAAGAATGTGCGCCAACCACTCCAAAAGGCCGTTATTCCTGCGCCTGACCAAGAGACCCTCGTGGCTCTTCTCCGCGTAGAAGACCTCATCAAGAGCGAGGTGAATGTCAAGGAGTTAGTGATTGTGCGTGCCGAGGATTCTGAGATTAAACTCGTCAAGAAGATCAAACCTAACTTCAAGGTATTGGGCAAGAAAGTGGGTGGTATGATGAAGCAATTGGCTGCTGCCATTGCCCAAATGAGCCAAGAGGATATTGCTGCGTTTGAAGCAGCAGGTACCTTCACCCTCTGCGACTACGCACTTGTCACAGAAGATGTGGATATTATCACAGAAGATATGCCAGGTTGGTTAGTGGCAAATAATGGTACTATCACTATTGCTCTTGACATTGAACTAACTCCTGCATTAATTGAGGAAGGTATTGCTCGCGAGCTAATCAATCGTATTCAAAACCTCCGCAAATCTTCTGGTTTTGAAATTACAGATCGCATTGTGGTACAATTAGAAAACCGAGAGGAAATAGCTATGGCGGTGAAGAATTGTAACGAATATATTGCATCCCAAGTACTTGCTACTATGCTTGTTTTAGTGGATAATCTCAGTCACGGAACGCCATTGGATATGGATGGATATATAGTTAATTGTCTAATCGAAAAAGCATAATATAATGGTTGTATTTATTACAGGTGCATCTTCAGGAATAGGAGCAGCTTGCGCTCGCAAGTTTGCTGCCAACGGATGCTCGCTCATCTTAAATGCTCGCAGTGTTGACAAACTGCAACAACTTAAAGATGAACTGCAAACACAATATGGGGTCGATATTGTGCTGCTTCCTTTTGATGTTCGTGACCGAGCTGCTGCTTCGAGTGCTATTGCAAGTCTGCCTACCCATCTTCAAGATATTGATGTTCTTGTAAATAACGCTGGATTAGCATTGGGAATAGACAAAGAATACGAAGGGAGTGAAGAAGATTACGACACGATGATTGATACCAATATCACCGCATTATTGATGATCACTCGCCTTATTGTTCCTGCCATGATTAAACGACAACGTGGACACATTATTAATATAGGTTCTGTAGCTGGTGATGCTGCTTATCCTGGCGGTAGCGTATATTGTGCTACCAAAGCTGCGGTCAAAGTGCTTAGTGATGGACTGCGAATGGATCTCGTTCACACTCCTCTGCGAGTAACCAATGTCAAACCCGGATTGGTAGAAACCAATTTTAGCGTTACACGATTTGCTGGAGATAAACAACGAGCAGATAATGTGTACAAAGGAATAAAACCACTAGGAGCAGAAGATATTGCTGAGGTCGTGTTTTTTGCAGCAAATGCTCCTGATCATGTGCAGATTGCTGAAGTACTAGTATTGGCTACACATCAAGCTAGTGGATCTATCGTTCACAGAAAAATGGAATAAAAATAATAAATGAATATAATAACAATGAAAAAAAACTTATTAATGGGCCTTGCGCTCATATTACTTATGGCTTGTACCAACAACGAAAATCCATTGCTTGTAGAGCAGAATACACCATTTGGTATTCCTGCTTTTGACAAAGTGAAAACCGAACATTATCTTCCTGCTTTTGAGAAAGCTATCGCAGAGAACGAAGCAGAGATTGCTGCTATCGCTAATAACCCTGAAGGACCTACCTTCGCTAATACCATCGAGGCACTCGACCGTAGTGGCGAACTACTGAACAAGGTAGTAGGTGTGTTCTTCAATGTCATTGAGGCCGACGGCAACGATGAGATGAACGCTATCGCTGAGGAGATTTCTCCTAAACTCTCTGCACTCAGCGATGGTATTATCTTGAACGATGCGTTGTTCCAACGCGTGAAAGTCGTATATGATGAGCGCGAGACACTCGGTCTCAACAACGAGCAAATGCGTCTGCTCACCGAGACCTTCAAGTCGTTTGCCAACAACGGTGCAAACTTGCCTGAGGACAAAAAGGCACGTCTCAAAGAGATCAACCAAGAGTTAGGCTTGCTCTCCCTGCAATTTGGCAATAACGTGGTAGCAGAGACCAATGCCTACCAACTTTTTATCACTGATGAGGAAGAACTTAAAGGTCTTCCTGAGAGCGCGAAAGTCGCAGCGAAAGAAGAGGCCACAGCTGCTGGTCGCCCTGAAGCATGGCTCTTTACTCCTAAGCGCACCAGTTTCACTCCAGTACTCCAATATTGCGAGAACCGCGAATTGCGCAAAGAACTCCTCATGGCTTACACTACCCGAGGTAATCACGACAACGAGTATGATAACAAGAATATCATCATCAAGACCATGCAACTGCGCGTAGAGAAGGCACAACTCTTTGGTTACACCAACCCAGCAGACTATATTCTAGCTGACTGCATGGCGCACGATGCGAAGACTGTGGATGCATTCTTGGAGTCTGTATGGGGGCCAAGTTTGGCTGCTGCTAAGCGTGAGGCGGCTGAACTCCAAAAGATGATGGACAAAGACCTTCCGGGAGAGAAACTCCAACCATGGGACTGGTGGTACTACGCAGAGAAACTCCGTGTAGAGAAATACGCCCTCAATGAGGAGGAGTTGAAACCATACTTTGAACTCAACAATGTGCGCAAGGGTGCGTTTGGTTTGGCAAACAAACTCTTTGGACTCAACTTCGAGAAACTGGAGAACATGCCAGTATATAACCCAGAGGTAGAGGTGTTCAAAGTCACTTATGCTGATGGCAGCCTCGTAGGTATCCTCTATACCGACTACTTCCCACGCGCTGGCAAACGCCCAGGTGCATGGATGAACAATATCTGCAACCAATACATCGACGCCAATGGCGTGGATCACCGTCCTGTAATCATCAATGTGGGTAACTTCAACAAGCCTACCGCAGGCAATCCATCCCTCCTCTCTATGGACGATGTAGAGACCCTCTTCCATGAGTTTGGTCACGCATTGCACGGCTTGATGTCCAAAGCTACCTACCAATCTTTGGCAGGTACCAACACCCCACGTGACTTCGTGGAGCTCCCATCTCAATTCATGGAGAACTACTGCTACCACCCAGAGGTACTCAAGACCTACGCCTTCCACTACCAAACAGGCGAACTCATCCCAGAGGAGTTGGTGGCTAAGATCAACAAGGCGGGTACCTTCAACCAAGGTTTCGTACAAACCGAGCTGCTCAGCTCATCCATCCTCGATATGGATTACCACAAGATGACCACTACTGAGCCATTTGATGTGAACGCATTCGAGGAGACTTCTATGAAGAATATGAAGATGATTCCTGAGATTATTACTCGCTATCGCTCAACCTTCTACAATCATATCTTCACTACTGGCTACGCGGCTGGTTACTACAGCTACACATGGGCAGCCGTGTTAGATGCTGATGCGTTTGCAGCCTTCGAGGAGACAGGCGATATCTTCAATCCAGAGATGGCGAAGAAGTTCGCTCGCCTCTTGGAGCAAGGTGGCACACGCGATGCTGCATTACTCTACCAAGAGTTCCGCGGCAAAGATGCAGATCCAAAGCACCATATGAAGCGCTGCGGATTTTAAAATAGCAGAGAAGAGTTAACGTGACGCTGCTTTTTTTAATTTTTAAGACCATTAGAATTTTTTTTGAGTAGTTTTATGAAGTATATACTCAAAAATATTGCACGAAATAGTCTAATAAGAACGATTCTTTTCGTTCTTGTTGGACTGTTTTTTTGGTCAATAAGATTTTATGATATAGCACAAAGGGTATTAGAGGGTGATACACTCTTTCTTGCAGAAAATGGACCTATTGTAACAATAGTGGGATTTCTTTTGGTTGCATTCAATTCGCTCTTATATACATTTTGTTTGTATCGCACAGGAATCACCAATCTCCCCTCTATATTTGTTGGAACAACCGCATGGCTCCTCTTGTCAGCTTTCTCATTATGGCATATAGGATGGCAAGTGCATCTAATGATTCTGTTATTTCTAATAACGGCTATGGTTATTGCAAAAATCAATATACAGCACGAAGCCAAAGAACAGGCGTATACGCTAGCGTTATTATTTTGTGTGTTCTCACCGCACCTTATAGTAACATGCGTGGGTGTTTTATATGTTGCAGTACACCTCTTAGCAAGGTCGCGTTTCACATGGAAAGTGCTACTAGCATTGGTATTGGGAGTTGCTACATACTTGCTGTATGCAGTAATCTTTCGATATTTCGATTGGTTTCAAGCTTTATGGTTAGAAAATTTGCCATTTTTAGTTTGGTGGGAATGGACTATTGCCATAGTTGCATACATACTGACCGGTATCATTTGTTATTTGCCAATAGCAAACCCCTCCTTTTTAAGTGGCGTTATATATATATTAGGTATATTAGGAGCTATAGTGGCGGGAATTATGCGAATTATGATGTAGCAGAAATGCAAAAATGCATTAAAATTTGTTAGTTTCATTTCTTTTTTGTACCTTTGCACGCTAAAAATTATTGCGTAGGCAATATTATAATTAATTAACAATAAATTTAACCATTAAAAACATTTCGTATGAAGAAAATCTTTCTTTCTTTGGCGTTGGCTATCTCTATGATGGCTTCAGCGCAAGTGTTTGAGGTGGGTCAACTCACTAAGTTGAACACTCCTACAGACACCGATGTGAAGGTGGCAGGCGTGAGCGCAGATGGCTCATACGTGCTGATCACCAACGGTTCGAACCACGGTTTGCGTCGCTATGACGTGGCTACTGGTCAAACCACCACTATCACTACTGCACCAGGTGCAGGTTACAATGTACAAATCAGCAATGACGGTCAAGAAATCGTGTATCGTGAGACCAAGTTTGACAAACAAGGTTTGCGCAAGAACGACGTTATCCGTCTGAATTTGGCTACTGCTAAAACCGCTACTGTAGCAAAAGCACAACGCGATGCAAGCGCTATGGTAACCACTTCTGCTAAACAATCTGTTTCTATTCAAGACCGTTTGATGGTAGTTAACCGCAATGGCAAAAACATTGTTGTTGCTCCTAATGGCAAGCACTTGAGCTACATCTGGGCTTCTATCTCTCCTGATGGTACCAAGTTGTGCTACTATGTATGCGGTAATGGTTGCTGGGTATCTAACATTGATGGTAGCAACAAGCAATACATTGCTCACGCATGCCGCGCTGCACAATGGTATGACAACAATACCATCGTAGCTATGGCTGATGAGGATGATGGTCACTTTATGACTGCTAGCCGCATTGTAGCATATACTTTGGACGGCAAAATGCAAGTGTTGACCAATGACTCTATGATCGCTATCGAGCCATATGCAGCTAATGGTGCTGTGGTATTCTCTACTTTGGATGGCGAAGTATATATGTTGAACGTTAAATAATGCAGACTGTTATGAAAAAGATATTTATGATTCTCGCAGCAGCGCTGCTTACCGTTTCCATGTCAGCTGCTGACTTGACAGGTAAACGTATCTATGTCAATCCAGGTCACGGTAGCTTTGGTCCAAACGACCGTCCTATGGCTACTATTCCATATCCTAACTTGCCTACTACAGGTATGCCAGATACACTCGGTTTCTACGAGTCTAACACCAACCTTTGGAAGTGTATGTATTTGGGCGAGAAACTCGAGGCTATGGGTGCAACCGTATTGTACTCTCGTACTCAATGTGGTCCTTGGCCATACGAAATGAAGAATGGTGACTATCCAGACTATACCTACAATAAGGGCGGATCTATTGCAGATCCTACTATCGGTTGGCAATATTCTGATGGTTATTATGCTCACCCTGATTACGAGAAATATAACCGTAGTTTGAGCGAGATCTGCCGCGAGGTAGAGGCTAACAATATTGACTACTTTATCTCTGTTCACTCTAATGCGAACTCTGAGGGTAGTACCGCTAACTTCCCATTGATGCTCTATCGTGGTCCAGACGCATATTCTGGTGCTAACTCTGTAGATGGTGCTGAGTATGTAGAGGGTAGTTACGAGAAAGCTAAATTGGCTAACGAGGAGAAACTCAAAATCATGAAGGCTGGTATTGATGTTGCATCTTCTACCAACCTCAATATCCGTGGTGACTGGAACTTCTATGGTTCTACTTCTACTTTGACTATCAATGGTAAGACTTATAAGGGTTACCTTGGTGTAATGAAACATGGTGCATCTGGTTTCTTGTCAGAGGGTTACTTCCACACTTATCAACCAGCTCGTCACCGTGCACTCAACCAAGACTACTGCCACATGGAGGGTCTTGACTACTACCGTGCTATCATCAACTACTACGGTGCAGACAAAGAGACTAAGGGTTATATCGTAGGTACAGTGAAAGACCAATATAACAAGATGAGTAACTCTCTCTTCACTTACACTCCTAAGTCAAACGATCAATGGGTACCATGTAATGGTGCTGAGGTTATTTTGAAGAAAGCTGGTGTAGAGGTAGCTCGCTATAATGTGGATACTATGTACAATGGTATCTTCGTGTTCGAGGGTCTTGAGCCTGGCGATGACTATTCATTGGACGCAAGTTGCGATGGTTTCTTCCCATTGGATGACCAATATAAGGTTCCTTTCTCTGTAAAGGCTAATGAGACTACCTATTCAATGATCTACTTGACTGACACAGCTTATGTGCCACCTACAATCGTTTATGAGGATTATCCTAATCCAGTACAACCTACTTACCTAGGTGTACCAAGCGCATTTGAGATGACAGAGCAAGCTGTTCGTGACTATACAGAGGTGATCAAGGGTGCAGTGAAGCGTACTCTCCAAAGTGGTGACTCAACTATCGTTCTTTCTCACGAAGAGGATGGTACACCTCATATCTACCTCATCAAGAGCAGCTTGAATACTATTGAGACTATCTCTACCGATAGTATCCTTCCACGCGATACAAATAACTTAGGTGACTATCTCGCACTTTCTGATATTGCATTGACTTGCGATGGTAAGTTGGTGGGTGTAAACTATATCCGCAACCAATATGGTGCAGATCAAGTGGATGCTGGTTATGTACGTGGTGTGAAGAACTTCTATATTTGGGATAAATTGGCAGGCGATGCACGCGTATGGTTCACTGCTAATGATGCAGGTAACTCATATCGTAGCGACGGTGGTTATACTATCGCAGTGAAGGGCGAAAGCAAAGACTGCCAAGTGATCGTATCACAACGTCACTACAATGCCACTACAGGTGGTGCTTTGCGTATCTCTGCTTACACTGTAACCGATGGTACACCAAGTTATATCTTCTACGGTAATACCTTGAATGCTGGAGCTCCTCTCCACGCAGTAACTCATGGTGAGGATATTCAATTTGTTCTCTCTCCACGTGGCGAGAAGAAAGACTTCATCTTTGATGCAGGTTTGACTACTCCTATGGAGTTCAGTTTGCCAGGCGGTCAAAACCAAGACGTGACTATCTTGGGTCAAATCTCTGCCGACTTGATGCACGCTAAGTTCAACGGTGCTAATTACTTCAAGTATGCTGGTCATAGCCTCATGGCTGCTCCTGCTACCGATGCTGATGGTAAGGTAACAGGTGTTCAAGTATTGGACATCACCGAGGGTCTTGACAAGGCCGTTGTGATTAAGACTACCAACACTACTTTGGCTGAACCAGTGGAGGCTACCTACGCAGCTGCAACTGCTAAGGTAAAAGGCACAGACCTCTATCTCTACTTGCTCGTTGATGGTAAGATCTATAGTTATACTACCGTAGGTGTAGCTCAACCAGTTGTGCCTGCTATCGTGGCTTACAATTTGAATGTGGTTAAGGATCTTGATAACTATGTATTTACTTTCGACGCTAACGCTGATGCTGTGGCTGCTGAGTTGGTATTCTACGCTGCAGACGAAGAGGTAGGTACATTGCCAGTAGAGGTTGTTAAGGGTGCGAACACAATCACCGTAGCTGCTGCTGAGTTGCCAGGTGAAACTGGTCAAGAACTCACATGGGCTATTAAATTGGACGGTGGCGCTATCGCTAACTTCGGTATCGTGGCTTCTGAGGGCTCACTCATCGAGTCAAGTACTTCTCGTTTGTTCAACGCCGTAAGTACTAACCCAGAGTTGGATAACTTCGGTAAGATCTATATCATGCACCGTGCAGGTTCTTCTACTTCTGCTAATGCTCCTAAGAGCGGTATCTGGGAGTATGATCACAACCTTGCTAAGCAAAATACAGAGGTTTACAAGGGTGGTGAAGCTAAGTTTGGCAACCCAACTCGTATGTCTATGGACCGCGAGGGTTATCTCTACATCGCTGACTGGGCAGATGGTCACTCAGGTATCTTCATGGCTAACACCGCTGATATGACCCAACCATTCACCCAATTCTTTGCAGGTACACGCGAGAGCGATGGTGCATTCAATAACAACGGTGTTTATACGGGTTCTTCTACTCCTGGTTGCTATGTATATGACAACGGTGAGGAAGTTAAGCTCTTCGTTTACAATGAGGACGCTAAGGGTACATTGCCTAAGAATGGTATGGTAGTTTATAACATCGGTCAAGAGGACGGCACTATCCTCCACTCTTGGGAGACTGCTCCAAGTGCAGTTTACGCCTTGACTGGTCAAGCTAATACCGAGGGTAACCCATGGGGTACTAGCCACGGCTTCTTCGTAAGTCAAGTACGTGAGGATGGTCAAAACAACTCTGGTGCTACATCACTCAAGTTCTACGCTAACGACGGCACCGAGCAAATGTCTGCAGCTTCTGACGAGTACAAAGAGATCATCACTGGTTCTAACGCAGGTGGTTATGTAGTATCTGCTGATGAGTCTGTATTGATCTTCAACGATGGTGCACAACAATTCCTCGTATTCGACATCACATGGGAAGGCGACAAACCAGTATTGGCATTGCGCTATACCATCAAGCACGGTATTGCTAAGATCCGTCAAATGAACTGGGATTACGCTGGTAACATCGTATGCTCTGGCGATGCAGGTATTTATATCGTAAGTTTGCCAAAGGCTGAGAATGTAACTGTAGTTCCTGCTAAGAAAGCGTTGACTGTAGTAGCTGGTAACGATGGTACAGGTGTTGAGGATGTTGTTCGTGAAGCAACTCTAGATCTCAATGCTCCAATGTATGACGTACTTGGTCGTCAAGTGGATAAGACCTATCGTGGTATTGTTATCCAAAATGGCCAAGCATTCCTAGTGAAGTAAGACCTCTTACACTAGTTCTACTAGCCCAACTAGTTTAGCTAGTAATCATAAAAAAAGTGCTCGACTTGGGTCGGGCACTTTTTTTATGTTCTGCAACATATTAGAGGTATTTCACTTGCATATTTCAGAGAAATATCGTAACTTTGTGGCCCTCTAGAACGTTTAGAACTATTAAAACTTTATACATTAACCCATTAAAACACAACTATCATGAAAAAAGTCTATCTTTTTCTCGCGTTGGCTATCCCAATGATGGCTTCCGCACAGTTGATGGAGGTTGCTTCTACCGAGCGCGTGGTTGCTTCTGCAGACGCTAAGGTAGCGGCTTTCAGCCCTAATGGCGACTACCTCTTGTTGACCAATACCAGTAATCAAGGTTTGCAACGCTTCGATCTAGCGAGCAAGAAAACCACTACCATCACCAAAGCTGATGGTGCAGGTTACAATGTGAAGATTGCTCAAGATGGCAACCAAATCGTTTATCGCGAAGTGAAGCTTGATGCCACCAAGAGCCGTACTAGCAACATCGTTCGTCACGATTTGGCAGCTAACAAGGCACAAGTGATTGCCCACAAGCAACAACACTTGGCTGCTATGGTGGCAGATGCTGACCGTCCTTCTTTCTCTATCAAGGATCGTCAATTGATGCTGACCAAGAACGGCAAGACCATCGTCTTCTCTCCTAACGGCCAACAATACAGCTACCACTGGGCATCGCTTTCTCCTAATGGCAAGAAAGTATCTTACTACATCAGTTCTGTAGGTTGCTTCGTTTGCGACATCGATGGCAGCAATATCCAATTCATCGGTCACAACATCCTCGCTCCTGTATGGTACAACGACAACATCCTCGTTGGTTGTGATACCAAAGATAATGGCGAAGTAGTTCTTGAGTCTGTTATCGTAGCTTACAGCTTGGATGGCAAGAAGCAAGTATTGACCAATGGCGAGCAAATCGCTGTCTTCCCACAAGCTGCTGAGGGTAAGATCGCTTACTCTACTTCAGAAGGTGAAATCTATGTTATGAACATTAAATGATGCATACGACTATGAAAAAGACATTACTTATTATGGCTGCATGCGTAGTTAGCATCGCCATGTTTGCTGCTGATTTGACAGGCAAACGTATTTATATCAATCCTGGTCACGGTAGCTGGGGTCCAAACGACCGTCCTAATCCTACCATTCCTTATCCAAACTTGGCATCTACAGGTATGCCTGATACTTGCGGTTTCTACGAGTCTAACACCAACCTCTGGAAGTGTCTTGAACTCCGCGACAAACTAGAGGCAGCAGGTGCATTTGTGATGATGTCACACACCCAAGCTGGCCCTTGGCCATACGAGAAAGTGGATGGCGAATATCCAGATTATACTTGGGAGGCATATCAACAATTGCCTGACTTTGAGAAGTATAACCGTCCATTGCTCGAAATCGCTGATGAGGCAGAGGCTAACAATATGGACTACTTTATCTCTGTACACTCTAATGCGGCTAGTGAGGGTAGTACCGCCAACTACTTGGCATACTTCTATCGTGGTAACAACGCTGGTGAGCACGTAGTTCCAGGTGCTATCGAAATGTGTAAGGCATCTTGGTATCAAGCGTTTGAGTGCCGCTCTATGGACGGTCTTGAGCCTACCAACTACGACACCCGTGACCCTGAGACTTCTAAGCATATCTTGGCGGACATCGACTTTTACCATAGCAGTTATGATGCTACTCTTCCATCTTCTGGCAAGACTTATACAGGTTACCTCGGTGTATTGCACCATGGTGTTCCTGGTTTCCTTGTTGAGGGTTATTTCCACACCTACCAACCAGGTCGTCACCGTGCATTGAACCCTGACTACTGCAAGCAAGAGGGTATTCGCTACTACCGCGGTATCGTGGACTACTTCAAGGCTGACACTGAGGCTACAGGTTATATCCTGGGTACTGTGAAGGACGAGCACGAGCCTCTCGTACACGAGATGTATAAGTATGCTCCTAACACCAACGACCAATACAAACCTTTGAATGGTGCAGTGGTTACATTGAGCACAGAGGCTGGCGAAGTACTTGCTACTTATACCGTGGATCAAAACTACAATGGTCTATTCTACTTCCCTAACCTCGCTCCTGGTACATACAAATTGGACGCTGTGGCTGATGGCTACAAACCTCTCCATCGTCAATATCAAACAGTAGTGGTTGAAGCGAACGCAACTAGCTACCCATTCCTCTACCTTGAGGATACTGCTTATGTAGATCTTTCTAACCTCTATGTAGATTATCCAGATCCTGCTCAACCTGCTTATGCGGCTGTTCCTGAGCAATTCAACATGATGCAGAAAGAGCTTAAAGACAACACTGCTAAGATCAAAGGTACTATCAAGCGTACTATCCAACATGCTGACTCTGTATTCTACCTCACCCACGAGGAGAATGGTACTGCACATATCTATGTACTCAACAACACTACTGGCAAACTAGATACTATCTCTACCGTAGGTATCGTGCCAGTTGATCCTACCAACCCAGGTGACTTCCTCGCACTCTCTGATATCGCTATCACATGCGATGGCAAGCTCGTAGGTGTTAACTATACTCGTTGCAACTACAACGACGGTGTAGTTGAAGCAGGTTACAAACGTGGTACTACTCGTTTCTATATTTGGGATGACTTCTACGCAGATCCTGTAGAGTGGTTCACTAGCCAATTCTCTAGCAACTCCAACAAGTCTGACCAAGGTTATACCATGGCACTCAATGGTATGTCAGACAACTGTACTATCCTTATCACAGGTGTTCACCGCTATGGTAATGGTGCCCGCTTCACTCTCCTCAATGTGGCTGATAATGTGGTTACTAGCGAGTCATTCTTCGGATACCAACTCGGTTCGGGTTTAGGCGCTGAGGAGTTGGCTATCTTCGACGAGGCTGAGGATGGTACTGACTTCCGTCTCACTCTCTCTCCACGTGGCGAGAAGAAAGACTTCATCATGGATGCTGAGAAGATGGCTCCTGTTGAGTTCAAGACTGCTGGTTCTAACGAAGAACCTGTTGTGGTTGGCGAGTTCCCTGCTGAGCTTATCGGCGTGAAGTTCCAAGGTGCTTCTTACTTCAAGTATGCTGGCAAGAGCATGATGGTTACTCCATTTGAGAGCGCTGAAGGCTTCGTAGCAGGTATCAAACTCTTTGACATCACCGAGGGTCTTGACAAGGCTGTAGAAGTGAAATTGGATTACGGTTTCTTCGAGCCTTACGGTGCTCCTACTGCTCACGCAAGCGCTGGTGCATATGTTAATGGTGCAGCGCTTAACCTCTATCTCTATGTGGACGGACTCGTTTGGTCATTCACTACCGAGGGCGTACAACAACCTATCGTCGATCGTATCTCTGCTCATAGCCTCAAGCTTAACAAGACTGAGGAAGAATATATCTTCTCATTCGTGGCTTCTCAAGCTACTGCTACCGCTGCTGTCCTCTTCTATGATGAGGCTAACGAGGTAGTTGATCGCCTTGATGTAGAGGTTGCTGCGGGTGTAAATAAGGTTAAATATCCTATCGCTGATGTTCCTGAGGCAGCTAAGACTTGGGGTGTAACCCTCACAGGCGCTCCTGTTCCTGGTATGGGTCTTGTACAAGATATGGCTGATAGCACATTGGTTAAACCATACGCAATCACCAACAACCATCCTCTCACCGACCAATTTGGTCAACTATTCCTCATGGAGGGTTCAGGTACTAACAAGGGTCTCTACATCTACGACCTTGAGATGAACAAACTCAATGCTACTCCATATGTTTCTGCGGACGCTGCATGGGATGCTCCTAAGCGTTTAGCAATGGCTTCTGATGGTACATTGTTCATCGCAGAGTATAGCGACGGTCATAGTGGTGTTTACGTAATGGATCCTGCTCAACCAGAGAATATTACCCAATTCTTCACAGGTACACGGGATGGCAATGGTGTCATCTCTAATGGTGGCGTTAACGTAGGTGCCTCTACCGCAGGTATCTCTATCTACAAAGAGGGTGCAGAATCTAAGTTGGTTGTTTACAACGAGGACTTCGGTTCTTCACTTGGTAATATCTTGATTTACAACATCGGTCAAGCAGACGGCTCTATCGTTAAGACTTGGGAGGCAGCTCCATCTGAGGTATATGGTAAGGGTTCTAACCTTGCTGGTTTGGTGAACAAGAACGGTCAACCTATCCTCACCGACTACGGATTCTTCGTTTCTACTCTCCGTTATGCAGGTGGTAACAACAGCTACGCTACTTCTGCACGTTACTACAACTTCAATGAGGAGTGCGAGTTCTCTACTCACTACGACGAGTTTGTAGGTTATGTGAACGGTAGCAACGATGGTGCTTTGGCGCTCAGCGCAGATCAAAAATACCTCGTATTGCCAGACGATAACAACCAATTCGTAGTATTTGAGTGCGCATGGGATTCTCTCGGCAAACTCAGTGTGAAGTACGTAGAGTCCTTCGTTCATGATCTCGGTCCTGTTTACCAATTGAGCTTCGACTATGCAGGTCGCCTCGTGGCTTCTGCTGCTGGCCATGTGACTATGTACACCATGCCTACAGCTGATAACACTATCGTTGTTCCTGCTAAGACTGCTTTGGCGGATGCTACAGCTCCAGATCCTGAGACAGCAGTAGAAGATGTGGTTCGTGAGGCTACTATCGACTTCAATACTCCTATGTATGATGTCCTTGGTCGCCAAGTGGACAAGACATACCGTGGTATCGTAATCCAAAATGGTCAAGCATTCTTGATTGTTAAGTGATTTTAGGTGCTTGCCTATGCTCTGCGCAGAGCATACATAGGTTATATATGGAAAATGCCTGACTTTGTCGGGCATTTTCTTTTTGTATATTTATAGAAGATAAGTGCAATCATATTTCCATTCAGCAAGTTGATCGTCATATACCTCTATACAAAAAACGAGCCCCTATTGGACTCGTTCTTCATTTCTTTTTAGCGGAGAGAGAGGGATTCGAACCCCCGGAGCCTCTCAGCTCAACGGTTTTCAAGACCGCCGCAATCGACCACTCTGCCATCTCTCCTAAGTTGATATTTTCAACTTTTAAGATATGATTTTCTTCCTTTATTCGAAATCGGGTGCAAAAGTACTGCTTTTTTTTGAATTGTGCAAATTTTTCGGAGGTTTTTTTGCGTATATCGAATTTTTGTAGTAATTTTGCACCGAAAAATCATTCGAATGGTGGTAACAATGATTTAATCATTCGAGACAAATAAATTATGAAATTTTAAAGGAATGTTGTTGCAAGTACTAAAATCAAAGATTCATCGAGTTACGGTAACAGAAGCGAACTTAGATTATATAGGTAGTATCACTATCGATGAAAATCTAATGAAAGCTGCTAATATCTATCCGGGCGAGAAAGTGCAGGTGGTTGATAATACCAATGGAGCTCGTATAGAGACTTATGTAATACCGGGTAAACGTGGCAGTGGATGCATATGTATTAATGGAGCGGCAGCGCACCTTGTTCATGTCGGGGATGTTGTGATAATTATGGCGTATGCTCTTATGACTGAAGAAGAGGTGAAGGATTTTAAACCTGCAATAGTTTTTCCAGAAAACAATCATATCTAGTAATGGCGTTTTTTGATCTATTAAAAACGGATTCTAGTTCGTCCGCGCGCGCGGGAGTTGTGCATACGGACCATGGTGATATCATGACGCCGATATTTATGCCAGTTGGTACTGTAGGTACTGTCAAAGGCGTACAACGACAATTTCTAGAAGACGATATTAAAGCCCAAATCATTTTAGGTAATACTTACCACTTATATTTGCGACCTGGAACGAGCATCTTGCAACAGGCTGGAGGATTGCATAAGTTTGAGGGATGGACTCGCCCAATATTGACGGATTCTGGTGGGTTTCAGGTGTTCTCACTGACAGATATTCGAAAAATGTCTGAGGAAGGTGTACAATTTTCTTCGCACATTGATGGACGTAAACTGATGTTTACGCCTGAGAGTGTGATGGATATTGAGCGTGAGATAGGCGCAGATATTATGATGGCCTTTGATGAGTGTTGTCCAGGTACGGCTGATCGTGCGTATGCCAAAGCTTCAATGGAACGCACGCATCGTTGGTTAGATAGGTGTATCGCTCGCTTTGATAATACTCCTGATTTGTATGGATACAAGCAACATCTGTTTCCAATAGTGCAAGGTTGTGTTTATCCGGATTTGCGTCAAGAAGCAGCCAAACGTTTGCGTGACTTGGATCGTGATGGCTATGCTATCGGAGGATTGGCTGTCGGTGAACCAACGGAGGATATGTATGCAATGATTGAAGTGGTGAATGATATCCTTCCTGTGAACAAGCCTCGTTATTTAATGGGCGTCGGTACACCATGGAATATTCTAGAGGGGATTGAGCGTGGTGTAGATATGTTTGACTGTGTGATGCCTACTCGAAATGGTCGCAATGGTATGATCTTTACGCAAAACGGCGTGATGAACCTTCGAAATAAGAAATGGGAGAATGACTTCACTGAGTTAGATCCTTCAGGCACTAGTTTTGTGGATCATCACTATACTCGAGCGTATGTTCGTCACTTGATTCATGCACAAGAAATGCTCGGTTTGGAGATTTTGAGTATCCATAATTTAGCTTTTTATCTGTGGTTAGTAGGTGAGGCACGAAAGCATATTTTAGCAGGTGACTTCAAGTCATGGAAAGATGATATTATGCCTAGACTCATGCAACGTATGTAATTGAATAGGGTTGTAGTTGAAAAGGTTTTAATTGTTAGATTAGCTCATCATTTTAATAGATATTTCTTCCTCTAAAACCTTAAAAATTTTACAATTCCTAAAAACCACTGAAACTCTTGAAAAAACTCGATAAATATATCATCGGTAAATTCCTAGGCACATTCTTTTTCTCGATTGTGCTTATTATGAGCATAGCAGTCGTATTTGATTTGACGGAGAAGATTGATGACTTTTTCGAAAATCAAGTACCTGTACGTGAGATTATCTTTGACTATTACTTGAACTTTGTGCCATATTTTATGAATATGTTTAGCCCATTGTTCATCTTTATTTCTGTCATTTTCTTTACTTCTAAGCTTGCAGGTAATAGTGAGATTATTGCCATTTTGTCTAGTGGCGTCAGTTATCATCGTTTGATGTGGCCATATTTTTTGAGCGCTTCGTTGTTGTTTGTGATGACTTTCGTGCTTACGGGGTATATTATACCACTAGCTTCAGCTAAGATGCTAAATTTTCAAGATCAGTATATCCAGCGTTTTTCTCGTGAAAATGCCCGCAATATACAAATGGAGGTAGAACCCGGTACGATATTGTATATTGAGAGTTTTCAAAAGCGTACAAACACGGGGTATCGTGCGTCATTAGACTATTTTGAGGGGAAACGTCTAGTTCGGCGTATTACTGCCGACCGAATTCAAAATGATTCTGCATATCATTGGAGATTTGAAAGGTATGTCCGACGTGATTTTGATGAGATGTATGAAACTTTAACACGTGGTTCTCGTTTGGATACTATTATTCCGGTATTACCTAGTGAATTGTTCTATACAGCAGAAAATGCACAAATGATGACGAACCCAGAGTTGAAGGCATATATTGCAACCCAGCGCAAGCGCGGAGCGGGAAATGTGCAAGCATTTGAAACAGAATGGTGGAAACGATGGGCAAGTCCTGTCGGTGTATTCATTATGACCTTGTTGGGTGTTACCTTGAGTTCAAAGAAGGTGCGTGGAGGAATGGGTAAAAATTTAGGTATAGGTATTGCCCTTAGTGCAATATATATATTGTTCTCTACAGTATCAACCACGTTTTCAGTGAGTGGCATCATGTCTTCGTTTATGAGTGTTTGGATTCCTAACTTTGTATTTTTAGCTATAGGTGTAGTATTATATGTCCGTGTAAGTAGATAATTGTGAAAAATGAAAAGTAGTTCGATGATAAAAGAATTCAAAATGTTGGCCAAGACTTTTAAAGGCTTGGAACATGTGCTTGCTCAGGAGTTAGTAGAATTGGGGGCCAATAATGTCCAAGTTGAACGACGCGCGGTTTCTTTTACGGGTGATATGCGAATGCTCTATGTGGCTAATATGTGTCTGCGAACTGCTTCGCGTGTGCTTGTTCCGCTTGTTTCGTTTAAAGCTCAGAAGGCAGATGAGATTTATGAGCAGGTCAAACAGTTGGATTGGTCCCAATATATGACACCGATGACTACTTTTATGATTGACTCAACGGTCTATTCGGATTATTTTCGTCATTCTCAGTTCCTTACATACTGTGTCAAAGATGCTATTGTAGATTATTGGATGGAGCATTCTGGCGTCCGTCCTAGTATTTCATTAGAAAAACCAGATTTATACCTCAATCTTCATGTGGCGGGAGATAAAGTGACAATCTCGCTTGATAGCTCAGGAGAAAGTTTGCATAAACGTGGATATCGCGTAGCAAACACTCAAGCTCCCATCAATGAGGTTCTAGCGGCAGGTTTGTTGCTGTTGGCTGGTTGGAAAGGCCAATGTGACTTTTACGATCCTATGTGTGGTTCGGGGACACTTTTGATTGAAGCCGCGCTGATAGCTCGAAATATTGCGCCGGGTGTATATCGTCAAGGTTTTGCTTTTGAAAAGTGGGCGAATTTTGATCAAGAGCTTTGGCAGAATGTCTATAACGACGATAGTCGTGAGCGTGAATTTTCCCACAAGATATATGGTTCAGATGCCGGTTTCTATGCAGCTCAGGCTGCAGTTAAAAATGTTAAATCTGCAGGTTTACAACGAGATATAGAGGTTCGACAAGTACGTGTGCAGGAACTGCGAATGACGGCAGGTGCGGCAGAGGGAGCGTTGGTCATGATGAATCCTCCTTATGGTGAGCGTCTTGCACAGGATAAAGACGTCATGCGGTTGTACCAAGATATGGGTACCATACTCAAGCATCAGTTTAGTGGTGCTACTGCGTGGATTATCTCTAGCAACGAGGAGGCTTTGAAGTGTATCGGATTGCGCCCAGCGAAGAAAATCCGACTTCTCAATGGAGAACTGGACTGCTTATTCAATCAATATGTATTATTCAAAGGTGATCATAAGTCATGGAAGAGATCCTTATAGAAGATTATAATTACCTTTTGCCCGAGGAACGAATTGCTAAATATCCTTTAGCTCAACGTGATCAGAGCAAACTATTGGTATATAATGATGGCCTAATTGGCGAAGATGTTTTTTCTTCTGTAGGAAAATATCTACATACTAGTGCACTCCTTGTATATAATAACACGCGCGTGATACAGGCTCGATTGGAGTTTTATAAATATAGAAGTTCAGATGTTCAGGAGTTTAGGAGTTTAGGAATTACTTCTAACCAAGCGCAAAGCGCTGCTGAACCTTCTGAACCTATGACTAGCGAAGCTACTAGAGGAGCACGTATTGAGGTCTTTTGTCTAGAACCTTTGCAACCGAATGATCATCAGTTGGCCCTGAGTGCAACGAATGGTTGCACCTGGAAATGCATGATTGGCAATGCTAAGAAATGGAAGTCTGGTGCACTGGCTTTACGGGTGATGATGCCTTCCGGAGGTGAGGTGACGCTATGGGCCGAAAAGGGCATCCAAACAGGAAATACCTTCGAGGTACACTTTTCATGGACTGTCGCCTCGAATGAAAACGATGCAGACATTAGCTTTGCTGAGATCCTAGAATCAGTGGGTGAGTTGCCTATTCCACCTTATTTAAATCGTAAAACTGAAGATAGTGATAAGACCACCTACCAAACCGTCTATTCTAGAATTAAAGGTTCGGTTGCGGCCCCTACTGCTGGTCTGCATTTCACAGATAATGTGCTTAATTGTTTGCGTGAACAAGGGGTGCAAATGGCAGAAGTGACATTGCATGTTGGAGCTGGTACTTTTCAACCTGTTAAGGCGGCTAATGCTAATGATCATACAATGCATACCGAAGTCATAGCTGTAGAACGCAAGACGATAGAGAGCCTGCTTAAAAATCTAGGACGTATCGTTGCGGTAGGAACAACCAGCATGCGTACCTTAGAGAGCCTCTATTTTATAGGTGAACAGCTCTCTACAGCACCCACTAGCAAGGTGTTGTCTGTGGCACAATTTGCTCCGTACGAACAAGAACATCGTATGAGTACTCGTGATGCATTGTTGGCTATTTTAGATTATTTAGATGCCACGGGGCAGGATACCCTACATGCAGAAACGCAAATAATGATCAAGCCCGGGTATACGTTTCGCGTTGTTGAACAGTTGATAACGAATTTTCATCAGCCCAAGTCTACTTTGCTTCTTCTTGTAAGTGCTTTTGTGGGTGGAAATTGGCAATCGATTTATGATTATGCAATGAAGCACGATTTCCGTTTTCTGAGCTATGGCGATAGCAGTATTCTTACGCGAAGTAAATGATGTGAAACTATTAAAGTGAACAAGTGATGATTGATACGCATTGTCATATAGATGATCCTCAATATGCTGAGGACTTAGCAACTTTTCTTGCTACACAAAAATCGGGTGGAGTAATGGCTATGTTTGTGCCTGGTGTAGATGCTACCTCAGTGACCGATGTGTTGAGAGTATGCGATGCACATTCGGATTATTTATATCCGGCTCTTGGTCTCCATCCGGAAAATGTGAAAGAAGATTGGCGCGATCAATTGGCCTTAATCAAAACAGCGCTTGAGGAGCGTTGTATGATGGATTTGCCGGACCTTAAATCTCGCTTAATTGCAATAGGTGAAATAGGCTTAGATTATCATTGGGATATTACTTATAAAAATGAGCAGCAATATGCCATGCGTGAACAAATGCAATGGGCCCAGCACTATGATTTGCCAGTGATGATTCATAGTCGCGATGCTGTAGAGGACACGTTGATGATTCTTCGTGAATTCCCATCAGTTAGAGGGGTGATGCATTGTTTTAGTGGTAGTCACGAGGTAGCAGAACAAGTAGTGAAATTGGGATATTATTTGGGCATTGGAGGGGTGATCACTTTCAAAAATTGTAAATTGGCAGAGAATTTAGTAGGCATTCCATTAGAGCGCTTGGTATTAGAGACGGATGCACCCTATATGGCTCCTGTTCCATATAGAGGTAAATGTAATGAAAGTCGCTGGATGTGGTATGTGGCAGAACGCCTTGCACAGGTGTATGCGTGTTCTATCGAACATATAATTGAGGTGACTACTGCTAATGCTAAGGAACTTTTTCTTGGAAAATTATAAAAAATCCCGAAAAAATAACAAAAAAATGCAAAGTATAGTGTATATATCAAATATTTTTTGTACCTTTGCCGCTCGAAAGGTGTAGTGTGTCCAAATGTGCGACTATATCTTTCAGAAGTTCTTTGATGAGTGAGTAGAGAGTGGTGATGTTAAGGAGAGATGCTCGAGTGGTTGAAGAGGCACGCCTGGAAAGCGTGTAAACTCCAAAAGGGTTTCGGGGGTTCGAATCCCCCTCTCTCCGCAAGACTTTTACATACGGACGAGTCTAAGCTCGCTTGAGCGAGGACGTGTGTAAAAGGATTGCACAGGATGCCCGTGGCAGACTGTGGGGTGTTCGAGGTGGGCGAGCATAGCGAGGTCGGTGCCCTCGAATCCCCCCGTCGGCAGACTAAGGGATTATAGATTAAGAACTAATAGAACAAAATAATATAAACAATTTAATACTAAAAACAAATCGTATGAAAAAAGTATTTGCAACCCTTACGGTGTTGGCAATGTTTTCTTTCGGAAGCGTTGCAGTAATGGCTCAAGATGCAGCTGATGCTGCTCCTGTAGCTGAGGAAGTAACTGTAGATTCTGCAGCTGTTGAGGCAGCTCCTGTAGTAGCAGAAGAAGTAACAGAAGAGGCAGAAGGTGGTGTGGTAGCACTCCACAAGACTCTCAAAACTAAGTTTATTGAAGGTGGTGCTGGCTTTATGGCAGCAACTCTTATCTGCTTGGTATTTGGTTTGGCACTCTGTATTGAGCGTATTATCTATTTGAGCTTGAGCAAAACCAATACTAAGGCGCTCCTCGCTAAGGTTGAAGACGCTTTGAAGGCTGGTGGTATTGAGGCTGCTTTGGAAGTTTGCCGTAATACTCGTGGTCCTGTAGCAAGCATCTTCTATCAAGGTTTGAGCCGCTACAATGAGGGCGTTGATGTAGTCGAGAAGACTGTAGCAAGCTACGGAGGTGTTCAACTTGGTCTCTTGGAGAAGAACCTTTCTTGGATTTCTCTCTTCATCTCTATTGCTCCATCTTTGGGATTCTTGGGTACAATTATTGGTATGATTCAAGCTTTCGATAAGATTCAACAAGTAGGTGATATCTCTGCAACCGTTGTGGCTGGTGGTATCAAAGTGGCTTTGTTGACAACCCTCCTCGGTTTGATCATTGCTATTATTCTTCAAGTATTCTACAACTATATCCTTAGCTTGATCGAGGGTCTCGTTAATGAGATGGAGGATAGCTCTATCAGCCTCCTTGACCTCGTGGTTGAATACGACGCAGCACAAAAGAAGTAATCTATTTTGCATTGTGCAGAACGTGAATTGTTAAACTTGCAAAATATTGATTATTATGAAGAATTATAAAT
>JAZKYJ010000041.1:0-53313 GCA_045612045.1 Paludibacteraceae bacterium | reverse complement strand
TTCCTCACCTGGTGTATGCATCAAAATCTGGGTAGCACGATTCCATTCTGCCACAGGAGAAGCACTCGAACAAGAAGATGTATTGCTATGGCATGCTGTTAGCACACACAGCAATACCAACGGAATAAAACGAACTGATTTTATCATATCTTTTTTCATGGAGTTTAACGGTGCAAATTACATATCTTGCATGGATAGACCACAGTGTGAGTTATCCGCTGCAAAGGTACAACAAAAAATGCACATACGCAAGCCACTAAACAAAAAATCGCCTCTCAGGGCGATTTTTCTTGCATATATCAAAAAAAAACTGTACCTTTGCAGCATATTAAAGTGTATTATGTTCGCTAGTTTTATTACTTTCATAGCCGTTTTCCTATTCCTCTGCGTGGCAGTGGTATGGTTCGTGTGTTGGGTAGTGGCGCGAGTATGCCGTCATCGCATGCCATTTGCTCCGTTTGCATATACGGGATTAGGTATTGTAGTACTATTCTTGGCGATCATGTTCTATGGCTATCGCTTTGGACGTTTTCAGTTACGCGTACAACATTCCACCTATACATCGGACAAAGTTCCTGCTGCATTTGACGGATATAAGATTGTGCATATCAGCGATTTGCATTTGTCGTCACTAGCGGACTCACCTGCGTTTTTACAACGCGTGATTGATACAATCAATGCCCAGCACCCCGACCTCATCTGCTTCACGGGTGACTTTGTAGGCTTCGGTGTGGAAGAGGCAATGCCCTTCACCAATATACTACGCCAATTGCAAGCTACGGATGGTGTAACAAGCGTGTTGGGAAACCATGATTTTGCACTCTATCATCATGGACTTTCTTCTAAGCAGAAAGAAGAAAAAGTAGAGCAGTTAGCTACTTATCAACGCGATACACTAGGCTGGAAATTGCTCCGCAATCAGTCTGTTGTCATTACCCGCGATAGCGATGCGTTACAAATAATAGGCGTGGATAACGCCTCGTGTCAAGGACAAGGATTTCAGACCGTTTATCGTGCAGACTTGCCTAAATCTATGCTTTTGCCTGATAGCCTTCTCGCCTCATCGCCTTTCAAGATCCTCCTCTCTCACGATCCTTCGCATTGGCGAGTAGAGGTAGTGCCCAATACGGATATCCCTCTGACACTTAGCGGACATACTCATGCTGGACAAATGCGAATCTTAGGCTATCCGCTGTCTTCACTCATGTTTACCGAATCCGAAGGATGGTACGAGATGGATGGTCAATCCCTCTATATCAATACGGGCATTGGTTGCACTTTACCCGTTCGCGTTGGCGTACCTGCTGAAATCACGGTCATTACATTGAAAAAATCATAATAACCTCATCGCCTAATCGCCTCATCGCCTGATCGCCTCATTACTCATCATTCATAACTCATAGTTCACCATGTTATACGACTTCTCTTATCAGAATCCTACGCGGATTCATTTTGGCAAAAAAGCCCTCAATAAACTCGCTGCTGAACTCCGTGAGTACGGACCAAATATCCTGCTCATCTACGGCAAAGCAGCCATCAAGAAAATAGGTCTTTATGACCAAGTAATCAATATCTTACAAGCCGAAGGAAAGACCGTCATCGAACTCCCTGGTATCAATGCCAATCCCCGTTATACGCAGTTGCTCGAAGGTGCTCGTCTCGTGCGCGAGCACAAGATCGACCTTATCCTAGCCGTGGGCGGTGGCTCGGTGATTGACTGCGCCAAAGGTGTCGCTTGCGGTGCATACGCCGAAGGCGATGTATGGCAACGTTACTACGTCAACCAAGAGCCTGTGAACAACCCCGTAGTGCCAGTGGCTAGTATCCTCACAATGGCTGGAACGGGTAGCGAAATGAACGGTGGTTCGGTGATCACCAACGAGGAAGAGAACCTCAAGATAGGTCGCGTCTTCCCGCTGTCTATTGCTAGTCCTAAGTTCTCCATTCTCAACCCAGAATACACCTATTCTGTACCTCAATATCAGATGATTAGCGGTATCTTTGATATCTTCTCTCACCTCATGGAACAATACTTCTCGGGCGAGGATGATTGCACCAGCGACTACCTCTTGGAAGGACTGATGCTCTCGCTCATCTCTGCTTCGCGCAAAGCGCTCATCAACCCCGAGGACTATGAGGCACGCAGTAATATTATGTGGTGCGCTACAATGGGTCTCAACAAAGTTCTAGGTTTGAGTAAAACCCAAGACTGGGAGGTGCATATGATAGAGCACCAAGTGGGGGCATATACCGACTGTGCACACGGCATCGGACTAGCTATCATATCGCCAGCATACTACCGCTATATCTATCGCGATGGCTTGCATAAGTTTGTGCGTTATGCCAAGCATATTTGGGGCGTAGAAGATCATGGTCAAGGTGACGAGGCTATCGCATTAGAGGGTATCGATCGTCTAGAGGCTTTTATCAAAGAGTTGGGTATCCCTACCACCTTGCGTGAAGTAGGAACAACCGAAGAGATGCTTCCTCTAATAGCCAATTCTACTATCCTCGGCGGTGGCTATAAGCAGCTTACTGCTGAAGATGTACTTTGCATCCTGAAAGTTTGTTATTGATAAAAACTCTCAACACTCAACTCTTCAAAATGACTATCCGCCCCTCTACATATGCTGATATGGATGCCTTGCTGGCTATCTTTGCCCATGCGCGTGAGCAGATGGCAGCAGACGGCAATGCTGCACAGTGGGGAGATACATACCCCTCTCGTGAGCAATTGCAAGAGGATATCCAGCGCGGAGTGAGTTATGTGATTGAGCAGGATGGGGTGGTGTGCGCCACCTTCGTCTTTATCCTGGGTGATGCCCCTACCTACGACATCATTGAGCAAGGCGCTTGGCTCAATGATATGCCTTATGGCACGATCCATCGCATAGCATCTAGTGGACAACTCAGCGGCGTATTTGCCATAGTAGTGGACTGGTGCGCTTCTATTTGCACGAACATCCGAATAGATACACACCAAGATAATGCTCGCATGATTCATCTGATAGAGAAGCAAGGTTTCGCTCGCTGTGGCATCATCTATACCCGCGAGCACTCGCCACGAGTGGCGTATCAGAGGTAGGTTGTCGGACGGACCGAAGGTCCTACGGGATACAGATTGGCCTATGGCATATAGAGCAGGCGGAGCCCTGTAAAATTTTGATTTAACTACAATATCCATAAGAATATGAAGAAATACGACATTTTTATCAGTTATCGCCGTAGTGGCGGACAAGATTTGGCTCGAATGCTCAAAGAATCATTAACAGCCAAGGGCTATAACACTTTTCTAGATTTTGATGGCCTGAAAGACGGGTATTTTGACGAAAAAATCATGCGTGCTATTGATGAGGCGCCCGTGTTTATACTCATCTTGTCCAAAGGTAGTATGGCACGCTGCGTCGATGAAAATGACTGGGTGCGCAAAGAAATAGAATATGCCTTGTCCAAAGGAAAACAAATCATTCCCGTAGACCCAAACCACGAGTTCGATGGCTTCCCTGAAGATATGTCGGCTGAACTAAAAGACAAAGTGGGGCAACACCAATTCTCCCTTCTCGATACTACCCAATTGTATAGAGAATCCTTAAACAAAATCGTACGAGAGCGTATTGCACCCGTAATGGCCGCTGCACAAAAAAAACGTAAGCGCCCTATTTGGTATACTATTCTGGCAATCGTAGGTTTATTCGCGGCTTTGCTAATCTTTAGCACACTATATAGCGCACTAAATGTTTCGCAAGGAGATACTATGTATGAGCAAGCGATGGAAAAAATAGATGCTGACCTGATCTATGATGGATTAGAAATGCTCTATCAAGCAGGTACGAAATATGATCATTTTGAATCCTTGTCTTATCTTGGTGACCTCGGGTATAGGATAAGTTATGATAAGTCGTATACAGTAGGCAATGAATTGCAGTTGACTATATATGGTTGGTTTATGCAGCACCATAAGATGGGACTAATCGCGAGGTTCCAAAACAACAGCTCATCTCCAATAATGCCAGATCTATATGATAGTCTGACATGTATCCTACCCACTACTCAGCGGACATTTGCCATTTATGACCTAATGCATGACTACAAAGATGTCTTACACACAACTATCTATCCTGGTGAGAGTAGTGAATCCTTTGCACTTATTATACCAAGAGTACCAGCCGAGTGCCAATCAATCTACCTGTGCGTTGATTCTCTTGCATCGCTGTCAATCGAGGATCTTGAACTGACTAACTATAGGCAGTTTGGACTAGTTATAGATGAGGTGGTAGCCACCGACGATGAGACAGTTCTAACTTGTTCGTTTACGACGGCATATCCACTATCGGGATGGTATAGTTGGGAACCAACCACCTATATCCGCCCTGCAGGACGAGACGAGCAACTGGCTGTATCTATGGCAGAAAATTGCAGTTTCTCTCCTGAAAAGACAGATATCCGTTTTGGAGAAACTGCCACATTTAAATTGTATTTCCCAAGTCTGCCTACTGGAGTATCTGAATTTGACTTAATAGAAGCAGAAGGCTCAAGTTTTAACAAAAGTAGTGTGTTTGTTACACGAGACTTGAGAACAACGAAGTCTGGGACTTACGACGATCTCTTTTGGCACCAGCAGTCTTATAAGTGGTCAATGAGAAGATGATGCGCAGCGACCCACAGCAGCGCAATCTACAGGCAAAGCCGATCTGAAGTTCAGAACTGCAATACGCCTACAGGATTTTTAAAACCATCGCCTTTCGGGGCGATGGTTTTGTTGTTTACTCCTTGCGACAGGGCAACTGCGCCATGCAATAGGCTGCGCCCTACAGTTTGATAATGGACTGCGCAGAAGACAATTCTAGTTTTAAGAAAGAAAAGAAGTAAAAGAAAGAAATTGATAAATTTCTTTCGAAATTTTTCTTAAAAAAGAAAAATTTAATAAAAAGAAAAAGACCACTACATGCGATACAGGCCGAATGCCGATCTACCACGTAGTGAGCTTCAGGGCTCCGCCCAAATCTATAGCGCAGCGATGCACAGACGCTTTGCGCCGATCTACCGCACAGCGATCTTCAGGGCTCCGCCCGATCCTAAGCTCTCTTTTTGCTAAACTGAAACATTATTTTGCATATTTAGAATAGTTGTTTCAGAGAAAAGCACTATCTTTGCAGTCAAATAATAATCGTCAACTAAAAATACTATGAACAATATGAAAACATCTATCTTTCGTTTATTGAGTGTCATCTTTGTGATGAGCATGTGTGCTTCGATCTATGCTGTACAAGATTCAACCAAGCTCAAAGCGCTAGAGCATAAGCTTGATTCGCTTAACCGTGAAGGGGAGAAGATAAATCAAGAAATCATAAATCTCTACTACCAAGCACGCGAATGTAAAACACCCGAGGAACAACTGGCTAAAATGGAAGAGATAAAGGCAGTTAGTCAGAGAGGCGAAAAACTATCAGCCGAACAAAGCCAACTAAATGTAGCATTAAGGCAAGAAATGGATCGCTTAGAATATGAGCATAAAGTTACCAAACCTATGCAGCAGGAGGAATTAGCAGAGGTAGGTGTAACCAACCTTCGTGGCGAACTCAATGGCCACGAGTGGGTAGATCTGGGATTGCCATCCGGTACACGCTGGGCTACCTGCAATGTGGGTACCGATGATGTAGAAGGGGTAGGTACACGCGTGGCTTGGGGTGAAATCGAAAGCAAAAAACTATACTCGCCAGAAACTTATAAACATCAACAAACAGATCTGCAGTCTATTACCGGAAATCCTGCATACGATCTCGCTACCGCCAAATGGGGCCAAGGATGGTATACTCCTACCAGAGAACAATGGGACGAACTTGTTGAGCATTGCCAATGGGAATATGGCCGAATGAATGGCAGCGAAGGGGTATTCTTTACTAGCAAAACAACCGGAAATGCTATTTTCCTTCCAGCTACAGGTTATACCAAAGATGGAGAGGATTATAAGTTAATTTATACCAAATATAATCTCGCTTACTGGGGCTCTACAGCTATCAATAATGAAGTTTCTTCAGGTGCTGCAGCGTATATCGCCAATTATGAAATAGATGCTGTAGGCGGATCCTACAGCTACCGTGGCTTTTGTGTGCGAGCTGTGTGTAACGCACGATAACGGATCTTGGGCGAACCCGGGGATCTATCGGATATAGATTGTCCTATGGCCCGATCTACAGCGCAGCGATCTACAGGCGCTTTGCACCGATCTAATCCCTCACCTTCTGAATTCCTCGTTCTACGAACTCGGATGGTGTGCAACCTACGATATTGGTAAAATGTCGCCATGCGGTGACACGAGAGCGGTAACCAGCTTCCTCGAAGAGCGTTTGGATAGAGGTGTTAGGGTCTTTGCGTAGTTGCTGGCAGACATAGTCGATGCGTCTGCGGTTGAGCATATCGGATAAGCTGGCAAAGCCTAGGAGCTTGGCTGCCTGCTGAATATAGGTGCGATTGGTGCCTATCAGGTGGACTATCTTGTCGCCTGTGAGTTCGGGATCCTGCCATATAGCGGGATCTTCCATAAGTTTCTTTAGGTTTTCAGCCACTGTTCCAACGGTGATCTTTGTGGTGTGTGGCACTTGGTCCCAGGTGTAGTAGTCGCGCACTTTCTCGAGTGGAATATGGATTCGTTCGTAGTGCTCGTGGTAAACGATGATCACCGATAGGAGTAGATAGAGTATCTCGTGGGTGATATATCCTAGATAGAACTGCATACCCCTGCTGAAGATATAGGAGATGCAGAGCAGGGTGGTGATACATACGAGTACAGTGGTGTATTTCTTTTCTAAGGAGGACGGTTGCTTCACCAATAGAGTGATCAGGTAGATGGAATAGGGGAGGTATAAGCTTAGGAAGATAAGACGGACAATTACATTGGGTTGAGCAATGTATGTACTGAGTTCGCAGATGGTATAGATCTGTGTGATCTTACCCATAAGTATGCCTACGAAAATCACGCTGGCGCAGACTAGGCTAGGCAGGAAGAGCAAAAGGAGTTGTTTGAGTTGTAGCCAATGAGGGCGAATGAGTTCGATGATGTAGCAGAGCAGTATGGCATAGATGTAGAATCCGGGGATATTGATGAGCGGGTTGAGCAGTTGGTAGGAGTCGAGGTCGAAGGACTGAGTGGTGACCAGAGCAATCTCTACGCTGGAGGCGATGGCAGATACAGCAAAAAAGAGGAAAATATAGCGCCATGAGCGGTCTTGTGGTTCGTGCGTCTTGACGTAGATGAGTATGGCAGCTGCCAGTTGAACAAACACGTGTATGCCCAGGATAATGAGATTGAAGATAGATGTTGATTGCGTGAAATGCATATATACTGCCTAGTGGGGTGATAGTTGTTGGTATGAAATAGGATTTTTTAGTTAGGTTGCAAAGGTAGTGAAATTTTCTGGTATGTGCAACAAATGTAGATGTAAACCTCGAAAAATGTAATATTTTGCCAAAATGAAACATAGTTTTGCGGCGTTAAAACGCGTCTTTGTAAAAAAACTAGTATCTTTGCAGCACTTTTAGGATTCGGCGATAAAACACAAACTGCTGAAGCAATCAAGGCAGTCAGTACATTATTAATTAACTATAAATTTTAGGCATTATGAAAAAACTTCTTCTCGTTGCCATTTTGGCAGTAGCTGGCATTTCTGCCGCAGTAGCTCAACCACGCGCAATTGGTTTGAACATCGGTTATGGTATTGATGTATCTTATCAGCACACCCTGAGCAGCACCAACATGATTGACTTGTCGGTTAACCTTCCTGCTTTCAGTGGTATCGGTGCTACCTGTACTTATGACTGGGTAAACCCATTTGGTACAAAAATTCCTTGGAACAACAAAGGTGATTGGAACTGGAACCTTGGTGTAGGTGCTGGTTTGGGTATCTATGGATTCCGTGCTCCATCCTTCTATGTAGGTGCAGTAGGTCACGTAGGAGTTGAGTATAACTTCTGGTTTCCATTGCAATTGTCAGTAGACTGGCGTCCTAACGTGGGTATCGCAACTGGTCATGGTGGTGACACTGGTATTGGTATGCCTGCTAAGGCTGCTGGTGGTGCTGGTGTACATTTCAATACCTCAGGTTTGTATACCGGAATCACCTTGGGTGTTCGCTATTTGTTCTAATTTCCTGTAAGAACATTTTGTATAGACGTATGGGTGGCAGATTTGTCTGTCGCCCATGCGTTCGTGTATTTTTATATTATTTTGTTAGATTTTTTTGCGTATATCAAATATTTTTGCTACCTTTGCGGCATAAACTGAATCAGTCTTACTCATTTTTGTGTTGTAAATGGGTGAGAATGAATACAATAGTCAATAAATTTAATCAATATTATTCACTAAAAAATTAATCGTTATGAAAAAACTTCTTCTCGTTGCCATTTTGGCAGTAGCTGGCATTTCTGCCGCAGTAGCTCAACCACGCGCAATTGGTTTGAACATTGGTTATGGTGTTGATGTGTCTTATCAACATAGCATTGGGGCAAGCAATATGATCGATTTGTCAGTAAATATTCCAGCATTTAATGGTATTGGTGCAACCTGTACTTATGATTGGGTGAATCCATTCAATACAGCTATACCTTGGAACAACAAAGGTGAGTGGAACTGGTCGCTTGGTGTAGGTGCTGGTGCTGGTGTATATAATCCTTTCCGCACAGTAACTGTAGGAGTAGATGATCAAGGAAACATGGTAAAGGAATGGGCAGGTAAGATTTATGTAGGTGCAGTAGGTCACGTAGGTGTTGAGTATAACTTCTGGTTCCCATTGCAACTTTCTGTAGATTATCGTCCTAATATTGGTGTAGCCATAGCAGCTGATGGTGGTGCTATGTTTAATGGTGTTGGTCTCTTTTCTGGTATCACACTTGGTGTTCGCTACCTGTTCTAATTTTAGAGTAGAAATACGTTTTTGTAATGAAGAAGATTCTATTCTTGTTAATCATGCTAGTAGTGTCTAGCGTGTCTATCGTAGCACAAGATTTATATACCACTGTAGGTGGCACCAATGCGACACTCCTCCAACCAGCTGGGAGTTACCTCTATTATGGTAGCGAAGTAATGAATAAGAAGGAGTGTGTGGCTTTCCTTAAAGATCGTCATCAGCCTGCTTATGAAAAATTCCAAAGTGGTTATAAATGCTATCAGGCAGGTTGGAGTTTGTTTGGTGCAGGTTTGGGCTTTGAATTTATAGGTTCGATGTTGCTGGCTTTTGCTCCAGAAACCAACAAGGCTATGACATATTCAGGAGATGCATTTATTATTGCAGGTTCGGCTACTATATTAGCAGCAATTCCTACGATTTTTATTGGTTATTCTCGAATGAATACAGGTATAGATATGTTTAATATAACTCAAGCTAATCAAACTCCTCAAGCCTATTGGACTATTCAGGGGAGTGAGAATGGCGTAGGTTTAGCATTGCATTTCTAATCCAAAAGAATAGATTTACATATCGAAAAATAGCGAGGATATCTTCGCTATTTTTTTTATGCGTAAATTTTCAATGGTGAGATGAATGTTGTACAAGTAGATTAACCATTTTGTACAAATTTTATCCTCAATATTGTGAGCAAGTTCCCATATTGGGATAAACATTGTACAAAATAGATTAAAAATCTATTGCTTTCTCATAAAAAAGTGTTCGCTTGCTTGCGTATGTGCATTTTTTGTTGTACCTTTGCGCATCTTTAATGCTAATAAATGAATGACTATATGATTGCACGTAAATTTACAGATTACTTGTTTGGTATCGGAGCTTTTATTCTTTCGATGATTTTTGTAGGTTTGAATTTTCAAACCCTACATTGGGTCGACACCATTGTATGCGTGATAAGTGGATTAGCATTCACATATATAGTTCATTTTTTGTATTTCTTGTTGTGCAAGAAAATCCAACGGGATGTGATTCTTGTTAAGAAAAGCTATTGGTGGTGGATACTATTGTTGGTAGTAGCTATTCCTCTAGTGTTTGCAGGTGTTGTGATCGTGTTGGGTATCCCCAATGCTAATCTTGTAGACGGTAATGCCAGTGCTGCTTTATATATAGAGTCTACGGAATCCCAGTCTTTGCCTGTTATGTGGTCAGTTTTCTTTCATTATATTGATCCTGGAAATACGCATATGACTGAAGGTGTAGGACGTCTGTGGGCTAGTATAATTGCTTTGATGGGTATAATATTGTTCAATGGTTTGCTGGTGTCTACCATCTTAAACTGGTCTGCCCGTAGAAAAGAACAATGGGATAATGGTGAAATCCGTTATCCATTGAGTAGCTTGCCTAGATATGGTTATTCCATTGTAGTAGGAGCGAATGAGATGGCCGCCTCTGTTATCAAAGAACTCCTGCAACGCCCATCTCATCATGGAAAACGATCTTGCCCCAATATGCAACATAATAACCATAATGAATATGTGATTTTGCAAACTAGTTCGGATGTTGCAGCTGTAAAGGAACGACTATCAGCATTGTTGACGGATGATGAACTAGATCGCGTGATTTGCTACAAGGGGCTTAGAAATTCCAAGAAAGAGATCGAAAGTTTGCATTTGCCATATGCCAACAGCATCTATATTTTAGGTGAAAGCACCATCGGCATAGATGCCGAGACTTCGCATGATGCCCTCAATATGAATGCAGTTAACCTCATGGCGCAGATCTTAATGGTACATAAGAAGAAACTAGGTAGCCAATACAACAAGAAGAGGGTGCAGGTTCTGTTTGACTATCATACAACGAACTCAGTGTTCCAATTCTCAGATATTTCCGGCGAGGTGAAAGATACGATGTACTTTTCTCCATTTGACACTTACGAGACTTGGGCTAGAAGACTACTAGTGGATAACCAAGCATATAATGCCGGTAATCCCATCTATTATACGCCCCTAGATGGTTATGATGGTATACGTGCGGAGGATGATAAACGGGTTCATCTGGTGATTATCGGCATGTCTAAGATGGGCGTAGCTCTGGCTGAACAAACGCTCTATCAGGCACACTATTTGAATTTTGACAAGCAACGTACACGTATTACCTTCATCGATTCAATGGCAGACAAACAGATGGAGTTTTTCATAGGTGGTCATTCGGTGTTGTTTGAATTGATGCGCTATCGCTATATGAATGCCAAAGAGGGACTTCAAGCAGAGTGGATAGATCCTATGATGGAACCTAATTCTCGTTGGAAGCACCTGAGTGATACGGGTAAGAACTTTATAGATGTAGAAGTGGAGTTTGTGAAGGGAGATGTTGAGTCGAATGCCATACGTGCTTATTTGCAACAGATAGCTAGTGATGCACAATCGAAACTAACCATTGCCGTTTGTCTGCATCACACCAACCAAGCATTGGCTGCAAGTCTGTATTTGCCATTGGAGGTGTACAAGAGTGCCCAGTTGCAGGATATTTGGGTATATCAACGAGATGCAGTTGATATCATTGATAACTTGACGAAAAATACCAGTGCTTCCGGTAGTGTTCGGTATACAAAGCTTCGTCCTTTTGGCATGATTGCAGGAGAGAGAATGGGTAATCGAACAGCGCACGAAAAAGCAAAGTTGGTAAATCACGCATATAAGATGAATGATGGAGGCAAGTGGCCTAAGGATATATGTGACCCGAATGATGAAGTTGTCATAGCAGCCAAAAAGAGGTGGGATGCACTAGTGGTGAACAAGAAATGGTCAAATTATTTCTTAGTAGATACCATGTATCAAAAATTACGTGGTATCTATATGCCAGAAGCTTTATATGAATTGCTCCACTCAAGCGGTGATGCACTAGTTACTAGCCAACAACTCCATGAAGCGGCCATGATAGGAACGTATAATGATGAGATGTTCGCCGATGCTGATTGGCAAACAAAAATCGAGCAGGCTATTGAAAAGAATATGCAAGCGTTGATGATCTCTGAGCATAATCGATGGAATATGCAACAACTGATGATGGGGGTTTCGCCTTGTTTAAAACCAGATGATGATATGCTAAGGCAGTTGATACAGGATATGACGCTGGCCAAAAAAGAGGGACGTATGCAGGATTATAAACAAGCTGAAGCCGAACAGAAGAATTTGAAGAATATGCTGAAAAGGTCCACTGACAATGTTCACCCTAATATCTGCGACTTTGATCATTTGAAGGTAACTGATCCAGGAGCTGAAGATTATGACTTGCAACTCACACGTGCTATTCCTCGTATCTTAATGATGGTAGATGGTTATGGTATGTGCCAATATCAATCCAAAGACTAAAGCTATGACTATTCGCCATTCTAACACCATCAATATCATTGTTGTACTACTACTAGTCGTGGTAGTAATCGTTAGTTCGTTGGTAACTACGCATATGGTGGAGCAATTTGCTCAAGAGGAACAGAAGAAAATAGAACTATGGGCAGAGGCTACTCGTCAGTTTATCCTAGCTGATGAAGATGACAATATCGACTTGATGGTAGAGGTTATGGAAGGTAATACGACCATACCAGTGTATATGGTGGATGCAAACTATAACCTGCTTCTCTCCCGCAATGTAAAAGAACCCAAACGCAATGTAGAAGCGTTTTATGCCGAGAAGATAGAAAGTCTAAGAGCCAATCAACAGCCGATAGAAGTACGTGTATCAAGGGATGTGAAGCAATATATATACTATGAGGAATCTACTGTATTGAATTGGTTGTCTTATTTCCCTTATATCCAATTATTGGTTATGCTAGCCTTAGCTGGAATGGCAGCCATGGCACTGATAATGAGTCAGCGAAGTGAGAAAAATACCTTGTGGGTAGGACTCTCCAAGGAGACTGCTCATCAGTTGGGGACGCCTATATCATCGCTGAATGCTTGGATAGAATTGCTGAAAGCCCAATACCCTAATGATGCTTTTATTCCTCAGATGGATGAGGATATACGGCGATTGCAGATGATAGCAGAGCGCTTCTCGAAGATTGGCTCGCAACCTACATTAGAGCAATACTCTGTTCTGCATGTTTTGCAATCTGCAATGGATTATATGCAAACTCGTACGTCTAATAAGGTGACGTATCGATTGATTACAAATGACTTAGATGATTGTCGAGCAGAGTTGTGCGTACCGCTGTTTGAATGGGTTGTGGAAAATCTATGCAAAAATGCGATTGACTCGATGGAGGGCAAGGGCTGTATCACTATAGAGATGACCCAAGAACGTGATAGGGGAATTAGGGGGGATGCAAAAATTGTGATAGATGTTACTGATACAGGGAAAGGTATAGATCGTCGTTATTATAAACGGATTTTTCAACCAGGTTATACTAGTAAGAAACGAGGGTGGGGATTAGGATTGAGTCTTGCCAAGCGTATCATTGAAGATTATCATTTGGGAAAACTCTTCGTTAAGCAATCGCAATTGGGGGTTGGTACCACTTTCCGCATTATTCTCAAACAATCCAAAGACTGTTGACCCCGAACCAGACATGGCAGCATATACAGCACCGGCATCTAGCAGGCGCTGTTTAATATCTGTAATCTCAGGGTGAATTTTGCAAACCGTTTCTTCAAAGTCGTTAGTAGCCATACTAAACCACTCTTGTATTCTAGAATCCTTGCATTGTAGCTCCTCTCTGAACCACTTTGCATGGCCTTTGGGTTTGATTCCCCCATAAGCTTCTTTGGTGGATACTCCACATTGGGGTTTGATCATCACAAGACGCATCCCGTCTAAGTTGAGTGAAATAGGTGTAAGTATGTCTCCTATTCCTTCTGCAGAACACGGTGTATTATATATGAAAAAAGGACAGTCAGCCCCTAAGGAACGAACTTCCATCGCTAGTTGCTCTTTGTTGAGACGCAACTGGAATATCTCGTTGAGTGCGATTGCCATATGGGCGGCGTCGCTACTACCACCTCCTAAACCTGCACCAAAAGGGATGTTCTTCTTGAAACGAATGTGTACGTTTCCAATCTGTGGGTATTTAGCTCGCATTTGAAGGTAGCATTTGATGATTAAGTTGTCCTGCTCAGGGCAATCCACAATCAATCCCTCTTGGACGAATTCAAATGCTTTGTTCGCAGTCTCATGCTCTGCGGGAATTACTTCTAATTCATCATGTAATCCATATACGGGATAGAAGATAGTCTCTAAATCATGATAACCATCTTCTCGCTTGCGAACAATACGTAAGCCGATGTTAATTTTGCAGTTTGGGTAGAGAAGCATAAAGACCGCTATGCTGTTAGAAGTTAGACCGCTATGCTGCTAGATGTTAAACAGTATCCATAAAGGACTTTTGCACCTTGTTGAACACGACAACACCAATAGCAAGTAATACAAGCATAAATCCAAAACTATAACCCAGCATCCACCATTCATGGTTGCCAACGCCTAGTATGCCATACTTGAAGAACTCAACAATACCCGTCAATGGGTTGAGCTGCATCAAAAGACGCAACTTTTCATTGGTAATAGTAGATAGTGGATAAATCACAGGTGTGGCATACATCCATAGACTGACGAAGAAACTCAATAGCAGTTGCAAGTCTCGGTATTTTGTTGTCATACTAGAAAAGAGAATACCAAACCCTAAGGCTAATCCTGCTAGCATCACCACAAGTATAGGAAATAATAAGACGTAAAGATTTGGTTGGATATTAGCATCTGTGAAAATAAAATAGTATAAATACACCACTAAGAAAAGAGCGAATTGAATACCAAATCTAACTAAGTTGCTAATCACGTCACTCAGCGGTGTTACTAGGCGTGGGAAATATACTTTACCAAAAATGCTAGCGTTGTTGACGAATGTATTGGACGTCTTAGTCAAGCAATCAGAGAAGTATTGCCAAAAGCTGATGCCTGCTAGGTAGAAAAGTGGCTGTGGGAGACCATCTGTGGAGATTTTCGCGATGCCACCAAAGACTACCATATACATGACAGTGGTCATAAGTGGCTGAATCACATACCATAGAGGTCCTAGGATAGTCTGTTTGTATTGAGTAATAATGTTTCGTTTGACGAATAGCATCATCAAATCACGATAGCGCCAGATTTCCTTGAAATCAACGGAGAGTAGTTTGTCTTTTGGACGAATCTCTGTAGTCCAATTTTCAGTAGTATTTGCCATAATTTTATAAAATCGGGTACAAAGGTACACTTTTTTTTGCAAATTTGCAAATTTTTTATTACCTTTGCAGCAGATTTTATGAACCCCGCTTCAAGGAGCGTAACGTATAATTAATAAATCGGGCATAATATATGTCCATCAGGTATTATGGCAAACGAGAAACAACAGTTCGTTGAAGAACTAAAAGGACTACTACAGAAAGATGTAGTTGAAGTGAAAGAACAAGTAGAGCAACTGAAAGTGCAGTTCTACCGTCTGTATCATCAAGAGTTGGAGGTATTGCAGCAACAGGCCCGACAAGAGGCAGAGCTTGCAGGTGAGACCCTAGAAAATTGGGTACCACCGGTGGATGAGACAGAACAGGAGTTCCGTGAATTGTTGGCCATTTATAAGCAGAAAAAGGCAGAACTAGCCAAACAGCAAGAAGAGCAACTAAATGAGAACCTATTGCGCAAGGAGAATATCTTGGCTCAGATGAAGGAGATGGCAGATGCAGAAACGGCAGATGTGATGGATAACCTGAAGAAAATGCGCGAGTTACAGGCAGAATGGAAAACAATAGGTCCAGTACCTGCTAGTAAAACACAAGAGATTTGGAAGAAGTATCAGCAGTATCAGGAGCGTTTTTACGACTTGGTGAAGATTAATATCGAGTTACGTGATTTGGACTTCAAGAAGAATCTAGAGATGAAAATCCTATTGTGTGAGGCAGCTGAGAAATTACAAGAAAACCCTAATATCGTTGAGGCTAGTCGTGCTTTGCAACAATTGCATGATGAGTGGGCAGAAATAGGCCCCGTTGCTCGTGAAGTACGTGAAGAGATTTGGAATCGATTTAAGCAAGCGAGTAGCGTGATTAATAAGAGACACCAAGCCTACTTCGATGAGTTGCATGCGAAAGAGGGTGAGAATCTAGAGAAAAAACAAGCACTTATCCAACAACTGAAAGAGATAGACCTGTCTACTCTGAAAACCAATAAACAATGGGATGCTGCAACGGAGAAGGTGCAAGCTATTCAACAAGAATGGAGAACCATTGGATTTGCACCTAAAAAGTATAATCAAGCTGTCTATGAGGAATATCGTCAGTTGTGCGAAGCCTTCTTTAAAGCCAAAACAGCATACTATAAGAGTATGAGAGATGAGTTGGCAGATAACCTCAAACAAAAACGCGCCTTGGTGGAGAGAGCACAAGAGCTCAAAGATAGTACAGAGTGGAATGAAACAACTGAAAAATTTGTAGAGTTGCAACAACAATGGAAAACAATTGGCCCTGTTGCTCGTAAATATTCAGATGATTTGTGGAAGCAATTTACTGCAGCATGTGATGCGTTCTTTGAGGCTAAGAGAGCAGCTAATAGAGAGGCTAGAGAGGCGTCTGCCAATAGACGTGCAGAGGCAAAAGAGAGATGGACAAGAAAAGTAGATCAAATGACTGATAGACAAAAACTTGTGAAGATGTATGAGAATCTTTTGCAAGAAATTAAGACAGCAGAAAACAATATACTTTTCTTTACAGGTAAATCTAAGACTGCCAATAAGTTGGTGGAAGATATGCAAAAGAAGATAGACTCTCTAAAAGCACAACTTGAAGAGATTGTTAATAAGATTAACCAATTAGACGCAGAATGAGCGAACTAATTCATTACAAAGAAATCGAGATCTGTCAGGATGAGCAAATCGTCCTGACAGATGTCAACCTCACTATTTCCTCAGGAGAAATGGTTTATCTTTTGGGTAGGGTAGGTAGTGGTAAAAGCAGTTTTATGAAGACTATCTACGCAGAATTACCCGTGGAAGGGACACACGCGATTGCATTGGATTATAATCTGCTAACACTGCGTAGAAATGATATACCATACCTACGTCGAAAGGTGGGAGTTGTTTTTCAGGATTTTCAGTTGCTAGTGGATAGAAATGTAGAAGATAATCTGATGTTTGTACTTAAGGCCACAGGGTGGAGAGACAAACAGGCCATGAAGAATAATATTCACGATGTTCTCACACAGGTTGGAATGCAGGAAAAGGCCTACAAGATGCCTTACCAACTCTCAGGTGGAGAGCAACAGCGTGTAGTGATAGCTCGAGCCTTGCTCAATTCGCCAGGACTGATCCTTGCTGATGAACCTACAGGAAATCTAGATCCAGAGACGGGTAAAGAGATTATGGAATTGCTCTATAGTATTAGTCAAGCTGGTACTACAGTTATCATGTCAACGCATAATTTGACGTGGCCAGAACAGTATCCTGGCAGAAAACTTTACTTCTCTAACGGAAAAATTCAAGAAAATTAGTTTAGTTATTTAAATAGAAAAGGACGCTCTAAGTTTTAGAGTGTCTTTTTATTATGATTTCTTTAATCGATTTACCAACCCAATTTGTATGAAAGCAGAATGAGGTGTTTAGCTGTATATTTATTGGTGAGTTCAGCATCTCCCGAATCTAGGATGTTGATATCTCGATTACGGATGTAATTATATCTGTAAGCCAAACTGAGTGTGTTTTTTTTGTTGATCTTCCATTGCAATCCCAATTCGGGACGTAATTCACTGATGTACTGACCATATTTTTCAAGTGATGAAGCATCATCTTGTGTTATTGATAGACTATTAATATAGTCTACAGGGGCATTTAATGTGTTAAGAATTTCGAATTTACCAAATATACCTAAAGGAGTGTTGGGAATAGTATATACCGCTTGGAGACGACTACGAAGAGTAAAATCTACTACATTTTTTTCTCTCTTATCAATTTTATCCGCACGTGCGTCCAGCATCACGCCCTCACGCAAAGATAAATTCCATTGCCCTAATTTTACTTGTCCTGTCATTAAAATATTTGCGCGGTGGCGAATATATTTATTAGGGTCACTCCAACCTTGGTCGCCATATAGTTTGACTGTGTAGCCTGCGTATAGACTAAAATATTGAGAAGGTGCATATCCTAATGCAATGGTAGTATGAGATCGATGAGTGGGCGCACTACGAATTTCTTCTTCAAGTGTGAGTGATAGTCCATGATCGAACGCTTTGACGAAGGTTGCAAATAAGTGTGCTTCTGGCGTCGTAGTATGTGTTTCGTTTTCAGATACAATCGTTTGAGCACACAATACATTAGAGAGCAATAGCAAGATTGCAATAGTGTATGATCTTTGTTGTCTGGTCATAATTTTATAGATTTTGCGCTTTGTACACAGCAGCATATTGTATCATTTGCTTGAGCATAGCGTTTAGTCCATTGCTACGGATAGGGGATAGGTGTTCTCGAAGATTGATTTCGTCAATGAAGTACAACTCGCTATCCACAATCTCTTGAGGTGTATGCTCACTAAGTACACGAATTAGTAGAGCCACAATACCTTTTACTAATATTGCATCGGAGTCTCCATGGTAGATGACCTTACCCTCTTTGATTTCAGCCGTAAACCATACTTTGGATTGACAACCATCAATTAAATTTTTCTCTGTCTTATCTTCTTCTGGGAATGTGTCTAAACCATTGCCATATTCAATAAGTAAACTATAACGGTCCATCCAATCGTCAAAACTGCTGAACTCGTCAATAATCTCATTTTGTATGTCGTTGATCATTTACGTTATGAATTTAGAGTTATGTATTATGCATTAATTGATATATGATTTCCGCGATGTTTTTATCGTCTTCTTCAGGAAGGTCTATCAATGGAGCTTGAATGATGTGGTCTGCTTGTTCGTAAAATGGCATTCTTGCTTCCAGTTGTGGTGTGATAAAGGCAAGCAATTCCTCTTCGCTTCTTCCTTGTAAGATAGGCCTTTCGTCTAGGTTTGTAAAAGTTAGTCGTCTAGCTAAATCCTGAGGGTTCCATTTCAGGTAGATGCTTGTACCTAACTCCTTTAGACAGTCCATGTTGTCTTCCCAACAAGGATAACCTCCACCAGTAGCATAGATGACATTGTTAAAAGGTAATTCAGCCAGATCTTCCACTACGTATTTCTCTTTGTAGCGAAATTCTTCAATGCCGTGCTCTCGTATGAACTCTGCAGGGGTTTTGCCATGTATCTCAGCGAATGCCTCGTCAAGATCAACAAAATGCCAACCTAAGCGATTGGCTAATATTTTTCCTACAGTCGTTTTACCTGCAGCCATGTAACCGATCAAATATATCGGTGGTTGAAAGTGTGGAGAAAGTTTCAACAAATTAAATTTTTTAATGGTTATTATTGTCTATATAATATGAGTGGTAACGGAGTTGTTAAGGTACTGGAGTGTAGTCATAAGGATCATTATCGCGCCACATTACATGATTGTTTTCTATGTATGCTTCGGGAAAAGCAGAATGAAAAGGTGGTTCTATGGTGCCAATCTTCTCTCCATCCTTATTATATACGTGCGCGCACGAGGAACAAATGGGTGCACACACCGTGTGAATAACGATAATGCTATCTCCTAGTACAATAGTATCTTTGTTACTAATTACGCTAGCAATAGGTGATTGGTTTTGTTCGTGGACATTGGTTTGATTAGCAAACAAAAGGTGGCCCGTTATAGTAGCGAACAGTAGGAGTAATAATATGATAGTTTTCAACTTCACTTTTTTGTTATTAAAACAACAGCTTGAGCAGCGATGCCCTCTTTTCTACCCACGAATCCGAGGTGCTCTGTAGTTGTCGCTTTGATGCTTATTTGGTCTTCATTCACCTTCATGACTTCAGCAAGACATGTAATCATGGCGGGAATATGTGGATTGAGTTTAGGTGCTTGTGCACAAATCGTGCAGTCGCAGTTGTTCAATTCATAACCTGCTTCGCGCAGCATCTTCATCACTTCTCGTAGCAGAATCTTCGAGTCGATATTCTCGTATTCATTGCCTTTTACAGGTGGAAAATGATAACCAATATCACGCATAGCAGCCGCTCCTAACAAGGCATCGCACAGGGCATGAATAAGTACATCTGCATCAGAATGCCCAAGTAATCCTTGTTCTGATGGTACGCAAATGCCACCCAACCACAATTCGCGGTTGGGTGCAAATGCGTGTACATCATATCCAAAACCGATACGCATTACTTGCGGTTGTTAACGAGGTCTTTAATACCGGCGAGATCGAATCCCAGGGTGAAACGCATAGTTTGATCCAATGGGTTTGATGGAGCGGTTGCGATACAATAGGCAAAATCGAGAGAGAAAATGCTTAAGTGGAAACCTGCACCTACTGTAACGTAGCGGCGATTACCTTTCCAGTAATTCTCATGGCTATAACCTATGCGACCAAAGAACTGACGGTTGTAACTATATTCCAAACCTACACCCCATTGTACTTCTTGGAACTCTTCAGCCAATGGAGAAACCCATTTACCATCGTCTGTGGTATATCCAGGAGCATCGCAGAAGGAGTATGCCCAACCCCATGGTGATGATTTAGCAGAGTACTCCTCTTGGTCCATCTTGTGGGTTTCTTCGTTTGCAGCAAACTTAGAATAATAGGTAGGCACCAACATTTTGTTGCACTCTACTGTTGCCATGATGCGGTTGTAGTTGTCGAAAGGTAGTTCATAGCTAATACCTAAGCGCAAGTTTGCAGGAATGAAGTTTTGGGTTGTTCCTTCGTCGTATGACATTTTACCACCTAGGTTGCTGATGTTCAATCCTAAACCGAAATAACTCTCACCCATAGGCAATGAGATAGGTTGCTTGTAATATAATGCTACGTCTGCAGCCATGGTCCATGCTGGATGCATTTCTTGCGCAGCTGTAGTGACGGATGCATTTACACCATTGTTCAAGTCGCTATACAAGAATCTCATCCCTACTGCCATACTCAAGTTTTCGTGCAACTTGCGAGAATATGCCAAGTCAATAGCCCACTCATTAGGGTGTGCCTCTTGGAATGCAGTACCAGAGTAATCAACCAATTGCACTGCACCCATAGAAAAATAGGTGAAGCTTGCAGATAATGCACCAATTCTGTCTCCCATGTTGTAATAACCAGCTAAGTAAGCCATGTCGATATCGGTTACTAACTTGGTCAACCAAGGGGTATAGTTCGCTGTCAAACCACCTTGACTCTCCATGAAAGCGTATTTCGCAGGGTTCCAGTGCTGAGAGTTTAAGTCTGGATTGGTAGCAACACCCACATCACCCATACCGGCAGCACGACCATCAGGTGCAATGGTAAGAGATGGCATGGATGTCATTACTGGATTGGTTGCCAACATTGGCAACGAGCAAATTGAAAATGTAAGAATAGAAAAAAGAACCTTTTTCATTGTTTTAAATGATTATTTTAATGATTAATATGCTATTAGTAGAAAGAATAAATTATTTTAAAACTGTTTCATAGGCAATTATAATGTTACGATAATTTTACCTGCTTTCGATATGTGGTTCGATGTAGCAGTCTTTATTTTAACTTGATATACATATATTCCTGGTTTGGCGGCTATTTGGTCCATATTCCATGTGATACCTTCCACTCCCTTTTGCTTGTGCTCGTGTATGAGTTGACCATTGATGTTGTATAAACAAACTGATGTCTCAATGATTTCATCAGGTTGGTCATAATCTATGGCAACATTCATTACACCTGTGCTAGTTACAGGGTTAGGGTAGGTGGTTACACTATAGATATTTGGGTCCATGCCTTTGATGACATGGAAGGTGAGTGATGCGGTGCTACTATTGTTATACATGTCCCAAGCTCGGAATGTTAAGGTGTGAGTGCCTTCAGACTGTTCCATCATCTTATAACTTACTTGTCCTGCTCTATAACTATTGTTGCTGGCTTGGAAATAATTGTTGAGAATGTAAGTCTGCTTTGGATCAGCATCTATCACAAGTAGTAAGTCATGTCCAATTCCTGTGCCAACTGTATTGATACCATTTTCGTCTTGGATATCAGCATAGAAGTGGGGGAATTCATATGTGTTGTCTCCGTCTTGGAATGCTGGAGTATTTAGATATATGTTCAATTCCGGTCCGATGGTATCTGTGATGAGGGTGCTGCTGCTTCCCCCAATAACGAAATCTTCGTAGTGTCCGACTGCTTCCTCTCTAGTTTCTATATCTGCTGCATAATAGATGATCCGACCGTTTCCATAGTTGTATCTAATATCTTTAGGAACCATAAATTGGAACTTAAAGTGTCCGTTGACTACGTCGGTTTGTCCAGAGAAGAGCATATTAGGATAATCGTTATATGATATTTTCTCCTTATCTTCTTCTTTGGTCTCATCATTGTCACGTGTAGTGATTTGTTGCATTTTGTCAAGAATGGTAACATCTAGTTTTCCATTAAACCATTTAGCAGTATCTTGATCAGGTGTTTGTATGTAACCACTAATTGTTTGTTGTGTGAGTGCATGCATGGTGTCTATCTCAATAGTGGTTTTCACTTGTAAATCAGTAGGGTAGTTTAGCTTGAGTGCCGGATCTCCCAATAAAACGTATGGTAGTTTATTAGCATCATTGCCAGTATTGTTCTTGGCAATACGTGTTGCCTCTCCTAGAGTCATATTGTATTCGAACTCATTGCTATGTCCAAACAATGTATCGCACAGGTTACGATTCAGCACTGTATTTTGTGTGGCGTATACAGTACGACTTGCGGATAGTACTCCAATTGCACCACCATTGGGGTTGAGCACAGCTAACTCCCCAGCAGAAGTCATGCCTCCATCGAAATGCGAGAAACTACATGTAGCTAGAAACCAAAATCCTAGATTGGTATTTGTCATTTTCAATATGTCATTACTTTTCATGAAAAGTTCGTTGGTAATATTGTTGTAACTACCATGTCCGGAATAATTCATGAATAAGACTCCATTGCGCATGAGGTTATCAAATTGATTTTTGGCTAGTGGATAACTCTCACCACCGGCACTTACTTCTTGAGTATGTGCATCTAAGTATATTTTTGTGACTTGGAAGTCAAGGTTCTTTTTGCGCAATCTCTCTGCGCCGCCATCTGCTGTTTGTACATGCAACCCATGATCACCATCGTCTGCCAAGAACAGAATTTGTGATTTCCATTTGCCAAGCACTTTGTCATCCATGTATGTGCATATTTTTTCTACAACACTATTAGCTTCTGCTAGGGTCTTTACAGGTAGACGACCTACGCCAATCTCCATTCTTGCTCGCACATCTTGAAATTCTCCTTCATAAATTCCGGCATTGTCACGAAGAAAACCAAAATAGTCGTCTGTTCCATATGCTAATGTCTCCGTGGTAGAGTTTTTGGCTTGATAAGTGAGCAATTTGCGCGTGCCAGAATCTGCCAATCGTTTTCGGTTGTCAAAAGTTCCATTTCCCATTAGGAGTAAGTTCTTAGGACGTTGATATTCGTTGTTTCCAGCTCGATCGTAAAGCATTTTCATTAGCCAGCGATACGCAGTGGCATCTGGAGTTCCAGATGAAAATTCGTTGTAAACTTGTTCGTCTGTTACTACTGCCCAAGTGAGATGGTCAATATCCTCATGTTTCTCTGCAAGGCGTGTAGCGGGGGCTAAGAATTCTTGAGGGCAAATAATAACATAGTCAATATTTTCTAGCGCATGTAAGTTTTGATTAGCTATGGTGCCTACTAATTTAGGAGATGGCCATTTTCTAGAAGAAACATCTACCGCCACATAGTTTTCTGCACGAGTGTTGTTATCTATCCATGTTAAAATATTGTCTTGATAGGCAGTAACCATTCTAGTGATATCCACGCCATTAGTTACGCGCCATATTTGTATGTTGTTGTTCGTATTCGATAAATGATACCTGATAGGATTGGTATTTTTTAAGTATGCAGTATTGCTAATCGCAAGTTGATTGTTACGCATGACAAGCGAACAAGGCACATTCAGTTCGATATAGTTGATATATGCCGTTGCGCCTGCTGCATTGCTCTTCATATTAATATTTATAGTTTGGGTGCTAGTAGATGTAGGAGTGGTGTTGATTTCAGTATGTCCGATTACGGCCTTGGTATGATAATCGGTAACACTGATTCTACTAATACGTATATTTTTATCACTATTTGCGTAATTAACTTGTATTGATGTCTCTTCTCCAGAACTAGCGGCTACATCTACTTTGCAGTTAGCTGTTTGGTTTGTTATTACGTCTTGTAGGTCAAAGGAGATGGTTTTTTTGTTGTTTTGATTGTTCATCATGTCGCTATAAAACTCTCGCCCTCCACCTGCAGTATGTGAAGTAGGATCAATCAAGTTGATTTCGTCTTTTTCGTATACTCGATATGCTGTGTACCAATCTACGTCAATGATGTTGCTAGAATGATTTTCTTCTGTATCCCAGTCTATTAAACGTTGCAAAGAAGGTTGGTCGGTCAAGAAATAATATCCCAGGTCACTGTAAGGGTTTTGAGTATGCCTCCAGATTCCATTAATATCTGTATGCCAAGAGGTCGCTCCTTGTGCATAGAACAAGATGTAGTCACCGCTATTAAATATATCGTCAATGCCTTTGTGCATATAGCATGCTACAGATGGTAGATCATCCCAACGTGGTTGAGTAAAATCTTCATTTAACATAGCACCTCCATAGCCCCATACACTGACGTGTTCAGGTGTGAGTCCCCAAGCTTTTAATGTGTCATATGGCAAGATATGAATACCTGTTTGCTCGACACTAATCTTTACAAAATTGCCGCTGTGTAATATAGATTGGTTCGTATAACTATGGAGTCCTGCATACGTAACAATAGTCTGCAGAATGCTTATTAATAGAACAATGCTCTTCTTCATACGTTTGTGTGTCTATATTTGTCAATGTTGTTCCGAATGTTCGTTTGTTAAATTACCTTTAATTTTGCAATAAAGTACTTCTTCTCCATCTATCTCATGACAAAGTATTTGTTCCGGAACCAGAGGGGTAGATGGTATGCGTCGATCTATAAAGATCATATCACCTTGACGAAGGGTCATTATATCGCTGATGCGGGAGATTGCTTCTTCAATCTCAATAACCAAATCAGAAGGAATGTGGTCGTCTATCTCGCGGAATACTCCTAGTGGGAGTGAGTAGTCAAAAGCCCAACCGCGGATATTATCTCCTTTTTCAATAAAGTCAAAAGCTTGTAAATTAGCTCCAAAAGCAACGCAATCATAGTATCGATGAGCAAATCTACGAGCTATACACTTCCCTAATTTGCATATGCGTACCACAATACATGGTGTCATACGAATATCGTGACTCCACTCGGGAATGAAAAATGGTTTGCGATTCACCAATAAAGATGAATCGCTTTTGAGAACCATTTTCAAGTCATTATTTATCTCGCTGAATCCTATGATTTTCATTTTGGCTGCAAAGATACGATTTTTTTCTCAAATATGCAAATTTAGATACTAGTTAGATATTATTACTTAGCTCGGATAAAAATTTGTATAGGTGTACCATTGAAATCCCACCATTCACGGAGTTTGTTTTCTAAGAATCTACGATATGGTTCTTTAACATATTGTGGTAAATTGGCAAAGAAGACAAAAGTTGGAATTTGTGTATTTGGCAGTTGGGTACAATACTTGATTTTTATGTATTTTCCTTTAGTTGCAGGTGGAGGGTAATTTTCTATTAGAGGCAAGAAACGCTCATTTAATTGCGCAGTAGGAACTTTACGTTGCTTGTTTTCATAGACGTGCAGCGCCGTTTCCATTACCTTGAAGATGCGTTGTTTGGTAAGTGCCGAAGTGAAAATGATTGGGAAATCTTTGAACGGTGCGATGCGTTCACGAATCGCATTCTCATATCCTTTTATGTCGGCATTGGTTTTGCTCTCCACTAAGTCCCATTTGTTCACACAAACCACCAGTCCCTTTTTGTTCTTCTGAATAAGTGAGTATATGTTTAGATCCTGTGATTCAATACCACGTGTTGCATCAATCATTAAAATGCATACATCGGAGTTTTCTATGGCACGGATGCTACGTACTACAGAATAATACTCCAAGTCTTCATTTACTTTGGCTTTTTTGCGAATGCCTGCTGTATCTACCAAATAGAACTCTTTGCCAAATTTATTGTATCGAGTATATATGCTATCGCGTGTGGTTCCTGGGATGTTTGTTACGATGGTCCGTTCTTCGCCAATAAAAGCGTTCAGGATACTACTTTTACCTGCGTTAGGGCGCCCTACAATGGCAAAACGTGGCAACTCCTCGAAATCATCTGAGGTGCCGGTGTCTTTGAACCTACTACAGATTTCGTCTAGTAATTCGCCTGTTCCAAGGCCATTTTCTGCAGACAAAATATAAGGTTCACCTAAGCCTAATTTGTAGAACTCAGGGGCACCATATTGTTGTTCAAATTGGTCTACTTTGTTTACTGCAAGAATGGTTTCTTTTTTAGATTGGCGTAATAGGTGAGCCACCTCCATATCAAATTGGGTCACCCCCGCGTTCACATCCACCACGAGCAGAATAACGTCTGCTTCTTTGATTGCCATCGTTACTTGACGGTTGATCTCACTTTCGAACGTGTCGTCCGATTGTATCACCCACCCACCAGTATCTATTACTGAAAACTCTTTACCACACCATTCGCTCTTGCCGTATTGACGGTCACGTGTGGTTCCTGCTGTGTCATTTACTATCGCTCGACGAGTTTTGGTCAAGCGGTTAAACAGGGTTGATTTCCCAACATTAGGACGACCCACTATCGCTAAAATATTTGCCATAGAATTTTATTTATTTAATTTGTTGTATATTACTTCTTGTTTGCCATCTCATTGCCCTCTGCCTCCATCGGAACTTCATCGGAACCTCATCGGAACCTCACCGATAGTTAGAGGAACCATTACCGAGACTTCAAAGGAGGATTAGCAATGACAATTGCCGCCACAACCACCTTCTTGGCAATCGCCGCCGCAATCACCACCACTACAATGTCCGCCACAGCCGCCGCAACCACGATGGTGCAGTGCTTTGAGTTCGCCTTCTGTCACCTCACGGATATTTAGAACTTTACCTACAAAGTGCAAGTTCTCACCTGCCAATGGGTGATTGAGGTCAATGGTTACGTGTGTCTTTGTGATTTCTGCAATCTGCGCGTTGATAACTTGGCCGTCAGCGGTATTCATTGGAACAATAGCACCTACATATACACGTTCAGAGTCAAACTCTCCGTCGCCATTGTAGAACATTTTCTTATCCAACTCAAGCACGCCATCTGTATCATATTCACCATATGCTTCAGTACATGGAATACGGAAATCAAACGATTCGCCATCTTCCAAACCTGCCATTGCTTGCTCAAATGCGGGCAACATCATTCCTTCGCCATGACAATACACCAATGGTGCATCCGCTGTCGCTTTTTCCATCAATTCTTCTTTTCCATTCTCTCCGTCTACATATAAATCATATTGGAGAGTTACTACTTTTTGATTCTCTACTTTCATATGTTTTGTTGTTTAATATTAATCACCTATAATGCAACAGAGAGACTACCACCAATCAATCTTTTTGCCAGTTGCATCTGTACTACTCTTATCATACTTCAAATCGGCCAACATACCTGCATTTACACCTATGTGGAATGTGTAGCTTTTATACGGACCGAAGGGTACAAAACTAGCACTCATACTCCAACAGTGTAAATCTCTGCTAACATTGATACTAGTATATGCCATTTTTTTTGCGTTGATATCATAACTCATAGATGTGCTAGCCTTCCATCCACTGCCTAAACCTAAGGAAGCAGAAAAACTCAGGTTGTGCCGAAATTCCATTTTGGGGTAATTTCTTTTCTCGTCCCATTCTTTGCCGAAGGCTCCATAGCGAAGGCTATACGATATGCTCAAACTCCAAGGGATTTTTGCAAATAAATACCCATCATTAGTGATTTCGTCTTTTTTCTTTGATTCTTTGGGCTTTTGCTCCACCAAACTATCTTCATCTGAAGACATCTCCTCTTCTTCGTTCTTGTTCTCTTTAGCTCCTTTATCCATCCATCCTTTAATTACTTCGTTGTTGAATGTGTAGCTGAAACTTGTGCTTGTGCCTAAGAAATGTGGAAAACGTCCATGGTCCCAGTATTTCTCATTGCATCGAACATGAGCGCCGCTAGCTGTGGTTGTGTACATATACGGGTCAAATTGACCACTTAAGTTAATAGTATAGTTTACTTTCGGAATCTTAATGCGAAGGTTTACACTAAAATTCTGCCAGTTCATGGAGTCTGCAATAAAGTTGTATCCTCCTGAAATACTTAGATTGTCTATAATGCTATACACCTTGTAGGGCTCTTTTCCTGTTGTATCTTTGTCATTACGCAATTTCATTTCCAAATTATTACCTAATGAAAATGCCATTGTCGCAGATGCTCCACGACTAGGAGCCTCTTTGAAACGTGAATAATACACTTCCTCATATATGGGTAAACCATTTTCATCCAATTTCGGAATGATGTTTCCTGCAGCATCCCGTGTGGTGACCAACTTGTCGTAACTTCCGTAAAAACCACCATAGCGTTTGGCCCAATAATCTTTACTAAAGTCCGGATTATAACTAAAACTAATGGATGGTGTCATTACATGGCGGAATCGATCAACTTTATCGCCGAACCATTTGCGAAATGGAATGTAAAATCCATATAACTTAGTAGACAGGCTTATGCTTGCGTTAAAGTTGTATACGTTATAAAAACCCATGACGGTGTCTTTACGTACTTGATTATGCTCTTCGTCCCAACTTTGATCTACACGGCTAAAAAACATGCGGTCAGTAAAACTGATACTTGGAGTGATACTGAGATATTTGAATGCCATAAAAGACGCAGAACTACTCAAGTTATGCTTAAGGCTATTGTTCCAGTCTTTTACGAAATTTGATTTGAAGAAATAATCTTCTTTGCAAGTTATTGAATTGTTGAAACTTCCGTTGTATTGCAAACTGATTTTTTCATACCATTTTTCTTTCCCTAATGCTTTTTTTCGCTTGAAAGGGTAGATTCGGCTCATGTTGACTGTCAAATTAGGCAAAGTGACATTCAGTGTTGAGTCTTTTGTACTTTGAATGATTCCTGCGTTTATACCAATACTCCAAGGGCTATCGGGAAAACGTTGGGTATAACTCACACTACTACTAGTTGTGTTTTCTGAATTGGCTTGAATATTATAATAACTATTGATGTTGCTGCGATTGTATCCGCTAGTTTTGAAGTTAACGCTAGCTGAAAAATTATTGTATGGGTTGGCTTTTGGATCTTGTGTATGGGACCATTGTACACTCAAGTTCTTATCTACTCTATAATCCGGCATGTCCTTTTCTCCTATTACGTCCCACCTATAATTTATGCTAATGTTACCTTGGAATTTATAACGCTTAACATACCTGCTTCTAGCGTAGACAGCCCATGTTCCGCGGGTGTATATGTCTCCTGTTAGTTGCAAGTCCATATAATCGTTGATGGCGAAATAATAACCTAAACCTGATAGATATAATCCTCGGGAATAATCATCACCAAAGTTAGGCATTATCAGACCGCTAGAATATTTGTCTGTGAAAGGAAAAAAACCAAAAGGTATTGCAAGGGGGAGAGGAACGTCTCCTACTACCAAATAAGCTGGACCAGTGGCAATGTATTCACCAGGTTTGACTTTGGCTTTTGTTAAACTGAGATAGAAGTGTGGATGATCATGCTGATCACATGTGGTGTATTTTCCCCCTTCCATCATGAGTATACCATCTTCTACTTTTTTGGTTCTTTCTGCGATAATATAACCCTCATCTTGTTCTGTAACTGCATCTCTAACAAATGCTTTTTGAGTCTTTAGATTATAACTAAGTGCACTTGTTTCATAGCTATCTTGACCTTCGCTAAAGACTGGTCTACCTATCCATTCTTCTTCTATGGTGTCAAATACGCCCACGGCATGCAATGTGCTACTGTCCATGCTGATGCGAATATATTCCGCAGTTAAATTCATAGTCTTGTAATTCAATTCGCCAGAACCGTACATATGAGCAACGCCATTACTCATTATCACCATTGAATCCTCAGAGTTATATTCAATCGGGGCATCCAAGGTCTCTCTTAATGGTTCAACAGGCTGAGATGGAACTGAATCCAACACAACCTCCTGACCTTGTATTGAGATACAAAGTGCCACCAAAAATAGTATGACGAATAACTTCTTCACGTGTATCTATGCTCGCGCTCACGCGTGAGTGCGCATAAAAAGCATGCAAAGGTACAAAAAATATTGCACTCACACAAGTTTTTTACAGAAAACTTAAGCCAATCACAATAAAATCACGAATTCGGCGATATTTTTATTGCTCCAATACGATTTTTTTGTATCTTTGCAAAAAAAAATACAACAAAAAAAACGATATGTTAAAGCGTCATATATTTATCATATTCACACTACTCTTATCAATAGGATCAGCTAGAGCAGTTCATTCTGATATCTCATATACTGTAGAAGTATCCTATGACACAATATGTTGGACTCCCCTTTACCAATTCAAAGGAGCAGCTTTTACACTTCCCGATTATCGCAAATACCCTGTCGATTCATTTATGAACGTCATCTTAGAGTATCGGGACAAATGTGAATGCAAGAAATACATTCACAAATTAGCGATTGTACCCTTACAAAACGGAGCAAGCAAGGTTTATCATGACACGATAATAGCTGGAGAATCTTATGATTTTTACGGTGACACACTCACTGAATCTGGAGTATATCAAAAGACCCTCACTGGACTATGCAATTGTAGAGAATATCACACTTTATACTTGACCGTATTAAACCCTGTCACTATCGAAGACAGCTTGGCTGTTTGCGAAAACGAACTACCCTATATTTGGAACGGGGCAAAACTAACACACACAGGTACTTATGTTTATACAGAACCTTTTTGGGGCAGCGACAAAGATAGCTTAACACACATTCTTCACCTTACAGTCCACCCTACATATTACGCTACTCAAAACACAAGTATTTACCAAGGAGATACCGTCACATGGTCGGGCAAAAAATACACTCAAGCAGGTACATACATAGATAGTTTGCAGACCATCTACGGATGCGATAGCATCTCTATTCTCAACCTTACAATAACTCCTAACATTATCAACTTTGACATCAACTTTATACCTACATGTTGTGCAGACGATAGTACGATCCTACTCACACTTAACATCCTTTCTGGAGTAGTAGATCAATTGTCTGTTAATTTCGATTCCACCGGCATATCAGCTGGATTGCGCGATACCACTTTCGCTATTCCATCTAATGGAGAAATAATATTACATCATAATGGCGTACGGGCCGGTATATACACCGCAAACATTAAGGGATTCTACCATCAAATAGAAGTATTCGCCAAAGATATTGAACTAACGTTCTTATACCCTTCTAGTGTGATTGAGCAAAAATGGAATGACGTACTCATTGTTCTAACCAATAAGTACAATGGAGGCTACGATTTCACCGCATTCCAATGGTACAAAAATGGCAACGCCATACCATCCGAAACTAAACACTACCTGAATCAACCATTAGACGTAAACTCAGAATACACTGTGCTGCTAACCGAAGCTAATGGAACTCAGATGATGACCTGTCCTTTCTATGCAAGCTATCACACGGATATTTCACTATACCCGACAGTGGTTAATCAACAAAGAATCATACATTGCCGTGTGTCCGAAGCAGCAGAAATATACCTCTACTCTACAATCGGAGAACTTATTAGTTACCAGCAAGTTAACATGGGTAAGAGCAGCATACAAGTACCTGATATTCCTGGGGTATACATTGCAAAAATCATCACACAAAGTGGACAAAAACGAGAGGTAAAAATTTTGGCATTATGAAACGACTAAGTATACTCATAATTGTATCTGCCTGCATACTGCCTATGGCCTATTCTCAAAACTTTTTAGGTTTCAATACAGACATAGGACTAGCATGGCAATATGATAATTTAGCTATCACACACTCTAAAGCGGGTGTTGATTTTAGCATAGGTGGAACTTACCAATTACAAAAAAATATGTTCCTACTACATACGGGTATTGGTATTTCACCTCGCTGGACAAGACAACTCCTCGACAACGAAACCATAAAGGTCAACATGCTAGATACAGAGGAGATACCTTTTACCTATATAGGATATATAGAAAACAGGACTGATAAACTTGCCTCATTGGATTTAAGCATCCCGCTGATGATGGGAGTGAAATATAAAAAATTTTATACCCTATTAGGAGCCAAACTATACATCCCGTTAGTATGCAACACACATCAAACAGCCTCACTAACAACTATTGGTGATTATGGTGATCGCTACTATGATGTACTAAAAGATATGCCCGAACATGGATTTTTCACCGATAAAATCGTAAATTCTTCTGGAAAATTAGCACTGCAACCTGATCTTAAAATATGTATAGAATTGGGCTGGAACAGTCGCATTCCCACATATTCATTAAGGCCTAATGCTCCTTGTGTACAGATAGGTGCATTTTTAGAATATGGCATACTCAACACTCTAACAGCCAGTTCATTTGGTCAGTCTACTCAAGTAGATTGTACACATTTTATGAATATAGAAATGCAGCATATCTATAGCACAAAAGAGCGTAGCGATGCATTTGTCAAGAATATGCGTATTGGTTTGCGTGCTGCAGTTTTATTCCCGACAAGTAAAAATAAGGAAACAAGGTGTAAAATATGCAGATATAATTTCGAATAATATACAAAGCGATATGAAAAGAATATTTCTAACTATAATTTTATTAGGTATTGTTTACAGCTGCATAGCACAAAACATCGTTAACATCCCCTATGACGCTACATCTATACCAGATGAATATCGTGACAGCAACCCTGATTACGTCATCTACCCTGCCACGCTAGAAGGGAAAGACTCTATTGAAATGAGTTGTATCTTATTTAGCACAAATTGCATAGAAGCCGTTGACTTAGGATTGTCGGTCAAATGGGCAACTTGTAATATAGGTGCTAGTAGCCCAGGTGATTTTGGCAAATACTTTGCTTGGGGAGAGCTTTGTCCTAAAAGCAAATACACATGGGAAACCTACAAGCTAAGTCGTGGCGCTGCTAACCAGATAACTAAATACTTTGTAGGAGTAGATGACAAAACCGAATTAGAACCATGTGACGACATAGCCACCTATGCTTGGGGCGACGAATGGCGTATGCCGACCAAAGAAGAATGTATAGAATTGCTCAATAGGTGCAGTTGGTCCTTTCAAAACAACGGATATAAAGTTGTAGGTCCTAATGGCAATAGCATTTTTCTCCCGACAACAGGAGTTTACTATAACAGTCATACAGTCAGTCAGAGCGATCTATGCGCATACTGGACTAAGACACTCGACAATAGTGCCCCACAACAGGCCCATATACTAAGTTGTAAACCAGGTTTAAACCACGAGAAATCGATAGGATCAATCAGCAGAGAAATGGGCTGCCCCATCCGTCCTGTATGTCCATAAATGAAATAGAGAGAGTTATTCTCATAGCACAAGATACGAATAAAGATTGAAATGTTGTAATAAATTTGCATATATACAATATTTTTACTACCTTTGCAGGCTGAATTATACAACTGCGATTATGAGTATCAAAGAAAAAATAGAATCCTTGCTCAGCCAAGTGGCTGAATTGCAAGCTACCAACGCCGAACAAGTAGAGGCGCTACGTATTAAGTACCTCAGTAAGAAAGGTCAAGTCACCGAACTCTTCAACGAGTTTCGCGAAGTGCCTAAAGAGGAGAAACGCGAGATTGGTCAAGCACTTAACCAACTACGCCAAGCTTACGAAGCACGCATCAACGAGCTTCGCGAAGCAGCAGAAGTAAGCGGCGCTAAGGCAGCGGCAGACGAGCTAGACCTCACCCGCACACCTGACCCTATTGCGCTCGGTACACGCCACCCTCTTTCACTCGTTCGCGAACAAATTATCGACATCTTCTCTCGCGTAGGCTTTACCGTAGCAGAAGGTCCTGAAGTAGAGGATGATAACCACGTATACTCACTTCTGAACTTTGCTCCTGAACATCCTGCTCGTGACATGCAGGACACTTTCTTTATCGAGAAGGAAATAGGAGTGCAAAAGCCATCAGACATCCTACTACGTTCACACACTTCTAGCGTACAAACACGCGTAATGCTTAGTCAGCAACCACCTATTCGTGTACTCTGCCCTGGACGTGTATATCGTAACGAAGCAATCTCTGCACGTGCACATTGCTTTTTCCATCAAGTTGAAGGATTATATATTGACAAAAACGTGTCATTTGCAGATCTCCGAGAAGTATTGCTCTACTTTGCCAAAGAGATGTTTGGGCCCGAAACACAAATTCGTCTCAGACCAAGCTACTTCCCATTTACTGAACCTTCGGCAGAGATGGATATTTCCTGCGACCTATGTGGTGGCAAAGGATGCTCGTTCTGCAAGGGTACCGGTTGGGTTGAGATTCTAGGATGCGGTATGGTTGATCCTAACGTACTGGAAGCCTGCGGTATTGACTCCAAAATATATTCAGGATATGCTTTTGGACTGGGTGTAGAACGTATTACTAACCTTAAATACCGTGTCAAGGATCTACGTCTCTTCTCTGAGAATGATGTACGTTTCCTACAACAGTTTGAAGGTTGCTAAACTTAAAATCCTTGATTCTATCGGAAATCATACAAGCTATCCAACCGCTGCAGGTCATCGGAAACACCGAAGACTTGCAGCGATTAGATATTCGTCATCTCCTTACGGACAGCCGTCAGTTGACTAACGAACCACACTCTACACTATTCTTTGCACTACAAACAGAAAAAGACGATGGCGCTAACTATATTCCTTTGCTATTCAAACAAGGGGTAAAAGCTTTCGTAATTAGTCATAGGCAATCGTCTGTAGTTAATTGTGGTGATGATGCACCTATTAACCTATTCAGGGAAGATTGTTCTAGAAACACAACCTCTCCTGTTTTCCTTATCGTAGAAGATGTCTTAGTTGCACTACAACAGTTGGCCATTTACAAACGCTCTCTCTATCATGGTCCTGTCATTGGTATCACAGGATCCAATGGTAAGACTGTTGTCAAAGAGTGGTTATACCAACTTCTCAAGGATGACTATGTCATCACTCGTTCACCTAAGTCATATAACTCACAGATCGGAGTTCCACTCTCTGTCTGGCTACTCAACGAACAAACCCAGTTGGCAATCTTTGAGGCGGGGATTTCTGAAATGGGAGAGATGACACGCCTACAAAGCATCATACAGCCAACGATAGGTGTCGTTACCTATATCGGGCATGAGCACGGAGAAAACTTCCCCTCGCTTCAGGCAAAGCGAGCCGAGAAAATGCAACTGTTCACAACTTGCAACACAATCATCGAGGACCCTACGCATCAAAATATACGCACCTGTGCCGCAGTAATGCGCGTGCTTGGGTATGATGAAGAGACCATCACACAACGAATCCTGCACCAAACACATGAAACCATCTTAGAAGTGAATCTCTCTGCCTTGGTCGACAATGTGCGATATTTCCGTTCGCTTATGCCATCCTCCTCGCGCCTTACATGCATGGTTAAGGCCTTTGCGTATGGTGCAGGCAGCGTAGAGGTTAGCAAAGCATTACAACAATCCAATCTCGTCGATTACCTGGCAGTTGCAGTAGCAGACGAAGGAGTAGAACTCCGCAAAGCTGGTATTACTCTGCCTATCATTATAATGGATCCTGAGGTCGCTGCTCTAGATCTCATCATCGAAAATAATCTACAACCCAATATGTACTCTTTCCAAGTACTTGAAGACATTATCCATGCAGCCGAAGCAAAAGGTTTAGAATCACTTCCTGTACATATCAAAATTGACTCAGGTATGCACCGATTAGGCTTCTTCCTAGAAGATATGCCGGCACTCATTGCTCAATTGCAAGGACAGAAAGCTGTACATGTAGAAAGTATTTTCTCCCACTTAGCAGGAAGCGACGAAGCACAGTTTGATGCATTTACACATGAGCAAGCTACTTACTTCAAGGAGTGCACCGATTGCCTCATGGCTTCATTGCCATACCGACCATTATTACACATCTGCAATACAGCAGGTATTGAGCGCTTTCCAGAATATCACATGGATATGTGCCGTTTAGGTATTGGTTTATATGGATTTTCTTTTATACATGACACACACCTCAAAAATGTTTGTACGCTAAAAACTACAATCCTCAGCATAAAGACAATTCCTGCCCATGCCACCATCGGATACGGACGCCATACCACCTTGTCAGAGCCTAGACAGATTGCGGTAATACCTATCGGCTACGCAGATGGATTTGACCGCCGTTTCTCCAACTATGCAGGAGAAGTACTAGTGCGCGGAAAGAGATGTCCTGTCGTTGGTAATATATGCATGGATCAAGCCATGATAGATGTTACTGGCACCGATGCACAACCAGGTGATTACGTCATTGTCTTTGGGGATCAACTACCTATCCAAGAGTTGTCTAATAAGCTAGATACTATCCCGTACGAAATTCTAACATCCATTTCACGTCGTGTACAACGTCTCTATTTCTACGAATAATCTTACAATCGGTTATGAGCACAGCATTGTGCAAACTGACCTCTCATTCTCACTCATGAAAGGTGAGATAGTTTGTATGTTAGGAAAAAATGGATGTGGCAAATCTACATTACTACGCACGATAGCAGGACTACAACCTGCACTCAGTGGTTCTTATGTGATAAACTCTCAACTATCGTCTATACCATACCAGGCGTCTTCTGATAGGCTTAACCATCCCGTTAACAATATAGCACTCGTACTTACCGAACGTCTCATTCTAGAGAATACCACCGTCCACGATGTTGTAGCCTTAGGACGCTATCCTTACTCGTCTTTTCTTGGAGGATTAACTGATAATGACGAACAGGTTATCGCACAATCCTTGGCTGATGTAGGGTTAAAGGGAGTTGAGGATTCTTTTTTCAATGCCCACTCTGATGGAGAAAAGCAACGAGTACTTATCGCTAAAGCTATTGCACAAGAAACACCTATTATATTACTAGACGAACCAACCGCTCATCTAGATTTGCCGAACCGAATTAAAATCTTACAATTACTCCGCAGATTAGCCCACGAACAAGGTAAGACGATACTTATATCTACACATGAGTTGGAATTAGCCATCCAATTGTCTGACCGGGTCCTGCTAATTTCCGAGAATGGCGCGCAACTAGATACTGCAGATAACTTACGTCAACAAAATGCTTTTACTAAAGCATTTGGAATGGATATATTCCACCCATTGCAGAACGAATAATCAATTTCTTAACTCACAAAAATATGTATTACGTAGAAAAACGAATCACTATCTCTGCTGCTCATAACCTACATCTGAGTTATGAAAGCAAATGCGAAGCTTTGCATGGACACAATTTCGTGGTCACTGTATATTGCAAATCAGAAACACTCAACGAGGATGGTATGGTAACGGATTTTACTCATATCAAACGAATTGTCAAAGAGACTTTCGATCATAAATACATCAACGAAGTGTTAGATGTAAATCCTTCATCTGAAAATATAGCTCGTTGGATTTGCGACCACGTAGAGAACTGTTACAAAGTCAGTGTACAAGAATCAGAGGGTAATATCGCTACATACGAAAAATAAGAATCAGTATACACTACTTTATAGCGTATATCACAAACAAAAAAAAAGAGTCAAGGGGTAACCTTGACTCTCTTTTTTTATCGGATTAGATTACTCTGCATCCTTCTTAGAACCCTTCTTAGCTGGTTTCTCTGCAGCCATAGCAGCGTGCAAATCTGCCAACGCACCAAGGTCACCTAGAGTAGTCTTCTCTACCTTTGGCAACTCAGGTTGTGCCTCTTTCTCTTTCTTTGGCTTAGCCTCTTTTGCAGGAGCCTCTTTGCGCTCCTCCCAAGTACGGAGGTGAGACAAAAGAATACGCTTAGCCTCGCGATTAAACTCAATAACCTTGAAGTTCAACTCATCACCTACTGATACGTTGCTCTTATCCTCTTTTTGAAGATGACGTGCAGTGCAATAACCCTCTACACCATCTTCCAATAGTACTACAGCACCCTTATCAGTAACTTCTACCAACTTACCTGTAACTACAGTGTCTACACCATACTTAGCAGCAAGTTCCTCCCATGGGTTCTCTTCTAATTGCTTGTGTCCTAATGACAAACGACGATTCTCCTTATCAATCTCAAGAACTGCAACCTCGATCTCTGCACCAATTTGAGTAAACTCGTTTGGATGTTTGATCTTCTTTGTCCAACTCAGGTCACTAATGTGAATCAAACCATCCACACCTTCCTCAATCTCTACAAATACACCAAAGTTGGTGAAGTTGCGAACTTTAGCAAAGTGACGGCTACCTACTGCATACTTAGTATCAATAGTCTCCCATGGGTCGTTCTTCAATTGCTTCAAACCGAGTGACATCTTACGCTCGTCACGATCCAATGTCAAAATCACTGCCTCTACTTCTTGACCTACTTTCAGGAAGTCGTTAGCAGAACGCAAGTGTTGGCTCCAGCTCATCTCACTTACGTGAATTAAGCCCTCTACGCCAGGAGCAACCTCAACGAAAGCTCCGTAGTCTGCCATCACTACTACTTTGCCACTGATCTTATCACCCACCTTCACGTCAGCACCAAGTGCCTCCCATGGGTGTGGAGTCAATTGCTTCAAACCAAGAGCAATACGTTTCTTGTCATCATCAAAGTCAAGGATTACTACATTAATCTTTTGACCTGGTTCCAAGAGTTCTTTTGGATCGCTTACACGACCCCAACTCAAATCGGTAATGTGAATCAAACCATCTACACCACCTAGATCCATGAATACACCATATGGCATAACTGATTTAACAGTTCCTTCCAATACTTGACCCTTCTCCAAGTGAGAGATAATTTCTTGTTTTTGAGCCTCTAACTCAGCCTCAATCAAAGCTTTGTGAGATACTACTACATTGCGGAAATCAGGATTTACCTTAACAATCTTGAATTCCATAGTCTTGCCTACAAAAATGTCATAGTCATGAATTGGTTTAACATCAATTTGACTACCTGGCAAGAATGCCTCAGTACCTAAGATGTCTACGATCATACCACCCTTTGTGCGGCACTTGATGTAACCCTTAACTACCTCGTTGTTTGCAAGAGCTTCGTTAACGCGATCCCAACTACGAGCTGCGCGAGCCTCTTTGTGAGAAAGTACCAATTGGCCATGCTTGTCCTCTTGGCTCTCTACATACACCTCTACAATATCACCTACCTTAAGGTCTGGGTTGTAGCGAAACTCTGCGGCAGGTACGATACCATCGGACTTAAAGCCTACGCTTACCACTACCTCACGCTTGTTGATAGACATTACGGTACCCTCTACTACTTCGTTGTCCTTGATAGCGCTGAGAGTAGCATCGTACTTACCTAAAATTTCTTCATTTTGAACACCTTTTGATTCGTTCTCAAAAGATTCCCAGTCGAAGTTCTGGAGTGAAAGATTTTCTGCCATTTTAGCAAATTTGTGGAAAGTCTATGAATTACCCGTTCAGGACTCTTACACAGAGTCTACTTCACGAGTAATCTCACTCTCCGTTAAAAAGTTAAACATTAAATTATACTCTTTTCTCGCGTATGCTTACCTATAATAAACAAGGCAACACACAAAAAAGCGCGCAAAGTTACTGCTTTTTTTGCATATGTGCAAATTTTTTTGTACTTTTGCCGAAATTTTTTGATACAATAATTCGTTTTTCTATGAAACACACCTGGAAATACGCCAATATAGGCGGTACTGCACGAGTAGTAATCAATAACGCTGAAGATATTCAGCACCTTGCCGAATTAGACGAAAAACTTTGGACTGTGCTTGCATGCCCTGCTTCTGGACTAGAGATACCAGAAGAAAGTCTACGATGCATGGACACTGACAATGACAACAAAATACATATAAAAGACGTTGTCGTTACTGCTCAATGGCTATGCAATATACTACGAGACCCAGAAGTGCTATTCGAAGGCAAACCTACACTTGCACTAGAGGATATCAAAGACGAAGAAATACGCGCCATTGCTATGCCAATAGCACAAGATGGAACTATCACTCTGCAGGCGGTGCAGCATGCCAAAAACAATGTACAAGTAGAACAACAAAACATGCCTACACCACCTTACGATAAAGAGGTGATAGATGCCTTCAAAACATGCAAAACTACTTATGCACAATATTTTTCTACATTGAGACTACAAGCTATCGGACTTGCCACAGTATCAGAGGCTACGCCGGTACCCGGAATCTCCGAAGAGCAATTCAACGAAATGGCTCAGCAAATCCAAGAATACGAGGCCAATGTAATCGCTATAGAACAAGCTAACACAACAGCGGTTAATACAGCAAAAGCACATTTTCAACCACTAGAAAAATTACTACTGCTCTGTAGAGACTTCTGCACTTTACTACACAACTTCGTATCTTTCCAGCATTTTTATGCCAAACGAAATCGACCACTACTTGGGCGTTCAGCAGATAATGATACGCCATGGGCTATCTTCCAAGCGGGTACATTGGTCATCGACCAACGTGCATGCAATCTTTGTATGAAGGTTAATGATATGGCTAGGCATAATACGCAAGCTCCAGATAGCGGTATGTTTCTCATTTATTGCAATTGCAAACACCATGCTTCGGGACAAACTATGCAAATTGTCGCTGCAATGACAGTGGGTGATATTCGCAACCTGAAAATAGGTAAAAATGCACTCTTCTATGATCGCGAAGGTCGTGATTGGGAGGCCGAGGTGGTAAAGATTATTGATAATCCTATCTCTATTGGTCAAGCTTTTTGGAGTCCTTATCGTAAACTAGGAGAGTGGGTAACAGGTCTTATTACTAAATCTGCTGCAGAGAAAGAACAAAAGTCTTTCGCTGATATGACAGCCAAGTTACAAACACCACCTACTTCTGCAGATAAAACCGCCGCTCCTGTGCCATTTGATATTGCTAAATTTGCTGGTATCTTTGCGGCTATAGGTATGGCTGTTGGTGCAATAGGAACATTCCTCACAAGTCTATTAGATCAAGTGGTGGGGATGAAGGCTTGGGCTTTATTGGTTATCCCCGCTCTGCTCATTATTATCTCTGGACCTTCAATGATTCTAGCATGGATGAAGCTTCGCAAACGTAATCTTGCACCATTGTTGAATGCCAATGGATGGGCAATAAATGCGGATGCTATTGTGAGCGTAATGTTTGGCAATACGTTGACCGAGAAGGCTCAGTTCCCTATCGTCAAACTCAAAAAGTCAGGATTGTCCAAAGTTGCCAAATGGGCTATTGCAATTATTGCTGTTTTCGTCAGTATCAGTGCTGCAGTGTTAGCATTGTACCTCTTGGGCTTCCGTGTATGTTGCTGCTTTATGTAAGCAACGCCTTTACATTTACACTTTACACTATAAAAAATGCTCCCCAACGGGAGCATTTTTTATATCCTAGCCTTTAACCTTTCGCCTCTAACCTATAACCTATAGGCGCTTGCGCCGTCCTATAGCCTCAACGAGGCGTCCTATACCCTAATTCAAATCATATCCGTAATGACGAAGTCGTGTCTGCGATGAGCGCCAGTCTTTATCCACTTTCACGAAGAGTTGCAAGAACACGGGTTTGCCAAAGAATGATTCTATTTCCTTTCTCGCTTGTGTACCCACGCGCTTGAGCGCCTTGCCACCGCGGCCGATGATGATACCCTTTTGGCTATCACGCTCTACATAAATGATTGCACCTATGCGAATGATGCCTTCAGGGTGCTGCTCGTCGGGTTCTTCGTCGTGGAAAGTCTCTACCTCTACCTCTACGCTGTAAGGAATCTCCTTATCGTAGTTGAGCAGAATCTTCTCACGAATCATCTCATCCACGAAAAAACGCGACGATTTGTCAGTCAATTGATCCTTAGGGAAGAACGGAGGACACTCTGGCAACGCCTCGCGGATAGCCGCAAAGAGTTGATCAGTGCCAAACTTCTGCTGCGCCGAGATAGGGAATATGGTAGCCTCGGGCAATACGCGGTGCCAATACTCCACCAATTGCTCCAAAGTCTCTTGGGTGGTAAGGTCTATCTTGTTGATGATCAAGAACACCTTGGCTTTGATGCGCTTTACCTTGTCGAGGAAATCTGCATTCTTGTCGGGGTTATCTTGTACATCTGTTACATAGAGCAATACATCCGCATCCACCAACGCCGAGCGCGAGAACTCGAGCATTTGCTCTTGGAGCTTGTAATTGGGTTGTAGCACACCTGGAGTGTCCGAATACACCATTTGAAAGTCATCGCCATTGACGATACCCATAATACGGTGGCGAGTGGTTTGCGCCTTCGATGTAATAATCGAAAGGCGCTCGCCGACCAATACATTCATCAATGTGGATTTGCCCACATTGGGATTTCCTACTATATTTACAAAACCTGATTTATGCATTAATAACTGAATAGTCGTGATTTATTGAGTTTGGTTATCTTGCCATGTTTGGCTTGGATTTGCTTTTGATTGATGAGTTTAGGATCGCCCATGATCAAGATGGTGATAGGTTTGCCTTGAATGCGTGATTGGTAGAACGAAAGCACATTATCGAATGTCAAGCGTTGAATATCACGTACTTGCAACATAGCAGGGTCCACCTTATAACCCATCAGCATGTTGGTTGTCAGGCGTTGGCTCTTGTTGCGGAAGGTTGGTTTGTTAGACAATACCGACTGACGTAATACTGTGCGGATATTCTCCATCGTTTCAGGATATTGTGGCATAGAATCCAACAAACTCATATAGACATCTATCGCATCGGCTACCTTGTCAGACTGCGTTCCTACATAACCCACAAACTTGGTCATCTGACCTTGTTTTGGTGGACGAGAGAAATGACCGTAGGCGTTGTATGCCATAGAGCGTTTTTCGCGAATCTCGTTCATCACAAGACCCGAGAAACCACCACCAAAATACTCGTTGAACGCCATGTAATTCACTGCATCCTTTACATTGGATGACTGGCCATCAATGAGGGAATATACTTTAGCTTGTTGCATCTCTGCATCTGGCAAGAAGTAAATCTTATTCTCGGTGATTGGCACGATAGGACGCTCTACTGGTGATTGAGTAGGGCGCACATTGTTATTGAGCGAGAGCTTGTTGTAAAGGATATTCTTCACATCCAAAGCAGGCAGCGCACCTGCGTAGTGAATCTCCAACTCATAGTTTTGCACTTGGTGCAATACGCCTTCCAATTGCGTAGCAGTCATTTGCAATACATCCTCCATCAGCGTTGGGCGCTTGATATAAGGCGAGTTCTCGCCATAGCGCACATAGTCAAAGGCAGCATCTGCTACAATATCGGTATTGCGTTGCTCCACTTGACGAGCAGAGTACTCTTGACCCTTGATATTGTTGATGAGCATGTCATTCTCCGAATCGAAATTAGGGAACATCATGTGCAGATTGACCATCTCCACGATCTTCTCCAGATTCTCCTCGTTGCCCTCAATGTCTACATAGAAATAGTCCTCAGATGCCGCATAGCTGCACTTACCGCCCAACTTCGCCAAATTAGCACGGAACTCAGCAGGTTTGATGCCTGGTGCACCCTTGATACCTGCCATATTCATCAGCGAAGCAGCGTACTCTAGGAATGGTAATTCATAGGTGCCTACACCATATTTGAGGCGGAGAGAGAAGATATGGTTCTTGGTGTTTGGTGTGCAATATACGCTTACGCCTTCGTAGAAGAGGTCTTGATCGATGTCAGAGAAGTCGATGAAGGTTGGGGTAAGTTTGCCCGCAGGAATCGACTCCAAGTATTGGCAATATACCGATTCGCTCTTAGGAGACTCTAACGATTTGATCTTTGGCTTAGGCAACTTATCCTTCTTAGGTGTACCTTCCTCAATCTCAAACACTTTCTTAGGAGCACCCAAGTATTGTTTGGCTACGCGCTTGATGTCATCCATCGTGATTGCAACCACGCGCTCCTTCTGCTGCAGCAGCTCCTCAATTGACTGTTGGTAGGTAAACGCATTCTGCAAGAGTTGTACCTTCATCTCTGGATACTCCATCGTGCGGTCAAACTCTTGGTAGAAATTCTGGCGAACCGCCTCCACCAACTCCTCGGAGATATTGCCGCTCACCAATTGTTGGATAACTTCGTTGACGAGTTGCTCAGTTTCTTTGAGCGAAGTATAAGTCTGTGTCTCGGCATCCATGTATGGCACTGCTATCACCAAGAAGCGACCTTGGTCACGGCGTACATCATTGGCTGCGCCTGCGTACATGAGTTTGTTGTCTAAAGTGAGCTCGTCCAACAAACCAATCTGCATGGAGTTAGAGAGAATCTCGCCCAAGAAATCCAGCAGCAACTCATCCTTATCGCCTACTGGCACACCATTGTATGCGATATACAACTCTGGCATATAGCCGAGCTTCGCACTGTAGCGCTCGTCTTGCGCGAAAGCGGTAGTAGGATACTTCGTGCGCTCGGGCAATGGGCGCGCTTGCAGCTTGCCGAAGGTCTTCTCAATCAATGGTTTAGTGGCTTCAATGTCGAAGTCGCCCACCAAGATAAGAGCCATATTATTAGGCACATACCATGTGTTATAGAAATCAATAAGCTTGCGCAGTTTAGGGTTCTTCAGGTCCTCTGCATAACCAATGATATCGCGTGCGTAAGCATGTCCCTCATAGAGTTTGCCGAAGATGAAGTTGCGTGAGTGGGTAGAGTTGTCGTCTAGGTACATATTGTACTCCTCAAACACGTTCTCCAATTCGGCTTGGAAACTGCGGAAAACAGGATTGGTCAAGCGGTCAGCATACAACGTAAGCCAACGCTCCATCTGATAGGCAGGGAAAGAGTTCATGTAGCAGGTCACATCGTATGCGGTAAAAGCATTCAGCCCTTCGCCACCGATACCCTGAATCAGGTTGGAGAACTCGTCCGTAGCAGCATATTTGGCTGCTTCGAGCGACACTTCGTTGATGCGCAATTGCACTGCCTCACGCGCTTTCGCATCGGTAGTGATTGCGAGGGTGTCGTAGAGGGCAATGATTTGCTCATAAAGAGGTTTCTCTTTCTCCCAATCCAATGCGCCGATGCGGTCGGTACCCTTGAAGAGCATATGCTCCAGATAGTGTGCCAAACCAGTTGCATCTGCTGGCTCATCTATTGCACCCGCACGAGTAACTGTCCAGCCCTGCACATCGGGTTGGTCGTGGTCTTCCCACAAATATACGGTCAATCCATTGTCTAATTGGTATTGAACAAAATTATCATTTTGTGCCCATGCCGCAAAAGCGAAGCAGACAAGGAGCAAACTAACTAATATTCTTTTCATATATTCAGTCTTTAATCGCTAAACTCTAAACAGTAGCGCAGCGTCCACTAAACACAATTACCATTCAAGCAATACCTTGCCACATTGTCCAGAAGCCATGATATCGAATCCTTGTTGGAAATCATCGAAGTGGAATCGGTGGGTGATGACAGGGTTAAGATCCAATCCGCCTACTAGCATTTGCTCCATTTGATACCATGTTTCCCACATGCGTCTACCAGTGATGCCCTTGATGGTTAGCGCATTGAAGATGATATCTGACCAGTTGACTTGTGTGTTGCTAGGTAATATGCCCAATTGTGCGATATTCGCGCCTTTATACATATGGGCAATCATATCGTTGAATGCAGCGGGTGCTCCTGACATCTCTAGTCCGATGTCAAACCCTCGGATACCTAATTGTCGCATGGCTCCCTCAACGGTTTCTCCTTTGGCAGCATTTACAGTGACGGTTGCGCCCATCTTTTTGGCGATCTCTAATCGTTGTTCGTTGAGGTCTGTGACCACGATATTCTTCGCTCCTGCATAGCGGCAGATACCCGCAGCCATGGTTCCGATGAGTCCCGCTCCCGTGATGAGGACGTCTTCTCCTAATAGAGGAAAAGCTAAAGCGGTATGTGTAGCATTGCCAAATGGATCCATGATAGCCGCGAAGTCGTCTGGAATCTCAGGACGTACATGCACAATATTGCTCTCAGGGATAGCCACATACTCTGCAAAGGCTCCGTCCTTGCCCATGATGCCGACTGAGATAGTGTTCTCGCATACGTGACCCATGCCACGGCGGCAGTTGCGGCAGGTACCGCAGACGATATGACCTTCGGCTGTCACACGGTCACCGACTTTCACGCCGCGAACACCCGGTCCAACTTCTACGGCTACTCCCACGAACTCATGTCCCATGATGTAGGGTGGTGTGCAGTGGCTTTGTGACCACTCGTCCCATTTGTACATGTGTAGGTCAGTACCGCAAATAGCGGCTTTAGTGACTTTGATGAGCACATCATTGACGCCTACTTTAGGCATTGGCACTTCTTCCATCCAGAGCCCTGGCTCTGCATATCGTTTTACTAAAGCTTTCATATAGTGATAAACTATGAGTGATAAGTGATAAATTATTCAAGAACTTTGAGGGCTTTGCCCACTTTGATGAAGGCTTCGATACCGCGGTCGAGTTGCTCTGTGGTATGCGCCGCAGAGAGTTGTACGCGGATACGTGCTTGACCTTGTGGCACTACTGGGTAGTAGAAACCTGTCACATAGATACCCTCCTCTTGCAATGCGGCAGCGAACTCTTGGCTGAGTCGCGCATCGTACAACATCACGGCGCAGATAGCAGACTCTGTTGGCTTGATATCAAAGCCCGCCGCTTTCATCTTGGTGATAAAGTATTCGGTATTGGCGTGCAAGCGGTCTTGCAACTCGTTGCTGCGGGTCAAAATCTCGAAAGTCTTCAAACCTGCTGCGGCAATCAATGGAGGAATAGAGTTGGAGAAGAGGTAAGGACGGCTGCGTTGGCGAAGCAAGTCGATAATCTCTTTCTTACCTGTGGTGAAACCACCTACTGAACCTCCGAAGGCTTTACCCAATGTACCAGTGATGATCTCAATCTTACCGCGAAGGTCGTAACGCTCGGTCACACCATGACCTGTCTTACCTACCACACCCGCAGAGTGGCTCTCGTCCACCATCACAAGGGCATCGTATTTCTGTGCCAACTCGTAGATCTTATCTAATGGGCAGACATTGCCGTCCATAGAAAATACGCCATCGGTAGCAATAATACGGAAACGTTGGTCTTGCGCTTTGATGAGTTGCTCCTCGAGGTCTGCCATATCACCATTCGCATAACGATAACGCACCGCTTTGCAGAGGCGTACACCATCGATGATAGAGGCGTGGTTGAGGGCGTCCGAGATGATAGCGTCTTGGTCAGTCAAGAGTGGCTCAAACAAACCACCATTTGCATCAAAACAAGCTGCATAGAGGATCGTGTCCTCGGTGCCGAAGAAGTCTGAGATGGCTTGCTCGAGTTGCTTGTGAGTGTCCTGCGTGCCGCAGATAAAGCGCACAGATGCCATACCATAACCACGAGCATCCATGCGGTCTTTGGCTGCTTGGATGAGCTCTGGGTTGTCTGCAAGACCAAGGTAGTTGTTTGCGCAGAAGTTAATGACGTCTTTGCCGCCCTCTACTTGAATTGCAGAAGACTGTGGAGTGATGATCACTCGCTCATTTTTGTATAATCCTGCCTCCTTGATCTCACTCAAGATGCCTTGCAGGTGTTTTTGAAAATCAGTATACATATTTTTAATCTTTAAACTCTAAACTGTAGCGCCAAGGCGCGTTCTCTAAACTACATGCGGTTTGGAACTTCAATGCCAAGCAATGCCATTGCACTCTTGATAACTTTAGCCACTGTTTGTGCCAATACGAGGCGCAATGCACGTTTTTGCTCATCTGCTTCGTTCAAGATACTATGATCGTGATAGAAACTATTGAAGTCGCATGCCAACGCATACGCATAGTTCGCAATCACCGCTGGTGAGAACTCATCGCCGGCTTGACGCACCGCCGCAGGATAATCTACGAGGCGTTGGATGAGCGATAGCTCTTTAGGCGACAAGGCGAGAGGCGATAAGGTGAGAGGTGAGAGGCTCTCCGCTTTGCGGAGGACACTCTGAATACGCGCGTAAGTGTATTGGATAAATGGACCGGTATTACCATTAAAGTCGATACTCTCCTCTGGATTGAAGAGCATGTTCTTGCGTGGGTCCACCTTCAAGATAAAGTATTTCAACGCACCCAAACCTACCACACGAGCAATCTCGTTGGCTTCCTCTTCGGTGATATCGGGTAGGGTATTTACTTTATCTTTGGATATCTCTTTCGCATCCGCAATCATTTGTGCCATTAGGTCGTCTGCATCGACTACGGTTCCCTCGCGGCTCTTCATTTTACCGTTTGGCAACTCTACCATACCATAACTGAAGTGCACCAACTCCTTGCCGAATGGGAAACCAAGACGGTCAAGCAAAATACTCAGCACCTTGAAGTGGTACTCTTGCTCGTTACCCACTACATATACCATCTTATCGATAGGGTAGTCCTCAAAGCGCAACTTCGCAGTACCAATATCTTGGGTCATATATACGGATGTACCATCTGCACGCAAGAGAAGTTTCTCATCTAGTCCGTTTTGTGCTAGGTCAGCCCATACACTACCATCTTCGCGGCGGTAGAAATCGCCCTTGGCAAGACCACGCTCTACTTCGCCTTTGCCTACGAGGTAGGTGTCTGATTCGTAGTAGATCTTGTCGAAACCTACACCCATTTGCGCGTATGTCTCATCGAATCCAGCATATACCCACTCGTTCATCTTTTGCCACAAGGCACGTACTTCAGGGTCGTTTTGTTCCCATTTGACGAGCATGGCTTGTGCCTCCTTGATGAGTGGTGCTTCTTTCTTGGCGGTCTCCTCGTCCATGCCTTGCGCCATGAGCTCCTTGATTTGAGCCTTGTACTCTACGTCAAAGCGCACATAGTAGTCGCCAATCAGGTGATCACCTTTCTTTCCGCTATTCTCTGGTGTCTCGCCGTTGCCGAACTTCTGCCATGCGAGCATAGACTTGCAGATATGAATACCACGGTCGTTGACGATATTGGTTTTCACTACATTCCATCCGTTGGCCTCTTGGATCTTAGCGATAGAGTAACCGAGGAGGTTATTGCGCACGTGTCCGAGGTGGAGTGGTTTGTTGGTGTTAGGAGAGGAGTACTCCACCATCATGAGGGGTTTTTTAGGTGATGAGGCGATAGGGCTATCAGGCGAAAGGCGAGATAATTGTCCAAAACTATCATTTTGGGCAATCTCTTGCAATTGCTCAATCCAGTAACTTTGTGCGATGCTGAGGTTCAAGAATCCTTGCACGGCGTTGTACTTTTCTATGAGTCCACCGCATAGTGCTTCTCCCAACTCTTGTGCTACCATGGCTGGTGCCTTGCGAGCTGCTTTTACGAATGGGAATACCACCAATGTGATATCTCCCTCAAACTCTGCACGAGTTTTTTGTAACTGCACTTGTTCTGCAGTTATTTCGATATCGTAGAGGTCTTTGACTGCCTCTTGTACCTGTGGAATAAGTATTTCTTCTAGTTTCATATGCGTATGTATAAAAACGCTGCAAAGGTACAATTTTTTTGTGGGATTTGCAAATAAAAGTTGAGAATTAGAGAAAAATGTAGAAAATATTGGTGTATGTCGATAAAATATATATTCAGTCTAGCATACTGAGTGGTCTGTGTGTTGGGATTGGTGTGTGGCGCGATGTGTGGGCTGACTTCGTGTGGCTGGCAGGAAGCAAAGGAAGTAATTGCGGTGGCGGATAGCTTGGATCGGGCGGACATGTGATATATGATGATACGGCTGCGCTAGGCAGAACGATACGCCGCTTAAATAATCCCTTTGGTAGGGCGCTGATGCCAAACTATTAGCTGAAATTGCCCATACTCGTGCAGATATACAACAAATATTAGATAGAGGTATCTCCAAATATGCTAAAGCGATTCCGTTATTGAAAGAATATCTATCTAACCTTTATCCTTGGCGTTGGGGATGGATTTCGTTGGTTGCTGTTGCTTTTACGTGTTTGGCTGATATTCGTGCTAAGTTCCCTAAACCACGCAAACAATGGAATGTCTTGGTGATTTTGAGGTTATTGACAGCCGAAAAACCGTTGAACAGCGTGATAGCCCCCGACACGGAATAGCCATTGTTGAACGAGGTGGTGGAGATGTAATTGTTGGTTTCGGGGCGATTCCGCGTCCGAAGTTCAGCGAGGTGTATGTGCCGCCTTGGATAGTGGGGGTGAAGGCACGGAGGATAGCTTCGCGGCGTGCGATGCGGGCATCGTCGTTGTTGGCGCGTTGGATTTCCATTTTCGCAGAATGGGTGATGGCATACTCCATGCAGTCGCGGAGGGAGAGGGAGGTGGATGCGCTATGGACAGCGCAGAGACAGAAGAGGAGAAGGATCGTATATTGCTTTAACATATTGATTGATTTTGTTCTGCAATCTACTATTCAAAGGGCGTGTCAAAATACGAAAGGTATTGATTATCAGCAATGTGACATTTTGGCACTTGTGCGAGAGTGTAAAGGAACTTTATAAAGGGGTGTAAAGGAAATTGACAGAGGCTGATGTAACTATATTAAATTCGACACATTATTTTATGTGGTAGTGTGATAAAAGATAGAGGACTCAGTTTTGTGAAGTGCACCCAAAAAGTTAGACACAAAACTAAGTGTCGCTTATGGAGCATTCATTAAAAGAAAAATTAAGAGCCATTAAACTATGCAAACAAGGTTTGCCTATCTATCATGTAGCTAAAAAATTAAAATGTTCTAAAAATGTAGTTACCATGTGGGTGGAGCAATACAAACTCTATGGTGTTGCAGGTTTACAGCGTCTTCCTCAAAATTGTAGGTATAATTATACAGAAAAATGTCAAATTGTTTGTGAGGTTGCAGAAAAAGGTGTACCTTTGCATGCTGTTTGTGCAAAGTATCGTATATCTCGTTCTACCCTTAGTCGGTGGTTAAGTATTGTACGTGTTAGTGGTTATGATGCTTTGCATGATGTGGAGTATGGTCGTAAATATGGCAGAAAATATACACTACAAGAACCTATCATATCAATTAAAAAACACGCACCTATGGGACGTCCTAAAAAGAGAGAGCCAATGACTGAACTTGAGAAACTCCAACGTGAAAATGAGTTACTCAGAGCAGAGAATGCCTTCTTAAAAAAAGCGCGGGCCTTAATGAAGGAAAGGGAGTGCTTAGCAGCAAAGACAAAACCCAAATCATCCAATCATTGAGGCCAGAATATAGCCTTGAAGCGCTGCTTCAGGTTAGTAGGATGAAACGTGCTACATACTATTATCACGCAAAGGAAAGACCTGACAAATATCATGCTACTCGCGAACAAATCCGCCTCATTTTTGGCCAACATAAAGAGCGCTATGGCTATCGGAGAGTATGGATAACACTACGTGCTTCTGGCGAAATAATTAGTAGAAAAGTAGTTGCTCGCTTAATGCAGGAAGAAGGACTACAAGCTCGTCAGCGCCGTGTCAGATATCGTTCTTATAAAGGTCGAATAGGGAAAGTGGCTCCAAATATATTGGATAGGCAGTTTGATGCAGAACAACCGAATCAGAAATGGAGTACGGATGTGACACAGGTAGATATAAAAGGCAGCAAATGTTACTTATCACCCATTTTAGATATGTGGAACGGTGAAATAATCAGTTATTGTATATCTGATAGTCCCAATCTAAAGATGGTAACTACTATGTTAAAACGAGCATGTAAACAACAGCCCCAAGCAAAGCATGTTATTTTACACTCTGATCAAGGATTGCATTATCAGCATAAAACATACCAAAAACTTTTACAAGAACATCATATCATACAGAGTATGTCACGAAAAGGTAATTGTTTGGATAATGCTATGATGGAAAACTTTTTTGGATTGATGAAAAAAGAGTTACTATATGTCAATCAGTTTGAAAGCTTAGCCGATTTTAAAAAGCAGCTTAAGGAATATATTGCTTACTATAATAAAGATCGAATCAAGTTACGATTAGGTATGAGTCCGATGCAATATCGATCTAAATATCAATTTTAATAATCCGTCCAACTTTTGGGGGTCACATCACATGTCGTCCTCAACGCCCAAGGAGTGGAGCAAGTCAAGCACAGTCTTTGACTCGTCAGAACGGCCTTGCAACAAAGAAGTCGCTTGGCTCGTTGGGGTTGCCGGCGTTCTTCCTCTTAAACCAAACTTAGTTTGGTTTAGTTTTACGCAATACCCACGCTTTTGTTTGGGTACCTCTGCGGCTCATCTCCCATGAAAAAGACAGTGCTTGACCTCTTGCACTCATTAGATATAAAAATACAATGTATTCAATAACTCAGAGATACATAAGACTAAATAAAAACAAGGGACTCGTTGTGCCCCTTGTTCTTATTTAAATCCTTCGGTTTAACCTCCAAAGTTATCAATCATGATCATGTCGTCCTCAACGCCCAAGGAGTGGAGCAAGTCAAGCACAGTCTTGGACATCATAGGAGGACCGCACAAGTAGTACTCGATGTCCTCTGGAGCGTCGTGTTGCTTGAGGTAGGTGTCGCCCATTACTGGAGCAATGAAGCCAGGAGTGTACTTTACACCCAGTGCGTCCGCCTTTGGATCTGGACGGTCCAATGCCAAGTGGAAATGGAAGTTAGGATACTCCTTCTCCAATGCCAAGAAGTCCTCCAAGAAGAATACCTCGTCAATAGCACGAGCACCATAGAAATAGTGCATCTCGCAGTATTGGGGCGTAAAGGTCTGAAGCATGTACATCATAAGAGCACATGTGAGCTCTTATATGCGATTGCTGAAGGCTTTACGACCCTATTTCTATGTGCCGTGTTATGTATGAAACTTTGATTAGATAAACAATTCAAAGAGCCTCTATTTTTCGTGTTATTGAATGTCCTGAATGGACATTCAATGGAGCGTAGTTGTTTATTAGAGGCTCTGCCGCATAAAGAAACGAATCAAAGTTTCGTGATTATTGAACGAATTTAATAAAGTCGTTCAATAGGTTCTATTTGGTTGCTCCTGTGTATCCTAACTTCCATTATTCCTAGTAAGGACCGTCCAGATTCAAAGGCGGATGCACTCTTATGTAAATGTACACTCCTGGCTTCATTGCTCCAGTGATGGGCGACACCTACCTCAAGCAACACGACGCTCCAGAGGACATCGAGTA
>JAZKYJ010000040.1:0-32451 GCA_045612045.1 Paludibacteraceae bacterium | reverse complement strand
AGCTGAACGCCTAGAAAAAGCTATTTTGGCCACCACTTTCTATACACCTATATGTCCTGTGTATCAGAATGTTAGTGCTAAAGGAGAAACCAATAAAGATGTTATACAAAAGCAGTTGCTTGAACAGTTAACATCGCCAGTTCGTTGGACGCAGAGTGTACAGCAAATGATAGCTGACGGAGCTACAACATTCTATGAATTCGGTCCAGGTGATGTTCTTAAAGGCCTCATCCGCAAAATCAATGCTGTGGTTGAGGTGGGGTAGTCATTTGCTAGTTTATCATATCACAAGAATCATATGAAACGATTATCTATTATTGTCTATTGTTTAGTTGCTCTTTTGCTAGTATCATGCCAGCATAATCCTCGTAAGTATCAATCCGAGATCGAAGATGCCGTTCGTTTTCAGTTGGCTGTTGCCAATTCCTTGTCCATCTGCGATGATGTGGAAGATTTCCTCGAGTTATGTACTTGGATGGTTGGTTTGACAGAAGAGAATAACCTTCGCACACAAAGTTATCGTGATGTGCTGCTGGAACGTTCATCCGCAGATGCTGTTTCTAGTCGTCTGTTAGAGCTCTACGATAATATGGACATAGTCTGTTCCGAGCTTATCCCTACCCAGCAGCCTCTGATATGGTCATTTACTGAGATCAATTCAGATGTACGTTTTACCTTTGAGTTGATTCCTACACAAGATGGAGGCACCTATTATCGCTGCATGGCCAACTCCGATGATTTGCACGAAGTCACTACTCGCTCACTACGAGATATGTTTCTCAATTACTTAGACTTAGAGTTTTAATACAATACTGTGGAGTATGCCGAAAATCCTAAAATCCTAAAATAGAGTAGGCTAACTTAATAATCTATATCTCTATGACAACTTTGCACGTTCAACCAGCATTCCAATTGCCTACCCGCCGTGGATTGCTCAAGATGATCCTACTAGGTTTCATCACTTTGGGTATCTATCCTCTCGTTGTTTATTCTAAAATTTCTGAAGAGATCAACCTCGTCGCTAGCCCACATGATGGCAAGCACACTATGCACTATTGTTTGATTTATTTCATCTTCTCGTGGTTGACACTCGGTATTGCACCATTCGTATGGATTCATCGCATATGTAACCGTATTGGTGGCGAACTTCAAAGACGTGGCCTTGATTATCGCTTCGGTGCTATTGACTTCTGGCTATGGGGACTTCTTGGCTCGCTGATCGTGGTTGGTCCATTCATTTTCGTGCATAAGTTTATGAAATCAATGAATCTCATCAACGAAGATTATAACCAAAAAGGATAATTATTCCTCTTTTCCTGATAACAAAAAATGACTGCCCAACCGCAGTCATTTTTTCTTGCCTATACACTTTACACTTTACACTCCCCTCCCATAGGTAGCGTCCTATACAAAAAAAATCGATTTTTTGCGTTTTTTTTGTGTATATGCATTTTTTGTTGTACCTTTGCAAGTTAATTTTTTTTTATTAAAAATACATCCTAAAAGATGTAAAATGGGAATAAATTTAAAATACTATAAAACAATGAAAAAACTTTTCTTTTTTATCCTTCTCTTCTGTGCAACCAACATGTTCGCAGAAGGTTTTCAAGTTGGTGATTTACACTATGATGTAGAATCTTGGGAAGAAAAAACAGTCAGAGTAGCTGGACACGAGTCCTACAAATCGTTGACGGAAGTTACTATCCCTTCTACTATAGAATACGCGGGCGAAACATATACTGTTACAAAGATTGGTGGTTATGCTTTTGCTGATTGCCAAGATCTAACATCGGTTAAGATCCCAAATAGTATAACTAGTATCGGTAACGATGCTTTCGTGAGATGTAAATCTTTGACTACGATTTCACTTCCTAACAGTATAACTAGTATCAGTTCTTGTGCATTTAAAGAATGCGTATCTTTAAAATCCATCAACATTCCTAATAATATTGCTACGATAGAATATGAAACTTTTAGATCATGTAGTTCATTGGAGTCCATTGACATCCCTAATAGTGTAACTCGCATTAATAGTTGGGCGTTTGCATATTGCGAGTCATTGAAATCTTTTGTCATGCCTAATAGTGTGACAAGTACAGAAAACTATATTTTCCACGAATGTAAATCACTGACTTCTTTGACTCTTTCCAACAGCTTGACTAGAATCGAAAGAGATATTTGTTGGTATTGTACTGCATTAGAATCCATCATTATCCCTGATGGAGTGGAAAGTATAGGCGGATATGCTTTTTATGGTTGTTCATCATTGAAATCTATTGCTATTCCGAACAGCGTAAAAACTATAGAAGATAATACATTTGATGGCTGTCGTTCCTTGAGTTCTCTCACAATCTCTACAAACGTAAAGTATATAGATGGTTGTGCTTTCTGTTCTACTTCTCTTAGCTCCATTAAAGTCAATACAAATTCCATAACTGAATTCGCAGAGAGCAATCTGTTGTCACTATTATTTGAAACTGCAGGTGTTTCATGGTCTAACTTGCCAGACGGAAGAACTTTGAATGTTCATATCTATATAGATGGCGTGGAACAAACAGGAAATATCGTAATACCTGAAGGTACTACCTATATCAACCGATTTGCCTTTTGCCAATGCAAAGATATAACATCAGTAGAAGTACCAAGTAGCGTAACTTCAATCGGAGAGTATGCTTTCTATGGATTACAGACAGTGCATATCAATGCCACTACACCTCCTGCTATCAAAAGTACCAATATTATTGATGACAACGCATTAATTGTATTGCCAGATGCGGCTACACTAGCTACTTACCAGTCAACCCCTATTTGGGAAGATTTTGGTACACGATTGGTAACCAAAGATGCGATGCAATTACGCGAGGTAACCGTTGCAGCCAACAATTCGCTTTCATCCTTGCACAAAACTATCGGAGAGGAAAACCTATTGAATACCATCAAACTAAAAGTCCATGGTACCATCAATAGTTACGACATCATGCTGATCCGCAATAAGATGCTCAACCTCCGCTATCTCGACCTATCAGATGCAGAGGTAAAAGCATGTCCATACGAGTATTACTCTGGCTATTGCACACATGATAATATACTAGAAGATCATTCATTCTCCAACTTAAATCTTCAAGTGGTACACCTACCTAAGAATCTAACCGAGATTAGAAACTGCTTTAATTCATGCCCAAAACTAGATACTGTATATTTCCAACCTGGCTTGACAATCATTGGCGATAATACGTTCCAAGATTGCAATGCATTACGTTATGTGAAATTGGATGAAGGTGTGACTCGTATTGGAAGTAATGCATTTAGAGAGACCCATAATTTGAAATATATCAATCTCCCTAATTCATTGGAATCTATTGGTTATGAGGCATTTTATAATTCAGGCCTGCCATCTATCACATTCCCTGCTAATCTAAGCTATATTGAAGGTAATGCTTTTCAGTATGGTCAACTTCAGCAAATAACATTTGCACCTAATTGCAAGTTGCAACAGATAAATTCAGGTACATTCCAATATCAATATAACCTACAAAGCATTGAGTGGGAAAATACCAATATTACTACTATTGATAGTTATGCTTTCCACTATTGTCACGCACTAAACATCAAGAAATGGCCTAAAAACCTTAAGAGAATCGAATATAACTCATTCGAATCCTGCAATATAGATACCATTAACCTGCCAAGGCAGCTAGAATATATCGGTTATGGTGCATTCTCATATTGCAATAATTTGAAGGTGATTAAAATCCCAAGTTCTGTGCGACACATAGAAAATGAAGCTTTTAACAATTGTAATAACGTTAAAGAAGTTTACACCTATACTATCGAGCCTACAAAGATTAGCCAACAAACCTTCTCATGCTACAAGACGGCTACCCTATATGTACCAGCTACCAGCTACTACAACTATTACTACAATACTCAATGGAGCCAGTTCCTCAAGCTGAAAGAGTTTGATGAAGAGTACGACTACTTCTATATCTTTGGCGACTACTATTTGGGTGGTGATTATGGTGTGATTAAGGGTGATCCTGATGGCGATCTATTCGCTGGATCTGGTCTTATCATCGAAGGCAATAAAACGGTTGATGTACACAATCTCCACTATTATGCAGGTGCGCACGAATACAATAATTGGAACTACGAATACTCTAGTATCATCAGCAACAACAACCTCAGTATTGATACCCTCTTTATCCATATACCTGTGAATAATTACGAATGGAGTTTTGTATCATTCCCATTTGATATTAACCGCGAAGAAATTCATTTTAACAGCGAATTTGTTGTTCGCTACTACGACGGACAAATCCGAGCTGAAAATGGTAGTGGCGGATGGCAAAACGTACCTGTAGGCAAAAAAATGAACAATGGTAATGGCTATATCGTCACGACATCAAATAATGATACATTGACCCTCGTATTTCCTAATCCTACATTGCCTTACAAGGATATCTCTATTCCATTGTATACCTATGCATCAGAGAGCATGTGGGATGAGAACTGGAACTTTATCGCTAACCCATACTTGTCATACTACGATATGGATAGTATTCCAGATCTTACATACCCAGTTGTATCATGGAATGGTTGGGGCTACGACACCTACCGTAAGGGAGATGATATCTATCACTTCAAGCCATTAGAGAGCTTCTTCATTCAAAATGTAGATATGACAAAGCTCACTATGCCAATCAATGGCCGTGAGACTAACACACAAGCTAACAGCAAACGCAGTTATGCACCAGCACGTCGTAATATGGCAGCGGAAACGCAAGCTAAAAACCGTTGGCTCGTGGATATCACCATGTCAGATTCTGTATACACAGATCGTACACGTGTGGTATTTAACGAAGAGGCTAGTGTAGAATATGATCTCGGTGTAGATGCTAACAAGATGATGTCTACTACAGCTCCTGTACAACTCTATAGCATTGGCAAGAGCAACGAGCAATACAGCATCAACGAGCGTCCTGCTACCACAAATGGCGAGGTAATTCAATTGGGCTATTACGCAGCATACAAGGGCACTTTCACCCTTTCTGTTAGCCGCATGGATACCACATTCATGCTATACGATAACGTAGAGAATCAATACGTGGATCTCTCACAAGGTGATTACATATTTGACACAGAAGCTGGATTCAACAATAGTCGCTTCGCAATGTATGCAACTCCTAAGAAAGATACAACCACCAGCCTTGAGGATATCCAAATCCAAGACTTAAATTCTGTGACAGTATATACTATGACGGGACAAACCATGGCTGAGAACGTAGATTTATCTACTGTACAATTGCCTGCTGGTGTATATATGATTAAAACTACAAACGGAACCCATAAAGTCATCTTGAAATGATATATATAATGAAACGCGCGCGCGTATTGGTAGTGATAATACAACTATTGCTATTATCACTACCAATACACGCTGATTTTGACCCATCTAACCCTCCAGAGCCAAACGTCACACACCGTTTGACCGTACTGATGAACCCATCAGATATCGGATATTGTGGAAACAATGGTAGTTATAGAGCAGGCGATGGAGTCTATGTCTACTCATATCCATACGATTGGAACTATAAACTTAAATATTGGACCATCAATGGATATAAATACCACGAAACTGGTAATGATTTCTTGTATACAATGGGCGATTCGGCAGTGACATTTATTGCCTACTATGAGTATGAACAACCTACGCCGCCACCATTTGAGCCTGGTAACCCACCTGAACCATATGTAAAGCAGAATATTACCGTGGATATTGATCCTGAAGAAGCAGGATATACTGATGGTACAGGTAGTTATTCCTACAACGATGGTATATATATTTGTGCATATATAGATTATGAATATGAGTTCGAGTATTGGACTGTCAATGGCTATCTATGGCCTGAAACTGGCCATTGCTTCTATTACCAAGTGGGTGATACCAATGCCCATTTTGTGGCACACGTATCCAAGAAGCATATGATCACTCTGAAAACTCAACCTCGTGCGGCTGGTACATCTACCATGCAGATGAATGGCATGCCTATAGGCGACCAGCTGGTAGCCAGAGGAAAGAAACTCGACTTCAGTACCATTGGCAATGAAGACTACAAATTTAGCCACTGGACCATCAACGGATACAAACATACGACATCTTCATCATTTAATTATACTGTTGGCGACTCAGCGGCAGCCGTAGTGGCAATGTATGACTATATCGGTACAGGCGATACCACCTTGTATAACCCTGATAGTCCTCCAGAGCCGGACTTGCGATTCGATGTGACAATCATTGTCATTCCAGACAACGAAGAAAAAGGATCTACCGAGGGTGGAGGAACCTACGTATATGGAACGATCGACACCCTATATGCATATCCAGCAGAAGGTTTTGCTTTCAGATACTGGAATGATGGTATCACAGATAACCCACGTATCATTACAGCCACACAAGATTCACTCTTTATTGCATATTTTGGTAATGACACCATTGCCAGAACCGATACAATATGCTATGGCGAACATCTACAGATCGGTGATGTAATTCTCAATAGTTCAGGGCATTATGAATTCTATACTCCGCAACCAGATGGTGTTTATATCTGGAATATCGTAGACTTGACAGTATTGGATGAGATGTATACCAGTTTGGATACAACCATCTGCTATGGTGAGACGTTTGAGCACGATGGAGTAGTGTATGACGCTTCGGGAACTTATACACGTACCTACCAAAATGCAAGAGGATGCGATAGTACAGTGACGATTAATCTCAATATCCTACCCAAGGTAGATGAGACGATCATTGATACTACTATTTGCTATGGAGCGAGCTATTATTGCGATGCTGATGGTGTGACCTATACTACGACCACTCTCAACAAAAACATTACATTGACTGACATGAATGGTTGCGATAGCGTGGTGATATTGAATCTGACCGTGTTGCCAGCTGTGCCTGTGACAGTGATTGATACAGTGACATGTAATGGTGTGCCATTCTATTGGCCAGTGACAGGTCAAACTTATTCGGGTACGCAAGTAGTAAGTACTACATTGACCGATATTCATGGTTGTGATAGTGTGGTAAGATTGAACTTGGTAGAACTCTCAGCTGAAGCTCCAGTGGTGGTGTACGACACTACCTGCTACGGTGTACCTTACACATGGAATATCACCGGAAAGCAGTACACAGGAAGCTGTGTGGTAGATACCATCGTGAAGAGCGATATAGGCTGTGATATCTGGATGACATTGCAGTTGACAGAGTTCCCAGCCATCCCAACTACCGAGATTGATACCACTATCTGCTATGGACAATCATACTTTAGCCAAGCGGGCAATATCCTTTATACTACTTCTGTTGATACTACTATCACCTTACAAGATATGCATGGTTGCGATAGTTTGGTTCATTTGAATTTGACTGTATTGCCAGAGGTTCCTATGACCGTGATTGATACTACCATCTGCTATGGCGAGAGCTTCTTGTGGGATGCTGATGGTAATACGTATACCACCACCGTCAAAAACAAGAGCGTCACCTTGGTTAATATGAATGGTTGCGACAGCGTGGTGACCTTGAATTTAACTGTATTGCCAGAAGTGCCATTGACCATCGTGCGTGATACGCTATGCTATGGCGAACAGTATGTCTTCAACAATACTACTTATACCGAATCCACTACAGAGACTGCTACCTTCATGGATGTAAACGGCTGTGATAGTGTAGTGACCTTGATGTTGCATGTATGGCCAAACAATGCGGATAGTGTGGTGTTGACCGAGTATTTATGTTACGGACAAGATGCATTCTATTGGGATGTAAATCACGGGATCTATACCACCGACACATTGGTTAAAGCTGTATTGACGGATATGCATGGTTGCGACAGCGTCGTGTTCTTGAACTTGATAAGCGTACCATTCCTCACAGATACTTTGAGTGCGACTATCTGCTATGGTGATAGCTATGTATGGATGGGCAAGACCTATAATACTACCGGTATATATGATCAGACATTGACCAGCGTAGTTACAGGTTGTGATAGCACTGTGGTATTGAACTTGACAGTATTGCCAAAGGTAGCCAACACCCTAGTGATTGACACTATCTGCTATGGCGAGAGCTATGTATGGAGTACAAATGGAAAGATTTATTCTACCAGTGCGATCGATACCGTAGTGATGCCTGATATGCATGGTTGCGACAGCGTGGTGATATTGAATCTGACCGTGCTAGATCCATTGAGTGTGAATGTAGTGGATACTACTATTTGCTATGGAGAGAGCATCCAGTGGTTTGGTGATACATTGTATACAAGTGTATATGGCAGATACAACACCTTGTTGACCAGATATGGATGCGAGCAAGTGATGATGCTAAATCTCACCGTATTACCAGAAATATTGCCTACCAGCGAAACTATTGTGGCTTGTGATACATATACGTGGCACGGCAAAGATTATACAATGAGTGGCACATATGTGGATACAGTGCTTACAGCTAATGGCTGCGATAGCATTTTTACCCTATATCTCACAATATACAATAGCATACTAACTCATCAATATGAAACAGTATGCGATACCTATACATGGTATACGGGTGATGTGTATACTCAATCTGGCACCTACTACGATACATTGTCTACAGTATACGGCTGCGATAGTGTGGTGGCTTTGCATTTGACAGTAAACCGATCTACGATTGGTATACCAGAGCAGAGATATATTTGTTATGGTGATTCGACCGAGTGGGAGGGAGCATATTATCATGCTACAGGATTGTATACCACTACACTCACCAATGCAGTGGGTTGCGATAGTACAGCATACCTACAGTTGACCATATTGCCTGAGATGGTATATGAGAATATGGAAGTCAAGGTGTGTCCTACAGAGCTTCCATATATGTGGTATGGTCAGTCGCTTACGGCAACGGGCGTATATACCCATCGTGAAGCTTTTGCGCAGAACCTCAGCTGTGATAGTATTGAGCATGTATTGAACCTTGAGGTACTGCCAATAGATTCTGTTTATATCACAATTACAGCATGTGATTCATATACATGGAATGGACTGTCATACACCAATTCCGGTGATTATGTGTATACTACAACCGGAGACAATGGTTGCGATAGTGTTACGATCCTGCGCTTGACCATTCATCGCTCTACCGTAGGAAAACCTGATACTGTAGTGATCTGCTATGGCGATACATATATCTGGGAAGGTGTAGAATACGATGAGTCAGGATTCTATACCATGACTCTAAGCAACGCCGCAGGATGTGATAGCACGGCATATCTACATCTGACCGTATTGCCAGAGGTATTGCCAATTGAAGAGTGGGTGACCATCTGCTATGGCGAGTCCTATACATGGTATGATCATACCTACAATGAGAGTGGCGATTATACAATCACCTATATCAACGATAATGGATGTCCAGGTATAGCAATATTGCACTTGAATGTGCTACCTGAGGTGCCAGTGATCGAAGAATGGATGGAAATTTGCTATGGCGAGTCCTATACATGGCAAGGTAATACCTATACCAAGAGTGGTGACTACACCGTTCAGTATACTAACGAATATGGATGCTTGTGCGAAAAACTCTTGCATTTGACCGTATGGCCTAAAAATGATCCTATCGAAGAGTGGGCTACTATCACCAATAATGATACCTATACATGGTATGGTAAGACCTATGATGCGGAAGGCGACTATAGCATTATCCTGCAAGATCAGCACGGATGTGATCAAGAGATGATCCTGCACCTAGAAGTGCAAGTCCTAGACTTCACGATAAATCCAGTTGAGGCTTGTGCGGATGATCCATATGTGGATTTTGAAATCTATAGCGACATGACCATTGAGCGAGTAGAATTCCGATTCGACGAATCTGGCTTATGGCGCGATACTGTGGTATATACTCCTGGACAATATGTGTCTATCCCAAATAATGCTCGCGCTGGTGTATATAACGTAGTAATTAGTGCGTATGCAGAGGGTAGGTATTTGGGCACAAAAACCCAAGAATATACTCTGTTGTATCCATCCTCCGTTTTAGATCAACACTGGGATGACTTTATTGGCGTATTGACTCACAATTACAATGGTGGCTATGATTTTGTATCTTTCCAATGGTACAAAAACAATGAGCCTATAAAGGATGAGAATAAATCATATCTATCACAACCTCTAGAAATGGGTGAAATGTATTCTGCTATGTTGGAGGATGTGAACGGTCTGAAACTTATGACCTGTCCTATTGTAGCCACTCATCAAGAGGAATTATACCTATATCCATCATTAGCAGAACCCAAACAACAGATTCGTATACGTACATCGCATCCAGCAATGATTGAGATGTATAGTATCACAGGAACACAGCTGTTAAAGGCAGAATATGAGTCTGGAGAAAATATGTTGGAGGCACCAAATACAAGTGGTGTATATATTGTGAAAGTGATCTATCATGATAATACCAACAAAATATTAACCCGTAAAATTACGATACGATAATGCGCAAGATATATATTACATCAATCATGTTAATGATATGCATATGTAGTTATGCATATAATCAGTTGCGCAACTGGGTGGCCGTATCCCCTATGGTCTTTACGACCTTGCAGTTAGACGATTCGCCTTTGACCACTCCAAAACTAGGAGGTGGTGTGGGTGTCGGCATCCAGTATCATGTGCAGTATGATTTTTTAATAGCGGAATTGGGTGTTGAGGCTGCCTTTAGCCATTATAGAGTAGGCCTAGATGATGTGAATCTTTCATACCAAATGGTTGACACTAAGGGTACACCATTCCAATACAATGGTCTAATCTCCGACCGACGAGATATCAGTAATACGATGTCTTTACGTATCCCCCTGATGGTGGGTACTGAATGGGATTATGTATATATGATGGCTGGTGTTAAACTCAATATTAATGCAATGAGCACTAATAAATCTATTGCTCGTATGACTACGTCTGGCTCGTATGATATTTATTATGAGGCTATCACCAATGTACCATCTCACGGTTTCGTAGATAACGAACGTGTGGAGTCTTCTAGTTATTTTAAATATAACATAGACCTTCGCCCATGTATTGAAATCGGAGCTGTCTTGAACAATAGCCCGTACACCTACAGCCGAAAACGAAATAAAATGCATCTAGGCGTATATGCAGAGTTTGGTGTTCTCAATACATTACCATATGATCGCAATGCAATACTGATGACCCCTAGTGTAAATCAGTATATGCAGGTGAACATGAGCCATATCTATACCACATCTACTGTCTCTAGCTTGAATAATATCGAGATAGGTGTACGCTATACAGCCTTCTTTAGAATTCAAAAAAGTAGAGGACGATGGGCTTATTAGATATAGTTTATTCAGTAAATCATTAAGATATAACAGGTATGAAAAAAAAAGCGACAGCAGTGTCGCTTTTTTTTTATTATATTTTCTTGCATATGTACGATATTTTTAGTACCTTTGCGCGATTTTTATGTGGAGTACTCTAGGCAGATACACCACAATATACAATAGCAAACAACACACCACAATACACTGTGGTTGGGACAGGTACTTGGGGCGAGCTTAGGCTTGCCAACGCAGGACAAACAGTGACCCTCGCCGGATGGGCACAACGCATCCGCAAAATGGGCGGTATGACATTCATTGACCTTCGTGATCGCTATGGTATCACACAGTTGGCGTTCCAATCAGATGGTACATCCGAGCAAGACGCATTGCTCGAGCAAGCCAATGGGGTAGGGCGCGAGTATGTGCTCCAAGTGAAAGGCGAAGTAATCGAGCGTCAAAGCAAGAACCCACAATTGCCTACTGGCGAAATTGAGATAAAAGTAACTGAAATGCAGGTACTTAACGCCGCTGTTACCCCTCCATTTACCATTGAGGATGAGACCGATGGTGGCGAGGATATTCGTATGAAGTACCGCTACTTGGATCTCCGTCGTCCATGTGTGCGCAAGAACCTTGAACTTCGCCACAAAATGGCTTTCGAGGTACGTCGCTATTTGGATGAAAAGGGTTTCCTCGAGGTGGAGACTCCAGTACTCGTAAATTCAACTCCTGAGGGCGCACGTGGCTTTATCGTGCCAAGCCGTATGAACCCAGAACAGTTCTACGCTTTGCCACAAAGTCCACAAATCTTGAAGCAGCTTCTCATGGTCAGCGGCTTTGACCGCTACTTCCAAATCGTGAAATGCTTCCGCGATGAGGACTTGCGTGCAGACCGCCAACCAGAGTTCACACAAATCGACTGCGAAATGTCGTTTGTAGAGCAAGAGGACGTACTTCAACTCTTCGAAGGCATGTCTAAACATCTATTCAAGTCCATTCTCAATATTGAGCTTGACGATTTCCCACGCATGACTTGGGCTGATGCGATGAAATATTATGGTAGCGATAAGCCAGATACACGTTTTGGTATGACCTTCGTGGAGCTCCACGACCTCTTCCACGCTTTTGAAGAGGCTAAAGAGGAGAAGTTCAGCGTGTTTGCTAATGCTGCATATATCGGCGGTATCTGCGCTACAGGTTGCGCTACGTACACCCGCAAGCAATTAGATGCGCTCACAGATTACGTAAAACGTCCACAAATTGGCGCAAAGGGTATGGTTTATGCCCGCGTAGAGGCAGATGGTAACGTGAAATCTAGTGTAGATAAATTCTATACCCAAGAGCAATTGCAAGAGGTGGCTAAAGCCATGAACGCTCAACCAGGCGATCTTATTCTGATTCTCTCTGGCGATGACGATATGAAGACACGCAAGCAATTGTGCGAGCTTCGTTTGGAGGTCGGTAAGCAACTTGGCTTGCGCGATCCTAAGACTTTCTCATGCCTCTGGATCGTAGATTTCCCAATGTACGAATGGAGCGAAGAGGAGCAACGTCTCATGGCTATGCACCATCCATTTACCTCACCAAAACCAGAGGATATTCCATTGATGGACACCAATCCAGCCGCTGTACGTGCTAACGCTTATGACATGGTTATCAACGGAGTGGAGGTTGGTGGCGGTAGTATCCGTATCCACGATGCAGCTTTGCAACAACGTACCTTTGAGATCCTTGGTTTCACTCCAGAAGAGGCACAACTCAAGTTCGGCTTCTTGATGAACGCCTTCAAGTTTGGTGCGCCTCCTCATGGTGGTTTGGCATACGGTTTGGACCGCTTCGTGAGCTTGTTCGCTGGCTTGGACAGCATCCGCGATTGCATTGCATTCCCAAAGAACAACCAAGGTCGCGATGTGATGTTGGGCGCTCCTGGCTTGGTGGACCAAAAGCAATTAGACGAGTTGCTGCTTGATCTTCGCGAAGTAAAAGCTGAATAAACCAAGCAATACTGATTAGTACTTATATAAGGAGTAAATGCCATATTATTATGCGCAATACTCCTTATATAATTTGAATACAATAAATTATTGCTAATTTGGATTATGTAAAATAGTAATCTATAAACTACGATAGAACTAATTTTAACAGTAGCTATTCTAATATGACCTACCTTGATGATTTACTAGATGCTCAGAATCAGCCAGATGTAGAATACATACCAATGGTTGAAGATACAGATGATGCTATCGAACCTAAACTAAATGACGGCGATGTTCTTGGCGTACTTCCGCTGAGAAACATGGTGCTATTTCCTGGCGTATTGCTGCCAGTGACTGTGGGAAGACCAAAATCAAAAAAACTAGTAACTACAGCTTTTAAGAACGAGCAACTCTTGGCTGTATGTTGCCAAAAATTACAAGATGTACAAGAACCTTCTTCTGAGGACCTTTATCCTGTAGGTACAGCAGGACGCGTGATGCGTACTTTAGATATGCCCGATGGCAATCTCATGGTGATTCTTGAAGGCGTAGAACGTATTCATATTCAGGAGATTGTGAGTGTTCGTCCTTATATGAAAGCCAAAGTAAAAACCATGCCAGAGGAATTTCCTAAGCGTAATGACAAGGAGTTTGTGGCATTGGTGAGTAGTCTCAGAAATATGGCAGAGAAGATTATCAGGAGCATGGAGAACTTGCCTGCAGATGCTGGATTGACGCTGCGTAGCATAGATAATCCCCCTACTCTGGTAAACTATATTTGCGGTAACTTTGGCGTAAAAATAGCAGATAAACAAGTACTTTTGGAGATTGATTCTATCAAGAATCGTGCCATCTCGCTGCTTGAAATTCTCAACAAAGAGATCAAGATGCTTGAGATGCGCAAAGATATCCAAAACAAGACTAAAGAAGATATCGACCGCGAGCAACGCGAATATCTTTTGCATCGTCAAATGGAGACTATTCAGAAGGAATTGGGAGACTCCGACGAGCAACAAGCCAACGCCATGCTCGAACAATCCAAGCAAAAGAAATGGGGCGAGAAGATGCAGGCAGTATTTGAAAAGGAACTCAAGAAACTGCGCCGTATGAACTCCCATGCTCCAGAGTATGCAACCCAACAGACCTACCTGGATACCCTACTTGAGTTGCCATGGAACGAGTACTCCGAAGACAACTACGATATCCGCCATGCACAGGAGATTTTGGATAAAGACCACTATGGTATGGAAAAGGTAAAAGAGCGTATCATTGAGTACCTATCTGTTCTGAAAATCAAAGCTTTACGTAATAGTCCTGAGAGTATGAAAGCCCCTATCCTATGCCTGTATGGTCCTCCAGGTGTGGGAAAAACCAGTCTCGGTCGCTCTATTGCAGATGCACTTGGACGCAAGTACGCTCGTATTAGTCTAGGTGGTTTACACGATGAATCGGAGATTCGTGGTCACCGACGTACTTATATCGGCGCGATGCCCGGTCGTATTATCGAGAACCTGCGTAAGGCCAAGACAAGCAACCCTGTGTTTATCCTTGATGAGATAGACAAAATTGGTTCTGACTACAAAGGTGATCCTACTAGCGCATTGTTGGAAGTACTTGATCCTGAGCAAAATAACACCTTCCACGACAACTACCTTGATGTGGATTACGACCTTAGCAAGGTCCTCTTTATCGCTACCGCTAATTCGTTAGATACGATTCCACGTCCATTACTGGATCGTATGGAGCTCATTGAGATGACGGGTTACTTGCAAGAGGAGAAAGAAGAGATTGCTAAGCGACACCTCATTCCTAAGGAATTAGAAAATCATGGTCTAAAAGCATCCCAACTCAAACTCAAAAAGAGCATTATCTCTGCTATTATTGACGGCTATACCCGAGAATCAGGCGTACGTGGCCTGGAGAAGCGCATCGCCGCTGTATGCCGTAAGGTAGTGACTAAGATAGCATTGGAAGAGCCTTATAATGTGAGTGTTACAGAGGAAGACCTAGTTACATACCTCGGCAAAAAACGTTATTCCCGCGACGAGTGGGAAACCAATAAATACGTCGGTGTAGTTACAGGACTAGCTTGGACACAAGTAGGTGGTGAAATCCTCTTCATTGAGACCTCGCTCTCGCCATCTAAGACCCCTACACTCACCCTTACAGGTAACCTTGGAGATGTGATGAAAGAATCTGCTACCATTGCTTTGGGATATATCAAAGCACATGCTGATCAATTTGGTATTCTGCGCAAGAAACTCGATACGACCTCCGTGCACGTACACGTCCCAGAAGGTGCAACCCCTAAGGATGGACCTAGTGCAGGTATCACCATGACCACAGCCATGGTCAGTGCTTTTACCGGAAAAAAAGTGCGCGAACGTATAGCCATGACAGGTGAGATGACGCTTCGCGGAAAAGTATTGCCTATTGGTGGCGTCAAAGAGAAACTGTTAGCAGCTAAACGTGCTGGTATTGTAGATATTATCCTTTGTGAAAAGAACCGAAAAGATGTGGATGATATCCCAGCAAAATACCTCAAAGGATTGAAGTTCCACTACGTCACTGACATCCAAGAGGTTATTGACTTTGCTATAGTAAAGTAAATCTATGCAAATAGATGCATTAGCACAATTGATGGCAATGCATCCAGAAGTGGATGTTCTAAGCCAAGAACTCAGTAGAAAGCGCAATGGGCACTTTCTACTGAGTGGCTTATATGCATCTGCACAAGCGATTATCTTGACAGCCCTACACCGTCAACTGATAAATAAAGGTTCTGCACGCCCCATGATGATTGTCTTGGATGACAACGATGCGGCACAATATATGTATGCCGATATCAAAACACTCATCGACGAACGCGATGTGTACTTTTTCCCATGCTCTCACCGCAGACGACAAAAAACCGACGAAGCACTAACCGTACAACGTACCGAAGTGCTGACAGCACTATTAGGCAATAGGGCGAAAGGCGAGAGGCGAGAAGCGAGTCCTATCATCGTAACAACCCCCGAAGCATTAGCAGAATCAGTGCCTAATCCACAGGTCTTGGAGAAGAACAAAATTTCGCTCTCCGTGGAGGAAGAATTACCTATCTCTAAGCTCATCGAAATGCTACTAAAACTGGATTTTAAGCGTGTGGATTTCGTGTACGAACCTGGACAATTTGCCGTACGTGGAGGAATAGTAGATGTATATAGTTTTGCACATGATATTCCTGTGCGAATAGATTTCTTTGGCGATGAGATAGATAGTATTCGTGAGTTTGAATTAGAGACACAACTATCTAAGAATAAAGTAGATAGCGTAGATATAGTAGGTGCTCAAGCAGACGAGAAAGATACAACTACTATCTTAGCATATTTGCCCACAGAAACACTGTGGATTAGCAATGATTTTGGGCTAATGAAGTTCAAAATCAATAGCACTATCACAGACATCAACGTGGAGACTTTACTAGAGAGTATTTGGCAATCCAGTACCCTTGAGATAAACCAGAAATCGGCTCTTGATAGCCACGAGATAATCTCATTTGACACCCTTCCACAACCTACTTTCAATAAGAATTTTGAGCTGCTTATAGATGACCTTAAGCAACGCATGAGCGATGGATATAAAATCTATATTTTAGCAGATCAAGTGAAGCAGACCGACCGATTGAAAGCTATCTTTGATGACAAAGAGTCGGGGATTCAATTTGTGGCTATCGATCATACATTACACGAAGGCTTTATTGACCATAGTGCCAAAATCTGCTGCTATACCGACCATCAAATCTTTGAGCGCTACCACCGTGTAACTCTCCGTTCGGAGAACGCTCGCAGGGGTAAAGCCATCATCACCCTCAAGGAGATCAACCAACTGCAGGTGGGCGATTACGTAGTGCATGTGGATCATGGTATTGGTCAATTTGCCGGACTTGTGACAACAAACTTCCACGGGCGTCCGCAAGAGACCATCAAATTGGTATATAAAGGCGGAGATACTGTTTTTGTAAGTATTCATAACTTGCATCGTATCTCCAAATACAAAGGTCGCGAAGGCAGCGAACCTACTATATCTCGCTTAGGATCAGGTGCTTGGGAGCGCATGAAGGAGCGCACCAAGGATAAGGTAAAAGACATTGCACGCGATTTGATACAGCTCTATGCTACCCGCAAGCAGCAAAAAGGCTTTGCCTATACACCAGATGGCTATATGCAGCATGAACTGGAAGCGTCTTTCCTCTATGAGGATACACCAGATCAAGCAAAGGCAACTTTAGATATCAAGCATGATATGGAGAGCGCAATGCCAATGGACCGATTGGTATGCGGCGATGTAGGCTTTGGTAAGACCGAAGTGGCAATGCGTGCAGCCTTCAAAGCCGCTACTGATGGCAAGCAAGTAGCCGTATTAGTACCTACAACAGTATTGGCCTTGCAGCATTACAATACTTTCAAGGAGCGTTTCCGCAATTTCCCTGTGCGTGTGGAGTATGTGAGCCGTAGCAAGACTGGCAAAACGCTCAAACAGCTGCTGGACGATCTAAAGAACGGCAAGATAGACATACTTATCGGTACGCATAAGTTAGTGGGCAAGCAGGTGGAATGGAAAGACCTGGGACTGCTCATCATTGACGAGGAACAGAAGTTCGGCGTAGCTGTGAAAGAGAAACTCAAAGCGCTTCGTACGAATGTAGATGTGCTGACCTTGACCGCCACTCCTATCCCACGAACCTTACAGTTCTCCCTCTTGGGCGCACGCGACTTGAGTGTGATCAACACACCTCCACCTAATCGCTATCCTGTTCAGACTGAGATGATTACGCTGGATGATGAGGATATCATGAAGGAAGCAATCCAGCTGGAAATGCAACGCAATGGACAAATATATGTGGTATGCAACCGCATTGAGATGTTGCCACGTATTGAAGATAGAATTCATCGATTGATCCCCGAGGCACGTACCATCATCGCACACGGACAGATGCCTCCTGGCGAGATGGAAGAAGCGCTAGAGAGCTTTATCAACTATGATTATGATATTCTCATTGCGACCACTATCATCGAATCAGGCGTAGATATTAGCAATGTAAATACCATCATCATCCACTCAGCGCAAAACTATGGTTTGTCGGACTTGCACCAATTGCGTGGTCGTGTAGGTCGTTCTAATCGCAAGGCATATTGCTATTTGGTAACACCAGAACGCGAACTCCTGACCTCCGATGCACGCCGTAGATTGGATGCATTGACTACATTTGCTGAACTCGGAGCAGGTTTCCAATTGGCTATGCAAGATTTGGATATCCGCGGAGCAGGAAACATGTTAGGATCGGAGCAAAGTGGTTTTATAGCCGACTTGGGCTATGATACCTATCAGCGCATATTGAATGAAGCTGTGGAAGAAATCCGCGAGGAGATGTTGGCAAGTTCGCCAGACAATTCTACACTATTCTCCTCCACACTAAACCATACTACACAACCAAAATGGTGGTGTAATGATTGTCAATTGGAGAGCGACTTATCTCTCGGATTTCCAAGTACTTATATCGAAAACATTGCTGAGCGTATCAGTTTGTATCGCGAATTAGATAGTCTGAGTGATGAAGATGCACTTCTCGCATATCAAAAGCGACTAATTGACCGTTTTGGCAAGTTACCTGAGGAGGCTGAGCAACTGCTCAATGTGGTGCGGTTGCGTTGGCTATGCTGCAAGATGGGTATAGAGAAAGTGGTGCTCAAGCAAGAGCGACTAACACTGTTCTTCATGACTAAAAACGACAAATACTGGCAGTCGGAAATGTTTGGTAAGGTGGTAGAGTTCGTCATGACACGTCCACAACGCTGCCGTTTGGTGGAAGATAAAGATCGCCAAGGAAAACCAACTGGTAAACGCTACGCCACCCTCCAACAAGTGAAGACGATAGGTGGTGCGTTGAAGATCTTGGGTAAAATGCTGGGAGAAGAATAGTAGTTATTCCATCATATCGCCTAGGGCGGAGAACATGTTCTGCGTGTCGCGGTTGACAGTGCTATGTTGCTGCAGAGTATAATCGGCCTTAACCTTATCTAAAATACGCTTCACTATTTCCATCATCTGACCATCTGCGGTATAATCCGCAGGACAAGCGAAATTCACACGACCTTCGGAGAGTAATTGCTGCGCAAGAGTACGCTTCTTGTCGTTGCCATACACCGCAAAACTATGTCCACCATTGGCCTTGATTGTACGCATACATGGCACATCGGTCTCTCCATCGCCGAAATAAATCATTCGCTCGAATGGTACAGGGCGTTCCTCTGAAGGCACAAACTCATTGATACGCACTCGGTCGCTCACTTCGCGAATGCCTTTGTTGATCTTGAATAGGAACTGCGTTTTCTTGGTATAGTCCACCACTACAGCTGGCCAACATGCATCTCCTTGAACATCATAGAGATAAGTACAAGCATAAATTTGCTCAAACTCTTTGGCAATACTACAACCTTCTATCATCTCCTTGATCCCAGAACTATTGATATAATGCTTGACTACCACACCAATCTGTGCCGCATATTCGTTAATAAGAGCGAACCATTGCTCTACGCCAGGAAAGAACTGCACACGACTGCCATAGCTACGCAGAAAATCGCGTGAACAACGAATGCCAGTTCGCTCTGCCTCTGCCTGGATGGCGTACATCACTACGGCTATTCCACCCGCATCATTGGTTTTGGCAATCTGATCACAGAGATTCCAAAAGTCAGCAGGATTATCATATCCCAAGGCTTGCAAAAGTCCGAACTCCTGCATATTGCCAGGAGCTAAAGTACCATCAAAATCGTAAACGAGTGCTACAGTAGGGAGCGAAGTGGTCATATATAGGTATAGTTTTTGTAGTTTGGTTACAAAGGTACAACTTTTTATTGAATATAACAAGAAAAGAAGAAAAAACTTTGATATTTGGAAAATTCTTTGTATCTTTGCGAACGATTATATAAAAAAACCAAAAACCATGAAAATACAATTCTTAGGTGCTGCACAGGAGGTAACAGGCAGTAAGCATCTGATTACCACCGAATCAGGAAAAAGAATCTTGCTAGATTGCGGTATGTATCAAGGTAAAGGCCTGGAGACCGATGCAGCCAACCGTGAACTAGGATTTGATCCAAAAGATATACACTATCTGCTACTCTCGCATGCCCATATTGATCATTCTGGACTGATACCTTATATATATCATCGTGGTTTTCGTGGGAAGATCTATTGTACAGCAGCCACGCGTGACTTGTGCGAACTAATGCTGCAAGATACGGCCTTCATTCAGAAGCAGGATGTAAGATGGTACAACAAGAAGATGGATCGTCAGCACAAGCCAAAGATTGCTCCTTTATACGAAAGTCAACATGCACAGCAAGTAATGAAGCAATTCCGCACGGTGGAATATGACAAGCCCTATCGTATTGATGAGGAGATCGAAGTGCAATTCAGCAACTCTGGACATATGCTTGGTTCTGCAGTTATTAGTCTAAGCATCCAGGAGAATGGAGAAACCAAGCGCATTGCATATACAGGCGATGTGGGCCGATTACATAGCCATATACTGAGTACGCCTCAAGCTTTTCCACAATGTGATTATCTAATCTGCGAGTCCACTTATGGAGATCGATTGCATGATGATGAGTTGGTTTCGGAGGAGCAATTGCTAGGAGTAGTAGAAGAAACATGTATGTATAAAAAGGGCAAACTGCTAATACCTTCTTTTTCTGTAGGTAGAACGCAGGAGATTGTGTATGTACTTAATGAACTATACAACGATGGCCGCCTGGAACGCGTGCCTGTATATGTAGATTCGCCTCTATCAGCAAACGCAACAGAGATATTCCGTCGCCATGCCGATACGCTCAACGAACAAGTAAGAGATACGATGCGGTTTGATCCTGATCCTTTTGGATTTAACACGCTACACTATATCACCGATGTGCAGCAATCAAAAGCACTGAATAGAAGCGAGCAACCATGTATCATTATCTCGTCGTCGGGAATGTTGGAGGCTGGACGTATTAAACATCATGTATCTAACCATATAGATGATCCTAGAACAACTATTCTGATCGTGGGATATTGCACGCCTACCTCGTTGGGTGCACGTATACAGGACCCTAATTTGCGCTATGTGAGTATCTTTGGTTATGACCATCGTATTCGTGCACAGGTGAGCAAAATAGAAGGTTTTTCTGGTCACGGGGACTACAAAGAAATGATAGATTATTTCGCTGGTTGTCAGAATGTTGAGAAAATCCAGAAGGTATTTATCGTCCATGGTGAGAAACAAGCGCAGGAGAAAATGAAGGAGCATCTACACGAAGCAGGCTTCCGAGCTGTGATGATTCCTGCTAAGGGAGAAGAAGTGGAAATGTAAAATTATACACTTATAGAATACTCACATTGCTTGTTATCAGAAACATTGAAATGATGTAAAATTGCAAAAAATAATAAATACTATTTGCGTATTTAAGAAAAAAGCACTACCTTTGCAGTCGCGTTCAAAGGAAAGTTGTCTGAGTGGTCGAAAGAGCCGCACTCGAAATGCGGTATACGCGCAAGCGTATCGAGGGTTCGAATCCCCCACTTTCCGCAAAGCAAATTGAAGAAATGAGTCTTATAGGCTCATTTTTTTTATATACTTATAGTGGACATAAAGCTCGCTTAGATGGACACATATATGTATATAAAAAGAGGAAGTAAGCATGACTTCCTCTTCAATTTGTTTGCAAGGACGCTCCTAGCAAGGTAAGGCATTCGAGGTGGGCGAGCGTAGCGAAGTCGGTGCCCTCGAATCCCTCATTTACGCAGAAATCCCCAACTTTTATCGCTCCTCAAAAGTACCATCTGAATAGAAAATAACTATTTTCTGAACAGTACGTGTATTAGATGTCATCTCTAGATGCAATGCTGTATTTTCTGTAACTGGCTGTGGTTGCAATACGTCGACCTGAGGGCCAAAATGTACTTTTTTAGCAGTATTTGTATCTGCCACAGAAAAAAGATCTTGCTCATGGTGTGTATGAGTGGGTACATAACCATCTATGTACATTTCTCCAAACCCTAAAAACAACCATGTAGGGCTAATGAATGGAAAATGATTAGCAACATTCTGTAAAAACTCTAAGCTAGGCTTGTTTCTACCTCCTAATATATTTGAAATCGTTCCAGCACTCACACCTAATTCCAAAGAAAACTGTTTGGAATTAAGTTCCTGAGATTTCATTATTTCGATCAATCGGTCACGTTCATCCATTTTATTCAATTCTCAGCAAAGTTAATAATCTATCCTTAAACAATCTATTTTATTATTTAATTTTCATGCAAAGGTACAAAAAATAATTCACATTTGCAAATATATTATAATTCACGTTTGTAAATTTATAAATTTCACATTTGTAAATACTTGATAATTCCATCTGATTATTTATTTACACGGATATTGGATCTCATATGCAGGAAGATAAGTAATAATGTATTGTGTTACTTTACATTTTTTGTATAATCATACTGATAATCATTAGATTATGCTATTTATCATTGTATTTTACATCCTATATTACCATTAACATTATGATTCCTGCTATTTCATTAAACTATCACTTTATAATAAATTTCTATACTATTGGTTTTTAATGTATTATATATAAGTATTATAGGAGATTACTTTACTTTATTATATATGGTATAGTAGATATGTTGTGATTTATCTGATTATTTGTTGTCGTGTATTATTTGGTATTTCTGTGATTTTGATTTGTGAATATCCATGTGAGTTGTAGATGCTATTTTATTTGTTATTTAGAATTTCACATATGTAATGTGGATAAACAAGGATATACTCTACCCCACGACACTCGTTAGGATAATTGTAGATTCATCGATAACTGCACAATTCACGAGAATTGAATATTTTTAACAATCGTGTATATTATCCCAGAATATTCAATTCTCAGCAAAGTAGAAAAATGCTGTATTGTATGAAGATTTATCGTTACTGGATAAGGATATATATTCCTATCCTACTTGGTGATATGGAATCTTAGATAAAGAAAAAGTATATATGAAGATGAAAATAATACCGAACCCCTTCAGTATGGGTTCGGTATATATCTCAAAGTAAGAAGTATATATCAGAGTGATATTATTTATTCTTAATGGTATCAAATCCTTGACCGAATACCCCACTCACATTAGCTTGACTAACGAAAGCATTAGGATCAATGGATTTGATTATTTGGAAGATGAGATGGCTCTCGTGTTTACGAGCAAGAACAGTAACAACACGAATAGATTGTTGGCTATACCATCCTGTTCCATCCAGAACGGTTACACCACGCTGAACAGTTTGATTAATAGCTGTAGCTATCTCTGCATATTTAGTAGAGAAGATAAAGAACTGCACCGACTGACGAAGGCGAGCCATTACCCAATCTAGTGCTACAGTATAACTGACGGTCATACAGAGACCATAAAGAATACGCTTGATTTTGAAATCTACAATATCCATTCCCTCCACATAAAACTGCTCTGGAATTGGTAAGAAATAGCTACTAGCAATAATAATGGCATCGCAGATAACCATTACTTTCCCCAACGATACATCCCTGTAGTTGTGAATGATCATAGCTACAATATCCGTTCCACCAGAAGATCCGTTGTTGAGCATGACAATACCCAAACTTATACCAAAGACAAATCCACCAATAATACATGCAGATATAGGGTCTTCAATAAGCGGGGTTATGCGAATAGGAATAACTCGATACCAAAAAGCAAGAGCAATTACTCCCACTAGGGTGCGTATGCAAAAGCGCCAACCTACAGTAAGGCCAGCTATGAGCAGGAGTATTATGTTTATAGTTAGCGAGCTAATCCACAAAGGAATCGAACCTCCATACTCAGGAAAGTGATCTATCAATAATCCTTGTGTAGCATAATAAATAATGGAACAAATACCCGTTAACCCCGCACCTACCACGTTCTGAGGAACGAAAATCCAATTGACCATAAGAGCAAAAGGAAACAGTGCGAGTATAATCATTAGATACTCGCGTATGGTGCTTTTAAGCGATTTAACTCCTATTAATTGCTCCATAATCAACAATTTATGCTTTTTCTTTGATTGATTCGAAACCTTGACCAAAGACGCCACGCACTTGGCTTTGACTTACAAATGCATTAGGATCGATAGCGTGAACAAGTCGGAAGATAGTGGCAGACTCATATTGGCGAGCAATGGTAGTCACCACCTTGGTTGGGGCTTTAGAGTAACCACCCTGAGCATCCAAGAATGTAACGCCACGAGGAACTTGCGTCATAATGGCTTCTGCTATTTCCTCGTATTTCTCGCTAAATATAAAGAACTGCACTGACTGGCGCGTACGATTGAGTACCCAGTCCACAGCCGTAGCAGCCATAAAGGTGTAACAGAGACCGAAAAGAATCTTCTCTAAACCACGACCAAAAGGCAAACTCTTAATCTCAGGCAAGAAGAACGCACAGAGAATCACACAGATATCGCATGCCATCAGTACACGTCCCATAGGTAGGTGACGATACTTATTAACAATCATAGCCACGATATCTACTCCACCGGTACTACCATTATTAAGGAATACTATTCCCAGGAAGGATCCCATAAATAAACCGCCTAAGATAACAGCCATGAATGGATCAGATATAACTGGTTCTGCAGGGATCTCAATAACCTTAAGCCAAATAGTGTACCATAGTACCCCCCAAAGCGTTCGAACGCAATACTTCCATCCGACAGTAAAATAGGCCGCTATCAGCAAAGCCAAGTTAATGACAAATGAACTCAACCAAATAGGAATGAACGCATTGGTAGCAAAATAGATAATCTCGCAAAGACCAGTTAGTCCACCACCAACGATTGTATGAGGAACCAAAATCCAATTGACTGCAATCGCATAAGGAATAGTACATAGAATGATCATTATGTACTCCTTAACGGCTATCAGCGGTTTCATACGCTGATAGTTTTTGAGTTGTTCACGAAGTTTTCCTTTAGCCATAATTTTTTTGTGTTGGGTAGTATTTTTTAGAAGCGTGCAACGAGGTTTCGATCTCCCCAACCATTGTCCACACGGCAAACTGGCAACCAGAACTTGTTTTCGCGTACCCAAGCAGCAGGATAAGCAGCTTTCTCGCGAGAATATGCGTGATTCCATTCGTCTGCAACTACCTCATACTCAGCGTGTGGCGAATTTACTAGCACATTCTCTTTAGGATCTACGTCACCATTTTCCACTTCGGCAATTTCCTTGCGAATGGTTAGTAATGCGTCTATGAACTTATCTACTTCGCAGAGAGATTCACTTTCTGTAGGCTCAATCATGAGGGTTCCATGTACAGGGAAAGAGAGAGTTGGTGCGTGGTAGCCAAAGTCCATAAGTCGTTTAGCGATATCTGACTCTGTGATACCGATTGAATGGAACTGGCGGCAATCAAGAATAAGTTCGTGACCTACTCTACCTGTGACTCCGGTATAAACGATTCCGTATGCATCTTTGAGTTTAGCAGCCATATAGTTGGCAGATAGAATAGCAGCCGCTGTGGATTCGCGCAATCCCTCCTCACCCATCATACGGATGTAACCGTAGGAGATGAGTGCCATATTGGCATTGCCATAGAGTGCACTAGATACACGGTTGAGATCCGCTGTTGGGAGAGCTGGCACGAGGTGCTCTGCACAGCAGATAGCTCCTACACCAGGTCCACCACCACCGTGAGGACTAGCAAATGATTTATGAAGATTGAGGTGGCATACGTCTGCACCTATCACACCAGGATTAGTATAACCGATTTGTGCATTCATATTGGCACCGTCCATATAGACTTGTCCACCACAGTTGTGTACGATTTGGCACATCTCACGGATAGCCATCTCGAAGATACCATGGGTAGATGGATATGTGATCATACAACCTGCAAGGTTATCTTTATTCTGCTCTGCTTTCTCGCGCCAATCAGTGAGGTCTGTGTTACCATTCTCATCGCATTTCACTACAACAGGAATCATACCTGCTTGTGCGCATGATGCAGGGTTGGTACCGTGAGCCGACGCAGGTATGAGCAGGATATTTCGATGACCTTGTCCTTGCTGGTTAAGGTATTCGCGGATAGTCACCAAACCAGCATACTCACCAGCCGCACCAGAAGTAGGTTGGAGGTTGCATGCTGCAAAGCCAGTGATAGTAGCAAGCTGTTGCTCAAGTTCTTCAAGTACCTCTTGATAACCAGCAACTTGTCCTGCTGGAGCCAATGGGTGAACGCCCATAAATCCAGGATAAGATACAGGAATCATTGCAGCTGCAGGATTGAGTTTCATAGTACAAGATCCGAGTGGAATCATACTATGAGTCAACGATATATCCTTGCGCTCAAGACGTTTAAGATAACGCATCATCTCTGTCTCGGTATGGTATTTCTTGAATACATCTTCTTGCAGATAGTCCAATTCGCGTACTTTCTCCTCGCCGATTGCCCACAAAGAGCAGAAAGCTTCGTCGCTATCCTCATATTGAGCGAGGTTATCGCTAGCAGCAGCAAACAGGTCTATGAGGTCATTCATATCGTCCACAGTGACTGTCTCGTCGAGTGAGATCCCTACCCACCCCTCTTCATTGTAGTAGAGGTTAATGCCACGCTCTTCTGCCTCTTGACGGACACGCTCAATAGTGGTGTCAACAGGGATGATCTTCAGTGTATCAAAGAATTCAGTATTCTCTTGCTCGTAGCCATACGCTTGTAGCATCTCGTTGAGATAAGCAGCTTTTCCGTGGATTCCCTCTGCTATCTCTCGAATGCCTTCTGCACCATGATATACGCCGTACATACCTACCATGATAGCAGACAAAGCTTCGGCAGTACAGATATTGGAGGTTGCTTTCTCTCGTTTAATGTGTTGTTCGCGTGTTTGAAGCGCAAGTCGGAAAGCTGGTTTATCGTGTGTATCCTTGCTCAGACCGATGATACGACCAGGCATGTCACGTTTATATTCCTCGCGTGTAGCCATATAACCTGCAGTAGGGCCACCATAACCTAGAGGCAATCCCATGCGTTGAGCAGTGCCACACATGATGTCTGCGTTGAGTGGTTTGAGAAGTGCGAGTGCCATAAGATCGGCTATTACGCTGACTTTCATACCAGCAGCATGGCAGTCATCAATAAAAGTGGTATAATCTTCGATCGAACCTTCGGCATTAGGCCATTGAACGATAGCACCGAAGAATGGACCATTAACTGCGAGCCACTCTGCAGTCACTTGCTCATAGTTAACCATCACAAGTTCGATACCTTGTCCCACGGCGCGCGTGCGCATAACAGATAATGTATTTTCAAAAATCTTCTTGTCCACTAGCACTTTGTTTACACCAGCTTTCACCATATCTCGTGAACGTAGGTTGCGCATCATGGTCACTGCCTCAGCTGCAGCTGTAGCTTCATCAAGCAGCGAGCAGTTTGCAAGAGGCAGCCCAGTTAGATCGCTAATCATAGTTTGATATACAAACAAAGCTTCTAGACGACCTTGGCTGATTTCTGCTTGGTATGGAGTGTATGAAGTGTACCAAACTGGGTTCTCAAGGATATTACGCTGAATAACAGCAGGTGTGATACTACCATACCAGCCACGACCGATGTATGAGCGATAGAGTTGGTTTTTAGCTGCCATTTGGTGCATAGTAGCTAAATGTTCTTGCTCGGTGAGTGGTTCATCGAGGTCTAGAGGTTCCTCTAGGAGGATATCTGACGGCATGGTTTGCGCAATCAATTCGTCGATTGTGTTTACACCGATGGTTTCGAGCATGTGTTGTTGCTCGGTTTCACTCAATCCAATGTGTCTGGATTTCAGGTAGTTAGTTTTCATATGGTTGTATGATTTTTATAGATGATTCTTTTTAGTTTTCTGTATCTTCGATATTATTTTCAGGTTCTTCGCTACGCATAACGACTGGTTTGAAGCGTTTTTGGCGAAGTTGCCAACGTTCACGAGCGTATTGCTGCATATCAGTAACGACATCCATTTCGTCGATAATCTCAAGCCCAAAGATAGTTTCAATCACGTCCTCAAAAGTGATGATACCTTGAAGACATCCATATTCGTCAATGACTACACCTATCTGCGATTTCTCTTTGAGCATAGCATCGAAAATGTCACCTACGTTCATTTCTTCGTTGAAGTACAGAAGCGAACGTTTAATCTCTCCTAAGGTCTTTTGAAACTGATCTTCAGTGAGTTCCTCGAGTGCGTCACCACGAAGAACATAGCCAGTGATAAACTCAGGCGAGTCAGCATAGACAGGAATACGAGAAAAATGGTCATATGCATCGCTATCGTAATACTCGCGGAGAGTCATTTTTTCAGAGGCAGTAGCTGCCACCACGCGTGGAGTCATGATCTCGTAGGCTTTGACCTGGTTAAGACGCATGACATTGCGGATAATCTTGTTCTCATCCTCTTCGATCACTCCTTCCTCTTCACCTACGTTGGCCATTGCAATCACCTCTTCACGGCTTACAGCAGCCTCATCTGGTTCGGGGAAAAGGCGAGTGATATACTCTATAATTTTCACCACAGGGTAAAGCACCCACACTAGTACACGAATCACCGTAGCAGTGAAGCCCATGAGGTGTTTCCAGTAGGTTGTACCGATGGTTTTAGGAATAATCTCTGAGAATACCAATATTAGTACCGTCATAACGCCACTCGCAACGCCAAACCAGGCATCTCCAAAAACCAATGTAGCCTGCAGGCCCACACCAGAAGCACCTACCGTATTCGCAATGGTATTTAGCGAAAGGATAGCAGCAAGAGGACGTTCGGTGTCGGTCTTGAACTTCTTCATCACCTTGGCAAGCTTATATCCCTCTTCTTCTCGAAGATTGATATACGACAAAGTAGTGGACATCAAGGTTGACTCCAACAAACTACAAAGGAACGATACTCCTAGAGCTAAAAATAAGTATGTAAATAGTAATAAATACGAACCTTCCATGTAATTTTATTTTTGATTCATGCGGTTGAGGAAGCACTCGATTGTATTGCGCATGAGCATGGTAATAGTCATTGGCCCTACTCCACCAGGCACAGGAGTAATAGCACCTGCTACTGGCTCTACAGAAGCGAAGTCCACGTCCCCCACAAGTTTGCCATCTTCTGTGCGGTTGATACCCACATCGATAACAGCGGCACCTGGTTTCACATACTCAGCAGTAACCATTTCAGCACGTCCCACAGCAGCCACAAGGATATCAGCCTCGCGACAAACGGCAGCCAAGTCTTTGGTGCGGCTATGTGCAATCGTTACGGTAGCATTGCGATCAAGAAGAAGTTTAGACACTGGCTTACCTACGATATTGCTACGGCCAATGACTACAGCTTTCTTGCCTGCGATCTCCACGCCGGCTTGATCCAACAGCTCGATGATGCCTTTTGGAGTACATGGGAGGATGCAGTGTTGGTTGAGCCAAAGGCGTGCCACGTTCTCTGGGTGAAATCCATCCACATCTTTCTCTGCTGAAATAGCAGCAATAACTTTATCCTCCGAGATGTGCTTTGGCAATGGCAATTGCACAAGGATGCCATCTACAGCAGGATCGTTATTAAGGCGTTCGATCTCAGCGAGGAGTGCCTCTTCGGTGCAATCCTCAGAGAGTTCTACGAGATGTCCATCAAAGCCACAATACTCGGTAGCTTTGATTTTACCACGCACATATGAGCGGCTAGCTGGGTTGTTACCCACAATTATTACCATGAGGCAAGGACGACGACCATATTGTTGTTCCAATGCGTCCACCTCTATTTTCATCGCATCTTTCAAAGATTGCGAAATAAGTTTTCCATCAATTATCATTGTTTGTTTAGAAGTTTAGAAGTTCAGTAGTTTAGAAGTTATAGTGCCCAATGAGCGATGTCATTGCGATAGAAGAGGTTGTCGCATTTGATTTTAGCAATCTCTGCATAGACTTTCTCTCGAGCAGCAACAATATCTTTACCCGTAGCAATACACATCATTACTCGTCCGCCATTGGTTTTCAGTACGCCATTATCGTTCTTAGTTCCCATATGGAAGACAGGACCATCGAAGAGTTCCACACCTTCGATAATAGCCCCTTTCGCATAGTCGCCTGGATAGCCTTTAGATGCAAGGACTACACCAATAGTAGCTTCGTTGCGCCAGCTCATCGCCTCATCGCCTTTTAGCCTCATCGCCTCATCGCCTGTAGCAATGCCATAGAACACATCGTAGGCATCAGACTCTAGCAATGGAAGAACCACCTCAGTCTCAGGATCGCCAAAGCGCGCATTGAACTCAATCACCTTAATGCCTTGTGCAGTCTTCATAAGTCCACCATACAGCACACCCGTGAGTGGCAAGCCCTCTTGGCACATACCTTTAGCCACCGCTTCGAGGACATATTTGCGCGCGAATGCCTCATCCTCCTCTGTCACGAATGGCAGGGGCGTATATGCGCCCATACCGCCTGTGTTAGGACCTTCGTCGTTGTCGTAAGCACGTTTATGGTCTTGAGAGAGGGGCATTGGATACACATTCTCGCCATTGACAAAGCACATAAAAGAGAACTCAGGGCCTTCAAGATAGTCTTCGATAACCACTTTTCCTTTGCCAAAAGCTTCGTTGCAAAGCATATCTTGGAGCGCTGCATCGGCTTCTTCAAGCGTAGTAGCGATCACTACTCCTTTTCCAGCTGCTAGACCGTCATATTTGAGAACTGTAGGCAAAGAGCCTGCTTTCACGTAATCAAGAGCAGCATTGTAGTCCGTAAAGGATTGATATCCTGCAGTAGGAACGTTGTATTTGTCCATGATGATCTTGGCAAACTCCTTGCTAGACTCGATTTGGGTAGCAGCTTTGGTGTGACCAAAGATAGGCATACCTTCCTTACGGAAAGCATCTACTACGCCAGCTGCCAGAGCTGCCTCTGGTCCTACTACAGTGAGATCCACTTCAGTCTCCTTGGCAAAGAGTAAAAGTCCTTCTACGTCGGTATCTTTGATTGCCACACACTCCGCTAATTGACCGATACCTGCATTACCTGGTGCGCAGTAGATTTTCTCCACTTGTGGGCTACGAGAGAGGGCATATACGATAGCATGCTCACGTCCACCTCCACCTATTACTAATACTTTTTTCATGTATAAATTGTAATGTATAAAATTAAGCATATAAATCGGGTGCAAAGGTACGAAAAAAAATGTATATGTGCAAGAGAAGTTCACTTATTTTGCCATAGGCTACATTTTTTTACTGTAGCTACGAGGGAATTGGCTTTGGAAGCTGGGAGGGATTTGTGCAAGCCAAGGCAGATGTTCGAAGGTACAACAAAAAATGCACATACGCAGTCGGGCAGTTGTTTCACTAAGGTTTGGATGAGTTGTGGAGTGTGGTTAAAAGGCAATGGAAGTGCCTCATAGTCAATCGGTTGTTGAACCGTAGTTAGATTTGTGTTTGTCATACTTGTAGTACGTGAAATAGGTGAAATAGGGTGAAATAAGGTGAAATAATGGTGAAATCCAGTGAATATCAGTGAGTTACGTGAATTATTTCACTATTTCACTTGTTTCACCCTGTAAATAGATCTACATATCTGATTCCGATTACCCGATAACCGAATACGTAGTAATTATTGTACAATATATAAAAAAAAACAGCCCGAAAGCTGTTTCCCAAATTCTCCAAATTTCCCCGCTCCTAAACCACTAAACTTCTACCTATCAACCCAAAAAAGAGAGTATCAAGTTAATCTGATACTCTCTAGAATAATTATCTTGATAGAAATTTGTGGTCTTGTAGAAGCTTATTTAAGTAAGGAAAGTATCCGTCACTCTTAAGATAAAGTTTTTATTATATACTAAATCTGTAGCTTCTAGTTCATATAATTTGACACAGAGGTTCTTTTTATAATCCTTTTCTGGTACGGCAAAACATATCATTATTCCGTCAATGAATATTCGTCCGTTAACAGGACTTACTCTCCAGTCTAACACTATTCGAGGTTGCAGTAATCTTCTGATTTTGTTACATTGCAAC
>JAZKYJ010000039.1:0-24715 GCA_045612045.1 Paludibacteraceae bacterium | reverse complement strand
GCATAGAAGGTACGAGATACTTGCGCACCACCGAAAGAACGGTTGTCGAGCAAGCCGCCGTACTCGCGAGCGAAAGGAACACCTTGAGCCACACATTGGTCGATGATGCTGTTACTTACCTCAGCGAGGCGGTAAACGTTGGCCTCACGAGCGCGGTAGTCACCACCCTTGATTGTGTCGTAGAAGAGGCGGTAAACAGAGTCACCGTCGTTTTGGTAGTTCTTCGCAGCGTTGATACCACCTTGTGCAGCGATAGAGTGTGCACGACGTGGAGAGTCTTGGATGCAGAAGTTGAGTACGTTGAAGCCCATCTCTGCGAGTGATGCAGCAGCAGATGCACCAGCCAAACCAGTACCAACTACAATCACGTCAAGACGACGCTTGTTGGCAGGGTTGACCAACTTCTGATGGTCTTTGTAGTTAGTCCATTTTTTCTCCAATGGACCAGCAGGAATCTTCGCCATTTCAGGAGTGATTACCTGCGCAGTTTCTTTTTTTGTTGCCATATCTTGTTTAATTTTATTCAAAATTTAGTTTAGAAGTTCTGAAGTTCAGATGTTCAGAAGTTATGCGCAGAGCATGCCGATACCAACGCCGAGGTAGTAGAGAACTACTACAGCGAAGAGACCTGCTACCAAAGTAGCTACTACTGTGCTGATGCACTTAACGCGCTTCATCCATTTGAGGTTGTTGAAGCCCATGGTGTGGAGAGCTGACCATACACCGTGACGGAGGTGGAACCACAATGCTACCAACCATACTAGGTAAAGTACGCAGTATACTTGACCCCAAATAGGAGTGGTGAACAATGCCTTAACAAGGCCTGCACCATCAGTTGGCTCGTACACAGTACCCATCATTTCTACACCGAAGTGGTGAGCACCACACATGTGCATGATCTCGGTGAATTGCATCTTGAACCAAAGGTTAGCCAAGTGGAGCACGATGAAACCGATAACTACAAAACCAAGAACCAACATGTTCTCAGACTCCCACTCAACGCCCTCGCGCTTAGCGGTAACAGCGTAGCGGTCTTTTCCGCGAGCCATACGGTTTTGGATTGTTAGATACAAGGCGTATGCAAAGTGAACTACTACCAAGAAGCCCAAGCCCAAGGTCGCGATCAATGCATACCAGTTTGCTCCTAAAATAGAGCAAATCACATTGTAGGCCTCCTCCGAGAACACAAGTGCGAGGTTCATCGCACCGTGGAACAATAGGAAGAGCACCAAAGCCAAACCAGTGATACTCATCACCAATTTACGGCCAATAGATGAATCTTTTAACCACATAAGTTTTTTGATTTGTTTTTAGTTGTTTTTAATATATTAAATGTATTTCGTGCGCAATTATACAATCAACGTGCAAAGGTACAAAATTTATCTGACTTGACCAAATCTTTTTAGTAAAATATGTTGCAAAATATAAAAAGTGCTAAAATATGCATTAATTGCAAGGTTTTGCGATTTTTTCTTGCATATTTCTATTTTTTTTAGTACCTTTGCACGCTAATTTTGGCCATTGAAGCTTTTATGCTGAGAAAATACTTTTACATATTTATTGCATCCATTCTATTGGCTACCCCTGTACGCGCACAAATACAAGGCGCAGGAAGTAGTGTCTTTCATTTTTTGACATTGCCTGCTTCTTCACGACTGAATGCGCTTGGAGGGGAGAATGTGTCAATTGCTGATGGAGATATTAGTATGGCATATGTCAATCCTGCTTTGCTTACTGCGCAGACTGACAAGGTGCTCCAGCTTAACTATGCATATTATTTGGCTGGTACAATGTTCGGTAGTGCAATGTATGGTCATAATTACAATGACAACTACTTTGCTGCGTCTGTACATTATCTAGACTATGGCAAAATGCCTCATGCAGATGAATTTGGAAATCTATCAGGAACGTCATTTACTGCTAAGGATATCTGTTTACACCTGACGTATGCGCGTCAGTTGGGTCCGCATTTCCGAGTGGGTGCAACTATCAAGCCTATCTTCAGTATCTACGAATCTTACAATAGTTTTGCGCTTGGAGCCGATATCGGTGGACATTTCCAAACGGCTGACAGTATTTTCCAGATGGGACTTGCCCTTAGAAATATCGGTTGGCAACTCAAAGCATTCTATGAGGAGGATTTCGGACAGCACACCGAGATGCTGCCTTTGAACTTGGAATTAGGTCTGTCTTTGCGTCTACCTCATGCTCCTTTGCGATTCTCTATGACAGCGCACAACCTACAAAGATGGAATATTGCGCCTATGGGAACAGAAGTGAAATGGTACGATATGCTTTTTCGACATACTATATGGTCCATTGATATTGTTCCAAAGAGCGAAAAGTTCTATCTTACAGTTAGTTACAACCATCGCCGACAAGCCGAAATGGCACTGACCAATGTGAGTAGCATTGCTGGTTTGTCTTTTGGTGCCGGCGTGAAAATCTATAAATTCCGCCTTGGGTTTGCGCTGAGTCAGTATGCAAAAAGTAATATGACATACCAAGTATCGATATCCACAGATATCAATAGTTTCTTGAAATAGTGTAGATTCAGTCCTGCCTATCTGGTCTAAATTAACAAAATAGCAACAATCAACCCATTAACTCATGAAAAAGATTATCGTGGCCATCGATGGCTATTCATCCTGTGGAAAATCGACCATCGCCAAGGCGTTGGCAAAACATGCAGGGTATACCTATGTTGATACAGGTGCCATGTATCGTGCGACAGCACTTTATGCTCAACGTGCTGGTTTGACGAATGATCTTCAGCAGATTATCCCACTCTTGGATAATGTGCAAATCTCTTTTTTGCAAACACCTGATGGACAACATGTGGTGCTTAATAATGAAGATGTGGAACCATATATTCGCACCTTAGAGGTAGGTAATCTAGCTTCGCAGATTTCTACCATCAAGGAGGTTCGTGCATTTTTAGTGGCGCAACAACAGGCGATGGGAATAGAGAACGGAATTGTTATGGACGGACGAGATATTGGTACGGTGGTTTTCCCTAATGCTGAACTCAAACTTTTCCTAACTGCTTCGCCAGAGGTACGTGCCGAGCGTCGATTCAAGGAATTGCAGAGCAAAGGAGAAACACCTGTATGGGAAGAGGTGCTTGCGGATGTCAACGATCGTGATTATAGAGATACACATCGTGCAGAGAGTCCGCTCCGTCAGGCTGAAGATGCTGTGGTGGTAGACAATAGTCAAATGACCAAAGAAGAGCAAATGAAATACATCATCGATGTGTTTGAAAAGGCTATTTTGTAATATAGTTTTTGTTGACACATACCGAAGAGATAGCGTACTCATTATTTTCTAAAATAGATCTGTATGATTGTTACAATAGATGAATATTCTGGGTTCTGCTTTGGGGTAACAGCAGCCATCGAAACTGCAGAACGAGAATTGCAAAAGGGACAACTCTTTTGCCTGGGTGACATTGTACATAATGGTCAGGAAGTGAAGAGGTTAGATGAATTGGGATTGGAGACCATTGATTATGACGATTTGCGTACTCTGCACAACGTACGTGTGCTTTTTCGAGCACATGGCGAACCGCCTAGTACCTATCATATTGCCAAACGTAACAATATTGAAGTGATTGATGCTTCGTGTCCAGTGGTGCTCAAACTACAACAACGTATATGTGAAACCTATGCTCGATATCATGGGACAGAAGCGCAAATTGTAATATTCGGAAAGAAAGGACATGCGGAAGTGATAGGACTAGAGGGACAAACCAATAATACAGCGATTGTTATAGAAAGTATCAATGATTTAGACAAGTTGGATTTATTACGCTCGATTTTTCTCTTTTCGCAAACAACAAAAAGTGTGGAGGAATTTCAGAATATAGTCAAAGAGATTGAGAATCGTAGACGAGAGGCTGTGAAAGATGACTATACAAGATGTCAAATACAGAATACTAATTTTGAATATCATGATACGATTTGTCGTAACGTGGCTAATCGTGTTAAACGTATACAAACCTTTGCAAGCACCAATGATGTGGTGATTTTTGTGGGTGGACAGAAGTCGTCTAATGCGAAAGTGTTATACAATCATTGTAAGGAGGTGAATGCTCGCACAGTTTTTGTCAGTAGCATAGCAGATCTTACTGAGGATATTGTGTCAATGTGTCATGCGGCTGATAGGGTGGGTATTTGTGGGGCAACTTCCACACCTAAATGGTTGATGGAGCAGATTCGCGCTGGTATAGAAAATGCATCTGTACGCCCTTAATATTTAATGAAAGAATAATTAACTAGAATACGTATGGAATTTATGCCCAAAACAATTGGTGTTCTCACTTCTGGAGGTGATGCACCTGGAATGAATGCCGCATTGCGCGCTGTAACACGTGCGGCTATATCTAATGGAATAAAGGTGAAGGCTATCTACCGTGGTTATAAGGGACTTATCGATGGAGAAGTTAAGGAGTTTACTACGCAGGATGTGAGTGGAATTATCCAACGTGGAGGTACTATAATCAAATCTGCTCGCTGCCCAGAATTTCCTACTAAGGAAGGACGTCAAAAGGCGTATGATACTTTGCAGAGAGAGCAGATCGACGCCTTGATTATCATTGGGGGTGATGGTACTTTTACTGGTGGGCGTATTTTTGCGCAAGAGTATAATGTTCCCGTCATTGGTATACCTGGTACGATTGATAATGACCTATGGGGTACTGATGCTACAATCGGTTACGATACGGCTCTAAATACCATTATGCATTGTGTAGACACTTTGCGCGATACAGCTACTAGTCATGAACGCGTCTTTCTTGTTGAAGTGATGGGACGTGATGCTGGGTTCTTGACCTTGAATGCGGCCATCGCTGCAGGCGCTGAAGCTGCGATTATTCCCGAGCGTGCAACGATTATTGAGCAAATAGAGGAGGCTATTGGACAAGGAAAACGCAAAAGTAAAAATTCTAGTATTGTTCTAGTACAGGAGCATGCTATTGAAGGAGGAGCACAAGCTGTTGCTAAAATGATGGAGCAAGAACATCCTGAATTTAGTACGCGAGTGACTATTTTAGGACACCTACAACGCGGTGGCTCCCCTACGGCTAATGATCGTATTTTGGCTTCACGTATGGGTATTGCTGCTGTGCAGGCATTGCTAGAAGATCAACGTAATATCATGGTTGGAGTGAAAAATGGTGAAATAGATTATGTGCCGCTAACCAAAGCCATCAAACAAAAGAAAGATATCAAGGACGAAAAGTGGGCAGCAATGCAAGTACTAAGTATCTAGACTACTCTACTCATATTATACGTTTAGGATAGAAACAATATGTTATTAAATTCTTTCTTTTTGTCTGTTGCTGCGATTTTATAGTTTTGTGTACGACTACTAAATGAATTCAATATATGATCTAAAGGCATATTTACCAACTACTAAAAAGGAATTGCAACTCCGTGGTTGGGATGAAGTGGATATTATCCTCTTCACAGGTGATGCATACATAGATCATCCCTCTTTTGGAGCTGCTGTGATAGGGCGTGTATTGGAGAATGCTGGGTATAGAGTAGCCATTGTACCTCAACCAGATTGGAGAGGGGATTATCGTGATTTTACCAAATTAGGTCGTCCTCGTCTGTTTTTCGCAGTTACAGCAGGATCCATGGATTCTATGGTGAATCATTATACTGCTGCAAAACGTCTTCGCTCTGACGACGCATATACTCCTGAAGGAAAGGCGGGCATGCGCCCCGATTATTGTACGATCACGTATTGTAACATACTGAAGAAACTATATCCAGATATCCCCATTGTGATAGGAGGAATAGAAGCATCAATGAGGCGTCTAACTCATTATGATTATTGGTCAGATAAATTGATGCCAAGTATTTTGGTGGATTCAAAAGCTGACTTGTTGGTGTATGGCATGGGTGAAAGATCTATTTTGGAGATTGCTTCTGTCTTCAAAAATACACAGCCTGTTCGCCCATTAGATTTATTATCTCAACATGATTTTGCGCGCATTCCTCAGATAGCCTACTTAACTACGAATACCTATAATAATGTGCAACCAGGATATGTGCAACTGGAGGATGATACAATGCTTCTCGTCTTGCAAAGTTATGAGAGGGCTGTAAAGAGTAAACGTGTTCATGCTGAGAATTTTCGTTATATCGAAACGGAAAGCAACAAAATAAATGCTGCTACTATAATACAACCAGTTGGGAAACAATGTATAATTGTTAATTCTCCGTATCCTACAATGACTACTGAGGAGTTGGATGCTATATATGCTCTACCTTTTCAATATCATCCTCACCCTAAATACAAAGGAAAACGTATCCCTGCATATGAGATGATTCGTTTCTCTGTATGTATGCATCGTGGGTGTTTTGGTGGGTGTAGTTTTTGTACAATATCTGCCCATCAAGGAAAGCAGATAACTTCTCGTTCGAAAACAAGTATACTTCGACAGATTAATGTACTTAAGGATTTGCCTGATTGGAAAGGGTATTTAAGTGATTTGGGTGGCCCTTCTGCGAATATGTATGGTATGCATGGTAAAGATTTTTCTTTGTGTGAAAAGTGTGCGCGTCCAAGTTGCTTGTATCCAAAGATATGTAAAAATCTAAATCAAGATTTCTTGCCATTGATGCATATTTATAGGAGTGTAGATGCTTTACCAGATGTAAAAAAGTCTTTTGTTGGTAGTGGTATACGGTATGATTTGATGAGTGAGGAATATGGGCGAGAGTTAATAGTAAAGCATGTGTCTGGTCGTCTCAAGGTAGCTCCAGAGCATACGGTTGATACTGTACTTAGTATTATGCGTAAACCTTCTTGGGATCAGTACGAACGTTTTTATCGTTTTTTTGAGTTGGTAAATCAGCAAGCGGGACTTCGTCAGCAATTAATACCATATTTTATTTCGTCGCATCCTGGATGTACCAATCGAGATATGCAAAATCTAGCAGAGAAGTGTAAACAGATGCACTATCGTCCAGAACAAGTACAGGATTTTACTCCCACACCTATGACACTAGCTACGACTATGTTTTATACAGGACTTAATCCATATACAATGGAACCCATATATGTTGCCAAAACAAAAGAAGAAAAGCAGAAGCAAAATGCTTATTTCTTTTGGTGGAAGCAAAATAGTCGTCGATAATAACAACAAAAAAACTTTTATAGAAAAATATGAAAGGGAAAAAGAAATATAAAATCAATCCAGAGACTCTTGCGATGGAGCAAGTAGAACATGGTTTACGTTATTGGTTACGACAGACAGGTATATATATATTAGCTGGGATTGTATTGGGTGTGTTATTTCTATATCTATTTCTTACTTTTTTTCCTTCTTCGAGGGAGAAACAGTTGATGCGTGAAAAAGAAGCATTACAATCTCAATTGCAAGTCCTGAATAGTCAAGTGGATCAGATGCAATTGGTTATGGTTGATCTGCAACAGAGAGATGATAATTTGTATCGGGTGTTATTTGGTGCAGAGCCAATCCCTTTGAGTATAAGGCAAGGAGCGCAAAGAAAGATTGATTATTATGAGCAGATTGCTCAGATGTCGAATAATCAGTTGGTGGCAGATCTTACTCTAAAAGTTGATCTTTTGGAAAAAGAATTATATGTGCAGGCAAAGTCTTATGATGAAGTGCTTGAAATGGCAAAGAATCAAGAGATTCGGATGGAGAATATTCCTGCTATTCAACCAGTTATGAATAAGGATTTGAAACGTGTAGCATCAGGATATGGTATGCGTATTGATCCTGTATATCATGTTCGTAAGTTTCACCAAGGTATGGATTTTACGGCACCTACAGGTACAGAGATATTTGCTACGGGTAATGCAAAAGTAAAGTTCTCTGGATGGAAACAAGGCTATGGCAATACCGTTATCCTAGATCATGGTTTTGGATATGAGACTCTATATGCTCACCTATATAAATCGCTAGTACGTGTTGGCCAAAAAGTTCGTAGGTCTGATATCATTGCATTAGTAGGAAATACGGGTAAATCTACTGGCCCCCACTTGCATTATGAAGTTCGTTTGAATGGTAAGCCTGTAGATCCTCGCAATTACTATTTTTATGATCTCTCACCAGAGGAATATGACCAAATGATTCAATTGTCGAATAACTTTGGTCAGATGCTAGATTGATATTGACTATTTTAGTTGATTAATTTGTCAATAGCTTCTTTGGCTCTTTCTCCAACAACAACTAGACGATAGATTAATAAGTTTCGCAGTTGATGTGCCAATTCAAAAGGTTTGGCTTGTGTGTGTGATGATAGACGGAAGTATCGATATAACTGTTGTATATAACCATTCGTTATGATTTGTTGACCTTGCATGCTGATACCAGATTCTCGCAGGGATTCGATCGATAATTGACTCTTTATCACGCTTTTGAACGAGTGGTACATATGACATAAAGCATATTTGTCACTATCGCACATGGGCCATACCTGCATTAGTTCGTAAATTTCAGTTCTATCTTCTTCGTCGATGTTTGCTAGTGCATCGTTGTTCCAAGGTAGTAGCCAATTAGCAGCTTCTGAACGAAAGAAAGGGGTAGAGTAGAATTCTTTGAAGATCAGGAAGTTTTGGTCTAGTTGCATGGAGGCGATATATTCCATTTCACTTTGTCTGCTTCGAATGATATCGTAAAATTCGTCTGATTGACGGTTGTTTATCAATGGCATGAGCTCTTGTGTGAGTTGGGCATTAAATTGTTCGATATGCCTCATTTGCGTAGTTCGGGCAAAATTACATAGTGCTGTATAGCTGAGTTCTGGTGCAAAAGTCAATATTTCTTGTATGTCATCTACGAGTACTCGATCGCGACGGATGTATTTATCATGTTGAATCATGACTAAGATAACTCCCACTAATACGCGCTCGAAAACTTCTGTAGATATACCGTCGCAACTAGTTAACATTAAGAGCAGTTTGTTCTCATTCCAACCTCTTTCTATTAAATTGAGTGTCAAGCCAGATGCAGCCATTTGACCATCTATGAAATTTGCTGGATCCTGAAGATATACACGAAAATCAGCTTCGTCGTCTTGAGAGAGCGTATTGATCGTGCGAAAGTATTCAAAAATCTCTTTGGAGGTCATTGCAGTGATGTTCTATTTGATGTGGGAATTTAGAACTGATCTTTAATGAGGTAATTGTTTCGCTCGTGTGAATTTCGTATGATTAGTTCGCCTAAAAAACCAGCGAGGAAGAGCATGCAACCTAATATCATCATCAATATACTTAAATGAAAATATGGATTAGTGCCGACAAGCATAGCCTTCACTCCGATGGCAAGTGCATGCAATTTCATGCTTCCCACTACTATGATTGCAACAAAACCTAAGATGAACATAATACTGCCCATTAGACCGAAGAAGTGCATGGGTTGTTTTCCAAATTTGTTAAGGAACCATAAAGTCATGAGATCTAAATAACCATTGACAAATCTGTTGATGCCAAATTTGCTTTCGCCAAATTCTCTCTTACGATGTTGTACTACTTTTTCTCCGATCTTAGTGAATCCTGCATTTTTTGCTAGATATGGTATGTATCGATGCATTTCAGAGAATACTTCGATATGTTTAATTACCTCATTTTTATATGCTTTTAGACCACAGTTCATGTCATGAAGCTGGATGCCTGTCACCCAACGAGCTGTGGCATTAAATAGTTTACTAGGAAGATTTTTCGTCAATTTGTTGTCATAGCGTTTCTGTTTCCACCCGCTTACTAAATCAAAATCTTCTTCTTTAATCATCCGATATAGTTCTGGAATTTCGTCTGGGGAATCTTGTAAATCGGCGTCCATTGTTATTACAACGTCGCCTTGTGCAGCCTCAAAACCGCAATACAATGCCGCAGATTTTCCATAGTTGCGTCTGAAGCATATACCATGTACGTTAGAGTCTTGCTCGCTCAATTCTTTAATGACAGACCAAGAGTTGTCAGTAGAACCATCATTGATGAAAATAATTTCATAACTATACCCATGTTCTTGCATTACGCGCACAATCCACTGGTGCAAAACGGGTATACTCTCTGACTCGTTGTATAGGGGGATAACTATTGAAATATCCATAAATGTTGATAGTTAGTAGAAGAAAATTTTATTTCGACTGCAAAAGTACTAAAAATATTCGAAATAAACACAATAAATGTCTTTTTTTTTGCAAGTTTCAACAAAAAATTGTACCTTTGCAGCAAAATTCTTTGGATATGCGTAAAATTCATGACGATTATGACAAAATTTGGGAGATAAGTCCGGTATGGGACCTTTTGTCTGTAGAACAGAAGGACTATATTGAGGAACGTTCTGAAATTAAGAAATATCGCAAGAATGAAATTATTCATCAAGAAGGAGATTCGCCTAGTTATGTGATGGTTGTGGTTTCTGGTACGGTACGTTTATCCAAAGAAGGAGTAGGGCAGCGTGTGCAGATTATTCGTCTTTTGAATCGTCATGACTCTTTTGGTTATCGTAGTGTAGTCGCTGGAGATCAACACTCGTCTTGTGCAACAGCAATAGAGCCTACGGTGGTTTATCGTATTGAGCGAGATGCCTTTCTAGATGTAATTCGTGAGAATAATGCGTTTTGTTTTGGTGTATTAGAGTTGATGTCCAAAGATTTAGCGATCTCTGAGTCACGAACGGTGAATCTGACCCAAAAACATATACGTGGACGCTTGGCAGAAACATTGATAACACTGAAGCATACGTATGGCTTAGACGAGGATGGTGTGACGATTGCCATGTATATGGCACGCGAAGATTTGGCTAATATGTCTAATATGACCACCTCTAATGCTATTCGAACACTTTCACAATTTGCCTCTGAGGGTATCATTAGTTTGGATGGACGTAAAATAAAACTCCTAGATGAACAGGAGCTAACTAGAATCAGTCGGTTAGGATGATTCTATCATTACTTTTCTTTATACATTCTTTAGCAGCTTCTTTTCATGCGGGTGCAGTAATGCCGGATGGAAAGGTTGATAAGTTGGTTGAAGCTCCAGGTAATTGGCATGCTCCAGTATATGGGGTAGAGTTGTTTGTGGATTTTGCTCCTGATTGGCAAGCTTTGCAAGAATGGAATGATGCTACAATAGGTGTTTCTTTGGGATATTGGAATTTGAATCATAATAAAATGGGGCATGCGATAACACCTTATATATATATGGACATACCTCTTGTCCGTCGGCCTCATTTTGAATTGGGATTGCGTCCCGGTATTGGGACAGCCTTTGTAACGAAGACTTATCGAAATACGGTCCTAGATGGGCATATGTTTGTAGATGTACAAGGAGCGAATCAATCAATAGGAAGTGTGTGCAATCTATATTTCCCCGAAGTTATATATATGCGTTTTCCTATCGCTAGAGGGTGGGGAATTTCTTTAGCTGGAGGATGGTACCATATTAGCAATGGTAGTACACGGCAACCAAATTCAGGATACAATATCTTTGCTGCAGAACTAGGTGTTAAGAAAGATGTTAACTTTACTCCTCAATCACTATCTAAGGTTAGCAGAAATACCTCTGAGAATAGTAATATCTTCTCTTCTGAGTTTGCGTCTGGCTCCCGAAAGTGGTCTGTTGCTCTTTCGGGTACTATCAGTGGTAGGCAGGTATATTATCGTGATCAGCAGACATTCTTGGTTTCTTCTATACATGCTTCCATGTATTGGCATGCGCATTCTATCTTTCGTTTAGGAGGAGGTTTGGATGCCTTCTATGATGGCGCTTATGTACGGCGAGAAACGCATTTTGCTAAGACTAATTTATCTCTTGCAGAACCAGGTGATTGCTGGAGAGTAGGTGTGAGTGTGCAACCAGAATTTGTCGTGGGAAAATTTACAGCAGGGTTACATATAGGAGCTTATATGTATGATCCTGTTAAAGCTTTGGAGCCCCAGTGGAAAAAAGATGGTTTGCCTCAGGAACGGTTGGATAAGCCGATTTTTTATGCTTATGATTTGCTGAATGCAGGTAGTGCGGGATATCCGGATGGATGGTTATACTCAGAAGTAGTATTGCGTTATCATCTTCCATGGCATATTTTTGTGCAAGCGATGATGAAAAGTCATTTGACCAAAGTGGAGTTCGTGAGTTTAGGGATAGGGCTATGGTATTAGAGGTGTGTAGAAATCTAGCATTATTCGAACTATTAAATAAACCGGCGATTTTTCTATGAAAAATAGAGAAAAATTTGCATATGTGAGAAAAAAGTAGTAACTTTGCACGCTAATTGAAATAAGTTAGTAGATCCCGTTAAATTTGGAATAAAATTTACAAAGAATATGGCAAAGAAAAAAGTAACTGTAGAGGACCAAAATCTTGAGAATGTACAAGAAGTCCTCAATACCACGAGTGTGTGGATTGAAAAAAATCAGAAGAAGTTAGTATTGGCTATTTCTCTAGTCATTGTAGTTGTGCTGGGTATTTTAGCAATCAACAATTGGGTGGTTAAACCTAATGTAGTTGATATAGACAATGAAAATGCAAAGGCTGTTACCTATTTTATGCAAGGTAACTATGAGTCGGCTCTGAATGGTGATGATACTGACTGTGTCGGTTTTAAGGCTATTGCAGATGACTACAAAATGTATCAAGGTGGCAAGTTGGCAGCGCTCTATGCAGGTGTTTGTTATTATCAAATGAGTCAATATGAGGATGCTGCTACATATTTGGCGAAGTTCTCTGCTGAAGATTTAAGTATTGATCCTGCGGCTTCTCAACTTTTGGGTGATGCGTATGTGCAACTTGGTGAATATGCCAAGGCTGCTAAGGCGTTTGGTGCTGCGGCTAAGTCTGGCAATACACTTATTGCCCCTATGAGTTTAAAGAAAGCAGGCCTTGTATATCTTGAGATAGGTGATAAACCTGCTGCTAAAAAAGCTTTTCAAGCAATTAAGGATGAGTATCCTGCTTCTGTAGAGGCACAAGATATCGAGAAGTATATCGCTATCGCAGAATAATATTGTCGAATTATGACAACAGATTTGTCGCAATATAATGCGAATGAATTGCCTAGCGCTGACGTGCTTTCACGTCAGCGCTATGCTATAGTAGTAGCAGATTGGAACTGTGAAATCACTCACGCTATGGCACAGGGTGCGATTGATACCTTTCTCAAGCATGGCGTGCGCGAGGAGAATATTGATGTGATGCATGTACCTGGTGCTGTGGAGCTTACTTATGGTGCCGCACTTTATGTAAGTGGCAAGAAGAACTTCGGGATGGGCAAGCATGCAGATGCAGTTATTGTTATTGGCTGTGTGATACAAGGCGATACTCCCCATTTTGACTATGTCTGCCACTCTGTGACACAAGGTGTTTCCTTGTTGAATGCACTGGGTAGCGGAGCTTCTACTGGTGGTTTTCACAATCCTAACGCTTGTCCTGTTATCTTCTCTGTCCTCACTACATTGGATAAGCAGCAGGCACTTGACCGTGCAGGTGGTTGTCTCGGTAACAAGGGTGTAGAAGGCGCAGTGACGGCTATTAAGATGGCAAACCTTATTTGAGGTTTTAGGATTAGAGTTTAGTGATGAAAGTATATAAGTTTGGTGGTGCTTCGGTGAAGGATGCTAATGGCGTTCGTAACCTCAGAGAGATTATTGCTTGTGCAGGTGATGATTTGATGGTCGTTATTTCTGCAATGGGCAAGACTACCAATGCTTTAGAACGCGTAGTGGCAACGCTAGCACAGAAGGATGAAGCTACTGCAGAGAATGAGTGGTTGGCGATATTAGATTACCATGTGCATTTGGCAATGGAACTAGGGCTCAAACCCAATGAGGATATCCGTTTTTCAATGATACCAGAGTATGATCACTCTTGCTCCTATGATCAGAACTACGATCAGATAGTGAGCCTAGGAGAGATTATGTCCACCCAAATTGTGGCGGTATACCTGCTCAAGAGTGGTATTCGTACCGAGTGGTGGAATATGCCCAAACTCTTACGTACAGATAGTACTTTCCGTGAAGCGCAAGTTGATATGCTAACCTCCTCTCAGGTGATACGAGCAGGATGGAATCGTTCTAATCGCCCAAGAGTGGTGGTGACCCAAGGTTTTATTGCTGGAACAGCCGATGGACTACGTACTACTTTAGGTCGTGAAGGGTCAGACTATACGGCCGCTCTTATGGGACATTTCCTAGATGCAGAGTCAGTGACTATTTGGAAAGATGTTCCGGGGATATTGAATGCAGATCCACGTATAGTCTCTAACACTGTAAAGATAGATCGACTGACCTACTATGATGCCGTTGAATTAGCGTATAGTGGTGCGCAGGTGATTCACCCTAAGACCATTCGCCCGCTTGAAAATAAGAAGATACCATTATATGTTAAGCCCTTTGGTGATTGTACGGCATCAGGTTCGATGATAGTGGCTGAAGCAGATCCTATCAATATACCAGTTTATATATGGCGTTCCAACCAAGTGTTGATAACCTTACGGGCCAAAGACTTCTCATTTGTTTTAGAAGAGAGTTTGAGCCACATCTTTGATATTATTCATCGCAATCGCTTGAAAGTCTCTTTGATTCAATCTAGCGCAGTCACAATTTCCGTGTGTGTAGACAATACACGGTTTGTCACTCAGGCTATTGAGCAGTTGCAGCAGGCATATAGTGTGGTATGGAATGAAGGACTGAGTCTATTGACTATTAGAGGAACAACCCCTGAAATATTGAAAAAAGAGCAGAGTGGGCGAGATATCTTGCTAAGTCAGTTGACTCGGAGGACAGCAAAACTAGTGATAAAAGATTAATATTAAAATTAATGTTCATTAATTATGGATAATGCAATAAATCAATACTTTACAGTAGAATACTGGAAAGGACTTTTGACGGAATTTGTACATGCTCTAGGCACGAAAAAGTTCTGGAAAGAGTTTGTTGTGATGAATATCGGTATAGCGATTGGTGCAGCAGCTGTCTATTATTTTTTGATGCCTAGTCATTTGATTATTGGTACAATTTCGGGTTTGAGTATTGTACTGAATACTATTTTAGGAGGTACCGCTGACACTTTTTCATATTGGGTGATGGGTATTAATGCCGTATTGTTGATTATGGCGTTCTTGCTCATTGGCAATGAGTTTGGAGCTAAAACCGTATATACTGCGATGATTCTTGGTCCATTGACTCAGTTGTGTGATCGCATTTATCCGTATACTTCTTTTACTCACAAGGTAGTAGAGAATCCTGAGGTGTTAGCTCAGTTGCAAGCTGGACAATCTGTGTTGGATGCCAATGGTAATCCCTATCTGTTGAGTCGTGCAGGGGAAGTGTTGGAGCAGGTTCGTGACTCAGTGATGTCTGCAGGATTGGGTATGGGAGATGTATGGTTTGATTTGGTTTGTTTTGTGTTCTTGCTTTCCGCATGTCAAGCCATCCTATTCCGTATAAATGCTTCATCAGGTGGTTTAGATATATTGGCGAAAATCATCAATAAATACTTGCACTTCGATATAGGTATGTCTGTGTCTATTGGTGGTGCTTTGATTTGCTGTACTGCATTCTTAATCAATGATTTTCGTATGGTAGTTATTGGTTTGATTGGTACGTGGGTCAATGGTGTCGTTGTTAATTATTTTACAGCTACGATGGATCTGCGTAAACGAGTGTGTATCATTACTACAGAATATGAGAAGGTTCGTACTTATATTGTGAAAGATTTGTTGCGTGGGTGCTCATTGTACCGTGTAGAGGGGGGATACAGTCGTGAGGAGTACATAGAAATTCAGGCATTGCTTACGCAAGAGGAGTTTGCTAACGTTCTGGCTTTTATGCGTGATAATCAAATTAAGGCGTTTACTACGGCAGGCAATTGTTCTGAGGTGTATGGCTTATGGGCAAAGCATCGCAAACGTCGTGGTAAACTTGAGATAGAAACGGAAGATTAACATTTAATTTTATAAAACAATGAAACCAACATTATTTATTCTTGCGGCTGGTATGGGAAGCCGCTACGGAGGTCTCAAGCAATTGGATGGACTAGGACCTAATGGTGAGACAATCATGGATTATAGCGTTTTTGATGCTATGCGTGCCGGTTTTGGAAAAGTAGTATTTGTTATCCGCAAGGATTTCGAGGATGATTTCCGTAAAGTAGTGCTCAGCAAGTATGCTGATCACGTACCATGTGAGGTTTGTTTTCAGGGTATCGACAACCTGCCAGAAGGCTTTACTCGTAATCCAGAACGCACCAAACCATGGGGCACCAACCATGCTGTATTGATGGCGAAAGATCTTATTAAAGAGCCATTTATGGTAATCAATGCGGACGATTTCTATGGTAAGGAGTCCTTTGAGGTTATGGCTAAGTTCTTACTTGAGGTTAATGGCCAAGAGGGCAAATACTGTATGGCAGGTTATCGCGTGGGTAATACCCTTAGTGAGCACGGAACCGTAAGTCGTGGTGTATGTGCCACAGACAAGATGGGCTTCCTTACCGATGTGGTTGAGCGTACTGCTATCGAGAATAAAAATGGACACGTAGTTTATCAAGATAATGGTGTGGACGTTGAGATTCCATTTGAGACTCCAGTTAGTATGAATATGTGGGGCTTCACTCCAGAGTATTTTACCTATGCAGAGGAGGCGTTCAAAACATTCTTAACCGAGAACTCACAAGAATTGAAAGCTGAGTTCTATATCCCAACACTGGTTAACGATATGATTAAGTCTGGTAAGGCAACCTGCCAAGTGCTTGATACAACAGCTAAGTGGTTTGGAGTGACATACGCTGATGATCGTCAAATGGTCGTTGATAAGATTCAAGCATTGGTAGATGCTGGTGTATATCCTAATAAATTGTTTTAATGAATAGTCTTGCTCTGTAGTATGGAACTTATTTTCTACTGCAGAGTATGTGATAAAGGTTATCTATGGCACGCATATTAGTAACAGGAGGAACTGGCTATATTGGTTCTCACACAGTAGTGGAATTGATGCAGCAAGGGTATGATGTAGTCGTTGTAGATGATTTTAGCAATTCCAATCAGGGGGTCCTCGATGGTATTAAATCCATCGTGGGCACTTCTCCTGATTTTTATCAGGCTGATTGTACAGATATAGTTGCAATGGATCGTATCTTTTCAAAGTACGACCATATAGATGCTGTTATTCACTTTGCTGCTAGCAAGGCTGTAAATGAGTCGGTTGAGCAACCATTGAAGTACTATCGTAATAACCTAGGATCGCTCATTACTATCTTGGAGCTGATGAAAAAATACGATGTTAATCATATTGTTTTCTCTAGTTCTTGTACGGTCTATGGACAACCTGAGGCTGAGTATTTACCAGTGAGTGAAAAGGCTCCTATTAAGCATGCTCTTTCTCCATATGGTAATACAAAACAGATTAATGAGGATATCATTCGTGATCAAGTGTATGCGAATTCGGAACTGAGGGCTACAATCTTGCGCTATTTCAATCCAATTGGTGCACACCCATCGGCAATGATAGGTGAATTACCTAATGGGGTACCACAAAATCTTTTGCCTTTTGTTACGCAGACTGCAGTAGGAGTGCGTCCAGAACTCAAGGTTTTTGGTAATGACTATAACACTCCCGATGGGTCTTGTATCCGAGATTATATCTATGTGGTAGATTTAGCGAAGGCGCATGTAAAAGCAGTAGAGCGACTTCTCTCTCGCTTAGCAACAGAGTCTGTGGAAGTGTTTAATTTGGGCACTGGTCGCGGGTTGAGTGTGCTAGAGATTATCCACACTTTTATGGAAGTTACAGGAGTCGATGTTCCATATACGATAGTTGGACGTCGTGAGGGAGATATTGAGCAAGTTTGGGCTGATGCTACACAAGCTAACCTTGTTTTAGGTTGGCAGGCAGATACACCTATTCAAGAGGTTTTGCTAAGTGCTTGGCGTTGGGAACAAAGACTCCGTAATGGAAAAGAATGATTAAAGTAAAATGTGGTATATAAAATCGCACCTTTTGGGTGCGATTTTTATTTTACCATTGTTTGATGCATTTTCTACTATATGTGTTCTATTGGAAAAAAGTGAAATGTACGTTCCCATATGAACGTTCTTCTACAAAATGCGGATGTGTTGAGAAGTTATGCGCTTTGCTATGTTCCAAAACGAAGTATCCACTTTCTTTTAGTAAATCTTGATTGAAAATCAAATCTGGTATAGTAGGTAGTTGGTCCAAATCATATGGTGGATCGGCATAAATGAAGTCGTATTGAATGTGGCAAGTATTTATATATTTGAATACATCGCCGCGGATAACATGTAGATTGTTGATTCCTAGCTGCTTGCAGCATGAGATGATGAAGTTTTGTTGCGTATGTGCCATCTCTACAGCAGTCACCTCTCGAGCACCTCTAGACACAAATTCCAAACCAATACCACCTGTTCCGGCAAATAAATCAAGCATATCTACGTCTTCGAAATCCATACGATTTGCAAGGAGATTAAATAAACTCTCCTTAGCAAAATCTGTTGTTGGGCGTGCTGTGATATTTTTAGGGGGCATCAATCGACGCCCCCTAAATTTTCCTGAAATAATTCTCATTATATCGTTACTGATAAGCTATAGTGCGCAGAAACTGCTAACCTATAGCCTAAATATATTACTCCCAGTTTCCGGCGTTGCGGTTTGGCTCATCTACAGAACCTACTTTCAAACCAGGGTATTGATCAAGTTTCTCTTTCTTGTCGATAAGGTTAACACGCTCTTGCTTGTTGAGATCGTGTAGATAAGTGTCATAGTGAGCGGTTGCTTCAAACAATGGAGTTTTATAACCGCGTGAGTCTGTATAGTTGTTGTTGGTCTTTACTTCAAACTTCATACCATTGGTGTATGGGATGTATATAATCTCTCCGATGGTCTCCTCAGTATATTGACCTTTGTATAACTCTTGAATCATGTTTGATAAGATAGTGTCGCGACGGAAACCTTGTAGACCTTCAGCCTTTACTTCGCGATCGTTCTCCCAGATATAGTTATACAACATTTCCAAACTATCCGTACCTTGGAATTTCATTTTACGTTGTGCTTTTTGGCGTGCGCGTTCCAAAATCTTGGCTGCTTTGTGGTCGGTCATACCATCTTCTAGTTGCTTCTCATTGAGCGAACCAACCATGTATACCACTTTCTTTGGAGTAGTTTGCAAATAAGTTACTAGCGAATCAAGATCAGCTGTATAGTAGCCCTTGTCCAAGCGGAATTGCTCCTCAGCAGTACGGAGGCTAACGAGGTTGTTAATTACTTTGGTTTCACGTTGTACACGAGTTTCCTCAAATTTAATAGGAGTGACAACGCTGTTAACACATAGATATGCCATAAATGCTACGGCAATAACCAAAAAGATACGGATGATAATTTTTGTATTCATGATTTATGTAATTTATTCGTGTTATAAGTATTTTATAGGAAATCATACATTTTCCTACAAAAACGCTGCAAAATTACAAAATCTTTTTTATATATGCAAATTTTTTTGTAACTTTGCACCCAAAATAGCAAAATAATTTACTATGGCAGCGGAAGATAGCAATAAAGTTCTCTACGACATCTTGCTTGATCGATTGGAGTTACTCAGAGCGTTGGATAAGGAGGGTGATAGTGATCGTCGTCGTCATGTTGCTCGTGAGACTGCAGCATTGCATGCTCCTTTGGCCCATCGTCTAGGATTGTATGCTATTAAGACTGAGATGGAAGACCTTGCCTTAAAATTTACTGATTATAAGACTTATAAGTATATAGCACAGGCTCTCAATGAGAAGAAGGCACAACGTGATGCCTATATTGCTGCTTTTATAGATCCTCTAGAGCAAAAACTCAAGGAACAAGGATTTGAATTTACAATTAAAGGTCGACCCAAATCTATTCATAGTATTTATCATAAGATGCAGGCGCAACGCTGCGACGTTGATCGAATCTATGATCTATTTGCCATTCGCATTATTTTAGATTCTCCCTTAGAGCGAGAGAAATTGGATTGTTGGCAAGTATATTCCATTATCACGGATATGTATAAACCTAATCCCAAGCGTCTGCGTGATTGGTTGAGTGTACCCAAGGAGAATGGTTACGAGAGTTTGCATACTACGGTGCTTGGGCCGGAAGATAAATGGGTAGAAGTGCAAATTCGTACTCGTCGGATGGATGAAGTAGCAGAGAAAGGTGTGGCTGCTCACTGGTCTTATAAAGGCGTGGATGGTCATGCGCTCAATACAGATAAGCAGAGTGTTTATGTGTTTACGCCTACGGGGGATTTAAAACGTTTGGCTGCAGGTTCTACGGTGTTGGATTTCGCATTCTCTATTCATAGTGATGTGGGGTGCAAGTGTGTTGGTGGACGTATTCGTAATCAAAATGTTAGTATTCGTCAGCAATTGCAGAATGGTGATCAAGTAGAGATTCTGACATCGCCCAATCAGCGCCCAACTGCTGACTGGCTAAATGTGGTAGTTACCAGTAAGGCTAAAAATAAGATACGTCAAGCCCTTAAGGAAGTCGAATACCGCAATGCTGCGGAGGGACGAGAACTCCTCGAACGTCGTTTTAAGAATTGGAAGTTGGATTATACTGAGGGGGATATCTCACGTTTGGCTTTGAAACTAGGATATAAGATTACAACTGACTTGTATCAGTCTATCGCTTTAGGCAAGGAGGACTTGCTGCGTATCAAAGAGGTGTTCTTGATGATGGATGAATCACATCATGATATGCGTGAGAGTACACCTTATGTCCCTAAGTCTCCACAAGAAGCATTAGCTTTGGAGGTGGATATCAATGTTAAAAGTGTAGAGTATAATTTGGCAACATGTTGTAATCCTCAGCCGGGTGATCCGATTTTTGCTTTTATAAGTATCACGAAGGGCGTACGTATTCATCGATTTGATTGTCCGAATGCTGATAATATGCGTGAGCGCTATCCTTATCGACTTCTTCCTGCCAGATGGGCAAAGAAGTAGTGGTGTTGAGTGTTAAGAATTTATAGATGTGAATAACTTTCCTTCCATATTGCTAAGTGATGCTGTTGATCAGTTTGCCTCGCTTCCTGGAATAGGGCGCAAGACTGCTTTGCGGTTGGTATTGCATTTACTGCGCCAAAGCAATAAAGATGTAGATGCTTTTGCTGGTGCGCTACTACGATTGAAGCAGGATGTGAAGTACTGCAAACTTTGTCATACGATATCAGACCATGATATTTGCCCTATATGTCAGTCTATGTCTCGAGATAGACAAACAATTTGTGTGGTAGAGAATATCCAGGATGTGATGCTAATTGAAAATACGGGACAGTATCGTGGATTGTACCATGTGTTAGGTGGGGTAATATCTCCTATGGATGGGATAGGACCAAGTGAGTTGGAGATTGACTCATTGGTGGCGCGTATTCAACCAGAGGATATCAAAGAGGTAATACTTGCGTTGCCCACAACTATGGAGGGGGATACGACCAACTTTTATATCTATAAGAGGTTACAAAATGTTTTATCTTTGTCAAATGCACTCAAAATATCTCAGATTGCCCGAGGTATGGCAATAGGCAATGAGATAGAATATACGGATGAAATTACCCTAGGGCGCTCTATCATTAATCGTGTCGAATTTAAACTTTAAAAACTCTAATTATAATGGAAAAGAAAATTATTCAATCACTTAATCTGTACTATTATGGTATGCTCGTTTTGACTATTTTATCGGGTACCTTATCATATTTCCTAATTATGAAGGATTATCTACTACCAATTGATACTCTTTCTACTTTGGGGCAGATTATTCAATATGTGATTATTTTTGATGCTTTGTTGACAATCCCTGCTGGGTTATACTTCTGCAAACGCCAATGTAATAAGTTAGCGCAACTGACAGATGAGGCTGCAAGGTTGGAGGGATACAAGAAAGCTGCGACATGGCGAATACTATTGGTGAGCAATACCATGATTTGGGGGATCGCTGCATTCTATCTAATGGGAGCATATCAGTCGATGTTGTGGATTACGGCTGTTTCTGCGATTGGTTGGTATTTTACCAAACCTTCAGAGCGCAAGATGCAACTTGAGTTGCAACCTCAACAATCTGATCAAGAAAATTATTAATTCAGGCAATTTATATTTGCGTGCTATGTGTCGCGCAGGTGTATAACGTTGCCAAACTAGCAGATAACACGAAATATAATAGCGGATAATCCGCAAACAAACACTTAAAAATATGACTATTGCGATTGATTTTGACGGAACAATTGTTACACACGCATATCCTGCGATTGGCAAACCTATTCCATTTGCCATTGATACATTAAAAAAACTTCAGCAGGAGGATCATCATCAACTCATCTTATGGACTTGTCGTGAAGGTGACCTTCTGCAAGAGGCTATTGATTACTGTGCAGCACGCGGGTTGGAGTTTTATGCTGTAAACTCAAATTTCCCTGAAGAGACATCTGATATCGTCCGTGCACGTAAACTAGAGGCGGACCTCTTTATTGATGACCGTAACTTGGGTGGTATTCCTGATTGGGGAGTCATCTATCAGATGATTCATTCGGGCAATCACTTCAAACCAGCTCCTACTGGTTTGCCTGCAGAAGAACCCCAACGCAAAAAGGGACTCTTTGGACTCTTTGGCTAGCAATAAAGAATCAAGAACCAAGAGCAAAGATACATCAGTAACGACTAACTATACGATGCTAATAAGTCTTTGCTCTTAGCGCTTTATCAAGAATCAAAAGTGAACCTCAAACTGCGAAAAATAGAGCCCTCTGACCTTCCTTTTCTATATCAATGGGAAAATGATTCCACGATGTGGGCTGATTCGGATACGCATAATCCGCTCTCTCGTCATGACCTGCACCAATATATTGAGAATACCACGGGCGATATCTACCGCGATGGACAATTGCGCTTGATAATAGAAGAACCATTATCCTCTCAACACTCCCCTTCTTTTAGCAAGGGGGTGAGGGGAGGCTCTATTCTCGGGTGTATCGACCTCTTTGATTTTGACGCTCGCAACCGCAAAGCGGCTATTGGCATGTATATCGCTCCTGAGGCACGTGGAAAAGGGGTAGGGAAGCAAGCGGTACAATTGCTGTTGGACTATGCTTTTGGGTTCTTGCACTTACGTATGGTATATGCTATCATTAGTGTGCATAATATAGCCTGCTCACATATCTACGAGCAAATGGGATTCACACCATCTTCTCCTCTTACTAACTGGACGCTAGAAGGAGATGCCATTCTATGGCAAAAACAAACTCCACTCTAATTCATTCGTGCTTAATAAATCTAACTATTTGTGTGCCTACTTGCAATAGATAGGTTCCATTTGCTAGATGTTTCACCTCAACTTGTGTTCCTATACTTGTGCTGAGTAAACGCCCTTGAAGATCATACACGCGAAGACGTTGATCTTCAATTCCCTTAATCATCAACACGTCTTGTGTGGGATTAGGATAAACAAGAATGGTATTGCTTGGGATGTCTTCTATTTCCGCGGATGCGTCGGAAGCAGAGAAGATAATTTTTTTAATATTCGGAATGGATTCTGTAGCAAGTATTGAGCCGGATTTATCCTGTAATTGTAGACTGTTGTCAACGAATACCCACTTTCCAATAATAGCAATATCTTGCAATAAATCTCCTCCTGAACGATGTTCTATCAGAAGGTTTAATGCCACAGCTTGCATCGAACAAAATACCGCGCAAATGAGAATAAGTATATTTTTCATATTTTGATTGAGGATTTTAGTTGGATTGTATAAGGAGATTTGTATTTTATTGTGCCTGTATAAGGTAGTGCCTGTGGTGGATTGCAATTCTGTGGCAAAGGTACGTTTTTTTTTCGAGTCGTGCAAGAATTGAGTGATTTTTATGTGATTTTTCAACTACAAAAAAGAGAGCCAAACGACTCTCTTTTTGTTATATAATTAAGGCGTACCTTAACTAAGAATTTTACATCCAAAATTATCCGAGCATGGTGAGCAGAATACCTGCAGCAACTGCAGAACCGATCACACCGGCTACGTTTGGACCCATAGCGTGCATCAAAAGGAAGTTGCTAGGATCTGCTTTTTGACCTTCCATCTGGCTCACACGAGCAGCCATAGGCACTGCAGATACACCAGCAGAACCGATCAGTGGGTTGATCTTCTCTTTAGAGAAGATGTTCATGAACTTAGCGAGGAGCACACCACCTGCGCTACCCATACCGAAGGCTACGATACCCATGCAGAGAATCAAGATAGTCTTCACATTGAGGAAGGTAGCACCTGTAGCAGTAGCACCTACAGACAAACCGAGGAAGATCACCACGATGTTCATCAACTCGTTTTGAGCCACTTTGCTCAAACGATCAACTACACCAGACTCCTTCATCAAGTTACCCAACATCAAGCAGCCAATCAATGGAGCAGCATCAGGCAATACGAGCGCTACAACAGCTGTGATGATGATAGGGAAGACAATCTTCTCTACCTTGCTCACAGAGCGGAGTTGTTTCATCTTGATCTTGCGCTCAGCAGGAGTAGTCAATGCACGCATGATAGGTGGTTGGATCACTGGTACCAATGCCATGTACGAATAAGCCGCAATAGCAATAGGGCCAAGCAAGTGAGGAGCCAACTTCGATGTCAAGAAGATAGAAGTAGGACCGTCCGCACCACCGATAATACCGATAGAACCAGCCTCTGCTGGGGTGAAGAATGCACT
>JAZKYJ010000038.1:0-5128 GCA_045612045.1 Paludibacteraceae bacterium | reverse complement strand
CGAACTATTGCTGTAGTCAACACAACGATGGTTTATACCTATTATGAAGTGGGGCGTATTATTGTGGAGGATGAGCAACAAGGCGAACAACGTGCTGAATATGGAACCGAATTGCTAAAACATTTGTCAGAACAATTATCTAGTAAGTTCGGTAAAGGTTTCTCTGTGCAAAATTTGGCAAATATGCGTCAGTTCTACCTTACATATTCCAAGGATGAAATTTTCCAGACAGTGTCTAGAGAATCTGAAGTTGGCTTTACTCTCAGTTGGTCGCACTACCTTAAATTGATGCGTATTACCAACCCTGAAGAACGTCGTTTTTATGAGATCGAAGCCAAAGAAAATAATTGGAGCATACGCGAATTGCAACGCCAGTTTGACAGCTCACTGTACGAACGATTGGCATTGAGTCGTGATAAAGAGGGTGTTAAAGCACTTGCATATAAAGGACAGGTAATAGACACACCAAAGGATATTGTCAAAGACCCGTATGTGTTGGAGTTTATTGGGTTGCCAGAGTTGCCGCAGTACAACGAAAGTGAATTAGAGCAACGTCTAATTGACAACCTACAAACTTTCTTGTTGGAATTAGGAAAAGGTTTCACTTTTGTAGGGAGACAAGTTCGATTTACATTTGATGAACAACATTTCCGTGTAGATTTGGTATTTTACAATCGTTTGCTGCGTGCATTTGTGTTAATTGATTTGAAACGCGGCACCCTTAAACACCAAGACTTAGGGCAAATGTTGATGTATGTCAATTATTATGACCGATTTGTGAAAGAAGCGGATGAAAACCCTACGATAGGTATTTTGCTTTGTACGGATAAAAGTGATGCAATGGTAGAAATCACTTTACCAGAAAATAATAATCAAATTTTTGCAAGTAAGTATCAAACGATTTTACCAAGTAAAGAAGAACTTAAAAAATTGATAGAAAACAATATAAACTAATCCAAAATAACCCAACAAATTGTACATTGTAAATCATTTTGCAACTCATAGCGGTTGCCCGACATATTTAATATAGCGTTATAAGCCCAGACTTGATTCATTGAAAACAGGAAACTTAAATCAAACAACAATGCGAAAATTATTCCCTCTTTTCTTGTTACTATTCGCCAATACTACCCTTTGGGCGTATGATTTCCGAGTGGGTGATTTGTGTTACAATATCACAAGCCAAACGGCTCCTTATACCGTTGAAGTAGCCAATGAGATTGGCAAAGTCGCATCTAACAACTATCCCAATCTTACCACCGTCAACATCCCCTCTTCTGTAGTACATAATGACACTACTTATGTTGTCACAGGTATTGGGGACTATGCTTTTTGGGAGTGCGAAACCCTTGCCTCACTTACGATTCCCGAAAGCGTAACATATATAGGAAAGTATGCTTTGGCAAGTTGTAACTGTGAATCTCTCATTTCTGTTGTCATTCCTAATAGTGTTACAAGTATTGGTGAAGGTGCTTTTCATGGTTGTATCTACCTTACCTCAATCAACATTCCCAATGGTATAACGCGAATAGAACCACATACTTTTGCCCTTTGTATTGCAATCCCTTCCATTACGATTCCTGAGAATGTAACAAGCATTGGCGAGCAAGCTTTCCTTGCGTGTGCTTCTATGACCTCGCTCACGATTCCCAATAGCGTAACGACTATTGAAAAAGCAGCATTCCATATGTGCCTTGCTCTTGAATCGGTGACTATTCCCAATAGCGTTACCCATATTTCAGGTGCAGCTTTTGCTGATTGCCAGTCACTTACAAAGGTAACATTAGGCACAGGAGTCAAAGAAATTGGAGAACAAGCGTTTGGTGGTGAAAATACCACAAAACTCTACGATATATATTGTTACGCAACCAATCCACCCAAAGCATTTGAATCCACATTCACAAACTACAATGCCATTGTACATGTGTCCTGTGAAAATTATCGGGCATATTATTCGGATATAGTTTGGGGTAATTTCAAGCAGATTGAGTGTATTGGTGCAGAAAATGGGAATGTAGTCACGGATAGTGTCATTATTGTGCCTTCCACCAATTCGGTTTCTATCACATGGCCTACGCACACGGAAGCTGACACATATATTATTGTCATTAGGAAAGGCGACGAGGTATTCTGTACCTTGACTTTCAACACCAATGGTCAGTTGCTCACTATCGCCTTCGCTCCAAGTCGTAATGGCAATCACCCAGCGCAATACGCAGGACAAGCAGGCAATGGCTATCGCTTCACCGTTACTGGTTTGACCGAAGCCACACAATACACTTACAGCATCACAACCAAAGATGCAGAAAACCAACCTATTACTACCTATTCGGGCGAATTTACAACATTAGGCACTCCAACAAGTGTATCCGACATCCAATTGCCAATGACCAATTGCCAAAAGATTATCCGCGACAATCAAGTCCTCATCCTCCGTGATGGTAAGACCTACAATGTCATGGGTCAGGAGTTGTAACTTTCGGCACAATCTTCGGCATACGAAAACTTTTTTAAAAAACACCACAAGCGGGAAGCAATTGATTTACAATACTTCCCGCTTACTTTATATATCTACTTCTCCACCGCTTTCTCTAATCTTCGGCACAAAATACCTTCCGCGCCGAAGATTTTTATAGCATTATTATAGAGACACGTTTATAGAAAGCCATCAAAAACCCACAAAAGTCCTTATTTATTGTACTAATCCAAATTTTTGAACGAATTTTCGGAATATAATCCAAAAAATCAAATAAATTTTCGGAATACAATCCAAAAAGTTTGCATATTCGCTTAAAAGTACTACCTTTGCAAACGAAATAGAAACTCCGTAGGGAAATGGAAGTGCAAGAAATAAAAATAGGAGTGTCATCTGCCGATTTTTGCAGCGTTTTCAATTCCATTATTGAACTACAAGAGAAAAACTAAAGAATAGTATAATACAGAAACAGACGCTTTCGGGCGTCTGTTTTTGTTTTGCAACTGCCCTATAAGCGGTATAATATTATTAAATTAGCGTAATTTTGCAGTAAATGCTTGCGTATGTGATTTTTTTTTCGTACCTTTGCACACTTTTTGTGCAAGCGTGCGTGCGTTTCGCCGCGCATGTATGAGAGAATTAGCATAAATAATTGGCAAAAATAAATTAAAATTATACAATCATGCAAAACAAAGGACTTGTTAGAATTATGGTAGCATGCCTTGCATTGGTATGCGCTTTTTACCTCTCGTTCTCGTTCGTTACTGCGCATTATAACAAGCAGGCGAAGGAGTACGCAGCAGGTGATGCAGTGAAGGAGTACCAGTATTTGGATTCAATCGCTGCGGAGAAAGTATGGTTCGGCTACACTCTCAAAGAGTGCCGTGAGAAAGAAATCAACTTGGGTCTTGACCTCAAGGGTGGTATGAACGTGACAATGGAGGTGAGCGTTCCAGAGATTTTGGATGCCCTCAGTGGTCATAACGAGACTCCACTCTACAAAGAGGCAATGGCATTGGCTAAGCAAAAGCAAAAAGCCAGTGGTGCTGACTTCGTGACTCTCTTCATTGAGTCATTCAATGAGTTGGACCCAAATGCTCAATTGGCTTCTATCTTCTCTACTTTCGAGCTCAAAGATAAAGTGACACTCAATTCTACAAACGATGAGGTTGAGTCAGTTATCCGTGAGGAAGTGGATGGCGCTATTCAGAACTCCTTCAATGTGCTTCGCACTCGTATCGACCGCTTTGGTGTGGTACAGCCAAACATCCAGAAGTTGGCTCAGCCAGGTCGTATCTTGATTGAGTTGCCAGGTATCAAGGAGCCAGAGCGCGTTCGTAAGCTCCTCCAAGGTAGTGCTAACCTTGAGTTCTGGGAGACATATGAGTCTTCAGAGTTGCTCCCTGTGCTCGCACAAATCAATAATGAGTACGCTGCGCTCAATGCTGCTAATGAGGCTGCTGCTCCAGCAGAGAAAGAGGAAGTAGAGGTAAAAGAGGAGGCTGCTCCTGCTGAGACAGGTGATTTGGCAGAACTCGTAGAAAACCTTGACACCGATTCTGCTGCGGCTGAGGTGGACCAAGAGGCACAGATTGCTGAGTACAAGAAGAATAACCCATTATTCGGTATTCTTGCTCCATCTGTTGACCAAGCAGGTCAGGCATTCCGTGGTCCAGTGGTAGGTACTGCACACTATGTAGATACCGCTAAGGTGAACGCAATGCTCAATTCGCAGATTGCTAAGTCTATCATGCCACGCGACGCGCGTTTCTATTGGACTGTAAAGGCTGTGGATGAGGCAGGTAGTTACTACCAGCTCGTAGCGCTCAAGGCACAGCGTGATGGTCGCGCAAGCCTTGAGGGTGATGTGATCACCGATGCACGCGCAGACTTCTCACAAACCAGCGCATATGCCAATGTGTCTATGTCTATGAATGCAGAGGGTGCTAAGACATGGCAACGCCTCACCAAGGATAATATCGGCAAATCAGTAGCTATCGTATTGGATGGCTATGTATATAGTTTCCCAACAGTACAAAACGAGATCGCTGGTGGTAACAGCCAAATCACTGGTAACTTCACCGTAGAAGAGGCAAAAGACTTGGCTAATACCCTCAAGTCTGGTAAGATGCCAGCTCCTGCTCGTATCATTGAGGAGAGTGTGGTAGGTCCATCACTCGGTCAAGAAGCTATCAACGCAGGTCTTTGGTCATTCGTATTAGGCTTCGTGCTCATCCTCATCTACATGATTTTCTACTATGGTCTCATCCCTGGTTTGATTGCTGACGCTGCATTGGTATGCAATGTATTCTTGCTCATCGGTGTATTGGCTTCTTTCTCAGCAGTGCTCACCTTGCCTGGTATCGCAGGTATCGTGCTTACCTTGGGTATGGCTGTCGATGCTAACGTGCTTATCTACGAGCGTATCCGCGAGGAGTTGCGCGCTGGTAAGAGTATGCGTAAAGCTATCGAGGATGGTTTCAAGAATGCTATCTCAGCTATCGTGGATGCCAATGTTACTTCATTCCTGACAGGTGCTATCCTTGCTATCTTCGGTACAGGTCCTATCAAGGGCTTCGCTGTAACATACATGATCGGTATCGTTACTTCCTTCTTGACCGCTGTATTCATCACACGCCTTATCTTGGATGC
>JAZKYJ010000037.1:0-38585 GCA_045612045.1 Paludibacteraceae bacterium | reverse complement strand
GCTTCTTGAAAATTTTATTATCTTTTAATATTTATAAAAGAATAAAAATCTTAAAAACACGCCAAAGGCGATAAAAATAGAACATGTACACTAATCGCGAAAAAATAGAATGGACATTGATATTTGTCTATGAGTTTGGGCGAAGATATGGGCTTACAACAAAGCAAGCTTTCAACTATCTGAAACGATACAAAGGTATTGACTTTGTGGATCGTCATTATGACTATGTGCACACTCAATCATTTGAATCAATGATTAACGATATCGGAGAATATTGTCATCGTAAAGGAGGAATGCTACAATGATTTTATATCACGGAACTAATAAAAACTTCGATGTCATTTAGATCTACCTACTTTGGTGCGTAAACTACAGAATATGAAAGGTATCACTTTCCAATATTTTTTGGAACAGAACAATCAATTAAACTCTTGAAGCGACTATGAGTGAGATAGATATGATGAAGTTGGATATGACGACTGAACTAGCTGTGTTGCTAATGGAGAATGATCCACAATTGACAATGGAACAGGCTCTTGAACTTGTGCTTAACTCGGATACTTACCAACGTTTACAAAAAGATTCGGCACAACTATATCACCAAAGTCCTCGCTATGTATATGCGTTTTTAGACTCGGAATTAAAAACCGGCAAGATGGAGTAACAGATAGCCCTTTTAGGACGGACCAAAGGTCCTACAGGACGCGAACGCTCGCGAGACTTATCGCCCCCCCCGCAAAGCACGGATGAACATCTATCAAGGTGAACATCCGTGTTTTTTTTGTCGTACTTCGAGTGCACCTCCCACAATAAATTGCGGGTCCCTCCTCGTAGCTACGTTCGCTCAATGCGGTAAATGCTCCAGTGCGCTCGCAATATTATTCAAAAATCGGTTACACCTCATTATCCGAGATTTAGCATCTCACATTTAAGCGAGCTTGAGTGAGTGCTAAACCTCGGGTGAGATAGATATTCTATCTTTTTTGAAAATATTGTTCGCTATACTTGCGCATTTGCATTTTTTGTTGTACCTTCGAGGGCACCTTAATCCTCGAAGCTACAGTAAAAAATGTAGCCTATGGCAATAAAAGTAAACTTTTTTTGCACATATACATTTTTTTTTGTACCTTTGCAGCGAAAAATCAACTAAAACATCTGAAATATGAAACGAACTTTTTCTTTGTTGCTATTCATCTTGCTTGTGAGCAATACTTTTGCGCATGTGAAGTTTGAAGGCGTAGAACTAACTGGATCAAAACAAACTTTTGTAGAAAAACTACAACACAAAGGCTACACATTTGTCTGTGATAATGCCAATAAGACAGTCTTGGAAGGGAAATACAATGGCATGGCCTGCTCGGTGATAGTCTATGCATATTCCCAATCAATCGATATCGTCTACAGAGTAGAAGTCCTGACCAAGACCTATGTGAAATGGGAGAACCTGAAAGCCGAGTTTGACCGAATAGAAAGCAAACTCGTAGCTATGTATGGTACGCCAACGAATGAGACGAAGTTGATCTATCCTCCATTCTCTGAGGAGAATAATGAGATGCTAGGTATCTCCCTGAATAGTTTTCGCTATCAGTCTACCTGGGAAGAGCTGGATGAGGCAACTATCCGATTGAGCCTAAACTCCGATGCTTGCGTGGAGATAAGACTCGTAGATCGCTCTAGCGAAAGCATGGGTAAGAAGATGCAACAAGTGAGTGTGCAAAAAGCCGTGGAAGGGACCAAAGAGGTGATAGGCAATTTCTTTAACTCACTACGAACAGGTAATTAACCTGCAAAATTAGAACGGATATGAGGTTGGGATGGTTGGCACGACTTAGATTTATAAAGAATGCGTTTGCATCTACCAAGCATGAGATGTTGATATCGCTGGGTATGATTTTAGCCTTAACGGGTGTGTTGTCTGTGATCTTTTACATCGCGGAGCGCATCGCTCAGCCAGATGTCTACACGAATTATTGGGATGCTTTGGTGTGGGCCTATTCTCGTTATATGGAAGGTGGAGATGGCGTGTTTGATGGCGCGCCAGTGACTGTAGTAGGAAAGATCATAGCTTATCTTTTAGGATGGGTGGGGATAGCTATAGTAGCCGTTCCTGCCGGTTTGATAGGGTCAGCATTTATGGATGCCATAACAGAGCAGAAGCATGAGGAGGAATTGAATCGTGTTCGCATGCGCCTGCAAAAAGCTTTCTCTCCATCCATGGCACGGCGTGTGAATGATTATCTGCGCGAAAAAGGAGATGAGGGCTCGATGTATATGGTGCCTATGTGCAAGTCTATCGTTGATCTGCAAGTGAAATATCATCTCGACACCGCAACTATCCTAGAGGCGTGTGACCGATTTCCAGAGTTTTCACTAGCCAATATGGCATCGGTACAAACAGAAGCCGAAAGTCCCGTAGACCGATTGGTAGTGCTCAAAAGGTGGCTGAATACTTCCTACGGTTGCTGCATAGATCGAGGCAGCAAGGTGACTATTGTTGTGACTTCTGCCCATGTGGAATTGGCTACCGAATGGTTTGGATATTATTTGGCGGAGTTTGGCGGCTTTAACTTTATCTGCCGCAGCCAAGAAGAGGATCCTGAAAACGCTGCGTCATACTACAATATGAAGGATAAGCCAGATGATGTGCAACAGCAGGACTTCTATCGTGACCTCAAGCGACTAAGTCAAGGAGATGATAAGTGGAATATTTACCTATTGCATAGGGTGACGAATATCTCGAAAGGTGGCAATCATATCCATTTCAGTTCGTCCATGCGGGAAGGCAAAGAGTGTACTGTAGTGGATCGCCAAAAGTATCAAGCAATCAAGGATGCTATCGTAGAAATGTTCGCGGACTATGATTTTAGTTTCTCTAGCGAAGATTCGGATCGATTCGCACTGACGAAAAACAATGTGGCATATCGTCTGCAGCGTGATGGCGTGTCATGTGATTCGTTTACCATTCGCTTGGGAGCGCATATTATGGCTAAACATACGTTCCGTTCGCTGATAGCCTATCGTATGGCTGAGCAGATTAAGATGCATATTGAAACAAAGTAATCTACTAAACATATAATTTTTGCAATGTCAGTACATGTTCAAAATAGTCGTATGACGACCACTCGTCTACGCAAGATGAAGCAGGAAGGCGAAAAAATAGCCATGCTTACCAGTTATGATTTCACACTTACGCGTTTGCTAGACGAGGCGGGGATTGATATGATCCTTGTAGGTGATAGCGCTTCGAATATCGTATGTGGCAATCGCTACACCCTGCCTATCACGGTGGATGAGATGATATTCCTGACGAAAGGTGTGGTACGCGCCGCAGAACACGCGTTGGTGGTGATAGACATGCCCTTCGGTAGTTATCAGGTGAGTGAAGAACAGGCCGTTAGCAATGCATTGAAGATGATGAAAGAGTCGGGTGCAGATGCGGTGAAGTTGGAAGGAGGTGAGGAGATCTTGCCTGCTATTCGTCATATGGTGCAGGCGGGTGTGCCTGTGATGGGACATTTGGGTTTGACTCCACAAAGTGTGAACCAATTAGGTGGTTATGGTTTGCGTGGTAAGGCGCAAGCAGAAGCAGAGAAATTGTTGCATGATGCGCAACTGCTAGATCAAGCAGGCTGCTTTGCCATAGTGTTGGAGAAGATTCCTGCGGAGTTGGCTAAGCGTGTGACGGAGATGGTGAGTTGCCCAACGATAGGTATTGGTGCGGGCAATGTGACCGATGGTCAAGTGCTAGTGTTGCATGATATGTTGGGCTTGAACGAAGGCTTCAAACCTAAGTTCTTACGCCAGTTTGCCCATTTGGGCGAGGCAGTGAAGACGGCTGTAGGCGATTATGTGTCGGCAGTGAGGAATAGTACTTTCCCTAATCAGGATGAGAGCTATTAGGCGATGAGGCAATGAGGCTATAGGACGCGGCAGAGCCGCTATAGGCTATAGGCGATGAGGCGAGAGGTGAAAGGCATTCTTTGATAGGATGCTTTTTTTATGGGCGATTTTGTCACTTGGAAACTACAAAAGTGTTAAAGTTTCCTAAAATGTTTGGTCGTTTCGTAGAAAAATAGTACCTTTGCACGGTTTTTGCAGTGGATGCACCGAAAGCAATGAATGATGTAAAGGAAAATATATTGCAAGTAGCCATAGAACGGATGCAACAGGTGGGCATTCGTAGTGTGTCTGTGGATGATATTTGTCATGAGTTAGGAATGTCGAAGAAGACATTCTATGTTTATTTTGCATCGAAAGATGATTTGGTGCAAGCTATTCTGCATAAGCATGAACAGAAAGTGGCGCATGATTTGGATAATGCCCTGTCTAGACGTACCATCACGCAGGTGATCGTGGAATGGGCAAAGATTGCTAGATCTACCACAAAGAAGGATTTGAAGACCCCAGCGATGATGTACGACCTGGAGAAGTACTATCCGCAATTGTTTGCTGCGCACAAAAAAGTGATGCGACAAACAGCAGAGAAGATATTGGTACAGTTTTTGGGGAAAGGTGTGGACGAGGGCATCTTCAGGGCAGAGATCGATGTGGATGTAGTGGCGATGATGTTTCTGGATATGCAATACCGACTGCTGGATCTGATGACTAGTGGGCAAATGACCAAAGAGGAAGTACACCGCATAGGACACCAGAGAATGGATATCTTGATGCGTGGTATATTGACACACGATGGGTTTGAGACGTTGAAGAAACAAGTGGAAAAATAACATATAATATATAAGGTATAAAAGATGAAAAAAATTGTTTTAGCCATTGGCTTGTTCGCGTTTCTAGCGAACGGCATGCAGGCAGAGGATCATGTGATGGCCGCCACGAAGAAGGCTGAGGTGCGTGAGGTGCCTGCGACATTAAACCTAAGCCTTGAAGAGGCTCAAGATTATGCGGTGGAGACCAACCGCAGTTTGAAGAATGCCAGTTTGGCCGTGCAAAAAGCGTATGCCCAACGTTGGCAGACGATTGCAAGTATGTTGCCATCTGCAGACTTGTCCTGGGGGTACACCTCGATGATGGGTTACGAGATGAACTTTGGCGGCATGCCAATCCCAATGAACGATAATGGTACATTGAGTATCACTGCTGCAGTGGGTATCAATGGGCAAGCAATAGTGGGTGCGCTATTGAACAACGTGGCTATTGACATGCAGAAATTGAATCTAGAACAGTCGGAGGATAACTTGCGTGCCAATATCAAGACTAGTTATGCGAGTGTGTTGGTTCTGCAAAATGTAGTATCGCTGCTAGAGAATTCGTTGGCAAACATCGAACGTATGGCAGAGATGACCCAACGTAGTGTGGATGTGGGTGCTGCCGAGCAAACTACGGCTGACCTGATCCTAGTGCGTGTGAACACGTTGAAAAACAATATCAATGCGAATTTGCGTAGTACGCAGTTGGCGTTGAATGCGCTGAAGGTGTTGCTGGATGTACCTGCAGAGACGGAGTTAGTACTGACATCTACGCTGGAGAGTCTTCTTTCTGCGGAGGCGGTGCTGAAGTTGTTGGGTTGTGAGTTTGCATTGGAGAGCAATCTCAATTACCAATTGCTAGAGAAGAACGTAGAGTTGGCCAAGAAGAATGTGCATATGGCAGGTTGGGCATATGGCCCTACTGTGGCATTGGCATATCAATATAGCGACAAGCAGTATTTTGGCAAGTCAGAGGGATTGAATATGACTCCTCCTAATGCGATCTCGCTGAATATAAGCGTGCCATTGTGGTCGTCTGGTAAGCGCGCAGCAGGCGTAGTGGAGAAGAAGATTGCATTGGAAGAGGCTCGCAATACCTTTGCGGAGACAGCAAATAATCTAGGAATACAAAACGAGCAATTGCGCTATAACCTCCAAAATGGTTATGAGACATACCTGAACGAGAAAGATAATATGGAGGTGACTCAACGTGTGTTTGATAATACTACCTTGAAGTTTAATCACGGCGTGGCGAGTAATCTAGATTTGGTGAATGCAAGTAATGACCTGATCTCGGCGCAGAGTACGTATGTGCAGGCTGTGTTGACCTTGGTGAACGCACAAGTGGAGTTGGAGAAGTTCCTTAATTTGTAATTTTGAATTATGAATTAAGAATTATGAATTTTGAAAATTCGCACCGCGAATAATCGTTCGAGCAAAAGCGAGATAAGAATTTTGAAAATAAAAAAGATAATGAAAAAGATTGTATTAATGATGGCAGCAGCAGTATGTTTGATTGGCTGTGGCAAGAAAGAGGCTCAAGTAAGTCAAGAGGCTGAGCGTGTAGAAGTGGTTTCTACTATGACATTGGAAGAACAAGAGATAGAGCGAAAGTTGCAGATAAGTACTAACTTACAAGCGTATTTGACTCAAAACGTGGCTCCATCCCTAACCGGAAAGATTGAGCATATCTATGTAGAGGTGGGTGATAAGGTGAAGGCCGGTGATATGCTGGTGCGCATGGATCAGAACCAATACATGACTAGTAAGATTCAATTGGCGAACTTGGAAGTGGAGATGGCTCGTATGGAAGCATTGCTCAGCACAGGAAGTGTGAGTAAGCAAGTATATGACCAAACTAAGGTTTCTTACGATCAATTGAAGCAGAACTTGTCCTTCCTAGAGGCTAATACGTATGTGAAGGCTCCATTTGCGGGCGTGATTGCGGCTAAGACGTATGAAGATGGTGAGTTGTATGGCGGTCAACCTATAGTGGTGTTGGCAGAGACCAAGAAACTAAAAGCACTGATAGCAGTGCCAGAGACATACTATCCATTGATCAAAGAAGGTATGAAGCTCAGCGTAAAGAGCGATATCTATCCTGATCAAACCTTCCCTGCAACTATTGAGGTGGTGTATCCTACTATTGACGCAACGAGCCACACTTTCCAATGCAAGTTGGTGATTCCTAACGCCAGCGAGAAGTTGCGTCCAGGTATGTATGTGACTACTACGCTAGGACTCGGCAAGGAGAACACCATCGTAGTGCCTTATCAATCCGTAGAGAAATTGATTGGTTCAAACGAGCGCTTTGTGTTCATCAACGAGAACGGCTATGCGAAGCGTGTGAGCGTGAAACTGGGTCAACGTTTTGATGAGCAGATTGAGATTATCGCTCCAGAGATCCAACCAGGCGTAGAATATATCCACAAAGGTCAAAGCAAATTGGTGGATGGTGTGAAGATTCGTGTAGCGAATGAAAAATAACTTCGTTGAATAGTTAGCCCTGCGGGCTGAATAGTTAGCTTTGCTGAACAACCATTGCTTGCAATGAATTTTCACGAAGTAACTTTTCAGAAGCTAGCCGCTAACCATTCATTTACAGAGTAAATAAAAGAACTATGGCAATTTATAAAACCGCGATTAAAAACCCCGTAACGACCATGCTGGTATTCGTTGCGGTGATGATCATAGGTCTGTTCTGCTTCGTGCAACTGCCTGTGGATCAGTTCCCAGAGATGGATCCTCCATACGTGATGGTGATGACCACCTATCCAGGAGCCTCTGCCTCGGAGATAGAAACGAACGTCTCCAAGATCATGGAGAATAGCTTGACTTCGGTGGACAACCTGAAGTATATCAACTCGACCAGCAAGGATAACGTCAGTCTTGTAGTATTGGAATTGGAGTGGGGATGTGATATCACGGAGGCCGTCAACGATGTGCGGTCGTTCTGCGATATGGCGAAGAACCAGTTGCCAGATGGTTGTTCGTCTCCTATGGTGTTTAAGTTCTCCTCAAGCACCATGCCTATCTGCCAGTATTCTATCACGGCAGACGAGTCGTATGCTGCGCTCGACAAAATCCTCAACGATGAGGTGATTCCACAATTGAATAAGATCAACGGAATCGGTAACCTGTCAGTATCTGGTGCACCAGACCGCTATGTGTATGTGGATATCGACCAACAGAAGTTGGACGCATACGGTATCTCCTTGGAGCAAGTGGGACAGGTGATCTCTGCCAACAACCTGAACCTGTCATCGGGTACGGTGAAGATGGAGAAGGAGCAATACCAAATGCAGGTGCGCTCTGAGTTCATCGAGAGTAGCGAGATCAATGATCTGATGGTGACGATTACTCCACAGGGTCAACAAGTGTTTGTGCGCGATATTGCTACTGTGCGCGATACGATCAAGGACCTCTCGTTGGACGAGAAGACCAATGGTCGTGAGGCTGCCCGTCTGATTGTGGCTAAGCAATCGGGTTCTAACACCGTGCAAGTCTGCGAGGATGTGCAAGAGGAATTGGCAAAGATTCAGAAGCAATTGCCTACCGACGTGAAGATCCAGGAGATCTACAACTCGGCTGACAATATCCGCAATAGTATCAACTCATTGGAGGAGTCGGTGTTGTACGCGCTCTTGTTCGTGGTGCTAGTGGTGTTGTTCTTCCTGGGTAAATGGCGTGCGACGATTATCATCTCGCTCACTATTCCAATCTCGTTGATTGTAGCGTTTATCTACCTGAAGATGGCGGATTCTAGTATCAACATCATCTCTCTCTGTTCGCTGAGTATAGCTATTGGTATGGTGGTAGATGATGCGATTGTGGTATTGGAGAATATCACCCGTCACATCGAGCGTGGTGAAGCGCCTCGTGAGGCAGCTATCTATGCCACCAACGAGGTTTGGGTCAGCGTTATTGCGACTACCTTGGTGCTCGTGGCTGTGTTCGTGCCACTGACCATGATGGACGGTATGGCAGGTATCATGTTCGAGTCGCTCGGTTGGATCGTGACGGTGGTATGCTGTACATCCACTGTGATTGCGATTACCTTGACCCCTATGCTTTGCTCGAAGCTGCTCAAGGCACGCAAAGTACGTGTGGAGAATGGTAAACTGATTGACGAAGAGGCTACTCAAAAGACTTGGTATGACCGCACTGTGGTAGCTTTCTTGGATAAGGTGGATGCTGCCTATGCGAAGTCACTCGGCTGGTGCTTGCGCCACAAGGCATTGACCATTATTGCATTGTTTGTATTCTTTGCAGCATCGTTGTTGCCATTCATCATGGGTAAAGTGGGTACCGACTTTATGGCACAACAAGATAATGCTCGATTGAGCGTGACAGTAGAGTTGCAACGTGGTACACGCATCGAAGAGACCGTGAAGACGGCTCGCCAGTTGGAGGAGCGTTTTATGCTGCTCGTGCCAGAGATTCAGATGATCTCTACCTCGGCGGGTAGCAACGACGACGATGGTACAGGTGCGATCTTCTCTACCACAATGAATAACACCATCTCTATGACTATTCGCTGCAACAAAAAATGGGAACGTGAACGTACTATTTGGCAAATTGCCGAGGTCTTGCGTCAGGAGTTGGCACAATATCCAGAGATTATTGAGTATCAGGCTAATATCAGTAGTGGTGGCCCTGGTGGTGGTAATACGGTAGATGTAGAAATCTATGGTTATGACTTTGATATCACCAACCAAATGGCACAACAAATCATTGCCTTGACCAAGGAATTGCCTGGCGCACGTGACGTGTTTGCAGATCGTGATGATGACCGTCCTGAGATCAAGATCATCGTAGACAAGGAGAAAGCTTCTCGCCACGGATTGACCTCTGCTACTATTTCTTCTTACCTGCGCAACCGCGTGAATGGTATGGCTGTAGGCTTCCTCAAAGAAGATGGTGATGAGTATGATATCCTGGTGCGTTTGAAAGAGGAGAACCGCAATTCGATCTCTGATGTGCTTGATTTCTCAATTCCAACCCCAATGGGACAAACCATCAAACTCTCAGAGATCTGCTCGGTGGACGAGTATTGGGCTCCACCAAAAATCGTTCGTAAGTCACGCCAACGTATTGTGACTGTGAAGGTTACCCCATACGAGACTTCGCTCGGTGAGTTGGCCCAAGCTATCAATGCACAAGTATTGCCTAAAATCGAAAAACCAGCTGGTTACTCTATCCGTTTGGCGGGTTCTTATGAGGACCAACAAGAATCCTTTGGCAAATTGGGTATGTTGGGTGCATTGATTCTTATCCTGGTGTATATCGTGATGGCGAGCCAGTTTGAATCGTTCAGTAATCCAGGAATCATCATGTTTACCGTGCCATTTGCGCTCTCGGGTGTGATCTTGGCGTTGTGGATTACGGGTGTTTCATTGGATATGATTGGCGCCTTGGGTATTGTCCTCTTGGTAGGTATCGTGGTGAAGAACGGTATCGTGCTCGTGGACTATATTAACCTTATGCGAGAGCGTGGACACGACTTGAACGAAGCTATCCAGATGTCAGGTCAAAGCCGTATGCGTCCTGTATTGATGACTGCGTTTACCACTATTCTTGGTATGGTGCCAATGGCTGTGAGCCAAGGTGAAGGTGCCGAGATGTGGCGCCCATTGGGTATCGTCGTGATTGGTGGTTTGACTATCTCTACTTTCTTGACGTTGTATATCGTGCCTGTGATATATGGTGCGATGTCGAAGAAAGGCGAGCGCGACAAACTCAATAAAGTACGCGAAAACTTCATCTTTATGGACATCAAGGTAGAAGATTGCGAAGAAAAATAATAACCTATGATCGTCCCTATGGGACTGTAGATGGTAGATCGGGCTTTGCCCTGTGGATCGGCACCTTGTGCCTGTAGACTACAGCGAGCAACGCGAGCGATCAACAACGGAGCGAAGCGAAGTGATCTATAGCCCAAAGGGCGATCTAAAAACTTTGAAGTTATGAAAAGTGTAATGATCGTATTTAATCAAGCCAACACCGAGCGTGTAGAGTATATGCTTGATATGCTAGAGATACGTGGTTTTACGTTCTTTGAGGACGTGCAAGGTCGCGGTACTACCAATGGTGAACCTCGCCGTGGTACTCACGCTTGGCCAGAGATGAACTCTTGTGTCATCACTATCGTGCCTGACGAAAAAGCACCCCTGTTGCTTGAAGCCGTTAAGAAACTCGACAAACGCAACGAAGAAGTAGGTGTAAGAGCATTTATGTGGAATGTAGAAGCGACGGTATAAGTTGTTAGATAGCAACCGTAACCAAGAAAGTGGATGTGTCAAGGGCGCATCCACTTTTTTATGTGATTTGCAGGTGAGTGATGATAGAATATCTTTTGGTATTTACTCTGCAAAGGTGCCGAGTGGTAACGGTGTGGTTATGGTTTGCTCCCGTTATGAACCCGTAAATGTATGATACATTGAATTGTGAGGTAAAAAGAAGAAACAACCTAAAAAGGTTGCTTCTTGCGGTGCGGACGGGACTCGAACCCGCGACCAGCGTAGTGCGTATTCGCGAGTTCTCGCTGTCCTAATACTACAAAAAAGAGATGCACTTTGCATCTCCTTCTTGCGGTGCGGACGGGACTCGAACCCGCGACCCCATGCGTGACAGGCATGTATTCTAACCAACTGAACTACCGCACCAATTTTATGTCTTGCTTCCTTTTCGAAAGCGAGTGCAAAGGTACTGCTTTTTTTTGATATGACAAAATATTTTTGTGAAAAAAATAAAATTTCTTGCGATTTTGTCATTTTTACTTGACAAAATGCAAAAATACATGCTGTAAAACATATTTTTATGGCTAAAAATTTGCATGATTTATAAAAAAGCAGTACCTTTGCACCGTGTTTTTCATGGTATTAGATTTAAGGTTAAGTAAAGATTGGGTTGTCGTGAGACAATCCTCTTTTTTTTATAAAATTCTAGCACTATTAGTCATTCTAGTTTGCTAGTAATCCTAAATTATAAAAAAAGGTTACTCATCAGAAGAGTAACCTTTTTTATATATATTACGATTGTATTATAACGCTTGGAGTGTTGCTAATAGATATTCATAGAATTTAGCCACCGATGGAATATTCACCTTTTCATCAGGAGAGTGTGGGTATTTGATGGTAGGGCCAAATGATATCATATCCATACCCGGATAGTTGCGGCCAATGATACCACATTCTAATCCTGCATGGATGATGATAACTCGAGGTTCTTTACCATAATTCTCAAGGTATGTGCTTTTCATTACTTGCAGGATATTACTATTTAGATTAGGTTTCCATCCTGGATATGATCCTGAGAACACAACCTCTGCTCCAGCCATTGCAAAGGTGGATTCGATGATGGATTGCAGTTCTTCTTTGCGCGATTCAACAGAAGATCGTGTTAGGCACATTACAGTGACGCAATTGTCTTCTGTAACTAGCATAGCGAGGTTGTTGCTGGTTTCGACAACATCTGGCATTTCAGGAATTACACGATATACTCCGTGTGGGCATGTAGTAATGGCGTGAATCAAGAAATCTTGTACGTCTTCTGGCAATTCTGTGGTAGGGCATTCTACTTCGGTTGCAATCAGTTGGATATTGTCTTCTACACCCTCGTATTCACAGACAAATAAATTCTCGTATTCAGCCACTAGGTCCATGATTTCATCTATACCCTCAGCTGGAATAGTGATGATAGCTGTCGCCTCGCGTGGTATGGCGTTGCGTAAACTTCCTCCTTCAATATATGCTAAACGTGCTTCGTAGTTGGCAACCGCATCTTTTAAGAAACGGAATAATAGTTTGTTGGCATTTGCACGTTGTAAATGAATGTCACAGCCGGAGTGACCTCCTTTGCATCCTTTTAGAGTGACCTTGATAGCAATATCTCCTTCCTCTACTTCTACTGGTGTGTAATGAAACTTAGCAGTGGTATCTACACCTCCAGCACATCCTACGTACAATTCTCCCTCAGCTTCAGAGTCTAGGTTGAGCAGGGTTTTGCCTTGTAATAAACCGCCTTCTAATGCAAAAGCACCATACATACCAGTTTCTTCGTCTACGGTTATAAGAACTTCCAAAGGAGGGTGTACGACAGTCTTATCCGCAAGAATAGCCATAGCTGCAGCGACTCCAATACCATTGTCGGCTCCGAGTGTAGTGCCTTTAGCAGTAACCCACTCACCATCTACATAGGCTTGGATAGGGTCATTATCAAAATCAAAAATAGTATCGTTGTTCTTTTGAGGTACCATATCCATGTGCCCTTGTAGGATGACTCCAGGGTGATTTTCATACCCCGGACTAGCAGGTTTGCGGATAATAACGTTGCCAATGGTATCAACGATAGTCTCAAGACCTAGATTTTTGCCATACTGTGCTAAAAAGGCGCAGACTGCTTCTTTTTTGCCCGATGGGCGTGGAATTTGCGTGAGATGATAGAATTGTTCCCACACGGCTGTTGGTTGTAGATTTTTCATGTTTGTTTTATATTAATGATTTCTATTATTCTTCTCTGGTTAGCTCACCACATAAAGGAGTTTGCAAAAGCTGCTTAACTAGCTCGGTGTCATCGGGATGTGCTCCGAATAAATACATCATTTTGGTTAATAGTGCCTCTGTAGTGATGTCATATCCAGATAATACTCCGGCCTTGAGTAGAGGCAAACTTACGGCGTATTGTCCCATAGATACAGTGCCAGTATTACATTGTGTTTTGTTGACAATGATGATTCCCTTTTCCACTGCATTTCTCAGGTGTTCGTATAGCCAATCGCAAGAAGGAGCATTCCCTGAGCCATAGGTCTCCAGTACCACACCACGTAGACCAGGTATGCCCAATATGGCTCCGACCACCCTCTCACTGATGCCAGGGAATAGTTTCAAAACGGCGACATTGCTATCGGTCTTGTCACGTAGACGAAGTGGTAGGTTGGGCTGAGGACGGTGGATATATTCCTTGTGATAAGTGATGTGAACTCCAGCACGTGCTAATGCAGGATAGTTGTATGAATTAAAAGCAGAAAAATGCTCTGCATTTCGTTTGGTAGTACGATTACCGCGATATAAGGCACCATCCATATAAATGCAGACTTCTGGTACCATAGCAGTACCATCTTTGTCTTTTTTAGAAGCGATTTCTATAGATGTTAGTAGATTCTCTTTGGCGTCAGATCGCAAAACTCCTACCGGTAATTGACTACCAGTAAAGACGACAGGTTTGTTGAGGTTTTGCAGCATAAAGCTTAGTGCAGATGCAGAATACGACATGGTGTCTGTTCCGTGTGTTACGACAAATCCATCGTATTCTTCGTATTGATCATAAATTACGTGTGCTAATTTAGACCAATTGGTAGGGTTGACATTCGATGAGTCAATCAGTGGTGTGAATGGATATAAGTCTACCGCTACTTCGCTAGCTTCCAATTCCGGTACATATGCTTTGAAAGTTTGCAAATCTGCAGGTTGTAAAGCCCCAGTTTTGCTGTCTCGAACCATAGAGATGGTGCCTCCGGTGAATATTACTAATACTTTCATATTGCAGTAATCTTAATTTAGTGCGCAAAGATACAACTTTTTTTTCAAATACGCAAATATCTAGTTGAACTATATAAAAAGAGAGCTCGATATCCCATCGAACTCTCTCCCTTACATTATTATGAAAAACACTATTTTATTTAAACACGAATGAGATTCGTGTTTCCGTTTGATATCTCTATTATGTATGTTTATTCGTTGGCATTTGTAATCAGTTTGTAACCTTTACTGTGAACGCTGAGGATTCTGATTGACGTTTCTTGTGATAAGTATTTGCGTAAGTGGTTGATATATACGCTGAGAGAGCGTGCGTTGAAAAAGTTGTCTTCGCCCCAGAGGCTCATCAGTATATAGTTACGCTCTACTAGATTGTTCATGTGCTGGCACAACATAAGCATTACTTCATTCTCGCGTGTGCTCAGGTGCTGATCTCCTAAGAGTTGTCGGACGCTATCAAAATGCATTTGACCTAATTCGAACTCTGTTTGATTGAGATGGTCATTTTGTTGGCAACGACGAAGAATAGCTTCTATTTTGCAAGTCAAAATATCTATAGAATAGGGCTTTTGGATGTAGTCATCACAACCTAAGCTATATGCTTGCAAAATGCTGTCTTTGTCCGTTTTGTCGCTAATGATTATTACGGGTAATAAGGGGTATGAACTTCGTATGAGTTTTAACAATTCGTAGCCGTTTACATGTGGCATGGTTAATGTGGTAAGGACCATATCATAGTGACGTAGAGAGATTAACTCCCAAGCCTCTTGTCCATCTTTAGCTGTATCTACCGTGAATGATTTGCTGCGTAAATAATCTGCAACTACCATACTAAGGTTGATATCGCTCTCGACTAGTAATATGTGATTGACTTTTACCATTAACTAATTGTCTGCTGTGGAATGAATACGCATTCCATTTTAGTCTATACAAATACCGTGCCAAAGCTGAATATTCATTTATGTCTTTCTTAAATTGTGAATATTTTACTCTGTTTTGAGAGTTTTCGTGTGACTAAAATCTAAATACGGCACAATTTTTTTTATGTCTTCTTCGGCTATCCCTTTGATTTTTTTGAGATCATCTACGGAGTTGATTCTGATATGTCTCCTTCTATATTCGTAGATGGCTTTTGCCTGTTCATATCGTAGATACGGATGACGTTCTAATCGTTTTACACTTGCGGTGTTGATCGGTATTTTATCTACTTGTATACTATCAATCATGAAGTGCTTTAGTAGACTATCAGCATTGACATTCTCCATACCTCTCGCTTCTAGGATTTGTTCTACCCGTGTAAAACCACCTAGCTGTTGACGCCATAATACAATCTGTTGGGCTCTATACGAACCAATCTCAGGAATCATTTTTAATTCCGTAGTATCTGCTGTGCGTAGATTGAGTATGGTATCTTTTTTGATGCGTTGGTAGTGATGCAGTGTATCCTTATGGAAAATGGTATCTAGATGAGTGGTGTCTGGTGTGATGTGAATGTAAGGCTGTAATGCTTGATAAAGACTGTCGTTGACAAAATATAATTTTTTGATATCCTCTTTTTTGCGAAATTTGGCGCCTGTGTTACGATATTTGATGAGTGTTCTGGCTTCCCAACGCTTGAGTCCGAGTTGCAACAAGGTAGTGCTGTCTACTGTGTTAGGGTCGAATATTTGCATTTTAATGGCTATTGTGTCGCGTGGGTATTGTTTCTTCCATTGTACTTTGCGCAGGCTATCCTGATTGTGCTGGTACTTAGTAAAATTGTTTTTTGTGGAATCATTAACCCATGATGTTGCTGCTTGTTGTTTGGGTTGCCAATGTTTGACTGCTGCGAGAGTCCCGACAATAAGTATAGTTAGGATTAATATTCCTAGCCACTGTTCGCCAGTCAATAGGATGATTATTTGTTGCTCTTTCTTTTTCATGTTGATAATCTATTTCTTAACTACCGATTTGATGACTCCTTGATATACATGTGTTTCGATTTCATCGCCTTCTTGTAAATCAGCAGCGCTAAATACAATTTTTCCGTTTACGGTTGTAAGGCTATATCCCAACCTAAAGATCCGTTCGGGAGAATGCAATTGAATGGTCTTTTCTAATAAACTCAATTTGTTTCGCTCTTGCGAGAGCAATCTATACATGCTATTGGTCATTCGTTGCTGCATGAGTAGTAATCTGTTTTGCTCTCTATTGGCGGCGAGTTGTATGGTTCGTTGTAAGCGTACTTTTAGTTGTGCAATCCTATTGGCCTGAAGCATGATTTTTTCTATTAGCCATTCTGCTGCAGCTGTAGGTGTTTTGACACTAGTGTGTACTACCATGTCTACTACGCTTACATCGCGTGTATGGCCTATGCCAGCGATAATAGGTAGTGGGAATTGTGCACAGTGACTGGCCAAACTGTAGTCGTCGAAACAACTCAAGTCGGTGCTTGCACCACCACCTCGGATGATTACAACGATGTCCCATTCCTCTTCCTGTTGTGCTATGGCACCTAAGGCTTGGATGATGCTGCGTGCTGCGTGTTCACCTTGCATGGTAGCACTAAATAAGTAGGGATGGAAGGCAAATCCCAGTCTGTTGTTGTGTAATTGGTGGCAGAAATCACCATAACCAGCAGCATCCGCAGATGATATGACGGCAATCCTGCGTGGCAGGGTCGCTATTGGGAGGGTCTTTTGTAGCTCCATCACTCCGTCTTTGGCTAATTGACGAAGGGTTTCTTGACGCTGCTTAGCCAAAGCTCCTTGAGTGTATGTGGGGTCGATGCCCCAAATGTTTAAACTCAGTCCGTATACGGCGTGGAATTCAACACTTACCTCCAAGAGTACTTGCATTCCTACGCCCAATGGCTGTCCTGCTTCTTGCTCAAAATAGGCGGAGAGTAATCCATATACATTGTTCCAACATGTAGCGCGCAACTTGGCAGCTAGGATGCCATTCTCGGCTTTCTCTACTAACTCCATGTAGCAATGTCCACGAACACTAATGGATGCTATTTCTCCACGTACCCAATAGCGGTCGGGGATGTCGTTTCCTACTACATCCTGAATCCACTCGCATAATTCTGTAAGACTATATTGCTCCATCTTATACTTTAAAATTTAACTCAATCCATAATACAGCTGCTAAGCATCCTATCACACCCAGCAGCCATACCCATTTCACTTTCTCTTTTCGCATCATCATGGCTGCGCAGATGATGGCACAGTACAATCCAATGGCTCCCCACTCGGAAAGATGCATTTGTGTGGTGGAGTATGGTAATGATTCTATCCATTCTACGGCCTTACGCATGCAGTATGTACACCATTGCGCTGCAACTCCGAGCCATTCTCCTAAGAAGCACCATGAAAAAGCCAACGTACCAAACCCTAAGAGTAGCAATACGAATGCAAGCGGAATGACAATAAGGTTGGTCAGAGCAAAGTAGTTACTGGTCTGCTCAAAGTAATGTAAAGTCAATGGCATCGTACCGATTTGTGCGGCTAATGAAACCAATAGTAGGCCGCCTAGGTAGCTTAGTGTTTTGTTGCGAAGTACAACGTGTTGTTGTAGCTGTTTGCCAATATACATGATGCCAATTACAGCAGCAAAACTGAGTTGGAAACTAATGCTCCACAAAGCTAGTGGGTTGATGATGAGTATTATGACTGCAGCTGCTAATAGTGGATTCCAATTGGATGTGTGCTGTCGAAATAGTCTGCTAATCTCCCAGAATGTCAACATTAGCGTGCTACGCATAATGGATGGACTTAAGCCTGTGATGAAAGCGTATACCCATAACAGAGAAATGACTATTATACTTAGTGCGGCTTGTTTCCATCTTTCTTCATATAGAGGTTTGCGCCACCCGCCTAGTGTGAGTATCCAAATGACTATCCCCCAAACTATTCCCGTGTGTAAGCCACTAACCGCTAGTACGTGCATAGCCCCTGAAGCGGAAAAAGCACGTTGTACGTCGGTGTCAAGATTCTCTCTGTATCCTAAGGTTAAGGCAGACAAGATCTCTAACTCTTTGCCATGAACACCCATCCGCTGATACTGCCTGTACAATCTGCGTTGGCATCGCTGGGCAATATTGCGTATGCTATGGTTGGGTTGGCGACCGACTAATTGCCAGTTGCCTCGATGTGCCCAGGATGTACCTACGATGCCCTGTCGCCGGAGGTAAAGACCGTAGTCGAAATCTCCAAGTCGTCCGCCTCGTCGGATGGTGCTTCTTACGAGTAGCACATCTCCTTCGGTGGGCATTGGTAGGCTATCTCGTTGCAAGTATAGCAATATTTTGCTACCATCTTCTACTTCTGCTTCGTATTTGATGGTTTTTGTGCGCTGTTGCCCTTCGCTCAACAAGCGCATGGCAAGTAATGTATCTTGATCTAGATATGCAGTGTTGGTGTCTTTGAGAAGTTGGAGCGGTTTGCCGAGATGGTGACTCAGTAAAATGATTGTTACTAACGGTACCAATACTATCAACCACGTATGTGCAGCCAACCATCGCATATACTAGTCGGTAGAGAAACTATTTTTTGAGTTCCTCGATAGTCAGTATAGGGTCTGGTGCTTGGAAAACGGCACTTCCTGCTACTAAGATGTCGGCTCCTGCAGCCCATAATTCTGGTGCCCACTTGGCATTTACTCCGCCATCTACCTCTATTAGTGTCTGTAACCCCCTCTTGTCAATTGTTTCCCGCAAATAGCGCAAACGATCCAAAGATTCAGGGATAAATCCTTGTCCTCCATATCCTGCTTGTACTGACATCAACAGTACCATATCCACTTCGCCTAGATAGGGATCAAGGCTATGGATATCTGTTTTAGGATTGATGGTCAAACATGTGCGAATACCTTTCTTTCTAATTAATTCTATGGTTGGCATAGGATTATCTACAGCCTCGATATGGAATCCAACACTCCATGCACCCGCATCGCAGAAACGTTCTACATAGTTTTCTGGGTGAGTAATCATCAGATGTACATCTAGGGGTTTGTTGCAGTGCTTCTTGCATGCTTCCATCACTGGAAATCCAAATGATATATTGGGCACGAATATACCATCCATTACATCAATATGCAGGTACTCTGCACTACTTGCATTGATCATTTCGCACTCACGTTGTAAATTGCCAAAATCAGCTGCTAAAAGAGAAGGAGAAATTGCTCGCATATTATTTATAAATAAAAGGTTGCAGTATTTATTCGGTGTGTTATTAGATACTTATTTGGTGGAATTTAGCATTCGTATAAAGGCTTCCGTCATTTTGCTCCACTCGTATTTTGTTTTTTCTTTCAATAGGTATTGGGTGAACTCTTTTTGTCTATCTTGTTCGAAATAATCTATGAGTGCATTTGCAATTGCTTTGGCATTGGGCTCAACTGCATACCCCATCTTGCCATCATGGATGATTTCTCCCAAACCACCTACGTTTGTTACTAGGCATGGTTTCTCAAAATGAAAAGCTACCTGTGTGACCCCGCTTTGGGTAGCTGATTTGTAGGGTTGTACAATCAAGTCTGCAGCACCAAAATATTTGCACAGATCTGCATCAACTACGAACTCATTTTTTATAATAACTCGCTCTACTAATCCATTATCAGCTAATTGAGTACGATACTTATCTTCGTCTTCGTAAAACTCTCCTGCAATGATTAATAACAGATTAGGTAATTGATTTTTTATTTGCCCGAATGCTTCCAATAGCAAATCCAAGCCCTTGTATGCTCTAACTAGCCCAAAAAATAAGATGTATTGTTTTTCGGTATTAAGTCCCAATGCTTCGCATGCAGTGAGTTTATCCATCTTCTCTCCATAGTGATCATATACTGGATGAGGGGAAAATGTTTTAGGTTTTTTGTCGTTATCTAGGTGAGCAATGTCATTTACAACGCTCTCTGAAAGTGCAACAAAAGCATCTGTTTGTTTGACGTAAAATGGAGCTAACCATTTGTCTAGAATGTTGGGTTCGTGCGGCAACATGTTGTGAACCAATGCGATGCATTTCGTTTTTTTGTTTTGCTTAGCAATCCGTTGTATTATACCATAGCATGGTGCAAAAAATGCCATCCAATAGCAACTAACAACAAGGTCGGGTGCTTCTTTTTTTAATCGTTTCCCTACTTTAATCCAACTCAGTGGATTGCATGAATTAATTTTTCGTACGATTTTTAGTCCTTCAGGTGCTTGCTCTTGGCTATATTGAGTCTTCCCAGGAAAGAGAAACCCTGGGTATTGCAAAGTGAAGGTTATCAGTTCAACATCGTGACCTTCATTCATAAACTGACGAGCTAGACGTTCATTGAACGCTGCCAAGCCTCCTCTATATGGCCATGCTGTACCTAAAATGACAATTCGCATAGGATCGATAATTTTTACCCGCAAAGGTACGATTTTTTTTTAACATACACAAATATTTTGATCTTTATTTGCATATTAGTGAAAAAAGTTGTACCTTTGTAGCCATAATATGAAAGAGATGAAAAATATCAAGGTTTTTTTGACAGATGTAGATGGTTGTATGACCGATGGCGGGATGTACTACACAGAAAGTGGAGATGAATTTAAGAAGTTTTGTGTATATGACGGTATGGGTATCGTTTTGCTGCGCAAGGCAGGCATTCCCTGTGGCATATTGACGAGCGAGAATACCGCCATTGGTATAAAACGTGGCCAAAAACTCGGTTTAGAGTATATATACACCGGGGTTGGGCGCGTAGTTGATGGAGTCAAGATGACGAAACTAGATGCTGCTAACGAAATCTGTAAGGAGTTAGGCATTACCATAGAGAATGTATGCTTTGTAGGTGACGATGTCAATGACCTGGACCTCTTGCAGCATGTTGGCGTAGCTGCTTGTCCTGTCAATGCTATTCCCGAGGTAAAGGCAATTCCAGGTATCATTCATCTCACCAAAAAAGGTGGCGACGGCGCTATTCGCGAAATATGCGAAATGATCCTCTCCGCAAAAAACAATGCTGAACAACTCTGAACTTCTGAACAGCCCGCAGGGCGTCTGAACAATATTAAAAAATGTACAACATTGCCGTCATATTAGCAGGAGGCATAGGTGCACGCGTAGGAGGCAATACTCCTAAGCAATTGTTGCCATTGCAAGATGGCAAAAGTGTCTTGGAGCACGCAGTAGATGCCTTTGAGCAATCGCCTCATATTCATGAAATTTGCATTGTCATGCACCCCGATTATATCATGCATGCCGAGCAGATGCTTCTTGCCAACGCATGGCAGAAAGTCCGCCACATCATCCCAGGCGGCAAAGAACGCTGGGAGTCAAGTGTACAGGCAATTAGGCGATTAGGCGATGAGGCGAAAGGCGAGCTAGTAAACCTGCTCTTGCACGATGCGGCCCGCCCATTTGTGAGCCAAGAAATCATTGCTCGCGTATGCGAGGCGCTTGAAGGACATGAGGCGGTGACGGTAGCTGTTCCAAGTACCGATACCGTTTATGAGATGGTGGATGGCAAAGTAGCCCGTATTCCGCAACGCTCTACTATCATGCGTGCACAAACACCCCAAGCCTTCCGCTTGGAGTTAATCGCCGAGGCGTATGCCAAAGCGTTGGGCGTGGATAGTCTAAGTGCAGAAGCATGTGCTGAGGCTCATCTCCCCGCCACCGACGATTGCGGCATAGTGCATGAGCATATGCCTCAGGTTCCAATCTATATTGTTGAGGGCGAAGAACAAAACAAGAAAATAACATTCAAAGAAGATATATAAAATGAACAACAAGAATTTCTGCATGAGTTCCTATATGGCTTTCCGCTATATCGAGCGAGAAAGTATGGATTTTTACGAAGGACTTCATCACGAAAATATACCTTTGGCTGATAGCAAGGATTTTACCTGTGTTCGTACAGCCGCAGAGATCGATGATGCGATACAGAAAGTCTTTGACTCCCTCAAAGGCGAGAAGTTAGGTATCTGCCTTTCAGGCGGTATGGATTCCGCTATCTTGGCTGCTTATATGCCAGGTTGTGATGCTTATACATTCCGATTCCTTGGTGGCGAATACCAAAAAGAGGAATTGGCTCGTGCAGAATACTACGCGAAGTACTACGGACTTAACCTCCATTATGTAGATATTGATTGGAATACAGTAGAGCAATATTTGCCAATCGTTATGCGCTCGAAGAACGCCCCCGTTCACTCTATCGAACCACAACTATATCAGGCAGCCATGCAGGCTAAAGAAGATGGCGTTACTCGCTTGATTGTGGGCGAGAGCAGCGATCTTATCTTCGGAGGTATGGATCAATTGCTTTCCAAAGACTGGAAGGTAGAGGATTTTGCAAAGCGCTATACCTTCCTTGATCCTGCTCGCGTATTGAGAGAGCCAGTAGACATGTCGTATCTGTATGAGCGCTATCGCCAAGGAGAGAAAATAAACTTCCTCCAGTTTATGGACGATGTGTTCAGTCGCGAGTCATCCAGTTCCTACTACAATGCCTTCAAGGCTGCCGACATGCCCTATACCGATCCTTACGCGCTGCTGCGCATGGCAGATCCATTGGATTTGACTCGTGTACGCAATGGAGAATCCAAATATTTGGTACGCGAGTTAATGCAAATCAAGTATCCAGAAATTCCTGTACCCAACAAGGTGCCAATGCCTCGTCCTGTGGATGCATATTTCAAGGACTGGTGTGGACCTACTCGCCCAGAGTTCCGTCGCGATATTGACATGACCCAACTCACGGGCAATCAAAAATGGCAACTCTATTGTTTGGAGCAATTCCTTAACATGTACGAACCCATCACAATTGGCTATACCACAGGCGTTTATGACTTATTCCATATTGGTCATCTCAATCTTCTACGCAAAGCCAAAGCACAATGTGACTACCTGATTGTAGGTGTATCGACTGACGAGTTAGTGAGCTACAAGCACAAGCATGCAGTCATTCCTTTTGAGGAACGCAAGGAGATTGTTGGCGCGATTAAATATGTGGACGAAGTGGTAACCCAAGAGAATATGAACAAGATGGAAGCATGGGAGAAATACCATTTCCAAGTTATGTTCGTAGGAGATGATTGGAAGGGTACCGACAAATGGAACAAGATTGAAGTCGACCTCAATGCCGTAGGTGCAAAAGTGGTCTATTTCCCATACACTAAAGGCACATCATCTACCCTGATTAACGAAACATTGCACAAACTGCGCGGAGAATGAAACAGTTCGCCAAATTCATAGCATACCTTTTGTGCTATATGGTTTACCCATTGTCTTATCTTATTCCTCGAACGAGTAAGATATTGGTCTTTGGATCGTATAGAGGTGGATTCAATGATAATTCCAAATACCAGTTTATCTACGCCAACGAGCACATTAAGAATCGCAAACTCGTTTGGATTTCTACCAAAAAATCCACTGTAGCGCATATCCGTAGTTTGGGCTATGAAGCCTATTTTGTGGCATCATTAAAAGGATTGTGGTATGCATTGAGAGCGAAATATTGGTTCGTCAATTCCTATTCGTCGGATATTGCTTTCTGCCTAGCCGGTAGTGCTAAGATAGTCAATCTTTGGCACGGTGTACCGATGAAGGCCATCGAGTTTGGTATCACTAAGGGCGATTTGGCGAAACGCTATGTACAGCGTGATATACGTGATACCTTCTTCCATCCTGCACCATTTCGTCGTCCAGACTATATGGTATCTACTACGGATTTCTTTGACGGAGTATTCTCTCAATCCTTCCGTATAAGCAAGGAGCAATGTATTCAGACTGGATGCCCTCGTAATATGCTTTTGAACAAACCATTGGCAGAGGTGGAAGCATTTATCCAGAAATATGAATCAGAGGCCACTAAGCATTTGGTAGCACATATCCAGCAATATGACACCGTATTAGTGTATATGCCTACCTGGCGTGATTCGCAGCGTGAATGCTTCGCCAATGGATTTGACCTCAATGCTCTCAATGCTTGCGCTGCGGCGCAAAATGCATGCGTGCTGATGAAGCCCCATGCCAATACTATTATTGATAAATCAGTACAATATAGCAACCTAATATTCTTAGACGGCAATGTGGATATGTATTGCATTCTGCCATACACCCATGTGCTAATTACGGACTATTCGTCAATATTATACGACTATATCCTCATGCCTGATAAGCATGTCATTCTCTTCCATTATGATTATGAGGAGTATGTGAATAGTCGTGAGTTTATCTTTGATATTCAGGACAATATTGTCGGAAGAAAAGTCTATACTTTTGATGAACTTATCCAAGTGATTTCTACCAACGATTACACCATGGATGCAGTCGCTCGCCAGAAAATATTGGATAAGTTCTGGGGCGAGACGAGTGGTAAGAATAGTTGTGAATTAGTTTTCGAGAAACTTCAATTGCTGGACTAGCCACCCAACAATCCCTTCGTTACATTCTTGCGGAAAAGTACTAGTTTCCATCCTTTCATAGGGTGGAGTTGAAGTGTGTAGATACATAGCAACGCTAATGTGCCACCCCATTTCACTGCCTCCGAAGCCAATCGAGAGAGGTATTTACCTTTAGATATAGTGCGCGTACGCATGCGCTCGCTACGACCAATCTGTAGGGTTAGGCGGTTGAAATAATCTTCTTCTAATTTCGCCTGAGGAATGCAGTGGTGGAGAACAGGAGTTGGTAAATAGAGCACCTTCATGCTGAGTGCCTTCATCTTGTCGAAGATATCCTTCTCTTCTGACGCCAAAAGCAGATTGCCTTTTCTGCCCAATTCGGTATTGAATAGCCCTACCTTATCAAATACCACTTTTCTATATGCGGCGTTGCCTCCGCCTGGATAACGACCTTTGGGGTACTCTCTTACCTTATCGCCATAGTTCATCCATGCCGTCAGTAGAGCCTTGGTATAGGGAGACATCCATGATGGTTCTTCTGTTTCGTAGAGTGGCTCAATCGGACCACCTGCTGCCATTGTGTCGGGGTGAGTAGCAAAATGCTCGGCATAGATACGGATATAATCACTATCCACCAAGGCATCGTCATCTACATAAATGATAATATCCCCCTTCGCTTCCTTGATTCCTTTATTGCGTGCAGCGGAAAGTCCTTGTTCTGTTTCCACTACATAGCGCAATGTAATATCCCTATGTGCTTCAGCAAACTGCTCGCATACGCCGCGTGTGTTGTCCGTGCAATTATTATCCACCAACACAATCTCGTAATCCGTTGTTGGATAGTCGTTCTTAGCAATACTATCCAACAGCGGACCGATATACTTCTCGCGGTTATATGTGCAGATAATGAGGGTAATCATTGTGCGATTATTTGAGTGTAACTCCCATCAAGTTATAGGTCTTGCCTTCGCGCTGGATTAGGATATGACCATTATGTAGGAGTTTGCGGGTGTTGCTTTGTTGTTCTGTAGTGATCTCTTCTACATCCGTGCTAGCCAGTTTGACTTCGATGGTGTTAGAATAGTTAGAAGTATAAGTGTAGAAGTCTTTGGTGCGTTTCACCATTACATTATACGCATAATCTGTAATGCCTTCTGGCAAGTCAGTAAAGGTATATGAAGTGTCCGTTACCTCAATCGTTTTATATGGAATCTCCACCAATGTTCCTGCTTTAGGCACGATAAAGGATATCTTGATATCATCCACATAGTACTCGCCTTGCTCGCTCATAAATGCTACATGCAATGGGGTATTACCAAAGTCTATACCCGACAATACGACAGAATCGGTAATATAACCACTAGCTGTAGTACTGAAAGCCACAGGGATGCCTATCTCCGCTTGTGCTGCTTCGTGGTCTTTGATGATCATCACCCAAAGGCGGTCGCTAGGCACCTTGTTGTAGGCCTTGAACGATACTTTGACTGCATTGTTGCTAAACTTCATCTCAGGACCTACCACCAATCCTGCTTTACCACTATAGTAGTTAGGTCCTTGACTACCAGCCATACCTTTTACCCAACGAGGGTAGGTAAGCAGCCACTCGTGCTCACTTTGACCATTTTCGCTCAAGTTATGTACCAAATCCCAAGAGAAACCTGGATTGTCGAATGTACCATCTGTGATACCGCTGAAGTCTTCTTCTAGTATCACTACCTCTTCGTTGTCGCTTTTGGTTGTCGTGGTCTGTAGGATATTGAGTTTATAACTGTCTGCATGGTAGTTCTTCTCCCAGTTTGCAGTAAAACTATTCTCTGTAACAGCCGTAGCAGGCAATGCCACTGGGGTTACTCCTTGGATACCATCCACCCAAATATCCTCGCTAGGGTCTGAAATCATATTGCCCTCTTTGACTTTTACATTGTAATAATGCTCTTTGCTAGGATCAATATTGGATACAACGCAGAAGGTGTCAGTAACCAGACTGTCTGTGATGAGGCGTGTAGGCAAAGCTTGTGTTTGGTACTCCAAGGTGAGGTCATCAATAGCAAAGGTCACTCCATATGAACCTACACATACCAATTTGACTTGATTGACATAGTTACCTATTTCATCTCCCTCAAAAGTTAGGTATCCCCCCTTTTTCTCCATCCAATAGTTAGGTAGGTTAGCAATAGCTTCCCATTCGCCATCCATATTCTTCACCTGTACGCCTACCATCGAAAAGTTATAGTCCTCTTCTTGCATGCTACTTGGCTTTACCCAGAAACTAATCTTATGGATAGGGGCAGGGGTTTCCGGTGTCAAGATATAATCACCTTCAGCATCAAAATGAATAGCTTGTTTACCAGATTTGTAGTCGCCTTTGGTTGTACACATGTCTTGGCTACCTTGGCCTGATACATCAATGCTCCAGCCCTCGGGGTAACCAGGGGTGGTTGTATCAATGGATTGACCGTCAGGCTTTACATTGATACTCTCAAAGTCGTAGGATAGCGTGCCGCTGATTTCTTCCTTAGGCATCTCCTTGTACCATACTGAGAATAGATATCCATCGATATCTTCCACTTGACTGCGTTGCCAATTAGCTACGAATTCGGTAGCCGAGTTGTTCTTCGGCAAGTTAGCGACCACCCCAGGGGTGCGGTTGCGCACGCGCGTTACCTTAATATCATCTATCAAGATAGTGCCTCCTATGGTAGAGAATTGGAATATGTTCTTGTTGTTGAAAGTTCCTTTATCACTTGTCCATGTAAAGTCTTTCCATTCGGTGGTCAAATCAAACTCTATTGTCTCCAAACGACCAGAGGTATTATCGCATAGTGATAAGTCCAAAGTACCTGCATAGGGAGTTGTACCTGCACGACGAGCGCGGAAACTAATGGTGGCTTCGCCATAAAGTTCTGCTTCTGGTGTAGAGATATGTCCGCCATACAGATAACCATAGTAGTCGTATTCGGATACTGCTACGCAACCACCTGCTTGGAATACATAATATCCTGACCAGTGTGGTTGATGAGTATATGCAGAGTCTACTTCGTACACATAATTTGTACCAGGTGCAATATTCTTTGTGTCCGGCACATCAGGTGTACCTGCAGTACATAGTGAAAAATCTTCCTCTAGTACAACCACTGATGCATTTGTGTTTTGCGCATAGAGCGATAGGGTCGTTCCTAAAATCGCACATAAACATAAATACTTTTTCATAGATTACTACTTGATTATTTCGTTTATTTCTTTTTTCTCCACAATGGGGATGTCAAAGCTCCTGCACTCAATAGTAATGCTAGAATGAGAATCACCATAGAGGCTTTATCAGTCTTCAATGCGTGTGGTTCAAACACCATGCGCAATTGATGTGCTCCTGCTGGGATAACGGATGCGCGAAGCGTGTAATTGACGCGAGCCAAAGGAATTTCTAGGCTATTATTCCCCTCTTTATCCACCATATACAAATGCCAATCGTGTGGGTAATAAATTTCCGAGAAAACTGCCACTTTGTTTTGTTCGGTCATGGCTACATACTCCAAACAGTTTGGCGCATACGAAGTCAATTGAATTAGAGTTGTATCAAATGCCATCAGCGGCGTTACCTCTGGTTTTGTTACATCCAAAACTTCCGCAAACTTCTTGTCTGCTACTGCTTGCTTGTGCAAGTCCAAAGTCTTCAATGCCGCACATTCTTCATCTGGTGTGTCCGCCAATATTACCTCATCGACAAACCAACAATTACCCATCGCGTACGGGTTCATGACGGGTTCTTGACGGGATCCTTGTAAAGGTACAACGGCATACTTCATATTGAGCATATTGAGTACAGGGAAATCTTTACCAGCATTCTCATCGGGTAACATGAACCCTTGTGTTTGCATAATGGTTTGCATCAATGGATTCATCTCCTTTGAGATATGCTCATCAATCAAATCTTGATAACGACGCAGTTTAGCCGCCGAATAACCACCTATTGACTTCAGTCGGTAACTCGTGCGTGCATCATTAAACGTGTTAGTGGCTAGGTTCAGGACGCGATAATAGGATGTATCTTCTAGGATCTTTTGCTCGTAGGGTTGCATCTTGAAATAAGCCTCTGCGTCTTTCGCTTTCATAAAGTTGTCGCTGCCAAAGAAACGCTTATTAACAGGAATCATATCCACCAGTACTAATGCCGCTAAAGCTGCGTATAGTACGTAGTTTAGAGTTGAGTGTTTAGTGTTTAGAGATTGAGACTTCCACGCATACCAGTAAATGACTGTAAAGCCCAAAGCTATAAAGATAAACGATCGCCAAGCATCTGCTTTGATCATGGCTATGCGCTCATCGTAGATTGCATCTCTGAGCCATGCAGGCACTTGGTTAACCCATTGTACATCATAACTACTGGTGACATCCACTACGCTAGTAAAGAGTGCAAAGAAGAGGCAAATGCCACCCGTGATGCCACCTGCGGTTATCAAATGGATTTTCAGTTTGTCCCATGCAATCTTCTTATCCACTATATGTTGCAATGCGAGGATACCTAACAATGGCATCGTGATCTCTGCTACGACCAAGATGCTCTCCACAGCGCGGAACTTATTGTACATCGGGAAGTAGTTGAAGAACAACTCTGTCAACCACATCATGTTTCTACCCCAGGCCAATGCTATGGAGAATATAGTCGCAATCAATAGTGCCCATTTATATGGTCCAGACACTATCAGCAATCCCAATACAAACAAGAAACAAATCACGGCACCCATATATACCGGACCACTCGTAAAGGCTTTCTCTCCGCGATAGGTAGGTACATGTTCACAAAACTGCTCCGCCGAGCGTTTAGGCACACGATTCTTAACCATCGTCTCGCAAAGCTGGGATTTTTCACCCACATTATAACCGCTCGCACCACCTTCCCAATTAGGAATAAGGAAAGTCATCGTTTCGCCCACACCATAGCTCCATGCGGTAGCGTAGTCAAGACTAAGACCGCTATTGCTGTTAGAAGTTGGACCGCTATCGCTGTTAGAGGTTAATTCAGAGTGTCCACCACGCATGGTTTCCTTGAGGTAGGATTGGTTCATCTCTAGCCAACTAACTTTCGTGCCCACCACCAGCAGCAAACTCAATGCCAACACGCCAAGTGATATACCTAAATCTTTCCATGCTTTGTCCTTAATATGGATATAGAGTTCTGCACAAGCTAACACCCCTATCAGCATAAAGATATAATAGGTCATTTGTGGGTGAAGTGTGATACCCAATATGCCGTAAAGTATTACGAGTGGCGCGCCCAACCAATATTGCTTGCGGAAGATGGCGTAGAATCCACCTATCACGGGTGCCAAGAATCCTAGAGCCATAGCTTTGGTGACGTGACCAGCGGGGATAATCAGTAAGAAATAGGTGGATAATCCTATTGCCAAACCACCTATAATGCTCAACCAAGGATTAACTTTGAAACAACGAAGCATCAGGAAGAACCCAAAGAAATAGGCAAAGATAATACCGATGGCTTCCCATCCACCTTCCATACCTAGGTGAGCTATCTTGGCCATGCCATTTCGTACTTCACCTGAAGGCAGGCTACCTGTGATCTGGTAGGTAGGCATACCGCCAAACATAGAGTTGGTCCACCAAGTGCGTGTACCATGCTCGTCGTAGAAACTGCGCGCTTCTTGTGCAGCTCCTTTCCAGTTATTGACATCTCCTTGTACTAGCACTTTGCCCTCTAACGCAGGAGCGCAATAAATCATTGCCACTGCCACAAATGCTACAATAGCCACAGCATAGGGCAGAATTTTCTTCCAATCTATCTTCATTCTATCTATTTGTTTGTTCTATGGTTATGTTATCGTATGATATTACCTTGCAAATCATAGTATATTCCATCTTTCCAGATCACGATTCTGCCATTTTTGAATAGCTTAACCACCTTGGTTATGCTAGCGCCTAGTGCCTCGAGATAGGTAGTAGTAGGATCTTTCTCTATCCATTTAGCATACAATGTGCCTTTGGCACCCACCTCTAGTTGTTCTACAGGATTGCCTGAGAAGTCTGCTTCCCAGTACCATCCTCCAAATGTATATCCCTCTTTTATAGGTGTTGGCAACACAAAGGTCTCCGTAATCACTTCGGGCAGTACGACTGCAGTGCCGTACACTCGTTGGTATGCCGAACCCCAGGCCTCAGGTTTGCCTGCGGTAGAGAAGTCTGCTGTATTAGGCCATTCGGTGCGTTGGTTGCAGTTGAAGAAGCTATGCACATGCCAGCGCCATAGCGCTTCCATACCATCGGCTAGCGTGTCGCTAGTCAATGTATATCCTTGTGCTGCGGCTACCTCGGTGATGTAGTCACCCAACCATTTGTATTCAGACTCCGCTGCCGTCATGATCTCGCACATCTTTGCAGCAGCAAAAGTAGATACCGCTGTGATAGGTTGATCGGCACGGTTCAAACCGTAGAACGTGTTGTAATATGGTTTGAATGCAGTCCATAATGAGTCGTTAGTAGGTACTTCTGCCGCCTTTGGCAACTCGCCTCCGTTGAGTTCATAGTGTACACTATCAGGTGTGACTGGTGGAGTAGGAGCAGTGTAGGTGGCTTGAATAGGAATTACGATATCCGTTGCATTAGGGGTGGATATACGCAAGTTGGCTTTGTAGGTAGTCTTACCCTCTTTAGGTGTGAAGGTGACCTTGACATCTGTTTTGGTATCCCATACCTTACCATGCTTGTTGGTAGTGGCATATTGTACTAAGAAGTCGTTAGCATCTTCGCCTGTGATCACAGCATAGAATCCTCCCAGTAGATAGTCATTGGTTATCTTAACTGTTTGTGCCACTGCGTCTAACGATGTGGTGTTGTAGGTTAAACTTGTAACGGATGGGGTAACGGTCACAGCAGGCACTTTGTACTTGTATCCTGTCACGATGTCTGCTACATACTCAAACACGTTGTTTACACGTGAGCCACTGGCGCCATTGGCGATTTGAAGATACATGTTGGTTCTGCCCTTGCTACCTCTGCGCAATTTCCATCCTTCTGGTTCACCGTGTGACATATTGATGATGGCACTCTTCATCACAGGTTTGCGGTAGGACCAAGTATTTGTACGCCAGTTATAAGCATTGAGCATAACGATAGGGATATTTTTACCATTGTCAGGTACAACGGTGTATCCGTCAAGTCCATTAGTGGTTCCTCCCATTCCTTCTGCAATGTAGAGATAATCACCATTGATGGTAAATCCTTGGAATGGCCAGAACATAAATCCCTGATCTATGCTCTTGTAGGCATTGCTAGAAGAATAAGCCTCGGTGAGTTTTTTTATCTTGATAGATTTGAGTATAGTCGCTTCGCTAAGATTGGTGAATGCATCATCCAGATCATAGATCACAAAGTACATATAGTTAGACGAACGTGAGCACTCGCACAAGAGGCGATTTTGCTTATCAATAGACGGATATTGGTTCGTATGACCATTACCCGAGGTCATCTGCTTGATAGTATAGGTCTTGCTACTGTGTGTGAAGGAGGTTTTTTGTAGGTTAGCAGTTGCTCCACTCACAAATGGGAAGATACAGATAGCTCTAGAGGTACTCTTGGATGTCTCACTATTACCGCCAGTGAAGATGTACAATGTGCCATTGATGCGACATACAGCCATATTACTACCATGCGCCGCATTGCCTAAATACATATATTGCTTGCCAGTAGTACCATCAGATTTCTTATAGTAACGGGTTACCGTTTGTGGTTCATAGCCTGCCGCACCGTTGTTGGGGTCAATCTGTAGGAAATACATATCACCCGTAGTCTCGTCTATATCAAAACTTTGGCATACGCGAGTGGACTTCATGGTTTGACTCTTGATGGTCGTACCGCATGGAGATGCAAAATAGTCGGCGGTAGTACCTGCACTACTAGCGAAGTTAAATTCGCCCATGCTGCTTGCAAATACTCGTCCCGCTGTTGTCTCGTCTGGGAGATAAACCGTACCGATACATAGTTCGCTATTGTCATACTCGTTGAATCGGCAATCCATGGTCAATGCCTTGCCGGTGTATTCGTCGTTGCTGTAATATACATAATTGTAGTCACGACTTGAGTGCAATGGCTTCTTGGTAAAGATATTGTAGTTCATGTATATCTTGCTAGTAGCCAGTGGCATGATAGTATTGCTCTTGTCGCCATTGAAGAAACGGATTAAACAGTACATCGAACCTTGACCATGGCAGTTGTTGAACACATTATTCTGGATGTATATATTACTAGCAGTTTTGCAGCAATATCTCATCGAAATACAGAACTCGCCATAGGTGCTACCTTGTGCCACGCGACTGGTGTCACCCACATTTTTGAAGGTGTTGCTCTTGATGTTCATGGTACCATTAGCATTGTTTAGGTAGATACTGGTACCACCATCGGTAAAAGTGTTGTCCTCAATGCTGGTTGTTCCAAACGCACCACTAATGCTTACAAAGTTAGCCTTATGTTGTGCACTTCCACTGAAGGCGTTATGCTTTACTTCAAAGTTTTGATAACGGTTTTGCCATTGGGCGTCTTGCATTTCGCTAGCACCTGCATAATGACCAAATTGTATTACACCATACTCAGAGTTCTTAGCCACAGTGGAACCAGTGACGATATTATACAAAAACTTAAATCCTGAGATAGCCTTGCCATTGCGAGCATTCCATTCGTACATCTGGCCATTGCCTTGCAAGGTGAAACCATTCACCACGATATTGTTTGCAGCGATGGTCCATCGACCAGTGATGATACTCTCGGCTGTGTTGCGGTTCTTGGAGCGGGTCTCGCAGTAGGCATTGTTACCATAGAACTTCAAACCATTCACATTGATGGTGATGGCTTCGCTGTAGGTGCCAGGAACTACATATACATTGGAGTTTGCTGCTGGGCTCGCATTGAGTAACGCAGCAAAATTAGCAAAGGCATCTACTCCCACCACATACTCTGCTCCCTTGTAGCTAATCTTTGCACTATCAGTAGTTGCTTCGCTACTAACTAAATAGTTCTTTGCACTTGCACCTAATGCCAACGCAAGAACCAAAATAGATAAAATAAATCGTTTCATAAACTTTTTTATATGTTCTTCAAGGATTTTGCCGACAAAGTTACTACTTTTTTTTGATATATGCAATATATCAATCAATTTTTTGTGTAATACACCATCCTATATACAAAAAATACAGTTCTGCCGAGCAAAACTGTATTTTTTCTTTATATATTTCGTATTCCTTACACTACACCACTAAAGCCCATAAATGCCATAGCCAAGAGGCCGGCAGTGAGTAGAGCGATAGGAGTTCCTTGTAGTGCCTTAGGCACTTTAGCTAATGCCAATTGCTCGCGCATACCTGCGAACAAAACCAATGCCAATGCAAAACCGATAGCTGTTGCGATAGCGAAGAGCATACCGGTCAATAAGCCAGGCTCTGCGCCCATAGGCAACTTATATGTGCCACTGGCTACCATGATAGCCACACCGAGCAAACAGCAGTTGGTGGTAATCAAGGGCAAGAACACACCCAATGCTTGGTACAACGATGGAGAGATCTTCTTGAGGATAATCTCAATCATTTGCACGAGGGCAGCAATCACCAAGATAAACAGGATGGTTTGCAAGAAGCCCAAGCCCCATGCGTTCAAGAGTTGTTGCAAGAGGTAGGTCACTAATGTTGCCAATGTCATGACAAATAATACGGCAGCACCCATACCCAACGCAGTATTGATTTTCTTACTTACGCCCAAGAATGGACAGATACCCAAGAACTGGCTCAATACGATATTATTCACGAATATCGCAGAGATAAATATCAGAAAATATACCATAATTCTTTTATTTTAGTTCGTTTCACTGTAGATCGTTCGCTCTGCTCTCTGTAGATCGCTCGTTTCACTCGCTGTAGTTTCTACAGGGCTTTAGCCCGATCTTCCATCTACAGCCACAAAGTGGCGATCTACAGGCGCATTGCGCCGATCTGTTTTACTTCTTCATGAGTTTTTGTACAAGTGCCATCAAGTAGCCCAATACGATGAACGCACCAGGAGCAAGCACGAAAATCAACATACCATAGGTCTCACTGTAGAGGTTCATGCCGAACAAACTACCAGTACCGAGCAACTCACGCACTGCACCAATCAAAGTCAATGCTAATGTAAAACCAAGACCCATACCCAGACCGTCCAAAGCAGACAATCCAACGGTATTCTTAGCAGCAAAGGCCTCTGCACGACCGAGTACGATACAGTTCACCACAATCAGTGGGATAAACAAACCAAGTACCTCATAGATAGCAGGCAAGAAAGCTTGCATCAAGAGTTGTACCATGGTCACGAAAGTAGCAATCACCACGATAAACGCAGGGATACGCACTTTATCAGGGATCAAATTCTTCAAGAGTGAAATCACCACATTTGAGCAGATAAGCACGAAAGTAGTAGCGAGTCCCATAGACATACCATTGATAGCAGAAGTGGTAGTCTTTAAGGTAGGACACATACCCAACACGAGAGCGAATACTGGGTTCTCGCGCAAGATACCGTTCAATACGGTGTTTAATGCTTTATTTTTCATTGTTGGCCTCCTTTCTTTTGACAATGTTTCTCACTGCAGCCTGGGCATGTAGCAGGGTCGTTGCCGTTAGGGCAAACGCCTTCAACTACCTCTGCGGCAGGGGCTTCCACCTGTGTCGCACCGCTGATTGCCTCGATTGGCATAGGCTGTTGTGCAATACCGTTGTATGCTTTCACTACCACTTCAAGGAACGCGCGCGAGGTGATGGTTGATGCGGTGATAGCATCCACATCGCCACCGTCTTTGCTTACGCTGAAATTGGTAGTAGCAGGGTTCTTGCCAAGGATGTTTGATTTTGGCTTGTCAGGATTGCAGAACCATGTGCTCATCAATGCACCCAGACCTGGGGTCTCGGCTTGCTCCAACACCACATAGCGAACTACATCGCCTACTTTGTTAAAACCAACCATCAAGCGGAAGGTGCCACCGAATGGCATGTTTTGGTTACCCTCGGTGCTTGCCTCTACGGCAGTACCGATCCACTCTTCGCCTACATATGCTTTGTAGAGGGTCACGCCATTGCTCTGTTCTGCCTCAGCGATACGGATGTCGCCTTTTACCTCAGGGAGCACTTGCATGATAGCGCTTTGTTGCTTCTCAGTCATTGCCGCAGCGATAGGGTCTTTGGTCAACATATATACGCCAGCCAAAGCAGCCGCAGCTACCAACGCGATGAGCGTCAGCGATAGCAACATATTCTTAAATGAACTTTGTAATTTTGCCATAGTCTTGTCCTCCTTATGCTTTCTTTTTCTCGCCAAAGCGTTTTGGACGAATGAGGTTCAACAATGGTGCGCAGGCATTCATGATAAGGATAGCGAATGACATACCTTCTGGGTAAGCACCCCAAGTACGAATCACCATCACAATCACACCAATACCCACACCGAATATCAGTTTACCGCAGTTGCTCATAGGTGAGGTCACATAGTCTGTAGCCATGAACCATGCACCCAGCATCATACCACCGGTGCAGAGGCTGAGCATCACATACTCGCCTGTGCAAACGCTCTCTGGCAACAGACCAGCCCAACCAGTTACCGCAGCAAAGAGTGCCACAGTAGCCATGATGCTTACTGGGATATGCCATGTGATAACGCGAGTAGCAATGAGGAAGATACCACCTGCGAGCAGGAGCAGTGCGCTCACCTCACCAAGACTACCGCCCATCTTACCGATGAGGATATCCCACATCTCTGGCACAGCGCTCATCATGCTGTCGCTACCCGTGAGAGCCAGTTTCATGGCTGCAAGAGGAGTTGCACCGGTAGCTGCATCCACATAAGAGGTCGCAAAACCTTGTGGCACTGGCCATGTAGTCATCTGAGCAGGGAAAGAGATCAGGAGGAACACACGACCCACAAGAGCAGGGTTGAAGATGTTTTGTCCCAAACCGCCGAAGCTCATTTTCGCTACGCCGATAGCCACCAAGGCACCGATAATAACAATCCACCAAGGCAAGTTGCTTGGCAAGTTGAATGCCAATAATAGACCTGTCAATACAGCAGAGAGGTCGCCGATAGTAGATTTTTGTTTCAAGATATATTTCGCAATCAGCCACTCGAACAGCACGCAAGCTGCCACGCTGATGGCGGTGGTGATGAGGGCACCCCAACCGAATTGCCATACGCTGACTGCGTAAGCTGGCAGGAGGGCGATAATCACCAACAGCATATTTTTCCGCACGCTATCACCGCTATGGAAGTGTGGTGCGGGAGATACTATAAATTGTTTCATTTATTCTAGCCTTTAAACTTTAAACACTAAACTTTCAACTACTTATTCGCTGCTTGACGAGCACGAATAAGTCCACCTACTTTCGCTTTACCCATGCGTACATAGTCGAGCAATGGCAAGTGACTTGGGCAAGTGAATTGGCAGCAACCGCACTCGATGCAGTCCATGATGTTGTGATCCTCCATCTCGTCCCACATGCTGTGCCATGCTTGTTTGCTGAGTAGCCATGGTTCGAGACCCATTGGACAAGCGCCTACACACTTACCGCAGCGTACGCAGTTAGTAATCTCCTCGCGAAGACTCTCTGCCTCTGGCAAGAACAGCAGACCGCTCACGCGCTTGTTGCTAGGCATATCGATATTGCTCATAGCGCGACCCATCATAGGGCCACCACCAATGACTTTACCTGTATCCTCAGGCACGCCACCTGCAAGCGCCACAACCTCGGTCAATGGTGTACCGAAACGCACATCATAGTTGCCTGGCTTAGCAAGACTCTTACCCGTCACGGTCATTACGCGAGAGATGAGTGGTTTATTCTTTTGAACGGCCTCATATACGGCATAGATAGTGGCCACGTTATCCACCACAGCGCCTACCTCAATTGGCAGTGCACCACTTGGTACTTGGCGACGGATACATGCGTCGATGAGCTGTTTCTCACCACCTTGTGGGTACTTCAGTTTCAATGCTTTCACCTCAATGCCGAGCACCTTGCTTGCAAGGGCAGTCATATGCTTGATAGCGTCTGGCTTGTTCGCCTCGATACCGATGATCGCTTTTTGGATATTGAGCGCACGCATCAGCAGTTGGATACCGATAATGATTTCCTCGCCCTTCTCCAGCATCAATTGATGGTCACAAGTGAGATATGGCTCGCACTCTACGCCGTTCACGATAAGCACCTCAGCGGTTTTGCCTGGAGGAGGCATGAGTTTTACGTGGGTTGGGAAACATGCGCCTCCCAAACCTACGATACCTGCCTCTTGCACCTTATCGATGATAGCTTTGGGTTCGTAGTCTAATTTGCGAACGATATCATTGCTGCGGTCGATAGTCTCAATCCACTCGTCGCCCTCCACATCCATGAAGATGGCTGGCATTTTCATGCCCCATGCATCGATGGTAGTGTCAATCTTGGTGATAGTACCGCTGAAAGGCGCGTGAATGTTCGCACTCACGAAGCCACCTGCTTTAGCGATAAGTTCGCCTACTTTCACTTTCTGTCCTTTCTCTACGACTGCTTGTGCAGGCGCACCGATGTGTTGTACCAACGGAATGATGGCTTTGGCTGGCAAAGCGCACTCGGTGATGGGTTGATGAACAGAATATTGCTTATTATCATGTGGATGTACTCCACCTATACGGAATGTCGATTTCATGCCTTTGCCTCCTCTTGTTTTGGTTCCACATTAGCTACTGGTGCTTCTGCTGCAGGTTTCTCAACCGCAGGTTTAGCCACAGGCGCAGCCTTTGGTGCTGCTGGTGCAGCCGCTGGCGCTTCTGCTTTTGGTTTGCGTGGTGGGAAGTTCACTGCGTGGATGGCTCCTGTTGGGCACGCGTCCTCCCACTTACGGCACAGACGGCACTTATTGTAGTCGATGTATGCCAAGTTGTTCTCGATCACAATCGCATCAAACTCGCACACCTTTTGGCACTTGCTG
>JAZKYJ010000036.1:0-74063 GCA_045612045.1 Paludibacteraceae bacterium | reverse complement strand
TTTTTCTTGCACATATACATTTTTTTTTGTACCTTTGCAGCGCAAAGGTATCCGCAAGGCGATTAATACATGGCAAACAAAAGTAATGACATACTCATCACAGGCGCACGCGTGCATAATTTAAAGAATGTAGATGTGCGTATACCACGAGATAAACTTGTGGTTATCACGGGTCTGTCGGGTAGTGGCAAATCATCCCTTGCCTTTGACACTATCTTTGCCGAAGGGCAACGCCGCTATATGGAGACTTTCTCTTCATATGCACGTGGATACATTGGCACCATGCAGCGTCCAGATGTGGATAAGATAACAGGTCTCTCGCCTGTCATCAGCATCGACCAGAAGACAACATCTCGTAATCCTCGTAGTACCGTTGGTACCGTCACAGAAGTGTATGACTTTCTGCGATTGCTCTTTGCTCGCGCAGCAGATGCCTACTCATATGCGTCTGGCGAGAAGATGGTGCAATATACCGATGACCAAATTATTGACTTGATAATCAAAGAATATGCGGGTCAAAAAGTGCTCGTTCTCGCTCCGATGGTCAATAATCGTAAAGGTCACTACAAGGAGCTCTTTGAGACGATCCGCCGCAAAGGTTTCTTGCATGTTCGTGTAGATGGCGAGGTGCAGGAGATATACTCAGGCATGAAGCTTGACCGCTATAAGAATCACACGATTGAAGTCGTGGTCGATAGGTTAAAGTTGAGCAGTTCAGGAGTTCAGGAGTTCAGGAGTTCAGAAGAGGATCTCAAACGCTTACGTGCATCCGTGGATCAAGCTATGCGCATGGGAGACGGAGTGATGGCGATTTTCCCGATGGAAAGTTCCAAGGTTTCAAAGTTCCAAAGTTCCAATGCTGAAACAAGCCCACTGGGCGTGAAACTCTTAAACTCTGAAACTCTTTCAACAGGAGTCCGCTATTTCTCTCGCCATCTGATGTGTCCAACGACGGGTATGAGTTATGCTGAACCTGCGCCACATACGTTCTCGTTCAACTCGCCACAAGGTTGGTGCCCTACATGTAGGGGACTTGGCCGAGTGAAATCGGTTACTATCGGCGAAACGGTTAATGACGGAGAATTAGACAATATTATCCGTGATGATGAGAATTGGTACACACGCATGTTGGAGTATGTGCAACAACCAGAAGATGAGAAGGAGGAGAAAGAAGAAACATGGTGCGAGTGTCCAACGTGTAAAGGTCAGCGCCTTAGTCGTGAAGCCTTGAGTTTCCGCATAGCCGATAAGAATATCGCTGAGTTATCAGCAATGGATATTACTGATCTCAGGGCATGGCTGATGAATGTGCCTGCTAAGTTAAGCAACAAGCAGCGCGCCATAGCCGAGCCTATCATCAAAGAAATTATCTCCCGCTTGGGCTTTATGCTCAGTGTGGGACTATCCTACTTATCGCTGTCGCGCTCCTCTGATAGTCTCTCGGGCGGAGAGAATCAGCGTATTCGTTTGGCGACACAGGTAGGTAGTAAATTGGTAAATGTGCTATATATATTGGACGAACCAAGTATTGGTTTGCACCAACGTGATAATCAGCGTTTGATAGACTCGTTGAAGCAACTACGTGATATGGGCAACTCGGTGATCGTGGTAGAGCACGATGAGGATATGATGCGTCAGGCGGATTATATTATTGATATAGGTCCTAAGGCGGGTCGTTTAGGTGGACATATCGTGTTTGAAGGTACGCCAGCAGAACTGCTGAAGGCTGATACGCTGACGGCGAAGTATCTGAGAGGAGAACTGAGTGCTACGCTTAGCGTAGCTAGTTTAGAGGACGCTGCGCTACAGGACGGCACAGAGTGCCTACAGTCTAAAGGTGAGATTACGTTACGCGGTTGCAGGGGGAATAACCTCAAAGGTGTAGATGTGACTTTCCCGCTTGGTAAGATGATAGCGGTGACGGGTGTGAGTGGTAGTGGTAAATCGACCCTTATCAACCAAACACTCTACCCTATTTTGAGCCAGCACTTCTATCGCAGTTTGCAAGAGCCTTTGGCATATGATAGCATAGAAGGTATTGAGCATATCGACAAAGTAATTGGTGTGGACCAATCGCCTATTGGTCGTACCCCCCGCAGCAATCCTGCCACCTATACTGGTGTGTTCACAGATATCCGCAACCTCTTTGCACAATTGCCCGAGAGTAAGATTCGTTCGTGGAAAGCAGGACGATTCTCCTTTAACAATAGTGGTGGTCGCTGTGAGGAGTGTAGCGGCAATGGTTATAAAACCATTCAGATGAACTTTTTGCCAAGTGTCTATGTTCCATGCGAAGTGTGTGGTGGACAACGCTATAATCGCGAGACATTGGAGGCGCGTTTCAAGGGTAAATCCATTGCTGATGTACTAGATATGACTATCAACCAGGCGGTAGAGTTCTTTGAAAGTCAACCTAATATCTTGAAGAAAATCAAGACTTTGCAGGATGTAGGTTTGGGTTATATCAAACTTGGGCAATCCTCCACTACACTTTCTGGGGGTGAGAGCCAACGCGTAAAACTAGCGACAGAATTGGCTCGCCCTAGTACTGGTAAGACTTTGTATATTTTAGACGAGCCAACTACGGGTCTTCACTTTGAGGATGTGCGTGTATTGATGGGAGTACTCAGACAACTGGTGGATAAGGGTAATACAGTGATTATTATAGAGCATAACCCCGATGTCATTCGCTCTTGCGATCATCTCATCGACATGGGTCCAGACGGGGGACGAGATGGAGGAACAGTAGTGGCCACAGGCACGGTGGAGGAGATACGCAATAATCCTAGGAGTTTGACGGGTAGGTATGTTTAGGGTTTAGAGGACGCTCGCTAGCGAGCTACGGTGTAGGGTTTAGAGGTTAAAGGTTAGAGAAGATGAATACATTATTGATATTAACATTGGTGATTGGCATCATATGGTTCGTACCACTCGTGTGTCGTAAGATACACGTGCCAAGTATTGTGGGTTTTATTATAGCCGGAATTATTATAGGTCCTTCTGTACTGAACCTCGTAGGCGAGAGTCCCACTATCAAGATTCTAGGCTCGTTAGGCATGCTCTATATCATGTTTCAATCGGGTAGCGAGATTGATATCAATGATTTCAAGCAATACAAGTATCGCTCATTATTTTTTGGATTGTGTACCTTCTTTCTCCCTTTTGTGTTGGGTGTGATCACTAGTCGCTACATTCTACAGTTCGAATGGATGTCCTGTTTGCTGTTGGGTGCGATGTATGGTAGCCATACATTGATGACCTACCCAATTGTTAGTCGTTATGGTGTACAAAAGAATGTAGCAGTCAATATCACGGTAGGTGCCACTATGTGGGCTATTACGCTATCTCTCATAGTATTAGCTGTAGTAGAGGGTTGGAACTCTCCCGCACGCAGCGTATCGGATTATGGAATACAGATAGCTCTGCTAGTAGCATTTCTGCTGAGTGTACTATGGATTTTCCCCCGTTTTACACGTATGTTCTTCAAGCGATATCGTGATCCGATATCTGAGTTTTTGGTAGTGATGTTGATGCTAGTAGGTAGTGCATTGCTGGCTGACTTAGCTGGTTTAGAAGGTATTTTGGGTGCATTTATCTGTGGGGTATCGTTGAATCGGTTATTACCCAATCGTTCTTCGTTGATGAGTCGCATCACTTTTATGGGGAATAGTGTGTTTGTTCCTCTGTTTTTGATTAGCGTTGGTCTGATGATAGACATCCACGCCTTTTGGAGCAGTTGGACCACGATAATAGTAGCCGTAGTGATGATTTCCACCAAGCTGATAGGTAAGAGTCTCTCTGCCTGGGTGGCTCAGGGTGTATTTCATTTCTCTAAGCACGAGCGTCAACTGATTTTTGGTCTTTCTCATGCAACAGCAGCAGGCACATTGGCCATTGTAACGATAGCCTACCAAATGGGTATTTTATCCGCAGAAGTGCTGAATGCATCGGTCTTGATGATCTTAGTGCTATGTACCACTGCAAGTTTCATATCCGAGCATGCCGCCAAAGAATTGGCGTTGCAAGAAAGTACTCAACTAGTAGCCGATCACGAAGATGACTATTGGTTGCTTACCTCGGTAGGTAAAGACTTACGCCCTACCCTGCGTGAGATAGGAGAGATGGCTTCGCTGGACAATATAGAGATCAAACAATCTGCAGACTGGCAGGATGTATCGAATATTGTGGAACACACTAGTAAGTCCGTGATTGTCTACCATGAGCATCAGCCTATCAACACCATCAACCGTTTGGTAGTTGCCGTGCCTCGCTACGCAGAGAAAGAGCGCGACTTTATCACCTGCTTTGGTCTAGTACGTCGCTTGGCAGGAGAGTTAGGTGCTAAAGTAGTGTTTTATGCCCATCCAGATACATTAGCCGCCCTACAGATTATGTGTCGCCGTCCGGGTAAATACTTACTTGCCTCATTCCGTATGATGGATGGTTGGGAAGATATTCACATTATCTCCCAAACAATCGTAGAGAACGACATGTTGATTCTGCTATCTTCTCGTAAATCCACGGCTAGTTATCACCCCTTATTTGAAGAGATTCCCACCATGCTTGCGGAGCACTTCACGGCTTTCAGTTCGATGGTTGTTTACCCAGAGCAGTTGACGGGTGGTCCTGATATGGATACACTGCTGACGGAGATTCCTCCTGCCAGCACCACATGGTCCTTACTTACACGTATAAAACGATGGGTAAAGCGTTTGCTACGAATAAAGGAACAATAATTCACAGCCGCTCCCATATCCCCTTATCTAATTTCTTTTTGGTATATGCGCTCATATCTTAACCGTTTAGCCAAAGTATTTGCCCAAGAAGTAGGCAAACAAGTATCGGAATACACATTTGTATTTCCCAATCGCCGTGCAGGACTATTCTTCCGAAAATACCTAGGTCAGTCTATGGAGCAGCCCATACTCTCTCCTAAGATTCTGACTATCAACGAGTGTTTTGCGTCCTTATCCGACTTGCGCGTGGCAGACCAACTGACGCTATTGCTAAGACTATATACCATCTACCAGCAACTGCCACAAAAAGCCGAGCCCCTAGAAGATTTCCTCTATTGGGGCAAGATGATGCTGGCTGATTTCTCAGAGGTAGATAATCACCTAGTGAGTAATGTAAAGGCCCTATATACGGCAATAGAAGATATACACGACCTCGACGCACATTATGCCTCCCTAAGCGACAATCAACGCAAAGCGATAGAGAGTTTCTGGCTACAGTTTGCCAAGTCTAGAGAAGAACAACTCAAGCACAACAAGTCACTATCTATGCACGAATCGTTTCTAGACACTTGGCATATGCTCTATCCACTCTACGAAGGACTACGCGAGAATCTGCTAAGTGATCAACTAGCCTACGAAGGTATGCTGCATCGTGAAGTCATCAGGCACTGGGATGACATACCAGAAGAACGTTTTGCGAAGCATTATGTGTTTATCGGTTTTAATGCGTTGACCGAATCTGAGCGTCAACTGATGATTATGTTGCGCGATAAAGGATGTGCAGATTTCTACTTTGACTACGGAGGTCGTTTCCTGAGCGATGATCAGAATGGGGCGTCCCTATTTAAAAACAAGAATCTCAGAATGTTTCCATCACGCTATGTGATACCAGAAACAGAGGGAGAAGATGATACGCGGATATCGCTGACAACAGTAACGACAGATACAGCCCAAGTTCACCAGATCCATCGTATACTCAAAGAGATTGGTGAGCCAGAAGACTGGACCCGTACAGCAGTAGTGTTGCCTGACGAAAACCTGCTGATACCTCTCTTGCACTGCATCCCCGAAGATATCCAAACGATCAATGTGACCATGGGTTATCCACTACGAGCGACCGCGTCACACAAGATAATTGCCTACCCCGAACGCTATATAGGAGAAAACGAAGATGCTGAAGTTTTTATGCGTGAGATGCGCAGTCTCATTAAAACAGAGACTCATGCGCATAACACAGAGAGTACCTACCAATTGCTCAAACTCATAGATCGCATAGAGCAAAGCATCATCAAGTATCCGAATATCCCGTTCACCGCAGAATCGGTAAAGCAGATACTGAAGATGCAGGCGATGGATATGACTATTCCATTCGTAGGTGAACCTCTGAAAGGATTGCAAATCATGGGTGTATTGGAGACACGTGCTTTGGATTTTGACAATATTATCATTGCAAACTTCAATGACGAGCTATATCCTGGTCAGGGATCCGACAATAGCTATATTCCATACACATTGCGACATGGTTTTGATTTGCCCACCCTAGAACGCAAAGACGCTATTTTTGCATACAATTTCTACCGGATGTTGTCGTACGCCAAGAATGTATGGTTGATAGCCAACACGCAAGCCTACGAGATGCGTTCTGGCGAATTGTCGCGTTACTATTACCAATTAACATGGCAGTATCATATTCCTATCCAACAGACCACCATTATTGATTCACTACAGATAGCCAAGAAGGACTCGAACGACATAGCCAAAGATGAAGCAACGCTCACTCTACTCAGTAAATACCTACAAGGTTCTACTTTCTCTGCGACGGCATTGACCGACTACTTGAGTTGTCAAAAGAAATTTTACTACAAGCACCTTCGCGGAATCAAGGAACCGGAACCAGATGAGACTCTCCTGATTTCGGACCTCACACTAGGTAATGTACTTCACGCGATTATGGAGAAACTGTACAAACCATTTATCGGTCAACAAGTCCAGAAGAGTGATATAGAAAAGCTGATGAATGACATTACAGAGGATGCGTATTGGTATGAACTAGAGGAAGTGAAAGGTCTAAACGGTGATGTCCTAGGCGAGAAGACCATTCGTCATTGTGTGCAGAATCTGCTGACATATGACTATAATCATCCATCCTTCTATTTGGTATCGACTGAAGGTAAAGCCTACAGTTCATTGACCTTGAGCGATGGCAGGGAGGTGAAGTGCTATGGCAAGATTGACCGCGTAGATATCTTGGATGGGGAGATGCGTATCATTGACTATAAATCAGGCTCTACCAAGCTCCTCTATGAGGGGATGAACAAAGTGTTTGGCCTGAATAAGACGGCCGATCCTAGCGAGTTTGTAGTACGAGATTACGGAAACAAGTATATATTACAAACCTTGTTGTACTGTATGATGGTGGAGAATGATAGTAGGTGGCAACGCCACATTCCAGAAAGTTCGAAATTATCGGCTCATTTATTCTCTGCTCGCAAATTGCATGATATCCACGCCCAGACCTCTATCCATGACAAGAATGGGGATAAGGATTATGCAGACCTGAAGGATGAATTCCGAGAGGCATTGGTAAGACTGATCGAAGAGATTCTTAATCCGGAATATTCGTTCCATCCGGCTAAGGATACTCAAAGTTGCAAAACATGTCCGTTTGCTAGTTTATGCCAACTATAGAGAAGAAAGAAGAATGCTAGGATGAGTCCTAGCATTCTTCTTTTCTATTTTTATATGTCAAATAGAGCGCATATATCACGCACATTATCGCCAAGAGCAATGCGACATCCCATCCTTCTCCGATAGGTTGAAAATATGGTACACCAGGAATCACAGCTCCCCCACCCTGCTGAGTAGACGAAGTGCCAGATGAAGAAGGGGTATCCGTGAGTAGTCCGCCATTCAACTGAGATGCCACCGTACCAATTGTACCATTGGCCACACGCATAGGTGCAGTAGAATAGGAAATAGAAGGTGTTGTGCGCTGGGTATATCCACGACCCGCATAACTACTAGTGCTGCGGAAAACAGAAGGTGCAGGTGGCACAGCCATTCCGCCACTAGAGACAGAGCGGTAAGATGCCGAGGATGTGGTAAATACCTGTGCATGTAGCATAGGATATGTCACCCATGTACATAGGATAAGTATTATAACAAACAGACGTTTCAAATTTTATACCTAAATTATACCTTATTTACAAACAAACTTAAGTGCTTGGTCATTCAAGCGTAGCACGTATACACCCGTTGGCAAATGTGACAAATCAATTGTGCATGGCGCATGGTGTATGGTGAGTGGAGATGTAACGGGCATACCACTAATCGAAAAAACAGACAAAGTGCAATTTTGCGGTGCCGAAGCGATATATACACGTTTCTCGTTTACCCATAGTTGAGCGGATGACAGAATGTTGTCCACATCCGTTGTCACGCCATTGCCATTTTCATCCTCTGGCAAGTCAGGATGCAAGAGCAATTGGAATCGCATATCACTGACTGTATTAGGACGTGCGGAGAAAGTGTATTGTCCTTCCTCCGTGAGCAAGAAGAGTGAGTCGGCATCTAAATCGTGGAGATACATATCTTGTCCTACGAGCGAGGTGAAAGTGAGTGTATATTGGCTATCCTCGCCAGCAGCAAAACCTATGAAAGTGCTATCTATTTGGTCAGCCACAGAGATTTCCATTTGTCCATCTGGTTCGTTGGTGTAGATATTGGCTTGTCCCTGTGCTAGGATGTTTTTGGCATCATATCCATTGTCGTAGCCGCGCGTTGTATTCTCGTGTTGGATGATATACATACGGTCCGCGCCACTATTTTGGCTATTTACTTGCAAGCGCACACGCATAAAGTTTTCATTTTCTTGTGGTGCACGCATAGGGCGATTCTTATCAGAGGAAGTACTCTTAAAGACATGCTTGTTGTACTTTAGATGTATTTTAGCGTTTCCACTAGCTACCACATACACACCTTGCATAGGGGGAATAACCTTTTGTTCTTCACTTGCTGTAAATTCAGCACTGAATGGTGCAATGGCATAATATTGTCCTGGAGAACTGCCGTTTTCCTTCATTGTATTATTGCTACCGCCTTGGTCTTGCCATTGTTGCCATGAACCTGAATTGAAGAGATAGAAGGTCTTTTCTATATCACCTTCAAAATCGTTGGTTTCATCAAACTTCGTGACATCAATAGGTGCCAAGTAGCTATTGACGAACAAGTTACCACCTCTCATACCATTAGCAGTATATGTCAAGTCAATCGTATGATCGCGATTGATAGGTTGTGCAGATATATTGTATGTCTCACTACCAGCAGCCGTTCGAGTGAGGGCATATCCAGCAAAAGGAGTCATCTGTGTGTCAGAATAGAGCCAACCACCTGTTTCGCTCCAATGATACACTACGACGCCATTGTTGGACATTTGCATATTGCGACCAGGTGCTCCTACATACTGCCAAACTTGATCTTTTGCTCCACCAGCCTTGGCACGAGTGGTGTATTGAACAGTGATGTTAGGCATAGTTCCTTCAACCTTTCTAGTAAAGTAAGGAGAAACACGCACATAGCCAGCACCATCTTGATTATTGACAATTGTGAAGTTATCTTTCGTAACTCCTTCTGTAAAACCGCCAGCATGAAGGGTCAATCCACCTTTTGGTTGGATATTGACACTACCACCCTCTTCGATGGTTACGCCATACGCTACTAGTTCTCCATTATTTACAGTCATGTTTTTGGAGATAACAATAGGGAATTGTTTATCAGGAAGCATGCCGTGATCTGTTTTGTCTAAGTATGTCCAGTTTGTAGGGGTTTTCCAATCACCATCTTCTGTTACGTTGAAATAGAATGGTTCAGACAGAGTTGCTGTGATGGTAACTGGGATATTGACAACATCCCCTGCGCTGGTGTAGAAAGTGATGGTCTCTGTAACGTTTGTTTGTGGATATGGGCTTTCGCCTGTAAGGGTGAAGGTGTATGTACCATACAAATCACAATCGTTATTCACCTCTTGATTAGCAACGACTTTGAGTCCCAAATCATAATTATCGCTTACTTTCCACTGCAACAAACGCACATTGGAGTAGTCCACTGAAAATGTACGCTCAAAAGGCACATTGACTATTGCATCACTTATCTCAATAGATTCTACAGAAGGACGGATATAGGTTTGCTGAGGAATAGTGACACCATTGAAGTAGATTGTTAGTGAAGCTTCAGATTGGAAACGCACTCTCTTTGCTCCTTCGGGAACTGGACAAGAATAGTTCCAATTGTAACTACTACCCGAAACCACGGTTTGCTCGTATTCTCCAATCCAATTATCTCCTTCTGACTCTGTGCTAAAAGATATAACAAGTATGTTGTTTAGTGAAGCTGTTGCGGCATGCGCACCAAAAGTCATTTTTTCAGCAGGTAATCCTTTAAGATTGTATATTCTAGTTTGCTCGCTACTATTGGTAGAGAACTGATATACAAATGGTTCATCACGACCATCACCCCATATTAACAATGAGTTAGGGTCGCATGCTCCAGCGCCACTCACACGTATTTCTTTAATCTTGTAGGTAGCATCATACATTCGCTCTTCATACGAACATTCTTTTGCAGTAGCAACAATATATCCATGTCCTTCTCCGAAGACACGCACGAAATGTTGGCCATTTTCCTCAACAATCTCCGCAAAAGGAGTAGAAGTAACTGTATGTAGTTGGTAGGTTATTTCACTTTCGGGATTAATAGTAGCATCCAATACTCGTTTTTCTTCGATGTAGCCGTTTTCATCCGTTGCGAAATTCAGATAGGAACTTTCCCAAACGATTTCTCTTTGGCAGTAAGGAACGTTAATCGTGACACTTTTCGAGCATTCTTTATGTTTGTTAGATCCTTCAAAGTGAGCAGTTATAACTACAGAGCCACCACAATGAGCTTGCAAACAATCCTCGCCATCTACTTCTACGATTGAAAGAATTCCAGGAGTAGAAGAAGTCAACTCGATTTTAGCACCAACAACTACTCCGTCGTTATCATGTAGGGTAAAAGGATTAGCCACTAAACCATCTGCTTCGGAATAAGTGTCTTTGCCATGATACTCCAACCACGTCTCTAATTTATCCTTCACATGACATTTGACTGGTTGGGTATACGTCTTGTTACCGTCGTATGTAATGATAATATTACCTATCACATCGGTGTTAGCAACTGTCGGATCAATACAAGTAACTGTGATAGGAGTTTTGCCATAATAAGCCGACGGAGCAGGTATGAAGGTAGGTTGTACCTTGAACTTGGTAGGGTCGTCCACTTCGAGAAAAATTCCCTCATCATCACAAGTACTCCAATTGAGCTCGAAAGTATTTTCCGATGGAACTCCCACAGCAGTTTCAGGAAGAACAAACACTTCATTTATTGCCAACTGTTGACCATTAACAAATGGCTCTACGTATGTAGCTTGTGTCACGAGGACATTCTTGAAATAGCGATTATAAGAACCATTTTGAGTGCAGAAACGAATTTTCTTTGCATTTCGATCTAAATCATATGGTCCGTATGATGTATAGTTTTTTCCAGGGTCAATTTCTTCGATTGTACTCCAACCTCCATTTACATATTGTTGGACTCTTACATTTTGAATACCACCTACACCCCAAACATATTGCTTTTTTGCTTCGAACGTTAGTTTGCCAGCAGGTCCGCTAATCTCTTCTTCCACTTCATATTCTCCCCACGTATCTGCACTATATTGGCCTTCATCAGGAGCGTCTAAGACAAATCTTTCACAACCATCGGTTACATTTCTAACACGAACGGGCATCGTAATCTCTGCTTTTTCGTAGGTGTCGTCGCCCTCCAAAGTAGCTGTCACATATGTTTCACCTGCACCTACAGTCGTCAGCACTTTACCATTGACTGATACTATATTGGAATTAGCGCTAGTATATTTGATAAGTGCAGTTCGCTCAGGTACTTCTTGTGTTTCCTCTGTCTCTACATTGACAAGGATATGAGCAGTAGCAGTCATGGTAAATGGTGCATCGCCCGTTTTGAAGCGAGTGAGGTTGTCCGTCCATTTGATGTATTGGATCTTCTTTTCAGTTACTGTGATAGTTTTTGAGCTGCTAGTACTATTCCATTTGCTGTCACCAGTTTGCGAAGCTGTGATAGTGGCTGTTCCTGGTGCAAGTGCTTTGAAACTTTTATCATCGTTGGTGATGGCAATTATATTTTCGTCGCTTGAAGAATAGATGATTGGAGTCAGTCCACTGGTTGCAGTAGCAGCATCGGAAACTTCTTTGCCTACAGGGATGGATGGTTTGTCTGCGGCAAATTTTTCAGACCAAACAATCGATTGATTTTTCTTTAGACCTTTACCAGAGACAGAGATTGTAGCAGTAGATGTTCCGTCGGTTAGGGTGATTGTGCCAGTATAATCTTTTGCTTCGGATGGACAGAAGTAGATCGTGACGGTATAATTTTCAATATTACCCAAATGGTTACCGCCAGCATTGTCTGAACCGCCACTGGCTGCACTAACTGCACACGCATTTGCGCCTACGGCATATACATCGCCATTGGTGTTGGTTGAGGTTTTTATGCGGAAAGCATTATTGTTACTTTTAATAGTAATATTACCTGTAGTTAAGAAAGAACGTAACTTGACCTCTTGTGCATTGGAAGTACCATCGATTGCTACAGGATCAAAAGAGATTGATGTAGATGTCGTTCCGTATGTTCCTTCTGCAAAAAGGATGTGTGGAGCGAGAGGGAGTTTAACATTTTTAATATAAACGGTACGTGTTGCATTATAGAATTTATAAACATACTTAAATGTAACTGAATTCACATTAGTACCAATAGTGGCAGACCGACCAAGATAAGACTTTTGACCTTTAGGCACATCTATTGTTTGACCTGCAACTTCCAATTGATAGGAATCAGGATTTACAACACCCGTCATTTTTGTCTCAAAAGAGAGTGCACCAATAGAGGGGGTAAAAATGTTCGACAAAGTTTTAATATCACCACCACTATTCGTAGATTTATTATATTCTTCAGTTGTATACAACGAATACCAAGTACCAACACCATCCACAACATAGTATTCAGGTTTTTGTGCCCATACATTAGTAGTTGCCATGAAGAGGGCAAGGAGGAGAAATATATGTCGTAAAAATTGTTTCACCTTTATAATTAATATTTAATAGTTAATAATTAATATCTCTTTTGTTTTTTGTATACCTTTGGTATACTTTTGCTATACTTGTCTACCTCTTATCCTTCGGTAATCATTCGGCAAAGTTCCGATGAGGTTCCGATGAAGTTCCGATCAGGTTCCGATGAGATTCCGATGGAGATAGGTGGCAACCAAAGGGCAAATCATGGACAAAACCAAGGATTACAAAGTACAATTCCTGATTTAGGGCTTAAAGTTATTAAGCAAAAAGTATCATTTATTAAGAATAGTACTATACAAATGCTTTTGTTTAAGCCAAAAATCGGTGCAAAATTAATATATTTCTACGGAATATGCAAATTCTCATGCGCGTATACGCGCATATATAAAGGTGTGATATGTTTTTCATAAAATTTGACACCTCCTAAAATAAAATTGGCAAGTCAAGGTAGCAAAACTTCCCCCATACAAAGAAGCAGCACAAAACCAATGTTCTGTGCTGCTTAATCTTATAAACTATCTATTACAATCTAGTACCTAATATATCATACACTTGGTTGTCACGGATAATATACATCTTACCATCGCGGATGATCTTACTTACTTTGACTTGACTATCAAGCATATCCTCCAAATCAGTAGTAACATCATCCCCTTCTTCGTCATCCTCCTCCTCATCATCGTCTTGAGCAGCTACAACTGTAATCGTATATTCCATCTGTGCAGCCAAATAGTTGTTATTACCCTCTTGCAAAGCAGTAAGCACCACCTCACCAGGATTCAAAGCAAGCAACAAAGCGTCATCAATCAGCACAACAGAGTCGACATTGGTGAGATAAGTAACATCCAAACCGCTCGTTGCCACGGCATTCAAGACTAGACTATCGCCAACCGTCATCACCAAGGTGTCCAAAGTCCAAACAATCTCCTGCGATAAAGGGTTGACTGTCACCGTCTTGATTAGCGTATCCGCCAAATAGAGCAGGTCCTCCGCAGCATATGCATATACCTCAAGTTCACCTGCGTTATGAAGTACCAAGCGATTGCCCTCAAGACTAGCAATCGTGGTATCAGACAGTGCAAAAGTAACCTCATTCTTAGCTTCAGCGTTCAAGAGGATAGTGTCAAACACATTGAGCATCGCCAAATCTTGCTCCCAGATGATCTCTTGGGCAAACTTTTGTTCGACATAACCAGTTCCCGTGACAGCGATAGTAACCGTAGAAGCGCCATCGGTCAAAGTAATCGTACCTTGGTAGTCCTTCACATAGTCCGGGCAGAAATAAATTGCCACACGATATTGATCAATATCACCTAAGGTTTCTCCTCCAGCGAGAGCACCGTCTGTACCATTTTGAGAAGCGCAAGCGTTTGCTCCTACCGCCCAAACGAGTGCCTCGGTGTTATCCACACTACCTACACGGAAAGCAGGATTGTCGCTAGAGATAGTGATATCCCCCGCAGAGAGGAAGGAACGCAAATCAACACTAGCCAAAAGAACCTCTCCTACTTGAGTTGGCTCAAAAGTATACGTCATAGACTCAGTACCATACTCTCCCTCTGCCAACAAAATATGTTTAGCCATTAGGACATTAACACGTTTGTAATTTACTCCATAGGTATTACCGACATCGCGTTTGAAGAGCAACTTATTGATATTGCGTGACACAGGCATGCTGGTATAGACATCATAACGTTTGATACCATCTGCATCACCAATATGTGTCATATTGCTAGCATCAGCAAACTCATACACGTCTGTTTCCTGCGATTGAAAAGGACTAACAGCTGTCACACCACCTGCGTACTCATAGCTAAAACGAAGCGAATCTTGAGTGGGAGCGAAGACATCAAAACTCTTTTCTCCTATCGTATAGATATCAAAAAGGTCTTTGTAAAATGAATACCACACACCGTCATTATAAGTTTGAGCACTCACGCTTACTGCTACTAGACTCAAAATAGACAGTACAAATAGTTGTAAAAATTTCTTCATAAATTTCTTTTTCTTAGACTAATACAATAAAATTATTGTTATACAAACTAAAAATCGCTGCAAAATTAATATAATTCTTTCAAACTGACAAATTTTCTCGCGCGTACGCGTACGATTGTATAATACATGAGGTATTTTTCATAAAAAACAACACTATTATAAATATTTTTTCACTTTTTTCACAAAATATTTGGTCATATCAAAAAAAAGCAGTAATTTTGCAGTCGATTTCGGAATTAACGAGATCAGATGGCCCAGATGGCGGAATCGGTAGACGCGCTGGTCTCAAACACCAGTGGAGCAATCCGTGCCGGTTCGACCCCGGCTCTGGGTACCAAAGACCGCTTGACAAGACGTTGAGTGGTCTTTTTAAAAAGACAAAATTTATTAACCCATAAAAAGGTCATGCGGAAGACTTAAACAACCGCTACAACTCAGAGCGGGCTAAATGCCTGGAGAGTCACAAGAAAAGGAGGTGTATGCAATGATCATAGTTCCAGTAAAAGAAGGTGAGAACATCGAGCGCGCGATTAAGAAATTCAAACGCAAATTCGACAAGACCGGTGTTGTGAAAGAGCTTCGTCGTCGTCAACAATTCACAAAGCCATCAGAGATTAAGCGCGAGAGAATGATGCACGCCATCTATGTTCAACAATTGCATGCGCACGATGATAAGTAATTAGATCATCTAGCATAAACAAATAAGCACGCTACAAAGCGTGCTTATTTTGTATTTATAAACCTGATGGAGAAAAATCTAGGAATTTCAAATGAGTATCTCTGCTACGTATACCTAGACCATAGTTACCAAGCAGATTACTTGGTAGTGCTATCTCCCTCTCCCAGCAATGCCATCCTAGGTATATTGCAACCGATAAAGTTACCGATGACCGTCAATAGATAGCACCACAAGACTTGTGGTTGCTCGAGGATATAGTCCGCAGCAGTTAGATAGTAAAACGCATCCGCAATACAGTGAGGGAATCCACAATGTATGAAGAGAGGAACTGCAAAAAGCAGGGGCACCCAATGTCCGAAGTCTTTACCCTTCTTGGCAAAAGCCACTGCACTCGTCATCAAGATTCCGCATCCTATACCTAATACCCCACACGCGAGTGGTCCAGTAGCCAAGCGAGAGTCTAGCACCCCGCAAGCCGCTTCGTGTACGGGCAGTTTGGTAAACAACGTCATGAGAGCTATCAATAAGCAGCCAAGGATATTTCCTGGCAAGATAATGGCCAAGAGGTGCTTGATATCACTCCAATTCTGGCAAAAACCGGAGACCCCAGTATAGAGTTTCGCCTCATATGAAACCACCGTGGCCAGTCCAAAGATAAAGAGGAACATTCCCAGGGTCTTATCGACCAGGAATCCCCATCCGGCAATTCCTATGCAAATGCCCGCAAAGACAGCTTTAAAAAAGACCTTGTACACGATTATTTGCTAAGTAATTGGCGTACAACCATATTAATCGTCTTGCCTTCGGCTTTTCCAGCGAGTTGCTTGGTAGCTACTCCCATCACTTTGCCCATATCTTGTGGGCCGGTAGCACCTACTTGTGCAATGATGTCCGCTAATACAACTTTCAGTTCATCCTCAGACATCATAGCAGGCAGGTAGCGCTCGATGACGGCACATTGCGCCATCTCGTCGTCAGCTAACTCTGGACGGTTAGCCGCACGGAACATCTCAGCAGCTTCTTTGCGTTGCTTCACCATCTTTTGCAGAATCTGGATCGCACGTTCGTCGCTGAGTTCACCATCAGCCCCCTTGGCTGTTTTTGCCTCAAGAAACTCTTTCTTAATACCACGCAACGCATCTAGCGCCACTTTGTCTTTGGCAAGCATTGCTTGCTTGATGTCTTCACTAATTTGATCGAAAAGATTCATTGTTTATTGTTGTTTAGTAGTTTAGAAGTTCTTATCTCGCCTTTGGCTCGAACGATTATTGCTTATCTCGCCTTTGGCTCGAACGATTATTACTTATCTCGGCTAACGCCTCAAACGATTATTCGCAAGCGATTTTTCAGGAGTTCAGGAGATTTCATAACTCATCGCCTAGTTATAAAAATATGAGTTGTACTAATATATATATTGGCAACAACACCAGTAATGAGAACTTGAGCATATATCCGAAGAATGATGGCATCTTCACTCCTCTTCGTTCAGCAATGGCTTTGACCATGAAGTTAGGTCCGTTACCAATATATGTAATCGCTCCAAACATGACAGATCCTAGGGATATCGCTTGCAACAACACGACAGGTACGCCAGAAATCATCTCGCCACCCAAGGCTTGCAATTGTTCTACAGGTAGTCCTAAGGCTACGCTATGGAAAGCCACGGCAGTAGGTGTATTATCCAAGAAACTGGACAAAGCACCGGTAGCATAATAGAAATGCCATGGTTCGGTGAGGCCCAACATGGCCGCATGCGCACGCAGATATGCCATGACTGGGGTCATCGTGACAAAGATACCAAGGAAGAGGATTGCCACCTCTGTGATTGGCATCCAAGAGAACTTATTCTTGGTGTATCGCACCTCTTTGCTCGTAGTAAATAGACTAAGCAAAGTCAGTACGGCCAGAACGATCTCACGCAAATACATCATACCAATGGAAGCATCCTCGGCCCCCATCGCAGGAATATAACTAGCATTAAGAAAAGCGACAGAGAGCACTACGCCACCTAGGTATACAAAATTAAACTTTCCAGACAGGCGCAAAGGTACAATTTCACGTGCATCTGCCTCAAGCGCAGAAGCATGCTCCTTCTTATAATAATAGGTGTCCACCACAAAATATACGAGCAACAACAATCCACCAACAGTCAGCCACTCTGGCAAGAGGTGCATAAACCATTGGAATGGCACTCCTCGCAAAAATAGCATAAAGAGTGGTGGGTCGCCCAATGGCGTGAGTAGTCCACCACAGTTAGCCACCAAAGCAATAAAGAAGAGCACAGTATGCACTTTGTGTTCACGTTGTTGGTTAGTAGCAATCAGCGATCGAATCAGCAACATCGCTGCTCCCGTGGTTCCCATCACACTCGCCAACACCCATCCAATCGCAAGGAATAAAGTATTGACCCATGGTTTGGCTTGGATATCTCCTTCCAAGTGAATACCGCCGGTGATAATAAACAACGCAGCTAGCAGAATGACAAATGGCAGATAGTCACCTACCATCTGATGATACAAGTCGTGTCCTAGCCCGCCAAACATCAAGCAGATAGCAGTAGGCAAAGAAAGCGCCAAAACGACTTTCAATTTATTTCGGTTATCATCCCAAAACTCTGGGGCCTTGATGGGTCCTAAAGCAATAACCAAAAGCATCAATCCAAATGGGATCATGCTCCATGCGCTATGTACAAACGATTCCATCAGTTATTGTTAGTTTAAAAGTTTAGAAGTTCAGTAGTTTAGAAGTTCAGTAGAATGATTCTAGTCTAGTTTCAGCACAGCGAGGAAGGCCTTTTGAGGCACTTCTACGTTGCCGATTTGCTTCATACGTTTCTTACCTTTCTTTTGTTTCTCTAGGAGTTTGCGTTTACGGCTGACGTCACCACCATAACATTTAGCTAGCACGTCTTTTCGCACTTGCTTGACAGTTTCACGTGCAATGATCTTTGCACCAATAGCAGCCTGTATAGCAATATCAAACTGCTGACGAGGGAGCAGTTCCTTGAGTTTCTCGCACATACGACGACCAAAACTCTCGGCATTGTCACGGTGGGTAAGTGTAGACAGCGCATCCACTTGTTCGCCATTAAGCAGGATATCGAGTTTCACTAGGTTGGATGGACGAAAACCATTGTGGTGCCAATCGAAGGAAGCATAACCTTTGGAGATAGACTTAAGTTTGTCATAGAAATCGATGACGATCTCGCCAAGTGGCATGTCGTAAAGGATTTCCATACGATCACCCGAGATATACTCTTGTTTGACGAGTTCTCCTCGTTTACCCAAACAGAGCGTCATGATCGGACCGATAAAGTTGCTCGTCGTAATCACACTAGCACGGATATATGGTTCTTCGATATGATCAATAACAGTAATATCTGGCATACCTGCAGGGTTGTGTACCTCGTGCATCTCGCCATCTTTGGTGTATACTTTGTAACTCACGTTTGGCACTGTGGTGATCACGTCCATATCAAACTCTCGATCGAGACGCTCTTGTACAATCTCCATGTGCAGGAGTCCTAGGAATCCGCATCGGAAACCAAATCCCAAAGCCACGGATGACTCAGGTTGGAAAGTGAGTGCAGCATCATTGAGTTGCAGTTTCTCTAGGGATGCACGCAAGTCCTCATAATCTTCCGCCTCGATGGGGTAAACACCAGCAAAGACCATAGGTTTGGCTTCCTCAAACCCCTCAATGGCTTGTTCGCAAGGTCGAGCGACGTGAGTGATGGTATCACCCACTTTGACTTCAGTGGATGTTTTGATACCCGAGATGATATAGCCCACATTTCCTGCAGAGATGTTCTTAGTAGGTTGCATGCCAAGTTTCAATACGCCAATCTCGTCAGCGTCATACTCTTTGCCCGTATTAAAGAACCTGACTCTGTCGTCGGTATTCATCGTACCATTCACCACTTTGAAGTATGCAATGATACCACGGAAGGGGTTGAAGACGGAGTCGAAGACGAGACATTGCAATGGCGCTTCTGGGTCGCCCACAGGAGGTGCTATACGCTCGATGATGGCTTCAAGTATCTCTGGTACACCATCACCAGTTTTGGCAGAACAGCGCAAGATCTCTTCGCGCTTGCAACCTAGCAGGTCGATGATTTCGTCTTCCACTTTCTCAGGCATAGCGGAGTCCATGTCGCATTTGTTCATGACGGGGATAATCTCCAGATCATGCTCGAGTGCCATATAAAGGTTGGATATGGTCTGCGCTTGTACACCTTGTGATGCATCAACGATAAGCAATGCTCCTTCGCAAGCGGCGATGGAACGACTCACTTCATAGGAGAAGTCAACGTGTCCGGGAGTATCAATGAGGTTGAGGGTGTAGCCCTTGTAGTTCATTTGAATAGCGTGTGTCTTGATGGTAATACCACGCTCTTTCTCGAGATCCATATCGTCCAGCACTTGATTCTCCATCAAGCGTTTGTCCACAGTAGCGGTATATTCTATCAAGCGGTCAGCGAGAGTAGATTTACCATGGTCGATGTGAGCAATAATGCAAAAATTTCGTATATTCTTCATATTTCAATTTATTATCAACTTTTGTGCCAAATCTCGGCAGGTCCGTTAGTTGCTAGCAAATGGGCGAGACGGTGAAGAAAAAAAAATTAATTATTAAATAATAATTATTAATTACAAACCGCCACATTCTCCCAAATTAAAACGGGCTGCAAAGGTACAAAAAAAATCGCATATGCGCAAACATAAGGCGATTTTTTTTAAGTTTAGGGAGGAGATAAGAGTTCTGATTCAGGGGACTGCTGAGCTGCAATGGGTAATATATTTAAATGTGCAGTATAGAATATTGTTCTTTTCGCTATACCCTTGCGCTACCTTTAACCATTTCACAGCTAAACCAGTAACCCCTATATCCAACAACATGCTTGCAAGCGTCTTATAGTACAGTGTCCAATAGCCAGTCGCCCATAGTTCGCGATAGACAGATAATTCTATACTCATTACCAATACTCGTACGCACACGCATGGTAAAAAGTAAGTGTCAAGTAGTAGATATATCCCAAAAACAAGTTCAATAAACCTCTTATATTTGCATAATTCAAAAAAAAGTTGTACCTTTGCCCGTTGTTTTAACAACGCAAGATGAAGTAGTAAGTGTTAATCATTAATCATAATGTAACCTCATGCAAAAACAACATGTAGTTATTCGCTTTTGTGGTGACTCTGGTGACGGTATGCAATTGACCGGCACAATGTTCTCATCACTCAGTGCAATCCTCGGAAATGAGATCAGTACCCTACCCGATTTTCCTGCAGAAATTCGTGCACCTCAAGGTACCTTGGGCGGCGTAAGTGGATTCCAGGTTCAGTTAGGCGCAGGAGTATACACACCTGGCGACAAGGCAGATGTGCTGGTAGCCATGAACGCAGCTGCACTGAAAGTAGCAGCCTTGGGCAGTAAGTTTAATATCCAAGGAGCCCAATGGAGCGAAATAGACTCGCAATTTAGACGCGACGCCATCATCATCATTGACACCGACTCGCTGAGCGAAAAAGACCTGGAGAAAGCACTATATAAAACCAACAACCCCTTTACCGAGTTAGGGATACCAGAAAGTGTGCAAATCATCCCTGTGGCCCTCACCCAAATGACCAAGGAGAGCCTCAAGGATATGGGACTAGACAACAAAGCCGTTCTTAAATCCCGCAATATGTTTGCACTAGGGTTGGTATGCTGGCTATTTAGCCGTCCAATAGACAAAGCAGCGGAATTCTTGGAGGGAAAATTCCATAAGAAGCCTCAATTGATAGCTCCCAACATCAAGGTGCTGACCGATGGTTACAACTACGGTCACAACCTTGCACTGAATATCCAGACGATGACCATTCAGAAGTCCGACTCGCTAGTTTCTGGTAGCTATACCTCCATCGCGGGCAACAAAGCTACCGCCTGGGGCCTAATAGCCGCAGCAGAGAAATGTGGCAAGCGATTGTTTCTAGGTTCCTACCCCATCACCCCCGCAACGGATATCATGCACGAATTGGCTGCCCGCAAGGACATGGGTGTGATGGTGGTGCAAGCAGAAGATGAGATAGCCGGCGTCTGCACCGCTATTGGTGCGGCATTTGCGGGAGATCTGGCAGCCACTAGTACCTCAGGACCGGGTCTTAGTCTGAAGGGTGAAGCCATTGGCCTAGCCGTGATGGCGGAGTTACCCTTGGTGGTGATAGACGTGCAACGTGGTGGTCCAAGTACAGGTTTACCTACCAAAACCGAACAGACCGACCTTTTGCAGGCGCTCTACGGACACAATGGCGAGTGCCCCGCGGTAGTGATAGCCGCTTCCACTCCTGCGAACTGCTTTGACTATGCTTATCAAGCCAGCAAGATTGCATTAGAAAACATGACACCTGTAGTGCTCTTGACGGACACATACTTAGCTAACGGCACCGGGTTATGGCGCATTCCACAACTGAGTGAGATGCCTGAGATCACGCCACAAAACGTACCAGAGGATTTGAAAGGCAACTACAACCCTGCTCTACGCGATAAGCGTGGCGTGCGCTATTGGGCGTACCCTGGTATGGAAGGCTACGAGCACCGCAACATAGGCTTGGAACGCGATGCCAATAGGGGAATCATCTCCACCAACCCCGAGAACCATGAAAAGATGGTTCGCACACGTCAAGCTAAAATAGACCAAGTGGCGAATCAGATTCCACTCCTACAAGTACAAGGTAATGCAGAGAGCGAGACATTGCTTGTGGGATGGGGAAGCACGGAGGGGCACCTGCTAGCCGCAAGCAAAGAACTGAATTGTGCGTTGGCGCATTTCAACTATATCCATCCGCTACCTAAGAACACCGAAGAGGTGTTGAGAAGATATAAACGCGTAGTAGTATGCGAGTTGAATAATGGTCAATTTGCCGCATACTTGCGCTCAAAAATAGAAAACATATCACTTCTACAATATAATGAGATAACTGCTCAACCTTTCTCTATAGATAGAATAGTAAACTTTATAAATCACATATAGTATGGACGCTTCTCATTTTAAAAGTTCTCAACCCGTTAAGTTCTGCCCTGGCTGTGGCGACCATGCTATTTGTCTCGCACTCCAGAAAGCCATGGCACAAGTGGGTATCCCTACTCACCAAACCGTAGTGATATCTGGTATCGGTTGCTCTAGCCGTATGCCTCACTACCTCAACACCTATGGTTTCAACACTATCCACGGTCGTGGTGGTGCTATTGCTACGGGTGTCAAGACTAGCCATCCTGAACTCAATGTTTGGCAAATGACGGGCGATGGCGACTGCCTCGCTATTGGTGGTAACCACTTTATCCACGAGATCCGTCGCAATGTCAATCTCAATATTTGTTTGTTCAACAACCGTATCTACGGATTAACCAAAGGTCAATACTCTCCTACATCGCCTAAGGGATTCGTCAGCAAGTCGAGTCCGTTTGGTACGGTAGAGCGTCCGTTCATACCAGCAGAGTTGGTACTCGGTGCCCGCGGCACATTCTTTGCTCGCACCCTAGATGTAGATATGCCAACTACCGTGAATTGTATGGTACAAGCATCTGAGCACCAAGGTGCTAGCGTGATTGAGTGTCTGGTCAATTGTGTCATCTTCAACCACGGCACGCACAACTGGATTGCTGACCGTGACACTCGTGCCGACCGCAGCATTATCCTCCGCCATGGCGAGAAGATGATCTTCGGCAAGGACAACGACAAAGGTCTAGCGCTAGACTACTCACAAGGGCTTATCCCACAACTCATTGTGGTACCTGCTACTGATGAGCGTGTACTCACCCACGATGCTACGACCCCAGATCCTACCCTCCACCGTATGCTAGCAATGATGGGCCAAGACACCCCTTCCAATAGCCAATCGCCAATAGCCAAGACACCCCTACCTATCGCTCTCGGCGTTATCCGCCGCGTAGAGGCAGAGAGTTATAACGCAGCTGTCAATGCACAGATTGAGGAAGTACGCTCTAAGAGCAAAGCCACCACGTTTGACCAACTCACCCAAACCCTCGAAACGTGGAACATCAATTAATAGTTAATAATTAATAGTTAATATTGACTTGGGCGACCAAGGATGTTCTTATCTCGCATTCGCTCGAACGATCGCTTCACAGAACGATTTGGTCGCAATATTGTCGGTATTATCGTTAATATAAAACCTTTTTCGTTAAATGAAAAAAATCCTTCTTTTTCTTCTTGCACTCGCTGCAACTACCCTCGTTTGGGCTCAAGACAGCACTATTGTCATCCCCGACACCCTTGTCACTCCTGAACTTCTGAACAGCGAAGCTACTGAGCTCCTGAACAGCGAAACTACAGCTGAGCCCTCCATCATCTCCCGTGTGGAGCAATGGTATGCAGCGCATATGAACTATGCTACTATCTCTGCCTTGATGGCCATCGAGTCGTCTTTTATTCCTTTCCCAAGCGAGATTGTTATCCCTCCTGCGGCCTACGTAGCAGATGACCCTAATAGTAGTTTGCACGCGACGGATAGCTATGGTATCAATGTATTGATTATCATTCTATTCGGTACATTGGGTGCGATTATTGGTGCGATTATCAACTATTTGCTAGCAATGTGGCTAGGTCGTCCGATTATCTATGCTTTTGCAGAGAGCAAGTTGGGGCGCTTATGTTTGTTATCCAAAGAGAAAGTACAGAAGGCAGAGGAATATTTCAATGAGCACGGCAAAGTTTCTACGTTTGTAGGTCGTCTTATTCCAGGTATCCGCCAGTTGATTAGTATCCCTGCTGGATTGTGCAAGATGCATTTTGGTTGGTTCTTATTCTACACCTTCTTGGGTGCTGGAATCTGGAATGTAGTATTGGCATTGTTGGGTTATATTGCTCATGGTCAGAAAGATCTGATTGATGCTTATAGTCACGAACTGAGCATTGCGATTATGGGTATTTTTGCTCTAGCAATAGTGTACTTTATCATCAAAGCCCTCATCAAACGGCAGAAGAAATAGTCGAAGAAATATTAACTATTAACTCCCATGCTCTCTCCTGAAATCATAACCTTGCGCAAGGACATTGAACAACACATTGGTCAATCCTTACATACTCCTAGCGATTTTCAGTTGCTCCTCCAACAGATCTGGGAGCAGCTTCACGTCGTGCTTTCGCTATCCACCATCAAGCGTCTGTGGGGATATATTGATAGCAATAATCGTCCACGCCTCTCCACGCTCAAAATGCTCTCGCAGTTCTTGGGATACGAGGATTAGCAAGCATACCTAGCTGCACTAGAACTACGCCAAGACACCGAAAGCGACCTCTTTATAGGTGAAGGCATACGAGTTACCGACCTAGAGCCAGAAACTCTCATCGAAGTGTCATGGTTGCCTAACCGCCAATGCATATTCCGATATTTGGGTGGCAATCGTTTTGAGGTTATTGAGTCCATCCATGCCAAACTGCAAGTAGGCGACACGTTTGAGGCGATTGCCTTCATCATCGGCAAACCGATGTATTTAGACCATCTCCTACGCCAAGATGGCACAACGACCTCCTATGTCGCCGGAAAAAGAAACGGAATAACCAATGTTCAATTAATAGTTAATAATGCTTTCTGATTCGGGATATATTGATATAGAAAATTTCAGTTCGGACTGGAGCGATATCACTTTGCTCCAACAACGTCGTCAGAACACCATCTATACCGCTAAACGGTATGGCAAACGCTATTTGCTAAAAGCTATATCCACAGAATTTCAATCACTCACCGATATTCGCCTTCTGCAGGAGAAAGAATTCTCTTTTGCTATCTCGCTCAGTCATCCTAATATTGCAGAAACATATTCCTTAGAAGAAGTACCCGAAATTGGTCGTTGTATCGTGATGGAGTACGTAGATGGAATGACGCTTGCTCAATGGCTTAATCCATCTCATTCTCGCGCACAACGTGAGCGCGTACTCGCGCAATTGTTAGAGGTAATGGAGTATATTCACAGTCTGCAACTCGTACACAACGACCTCAAGAGCAGCAACATCCTCATCACACGCAACGGACAGAATGTCAAGCTAATCGACTTTGGCCTGAGCGACACAGACAGCACCTCTGACAACAACAACTTCAGCACTGATTTTCAGCTTTTTGCTAATATACTTACCTTACTCTTTCCTAAGCGCTATCGCTCTATTGCGCGTGCTTGCCAGCAAGGTAAATATGCCAATATCGCAGCACTCAAACAGGCCTTCCAACGCCGCCATATCTGGCGCAAGAGTGTACCATACATCATATCTATCCTCTGTATCTTCGTCTGCTCTACATTCGTATTTCGTAATAGAGCTCAACAAATGCGCGAACAGGAGATGATGGATATTGTTAACCATCATGTAGAGGGGAAGATCAATGAGCTACAATGTTCTGCTGACACTATCACTACTTATTTAGAATTTTCTCGAAAGCATTACGGAACAATCTGGCAAGAAACGGGCATTATCCGTGATTCCATCGCTGATCTCTATGCTGACGATCCAATATTGCGACAAAAATGTCTTCAAACTTGGACCTCTCTATTCGGCGAACGGTTTATACAATTCGACACCCAAGTCAAGCAATCAAAATCGCAGCCATAAAGGCAAATTCATACCCACATTCAATCGCTATTTATGTTTTTTGACACAAATAGCGATTTTTTTCATCTCTTTATCTACTAGTAGAATCGGAGCAATATTTCCGCATCCTTTTACCTAAACTTCTTGCTACTTATTTTCTACCTCTCTACAACATTCATGCATTCGTTCTTATTTTATAATTTTGTATCCTAACCAACATGAACCAACAAGAACCAGCACGTTTCTTGGTTACTAAACAAAAAAGCACTACCTTTGCAGCATCATCTTGAACAAGGATTCATATAACACTAATTATCAATACATTAACATTTTAATCTTCACAAACATGAAAAAGTTTTTACTATTGATTGCAAGTGCTACCCTCATGTGTGCATGCGGTGGGAAAAGCACATCCACTCAACAACCTACCGATGAGGCTAAATCTTTAGAAGCTTCTACTCTCACCATGCGCGGAAAGCACGCTAATTTATTCAAGGTTTCAGCCGATACCTACAAAGTTATGCTAGTACAGACCAATGATGGTTGGCAAGTGCGTATCAAAGTTCCTATCACCCTTAAAACAGAGTTTAAGCAACTGAAAGATTACAAGAAATACGAGCGCGAAGTATCATCTGTATACGGTAACCTCCTTAATGTAAGCGAAGTAGAACTAGAGTCTTTAGACTTAGATGAGAGCGAATGGGATGTTCTTTTGCAAGAAGGAGCTGATGCTGAAACTTCTATTACCGGACAAACATGGAGCTACAAAGACTTTTCTTACGAACATGCTAAAAGTATATACGATAGGACCGTTGCAGTAGAACTCAAAGGTATCGAACTAGAAGAAGCTGAGGAAACAACCACATCTTCAATCTTCGATGATGAGGAACTCGACGATCTTAAAGAAACCACAGACGATATGCTCGAAATCCTAGAGGCAGAAGCAGAACTCATCAATGCTCTTGGTGGATTCCTCTAAACATCTAACGTTGCAACAAACTGTTTTAAATAAACAATCATTATTAACTTTTAAATTCAATTTATTATGGAAATTGTATGGTGGATTATTGTAGGCCTACTATTGGTTTACGGATTCTTAGGATGTTTTATCAATAAAGTCCCTGGTCCTGTGGGTGTGGTATTGGCTATGCTCATCGGTATGACTGCACTCGATATCGATGCAGGTTGGGGTAATTTCGCAGTAGTAACAGTATTGAGTATTGTTAGCATTGTACTATCTAAAGTTCTCGTCAAACTAGTAAAGAAAATGCACGAGTTCAGCAAACGTGGTTCACGCGGTACCACTTGGGGATCTATCATTGGTCTACTACTTATCAGTTGCAGCGCCAATGCCGAGGCCTGGGTGACCCTTCTACTAGCGGTTATCGGTTTGGTAGTTTTACCTTTCACTTTATCATTCCTGCTGGAGCTTACCAACAAGAATGGTGCAGCTGTAGCTCTGAAAGCTGCTACTTCTGCTACATGTGCATACCTAGCTGACACATGTCTCAAACTTGTCGTATTCGTATATGCGGTATACGTAATGTTTTTTGGTTGCTAATAATCACCCTCTAAAACTTATAATATTATGAAACTAAAGACTATTTTGATGATTGCTGCAGTTGCATTATTAGCATCTTGCTCCAACCCAGAGTCACTGCTCAAAAAGTACGAGTCAGCATGCGAAAAGGGCAACACAGTAAAAGCAGCAGAAGATGCTCTTAACGCTTTTGGTGCTATAGATGATTTGTTCTAATTTACAGAACGAATACAACAAATTAAAGACTGTGTTTGCAATAGACACAGTCTTTTTTTTGCACGAAAAACTACTGCTATATATAGATTAACGTCTTATAAATTGCTATGTTTTAACTCCGAAACTCTCTACTCCCCTAAACACTAAACTCTCAACATTAAACCCATAAACCTTAAACCAAAAATCGCACAAATAGCGATTTTTCTTGCATATATCAAAATTATTTTGTAATTTTGCAGCGAAATATATAAACAACTGGAGTAACCCGAAAAGCCGCAAGTGAGTAGGGTAAACAATTAAAAATAACAAACACTATGGCATGGAGTTGGAACGGACCTCAAACTAAGGAAGAGTTTGATCAAGAAATCAGAGAGAAAAAAGATCAATTGGAGTCAGCGAAACAATCACTAGCAGACGCTAAAAAACGCAACGCCGAATATAAGAAAAGAAAAGTATCAATGCATGTGAACGAAACCGTTATACAAAGCAGAATCGATAGACTAAAATGTGAAATCGCATCGCTACAAGAACGCAAGAAAAATGCTCCATCGCAAGCACAGTTAGATAGAGAAAGAGAAAAAGAAGCTAGACAAAGAGAAAGAAGCAGCAGTTCATCTAGCTCGTCAAGATCATCTTCTAGTTCATCAAGTTCATATAGTTCATCAAGTTCGTATAGTTCACCATCGAACTACTCATCTAGTTCTTCCTCTTCAAATTACTCCTCTAGTTCGTCATCCACTCCAGAAGAACCAGAAGAGAAGCCTAAGCACCCAGGAGTAATGGACTGCTTGCTAGCCATAATATTCCCACCATTGGCCACTACAGGACAAGGCTGCTTAGTGAGACTGATCATATTGGTTTTCACCTGCGTCTACTGGATTCCAGGCGTGCTGGCTGCGTTCTTCTTCCTCAACCGAGAAAACGAAACCAAACTGACATGGAAAGAGTTGGCACTATGTTTGCTTCCTCCATTGGCAGTATACAATCTAGGAAAGAAACAACTGATCATAACCATCATACTGACAGTCCTGTACTATCTTCCTGGTGTGAGTGCAGCCTTCTACTACCAAAGCAAAGCTAAGAACAGTTGACCCAGCGAGTGGCCTGCTAGGCGAGAAGAAGATACTTGTAAACAACAAAAACAAACAATGAATCCAGACTCATATGAAAGCATATTGGATGGGAGTAATGGCATGTGCCATAGTACTAATAAGTTGTAGCCAAAAGAGCGTAGACTATGTACCAATCGCGGCCTTCGAGCCATCGTACAAAGTTCTGCAAGGAGCCAAGGGCGAAAGCTACGACATTGAAGCTACCGTACGCATCTTGAACGGAATTGAGTTGGCACAAGCACAGTCGGAAGACTTCGACGAGTTCTTGCAATACATGGCTCGTCAGGACTACAGCCAAGTGGCACAAGAAGTAGTTGACCTACGCATGAAACTGTTGCCTGTTCTCCAAGAGATGTACCTTATTGAACAAGAATACAAAGAGGTGAATCTATGGAATGGTCTTGCACGTAACCTGAGTGCTGATTTAAGCCAACAAGTGGTGAATCCCCTCACTTCATCCCCAACTGATAGTACCGTTCATGGACTGATATCCATTCTAGGCGGTGCTAGTGGACTGACTCCTGAAACCATATTGCTTTCCTCCGTGGCCAAAACTGGGGCAAAAGTGTTTGAGATGTACCAACAAACCGAACAACTGAAAGAGGAACTGCAGATGCGTATGTCAGGCGTGAAGCAACTATATATCGAATACCTAGAAGAATACATGCCTATCTACAACAAGTATATGCACGAGTGGAACCAACTCTGCCTGCTGAAAGACCGCGCATATTTACAAGTCTACAGCGGAGAACATAAAGCAGCACAAGAGACATGCAAAGAAGCGTTGGAGATGCATCCCAATAACCGCGAGATGCTCCTACTACAGAGTATGGCCATCATCCAAGCATCCTCTAACGCCACGGAGAATACTGATAGGACACTCCCCAATATTCACGAAGAGATACAGGCGACACCTCCTGGCAGTATGAATGCAGAATTACAAGTGGCAGACGGCCTACTGACAGAATACATACAACGATATCCTGACTACTCAGCTCCAGCCCTATTACTGAAAGGTATGATTCAATATAAAGCAGGCAACGAAGCGCAGGCCATCGTCTATCTTGATCAAGCTGCCATGGAGTATCCACGTCAGGCAAAACACCTGACAGACATGCTATCGTCATACCGCGCACGCACCTATCTAAACAATACTGCAGAAGGCACCTATCTGCTAAGTCTATACCAATCGACTATGGAAGGATTTGGACTATTCTCTCCGAACTTTGCCAAAGCTGCCATTCGAGAACAAAAGGGCGACTTGATAAGCGCACAAGAAGAGATATACAACCATTTCTTCCGACGTTCGAACCAGAAAGTGTATGACTGTTTGCTGCTAGACATGGAATACTGCGAGGATCATTTGGCGTATAGTTTTAAGCAATTATTGCCTGAGAACTCATATCTGGATGTTGTGTTTACGCGTTCTGCGAAAATTGCAGGACTAGGCAATGACAACAATAAACTGAAAGTATCCCTAGTCAACCGTAGTGACAAGAGTTTTGAGAACGTACGCATTTTCCTATGTATCCACTACACAGATATGTACAAGACCGACTATCAGATTGTGCGTATGCCCACACTCAACCGCATCAAAGGACTGGAAGATATCACCTTGGGAGAAGTGGAACTGAACTACCAAGGGAAATCCTTTAACGACATCACACGCGTAAGAGCTATCGCTCTGACGGATAATAACCTATGTTGGATAGACAATGTGTACAACAAAGACATTAAAACCAACTATAATCCTACCCGCTCAGCTACCATCGCCGAACTAGCAGGAAGCATGAATATGAAACAACGTCAACGCTACTTCACATCGATGAACCAAACCGCCGAGAGCATCTGCGAAGCACTAGAGAAAAATAGCAGCATTGAGATGACAGAAAGCGGAAACCTTCTCATCAAACACCATCAACTACACGTGAGACTCCCACGCATCGTAGCAATGATCAACCCAACCTACGAATTGAACGAGAACATCCTGCCTAATGAGGATTACCTGCAAGGAAGTATCGCACATCTAGTGTTTACAGACGCAGAAATAGAAGAGCAAAACCAATTGACTATCAAGTCGGTATATGCAAGTTATAGAATACACTTCTCGGTCAATCAAGCGAGTGAATATAGCATTAACCAAGTAGAATTATTAAGCGAATAATATGACACAACAACATCTCAAAAAGAAAGCGAAATTAATAAAGTTACTAGACCACTTTATCTTAGGTGTGATTCTAGTGAACTCAGGTATCATCTACGCACAAGTATCAGGAGTAACCGCTACATGGATTAATTGGCTTGACATCACTTGTACACTCATCTTTTTAGCAGAAATGCTATTTAAAATATACATACAAGGCTGGCGAGATTATTGGAAAGAAGGTTGGAACAGATTGGATGCCATACTCGTGATTATATCCCTCCCATCGCTGATAGAGCCATTTATGCCAATAGGTGCGCTAAATGTATCCTTCTTGCTCATACTACGATTACTACGCGTGCTGCGTTTCTTCCGAATATTACACTTCTTCCCTAACTTTGACAAAGTGGTAAAGGGCTTTAAAACTGCGGTAAAACAATCGTACGCCATTTTGCTGAGCTTCTTTATCATCATCGTGGTGTTTGGACTAGTCAATTGTAGTCTATTCAAAGAAGCTGATCCTGAGCATTTTCAAGACCCATTGCGCTCAATCTATGCCGTATTCCAAATATGTACTTTGGAAGGATGGTACGAGATTCCGAATACTGTAGTACAATACTACGGCACAAGTTCGATTGTAGCAGAGTTTATTAGACTATATTTCTGCTGCCTACTTCTCCTAGGCGGCATCGTAGGTATGTCATTCATCAATTCAATCTTCGTAGATGCAATGGTGAGCGATAATAACAACGACTTGGAAAAGAAGGTAGACGAACTCAACGCCAAGTTAGACCGACTATTAAACGAAAGAGAAAAACGATAAACAAATAATATGATGAATAAGGTAGCGGAAAACCCTTTTAAAAACCGCTTGGTAGCAGCTGCCAATCATAACGATGACAGCACCAAAGCGCCGATAGAACGCTCGCAAACGAGTTGCAGCTTAGATGTAAGAAACAAAGACACCTCTTTTATCGTTGTCAGTGCACTATTTGTTACACTATATGTAGTGAGCAATGTAATGGCTGTCAAAGTGATTGGTCTATGGAATCTTTTCTATTTCGATGCAGGCACCATCACTTTTCCTTTTGCCTACATGCTAGGTGATGTACTCACAGAGATATGGGGGTACAAGACTGCTCGCAAAGTGATTTTCACCACCTTGATTTGCAATATCGTGATGGTGATATGCACGCAAATAGGGGTATTTTTGCCCTCCCCCGACTATCTAGATGCCACGGCACAGGCGTACAACACGATGTTTAGCTATGTACCACGGATTGTGATTGCATCCTTGACGGGATTCCTATTGGGCGAACTGAGCAATGCATGGTTGATGGAACGGATAAAGAAGTGGACCAACGGACGACGCCTATGGGTAAGAACAATCGGTAGTTCGGCTGTCGCCTATATCTTTGACTCATTGCCATTTGTATTGATAGCTTTTGCGGGTACTGTAGGCACACACGATTTATTGATGATGATAGCCTTCCAATACGTCTCCAAACTCGTAATAGAAGCAGTGCTAGGTACCCCGATGGCGTATGCGGCGATAAAGATAATAGGGAAGAGACTGAGATAAGAAAACGCCGCAAAGCGGCTATAGGAGATTGAGTGAATAATACCGAAATGAGGGGATATGAAACGATACTCGTTAATACATACAGTACTACCACGTGAATTTGTGCTCCTACAAGGTCAGGGATGCAAATGGAAGAAATGTACCTACTGCGATTACTATACGGACGTGAGTGCTGATGCATTTGGTGTGAACAAAGAAGTATTGTCGCAAGTACAGGGGGTATATGGGGTGTTGGATGTCATAAATTCGGGTTCGGCAATGGAATTAGACGAAATGACAATTGCCGAAATTAAGCGAGTAGTCAGAGAGAAGAAGATACATACCTTATGGTTTGAAGCACACTACATGTATCGGCATAAATTGGAGACATTTGCGCAGCAGTTTGAGGGAGTAGCCGTGAAGTTTCGTTGTGGAGTGGAGAGTTTTGATGGACAATTACGCGAGTATTGGAACAAAGGTATAGCCGCCAATGTAACGGTAGAGGACGTGGCCAAGTATTTTCAAGGGGTATGTTTGTTGTGCTGTACAAAGGGCGAGAGTAAGGAGCGGATACTACAAGATATAGAATTGGCAGAGCAGTATTTTGAATATGCCAGTGTGAATATATTTTGTGAAAACACGACCACTGTCGAACAGGATAAGCAGTTAGTAAAATGGTTTATAGAAGACATATATCCCATACTGAAACAATCCAAGAAAATAGAGATATTAATTGATAATACTGATTTAGGAGTAGGATGAAGTACGAAGAAATAATGATTGGTCTGAAGCAAGGCAAATATGCCCCCGTATATATGCTTTATGGCAAAGAACCTTACTATATAGATAAGGTATGCGATTATATGGAGAATCATATCCTAGACGATATGGCCCGCGAGTTTGACCAAACTATCATCTATGGAAAAGACCTGAGCGATGGAGATGTAGCCCCCGTGATCAGTGCAGCACGCGGTTTTGCCATGATGGGAGGACAAAAGGTGATTATCGTAAAAGAAGCGCAAAACATCAAAAAATGGGAGGCACTAGGATTATACATGGATAATCCTCAACCTACTACCATCTTGGTTTTCTGCTACAAACATGGTTCACCCGACAAACGCCTGAACATATTCAAGACGTTTGAAAGCAAAGGTGGAGTGATGATGGTATCTGACCCCCTAAAGGATTATCAAGTGGAGAAATGGATCCGAGAATACCTGAGCCAGAGAAACGCAGAATTGAAGGCACAAGGCGAAAACCTACAGATAGATCCACGAGTAAGCAAAATATTGGCAGATAACCTAGGTACCGAGCTCAGCAAAATCGTAGGTGCACTGCAAAAACTCATCGATGGTCGTCCCACAGGAACAACCATCATAGATGCTAATTTGATTGAGCGTAATATAGGAATTTCAAAAGATTACAATATATTCGAACTACAAAATGCTTTGATTGAAAACAATGTGTTCAAAGCGAATCAAATTACCCAATATTTCGCCAATAGCAAAGACCATCCATTGATAAAGGAGATAATTCCATTATACAATTTCTTTGCAAACTTAATGGTGTATCACTATCTACCAGACAAATCAGACCGCGCAGCCGCTCAAGCCCTAGGTGTAGCACCCTTTACAATAAAAGACTATGCAGCCGCCGCTCGTCGTTTCTCACCAGGCAAGACGTTTGCCATCATTGGATATTTCCGCGATATTGACGCACGCAGCAAGGGAATAAACAACCCTAGTGCAAAAGATGGCGAATTATGGAAAGAATTAATCTATAAGATTCTCCACTAACAAGAAAACTGACCACTATCGCAAGTCGTTGACATAAGCACCTTCTTTCTCTATCGCGAAAGAGGGTGTTAGGTTTAAATATTGCGGATTAGTCAGTCGTAAAGATGTCACATTTCCTTCTATCTCATGTATTTCAGCCGAGACAGGCATTTGTTCGGACGTCTTCACTCGCAATACAAATTGGCGAATACCATCCGCAGAATCATGAGGTGTGAGTGTAATCTGTGTATATTCCCCTAACGCCTTCTCCTCATATTGGCAAATAGGTAGTAAGGCTTGCGCATATAAGAAAGGATTGGTAAGCAGCAGTTCGTCCTGAGTAGGCGTGGAAAGGGTAAGTTCATCCATGTCCTCATTATACATATAAAGTGTTTGACCATCGTACGCCATTTCCATGCCTAGTATTTCAATAGCAAACTGCTCTCCACGCATAGTGAAGTGCCCAGTATAGGTGATAGGTTGCTCCGCTCCTCCTGCAGTTTGAGGGACAGAAAGTGAGAAATTCGAAACTAATGTCTGCTGATCTAAGGTAGCAAAAAGCGACTGCAGTACAGTGAGTGTGATGATCAAGAGTTTCATAGCGCATCCAATTCCTTTAATATACGATCTAGTTCATCTAAACTTTGAATGAGCACATCTCTTCCCTTAGGACCTTTGTTGGGTCCAACAATACCAGCGGCCTCAAGTTGGTCAGAGAGTTTTCCTGCACGATTATATCCAATCTCGAAAGCACGTTGAAGACGGGATGTAGATCCTTCCTGCTTGGTCACGACATATCTTGCCACGTCAGCAAACATTGGGTCGAGACGCTTGAGATCAACTGCACCAGGAGCTAGCGATTCGCCTTCTCCAGTTTCACCTACGTACTCAGGTAACTGGTAAGGCTCGAAATATCGTTGTTGTTTTTCAATATGCTCTACTATAGCGTCTACCTCTAGCGTTTCGACCAGTGCACATTGCATACGAATGATGCTTGCGTTACCAGCATAGAGCGAGTCACCGCGTCCGATAAGTTGCTCCGCACCCTTGGCATCCAAGACCGTGCGCGAGTCAACCACAGACTGCGTACGGAGGGCAATACGTGTTGGAATATTGGCCTTGATAACACCCGTTACAATATTCACAGACGGACGTTGTGTAGCCAAGATCATATGCATACCTACGGCACGAGCTTTCTGCGTGATGCGAGCAATAGGAGTCTCTACTTGTTTGCCTGCTTGCATGATAAAGTCACCATACTCATCAATAATAATCACAATATATGGTAAATATTGATGATGGAGACTTCCATCTACAACTTTCTCTGGGTTTAGACGACGTGAAACAAACTTATCGTTATAGTCCTCCAAATTGCGTACACCTGCGTCCATCAAAAGTTTGTAGCGATTCTCCATTTCGATCACAAGGGAATTGAGCGTATTGACCACCTTCTCACAATCGGTAATCACCACCTGCTCAGGATCTGTGTCTGGCGTAGCTGCAAGATAGTGACGAACGAGTGGTTTATATGGAGCAAACTCTACCATCTTAGGGTCGACCAGCACCAATTTCAATTCAGCAGGGTGTTTCTTATATAGCAGAGACGTAATGATAGCATTGATTGCCACTGATTTACCTGTACCCGTAGCACCTGCCACCAAGAGATGAGGAGTTTTGGCTAAATCAAACATAAAAACCTCGTTGGTGATTGTTCGTCCATATGCAATAGGCAGACGCATCTTTTGTTCTTCTTGGAAACGTTTGCTAGCAATCACAGAGTGCATGGATACTACTTGAGGTTTCTCATTAGGCACCTCTATACCAATAGTACCTTTACCAGGAATAGGTGCAATGATACGAATACCCATCGCTGAAAGTGATAGCATGATATCGTTCTCTAGATTTTGAATCTTAGATACACGTACACCTGCTTGTGGAACAATCTCGTATAGAGTAACAGTAGGACCTACAGTAGCTTTGATCGATTCGATCTCAATACCATAGTTGCGAAGTGTAGTCACGATACGATTAGCATTGGCTTGTTGCTCCTCCTTGTCAATCACAGGAGCAGTTTCGTTATCGTACACCTTAAGCAAATTCAAAGAAGGAAACTTGAATAGTTCCAAATCCTTGCGAGGATCATATGGACCTAACTTCTTGAGTAGATAGTCAGGATCTTCCTCCGTGAGTTCCACCTCGGCAATATCTTGTATATTGATATCTACTTCTTCATTTGGATCTATCTCGTCGTTCTCTTCATCTTCCACAATAATCACCTCCTCTTCTTGTGGTGTATCCACATCAACCAATAGCACAGGAGTCTCATTCGTAGGTGCATCTTCAACATTGTCTTCTGTGATAGAACTCAGATCGATAGTTACAGTCTGCTCAGTATCTTCCACTTCTGATTGATCAGCAGAAGGTTCATTCTTTTTGAAAAGATTCTTCACCCAACTAGCAAACTGCTGGCAGTGTTCTATAAAATGTTTATCTACTACAACCAAGAAAATAATCAGAAGCGCAAGCAAGACAAAGAACATGCCTAATCCTCGCATATAGGAGATGCCCATTTGAGCGAAATACTCGCCAAATGCTCCACCCCATCGGAAGAATGAGCCCGTACCTATATACTGCTGAATATACCCCATCACTACTGCACCCCAAACCAAGAAAAACAAAGTAATAAATAAGAGGCGCAATCTTCTAAAAGACAAAGGAAGCAACAATCGTAAAGAATACGCACCAACCGCAAACAAGCCTAATAGTGCTACCACACCAAAAGCACAATCAATCAAGCCATACGCAATCATTGCACCCGTCAAACCAATGATGTTGTGAATTTCATTACGCATCTCAGCACGGGTCAAAGAAGAATCTGTCACGATGGAAAAGTCTTCAGCTCCTGTAAAGAAAAAGCTTAAGCATGAGCATATGGATATAGCGGTCATTAATACCAAAATGACTCCAACTATAATGCGACATTGGTCACTCTTCAAAGCATCAGAAAGAATTCTTAGATATTCTTTTAGTTTAGGTTGATTTGGCTGCTCTACTCGAGCACGGTTTGAGCTTTCAGCGTTTTGCGTGGGGCGTTTTACAGTTCTTGACATAGTTCTTTTTCGATTTAGGCTGCAAAGGTACAATTTTTTTTTGACTTATGCAACTTTTAACATTAATTATAGAAGTATCCATAAGATTTTTTCATCTTTTCTTGCATATATCCAAATTTTATTGTACCTTTGCAGGCGAAATGCAGGAAGAGGATTATGAAGGTTATTCTACAACTCATCACACAAAATTCAAACTCACCAAAACTATGGAATTAAGCAAGATTACGACATTTTATTTTGTAGGTATTGGTGGTATAGGCATGAGTGCTTTGGCCCGTTTTTTTGCGGCCAAAGGTTATCGTGTGTTAGGTTATGACCGCACAAAATCTCCCCTGACTCAAGAATTGGAAGCGGAAGGAATCCTTGTGCAATATAATGATGATTGCCAAATTGTGTCCGAGTTATCTATCGAAACAACACTAGTGGTACGCACTCCTGCCGTTCCATTCGACACCCCTGTCTACGAGTATATACGCAAAAAAGGGTTCTCGGTCATAAAACGCGCAGAAGTACTAGGAATGGTAACCTCACTACATCGTTCTCTATGCGTGGCTGGCACGCACGGAAAAACAACCACGAGCACCATTCTGGCGCATATCATGCATACTTCATCAGCAGGATGTAGCGCATTTTTGGGGGGTATTTCCAATAATTATCATACGAATCTTCTGATTGATACAAATAGTGAATGGGTAGTAGCAGAAGCTGACGAATACGATCGTTCGTTTCATGCGCTGAGGCCCTATATCTCCGTGATAACTAGCATGGATCCTGACCACCTAGACATCTATGAAACAGAAGAAAAATACTACGAGAGTTTTGCTCATTATGCTTCGCTGACCTCTGATACCTTAATTATAAAAAAAGGATTAGATATCAACACATTAGCATCAAACACAAAGGCTAAAATATACACATACGGAATAGAGACAGAAGCTAATTTCAGCGCACAAAATATACGTTATGACCAAGGGGTTATACTCTTCGACTTTCACATCAAATATGAAACTACAAGGGTTATTTTAAAGGATATGCGCTTGCGCGTACCCGTGTGGGTAAACATAGAAAATAGTGTAGCCGCACTAGCGGTAGCCTACATAGTGGGAGTAAGCGAAGATGAACTTAGAAATGGAATAAATACATACACGGGCGTATATCGCAGGTTTAACATCCATGTCAATACACCCCAAGTCAGCTATATAGATGATTATGCACACCACCCATCGGAATTGCAGGCAAGTATCGACTCGGTAAGTAAATTGTATCCAAGAAGAAAAATTATTGGTGTGTTTCAGCCTCACCTTTTCAGTCGAACGAGAGATTTTGCAGATGAGTTTGCTGAAGTATTGACCAAGTGTGATAAAATACTATTATTACCTATCTATCCTGCGCGAGAGAAACCGATTCCTAGCGTTACGAGCGAATGGTTAAGAGACAAAATTGAAGAGTTAGGCAAACAAGGAGAAGTAGTATCCAAAAATCTACTAGCCACCTCCATCTGCCAACTCGTACAAACCTACCTTGACAACCAACAAGAATGCGTCGTACTGACTATGGGGGCAGGAGATATTGATAGATTAGTAGAAGAAATTAAACAAAACCTTAATGCATATGAATAAAAAATCTACACAAATTTTCATGACTACGCTTGCAACAATTGTTTGCATCGCAGTCTTGGCTGGCGTCATAGCCTGCTCTCAAAGACAGAACCTAGCCACTTGTACAGAGTTGAAAATTACCATCAAAGATAGCCTAGAATATCAGCATGTGACGACTGATGAACTACACCAGTATTTGATGGACAAAGGGCAAAACTGCCTCGGATTTGAGATGGAAGGTGTGAGTTGTATCAACATCGAGGAATGCCTCTCTGCGCACGACATGATTCGTACCGTGAATTGCTACAAGACACCATTCAATAGTGTACGCGTGAAAGTAACACAACGACAACCCGTACTGAAAGTAAAATCAGGTAACGTCACCTACTACGTAGACTCAGACCGCAAAGTGATGCCCAACAAGAGTTCAATTGCTGTGGAAGTACCCACATTTACTGGAGCAGTAGGAGAAAATATGGCTACTAGCGAATATTACGACTTTGTCAAATGGCTACAAAGCAATCCATATTGGGGAAAACGTATACATGAAATACACGTACACCACCCTAAGTATTTGATTCTCACGCAACAGGATTACGATGCAAAAATCATATTAGGCGAATTGCACGGATACGAAGAAAAGTTAGCACGATTAGAAAAACTATATACCAAGGGATTTGATATAATGGGTTATCCCCAATGCAAAGAATTAGATTTACGCTTTAATGGACAAATAGTAAGGAGGTAAAGAATATGAGTATACTGAAAGACAACAAATCAAATCCTATCATAGTGAGTATCGACCTAGGTAGTAATGGCATACGAGCTATGGCAGCAGAAAAGAATGACAAGGGGTTGTTGCGCATCTTGGGAGTGGAAGAGTCTAATCAAAAACCATGTGTAAAGCGTGGAATTGTAACTAGCACCTCCGACGCTAGTTTCATGATTAAGAATATCATGACGCTACTGAGAAACCGTATCAATAGAGAGTTGCCTAACACAGTATTCGTAAGCGTTGGCGGAGCCTCCTTGATTGTGGTAGAAGTATCATCTTGGCGCGACCAAGCTCGCAAGAGAGAGATAGCTCCGAATCTGCTGAATGCCATGGAAAATGAATGTCGCCAAAAGATTGAAACCAAAAATCCTGGCATCGCAGTTTTAGACGTCATACCACACTATTTCGAACTCGATAAAGTAGAGCAAGATATGGTACCTACACCTGATCAAAAAGCTGAGATCCTAGTAGGACATTACACCGCGTTCGTTGGAAAAAAAGAGTTAAAAGAAAAAGTAGAAAATAGTTTTACTCAATCCTCCATCGGACTAGAATGCATGTTTGTGCGTCCGGATATCCTACTGAATGCCTTCGCTAGCAAAGATGACTTAATCAATGGTTGTGCTATCCTCGACTTAGGAGCGCAAACGACCACATTGACCATCTTCAAAGGTACACGATATCTATACAATAAAGTAATTGCCGAAGGCGGTGAGGATATCACTCGTGACATTGAACTATTGGGTATACCACATGCTCCTGCAGAACACTTAAAGTGCAAATATGGTATGGCAAAGCCCGAGATGGTAACACACACGCAACGCTACAAGATTAAAGTTAGTGAGGAACAAAATGTTAGTTTGACGACACTAGAACTAGCAGAAACGATTAACAATCGTTTAGAGCGCATCCTCGCACCTCTTTTGACAGACCTAATAGCATACGAACAACGCATCAGTGTAATCTACATCACAGGCGGGGGAAGCATGCTACAAGGAATGTTAGAATACCTTCAAGGAAAAACCGAAGTTCCCGTAGAATTTGGTTCACACGCATGCTGGCTCAGTAGCGATACTCCTGACGAAATATGTTATCCTCGCTACGCTTCACTAGTAGGAACACTTGCTCTAGGAGATCACTATCTACAACAAGTGCAGCCACAGAAAAACAAAAAGAAACGTAAACCAAACATAGTGAAACTACTGGAGGAGAAAACAATTACACTTTTTGATGAAAATAAAGAATAACATTGTATCACAAGATAAAATTATACATTATGAATATTAGCGATAACATTAACCTTGAGATCAAAGATAACATCATTATCAAAATCATGGGAGTTGGTGGCGGCGGTTGTAACGCTATTAACTATCTATATTCACAAGGTATCCAAGGAGTAAGTCTAATGGTCTGCAATACAGACCAAATGTCTCTAGCTAAAAGTGAAGTACCTGCGAAATTACAATTAGGTCCAGGTCTAGGCGCTGGCGGAGATCCAGAAATTGCACGGGAATTTGCAGAAGAAAACATTGAGTTGATTCGAGAAGTCCTCAATGATGGTACGAAAATGTTATTCATCGCAGCGGGTATGGGAGGTGGTACAGGTACAGGTGCATCACCTATTGTAGCTAAAGTAGCCAAAGATTTGGGAATACTTACTATAGCTGTTGTAACTATTCCGTTCGCCTTCGAAGGTAACAAAAAGATTGAAAAAGCCATGGAAGGTGTAAAACAACTCGCTGCACAAGTTGATGCTATTGTTGTGATTAACAACGAGAAACTATGTCTGGAATACCCTGATTTCACATGGGGAAGTGCATTCGAAAAATCTGATGATGTTGTATCCAACTCAGTAAGAGCTGTATCTGAAATCATTACACTGACAGGATACGTCAATACAGACTTTAGAGATGTTCGCCGCACACTTACTGATAGTGGTGTGGCTATCATTGGAATTGGAAAAGCTAGTGGAGAGAATCGAGTTGCAAATGCTATATTCGATGCACTTCATTCTCCGCTTACCAACACAGATATTAAGGGTGCTAAACGCCTCTTACTCCAAATCTATAGTCCATCCAAAGAGCACGCATTATTGATGTCTGAGATGCAACAAATTAGAGATTTTGTAAAAGAAATTGGCAAAGACGTCGAAGTACAATGGGGAACTAACTTTGATGATACATTAGGAGAAAACATTCGCATAACAGTTATTGCGGCAGGATACCCTATGGATAACATCACAAATGCAGCTTCCTATTATGACGAAAGCCCCGAGACATCAAAAGATGAAGTTACTACTCAACCAAAAACTGAAGAAGGAAGAGAAGAACCATCTATTGAACAAAAAAACAGAGAGGAAGAGATAGACGAAAATGGCAATAGCGATTATGATGACGAGGAGGAAGTAATTATTGAGTTTAATATACCAAACCCACCTACACCTGCGGATTCAAAACCAAGTAGTAGCACACCAAAAACGTCTACACAACAATCTTCACAAACATCCCTATTTCCTGGGTGGATGCGCGGACGCAATAGATAAAGTATAAACATGTCATCGGACTCTCATAGAGCAAATATATTCTCAAGAATCTCACAAGCTATACTAGAGGTTTTATTTCCATCTTGCTGTCCGGTGTGCCAACAAAAATTACTACAGGAAGAGCATACAATTTGCTCTTCCTGTTTGCATTCAATCGTTCGTACAGAACATGCTATTACTCCTCAAAATGGTATAGACATGCTCATTGCTAAATGTATTAGCGAAAACAAATCTAAAGTGCGCTACATACAAGGCGCGGCATGGGGATATTATAATCGACAAAGAGGTTCAACCTTGAGGTCCTTAATAGAAATAGGCAAATTTGGAAATCACCCCAATGCAGAAATATTTTATGTACTGGGCCGAACTGCTGCTCAAGAATATATTGATTCAGATTTATTTGAAGATATTGACCTATTAGTACCTATACCATTGCATCCCAAAAGGCTGCGAGAAAGAGGATTTAACCAATCAGAATGGATCTGCAAGGGTATTAGTGAAGTTCTACATATTCCAATAGATAGAACGCATCTCATACGCACCAGTAACAATCCTCATCAATCCCGCTCGTACTTCAAAGATAGGATAAAGAATGTGGAAGATATATTCAGGGTCCAATATCCAGAAGAATGGAAGAACAAACATGTCCTATTGGTAGATGATGTAATCACATCAGGATCTACCATATTCTCATGCATGAAACAAACATATTCTATCCGCGGTTGCAGAGTTAGCATTTTCTCCCTCGGCTGGGCACACAACTAGATTTTAAATAACGAACTACAATACTATAATCCCACAAACTATTTATACAAAAAGCGTTTAATACTCTTCTTAGGGGTTTTCTCAAAAGGCTCATCCTTGATTTCTATATCGTGCACACGTGAATAAGATGGTAGCGCATCATTTAGTTTCTTTAGATTCTCTCTCATTAATTGCTTTAAATCCTCAAGAGAGAAACTTTTAGTTTGGTCCTCATCAGGGAACACTAATCCAATAAGTTTACCCTCACGCTCCACAATAATAGACTCTGCCACTCCTGTCTGATTATTGAGTTTATCTTCAATCTCCTCAGGATAAATATTTTGACCACTTGCTCCTAAGAACATAGACTTAATACGACCACGGATAAAGATATTCTGCTTCTTATCCATATAACCCAAGTCACCCGTACGCAACCATCCATCCTCAGTAAATGCGGCACGTGTAGCTTCTTCGTTCTTATAGTAGCCCATCATCACATTCTCACCACGCACTAGAATCTCTCCCTCTCCCTTCTCATTAGGATTATCGATCTTTGCTTCCATGCCAGGCACTGGAGCACCGCAACTGCGACGTTTGAAATATTTAGGAGGCAAACCACTTACTAATGGTCCGCACTCCGTCATACCAAAACCAATAGATAACGGGAAATTAACATCCATGAGACATTTCTCAACTACAGGGTTCATCGCTGCTCCACCGCAGAGGAAATAACGAACTTGTCCACCAAAAGCTTTTACTAATGACTTTCTCACATGGTTACGAATAAAGTTCATCACCAATGGGGTATGCCAGCATACCTTCAGTACAGTTTTACTCAATAGCGGATCGAGTTTCTTCTTGTGAATTTTCTCAATTACTAATGGAACAGTTGCTACCAAATATGGTTGTATATCTGCCATCGCCTTAAGCAAAATACTAGGAGTAGGAGTTTTAGTCAAATAATAGATTGTTGCGCCTGCACTAAACGGATAAAGGAAATCGGCTAATTGACCAAACATATGCGCCAATGGAAGCATTGACACAACACGTTGTCCAGGTTCTACGGGCAATATATATTGACCATTCTCCACATTGTTACTAAGCGAACGATGGCTAATCATCACACCTTTGGGCGAGCCTGTACTACCGGAAGTATAGTTAATGAGAGCCATAGAGTCAAGATCAATCATTCCGTCCTTAACAAGAGAGAAGAATGTATTTTCTGTGAGAAGAGATTCTTCACTCAGCACATACTCTACATTACCTTTGTACGGCTCTGCTAATTGAATAAACGAGAAGTCATCCATTGATATGATAGCCTCAAGTTCGGGTAGCTCCTGATGTTGCAACTCACGCCATACAAATGGGCCTACGAATAGCATTTTAGCATCCGAGTGTTTGATAAGACGAGCCAAATCATCGGCCTTAAAGTCTTGTAGCAAAGTTACTGCCACAGCCTTATAGGAAAGGATAGCCATATAACTTACTACCCAATTAGAACAGTTGCGACTAGCAATAGCAATCTTATCCCCCTCCTTTATACCCATCAAACGAAATAATTTGTGGAAACGTTCCACCTGTTGAGCTACTTGGCCATGTGTATATTGCTTTTTCTCTCCATAATCAGCAAAAGCAATATCGCTCCAACGATTTTGGATCACTCGATCCATATAATGCAAAAAATGATGTTTCATAAACAAATTTGATTTTGTCTAGAGTTTTCCACTATATGCTAATCATTCAACTCTAAACTAGTTAATACTTCCTCCCTCGTTAATTCCTCTCCAATAATTTCAGTAGGGTTGTAAGGCACTTGCTCTGGTGCATGTGCCGCATCAAATGTAAAATAGGTACAAGCACATTCTGCTAGAACCACTCCATCTACGCTACGTATCTCGCCATCAACGATAGCAATATTACGTTTCAATTCTCTGAGTCTTGCACGCAATTCTATGTATTTCTGATTAATCGCCACGGTTTTTCGGAATCTTGTTTCCATCTTAGCCGTCACCCCAGAAGCTTTTAATTTGTGCGCGACAACCCATCCACACACTTCATCCAACAAAACCGATTGAATTCCCCCATGCAAAGTATTAATCCATGATTGATAGCAATCTTGCGGTTTCCAAAAGCAAACAACATCTTGGTCATCCTCATAGAAACGCATTTTCACACCATAAGGGTTGGTAGGACAACAACCAAAACAGTTGTAACCTTCGGTACCTATCCATGGATTTTTAATCTCTCTCATAATTCCAACTACTTATTTAACTTCTCCCTGCATTGTTCAATACTCTCCTTCACTGCTTGATGATTCCACATTTCATATTCCTTCGCTTGAACGTCATATACGCTATCAGCTTGTTGAAAATACATTAAAGCACGTTTCTTACTGCCTGTAGGCGCATAAAATTCCACATTCCCCAACATAGACAAAGCCAAAGCATCCTCAGTATTCAACTCCTTTATACGATTGATACAAGCAAACAAGTTTTTTGCATGAACAATCATCCGTTTTTTCTCTAAAGCCATTTTATAGGTATATACACTTGCCCAATAAGCTTCATATCGCGCTTGTGGTAAATTCTCCTTCAACGCACATAAATGTTGCTCGTAGCGTTGCAAAACAGCCTTGGCTTTTTCTTTATCTTGTCCCAATATCACTGCAGTGTAACCATATTCGTAGTTAAGCAATTGCATCTTCTCTTCCAATGACAATTTTTCCCATTCCACTGAAGCAATATACTCTCCCCAAATTGTAACATCTTGATCCAAGTATGCTTGATATAATTGACGGTTCGAGTACTGCGCTAAGCACAGCCCCGAAACCACCAATAATATCAGCACTGCTAGCTTTCTCAAGCTTTCTCAAGCATCAAGGTACGTGTAGGTTGATCACACACCTCAGATGGACCGTAATATTGAATTGGACCTGGATAGATGTAACTTAGTTGTGGATCTGCCCAATCTGCACGGTGAGCAACCAAGTATTTGAATGGCTCGCCATTGAGGTCAACCAATGCCTTTTGAATTACTGGTTTCATCTTACCATGGCGACGCTCCATATTCATCATCATGGTTACAGGCACACCACCAGCAACCCACTCACATGCAGGTTTGGTAAGATTCTTCACCAATGCCATGTAACCAGTCTTACCCGCTGCAATGAGGTGAGCAGCTGTATTTCCTAGGCTATAGCAGTAATCCGCATCGAAGTTTGATGGCATAGCACAACGACCTTCATAACCGAAGAAGTGATTAAGAGCAGCAAACTTACCGGTGTACTCCTTAGAAGCCTTGAGTTGAGCCAGACGTTTTTGTACCATTTCAATGAGCAATTTCTCTGTCTCTATTTGGCTCACCATCACATTACCGTGAGGGTCGCGATCAAGAGTAAGCTGCTTAGCAATACCCTTTGGCAAACTGCGATAGAGTTCGCAAGACGCTGGGGTGAGTTTGCTCTTCACATACTCACGTTTTGCATCGTCTCCCTCAAGCGCTGCAAATTCCTCATTCTCAGCAAGCATATCGTTGAGTTCTTGGATTAAGACACGCATTGCAGGAATAAACTCGATAAGTCCTTCAGGAATGAGGATAGTACCAAAGTTAAGACCAGCATTGGCACGAGCAACGATAACCTCTACGATTTGCTCCACTACCTCATTGAGAGTCATGTTCTTTGCCTCTACTTCTTCAGAGATAAGACATACGTTAGGTTGTGCTTGCAATGCACATTCGAGTGCGATGTGGCTTGCTGAACGTCCCATAAGGCGAATGAAGTGCCAGTATTTCTTAGCAGAGTTAGCGTCACGTTGGATATTTCCGATAAGCTCTGCAAAAGTCTTACAAGCAGTATCAAAACCGAAAGAAGTCTCTATCATCTCATTCTTAAGGTCACCATCAATTGTCTTTGGGCAACCTATGACTTGGATACCACAATTCTTTTGGAGGTAATACTCAGCAAGTACACAAGCATTAGTATTACTATCATCACCACCAATAATCACGATAGCCTTAATACCAAGTTCGTTGCAAACTTTGATACCATTGTCGAATTGCTCAGTTTCCTCAAGTTTGGTACGACCTGAACCAATAATATCAAAACCACCGGTGTTGCGATATTCGTCAATCACATCAGCAGTAAGTTCTGCATACTTGCCATCAACCAAACCACTAGGACCACCTAAGAAACCATAAAGTTTATTCTCTGGATTGATACGTTTGAGTGCGTCAAACAAACCGCAAATCACATTGTGACCACCTGGCGCTTGACCACCAGAAAGGATTACACCTACGTTGAAGGCTGCTACGGGAGTTGCTTCCTCAGCAGGTTCAAACTCAATAACAGGCATTCCGTAGGTATTAGGAAAGAGTTGTTGAATTTCTTCCTGATCAGCTACAGACTGCGTTTTCGCGCCTTCTTTAAGGCTTACATTTCCTTGCAAAGCTACTGGCATCTTAGGTTGATACGCAGCACGTGCAATTTGCAAAGGGCTTTTAGTCATTGTCATAATTGTAATATATTTAAGTTTTTTAAGTTTAAATCTTTTCTAGGAATACTAGACAAATCCAATTTATCAAACACGCTGCAAAGGTACGAAAAAAAAATGGAATATCCTATTTTTTACGAATTATTTATTGAATATTCGTCCCATTTTAAAATCCTCATTATGACTAAATATTATAAAACGATTAAATGTGTAACATATGTATCAATTGTTGACATAAAAGAGTTATAGGAACAACACCATCGTTTTGTAGAACAATGGCATCGGTAAGGGACAAGAATTCGTCATCTTGCGCACGCATACGAGCTATAACTTTGTCCTTTGTACACTGATCACGTTCCATAACACGCTGCAGCCTTATTTCTTCATCTGCAAACACTATGACAACACGATCGCACAATGCATCAATACCAGCAGTATGAATAATTGCGCACTCTACAAATGTGATCTCACTAGATTGATTTGAACACCATCGTAACATATCCTCTCTCACACTTGGATGGACAATCGCATTAAGTTGCGACAGCAAACTCGGATTATTAAACACCATCTGAGCCACAACTGCAGTTTGATAACGACCATCATCAAATACTGCTTCGCCAAATAGTTCTACTATTTTTTCACGAACACTCGGATTATTCTGGATAATTCGTTTCGCTTGAAGATCCGAATCATACACAGGGAAACCCATCCTGCGCAACTCATTAGCTATTACGCTCTTACCGCTACCAATACCGCCTGTAATACCAACAATCATAATTAAAATTGGAAGTAAATAAATGCTTGCGTATCTGCAGTAACAAACTGATACACAAGTATTACAGTTAAAGTCATAAATAAGATAATAGTCCAAATTGGCAACATGGCAAAATGCAAGCGATACCAACGTTTAACTTTAGATGGCAACCAATGAACTAACATTCCTATGACAAACAAAACTACCACATATCTATATTCCCACAAAAAAGCAGGTATGATACTACTATTCCAAGCACCACCTATCTGGTTAACCATATTCTTAGCCGTCTCCCAGGCTTCCTGACTTGCAGTGGCAGGATCCAGATTGCTGCCCGACCTAAAAAACAAACGCGTAAAAGTAATAAAAACAAAAGTTTGTAATACTGCCCAACACGTACCTAAAGAAGACGATACTATAGATACTATTCTAGGGGTAGTATTCGTTTTCTCATTGACGCCTCTTTCCACAAAAAGATAATACAAATACCGTACTACAGTTCCAATCCACACAATACCGCCCCAAACCCAAAAAAGATTCCATACAGGTTGCTGTGTAAATAACTGCGCAAATTTTAACCCCGCAAGAAGAATTGTCATTATCAACATTTTGACATGCCAATTCGTTTGGGACCAGATTTTATAAACAATCATTCCTATGCCATTGAGTGCACCCCATATAACAAAATTCCAACTGGCACCATGCCATAATCCACCCAGCAACATCGTGATAAACGAATTAAAATTACCCGCTGCTGTCTTATCCTTCACTTCTTTTCCTAAAATCTTGCGATTTCCACCCAGCGGTATATATAAATAACTCTTCAACCATCGGCTAAGAGACATATGCCATCTACGCCAAAACTCTTGTGGATTAGAAGATTTGTACGGCGAATCAAAGTTTTGTGGAAGATAAAATCCCATTAACAAAGCAATACCTATGGCTATATCTGTGTATCCAGAAAAATCTGCATATACTTGTAAAGAATACGCAAAAAGAGCAAAAAGATTCTCAAAGCCCGTAAACAATAGTGGATTTTCAAAGACACGATCAATGAGATTTACTGCCAAATAGTCACTCAGCACGATTTTCTTGATTAATCCATTGATAATCCAAAAAACTGCTAAGCCAAACATTCTACGACTCAAACAAAAGGGACGATACAACTGAGGTATAAACTCATTAGCACGCACTATAGGACCGGCCACTAATTGAGGAAAGAAACTGACATAAAACCCAAAATCTAAAATATTTTTTACAGGTTGCACGTGTCCACGATAGACATCTACTGAATAGGAAATGACTTGGAAAATATAGAAAGAAATACCAACTGGTAGAATGATACTATCCACCATGAATCGCCCACTCTCACTAAAGCCATTACCTATGTATGCAAACAAATCAAATACTGCTATCTCTGTTCCAAAGAAATTATTAACTAGATTGGTGAAAAAATAGGCATACTTGAAATAGCAAAGCAGTCCTAAATCAATGATGATGCTCAATGCTAACCAACAACTTGCTTTCAGCCTGTGTTGCTGTATATTGTTTCGATAGATTTGCTTAGAAATCAGCCAATCACTTAAGGTAACGAATAGCAAAATTAGGAGAAAGACCCCACTAGTTTTATAATAAAAAAAACAACTTACAGCCATCAAAAACACATTCCGCAAATGAAGGCGAGAAGATAATTGTCTACTATCTTTTCTACGTCCCACCTCCATAATCAGCGCAAACGCAGCATATACAATAGCAAAAAAAGCCCAAAAATAAAACTGTGTAAACAGCAATGGACTATCACTATTAAATGCAAATATGTGGTGTAAAAACTCCATAATTTATTTTGCGACTTGCATTAGTTGTATAGAATCTTGATTTTGTATCGTATCTAGATTAGCGACAGATATCGTGTCAGGTTGCATTAATTTGCGATTGCTATTCCATTCTTCAATCCAATTCACCAACATTTTTCCCGCTTTATTAGCACCTGCTCTGGTAAAATGTACGTAGTCAGCCCCCGCCAGTCCTTTCTTTTCCCATGTTACCATACTGTTATATCCTCCCATTGCACGATATAAACTCCAATAAGCAATATTCTCTTCTTGTGCCATCTTACGAAGCATCTGATCTAAATAAGGAAGAAGCGGATAAGTTGTCATGGTACCATCTATATTTGTAGACATATCACTTGGTCCTACAAACAAGATAGAGGCTTGTGGCGCGCACGAACGAAGATACCGCACTTGTTGACGCATGATAGTACTGGCATAATTACCAACTATACCACGCGTATCACTATAAGGAATCATGTTGCCTCCATACTGCAAAATAATCAAGCGTGTATTAGTCTCTGAGAAAAATGCAGTAAGTTGTGAACTATCTATTCGTGTAAAAATACTTCCAGAACAACCACGCATAGGAATATTATCTACAATAACACCTTTATCGGTCTCTAGACTAACACCAAAAACCCTACCTTTTCCTTGCAGATGGATATCACATCGACTAGTACTATCAGGAACATAGAAGTACCTACCTAACGATTCCAAACTATCTGAATAAAATATCGTATCGCGCGCACTTATCCATCCATCAATGCTATCCGATAATACACGTACACGATTAAAATAATTATGTGAATGGAGTTTTTTATTTGCAGGTTCAACATGCAAGTGCACCTTTTGATTACCTTCAATCGAAGCAGAATCTATCATCGCAAACTGTCCCATCACTCCGTATTTATCATCATCCGTCCATCTCATAGAACGAGGTCCATACACAAGATATCGTTTGGGGCCTGCTTGCGATGATTGTATGATACCATTCATGGAAAGATATTGGCGAATGCTTCTCGTAGGAATGGTTTGATGCAAAGGGATTAATCCTACCCCACCTCCACCGTAGGTCTTTTGCAAATTCTCACGTAATATATTGGTTATACGATCCTCTTCAATCTGCGAATCACCAAAGTGCACAATGCGGACAGGCATCTTATCCGCACTATCTAAAGCCAAATAAAAAGCCATTAGATTTTGTCGTAAATCTTCTACGTCAGTTATTTCAATCTTATTTGTCTCTAAAACTGACTCATGCGATATTATTCGTGCAGAATCTTGTAATGTATTGAATGACGACAAAGAATCGGTATTTGACGCAGTACAAACCGTATCTACAAACAGGTCATCCCTATCATCCATTCTTATTGAATCCAAACAGGCAGATGCTTTTTTCAAATCCAATGCCTCGCTTAAGGTAGGAAAACGTAGATTCCATTGAGCAATACGCCAACCATTGTCCGGAACAAGTACACATACCACACCCAACAGAGCAATCACAATCCAAATAATATATGCAATATACCTAGGCTTCATCGATCAACTCGTAAAGATAATAAAATAGAGATAGGATTTCTACTTTTTCCAAAGCACTTTCGTAAACAGGAGCAAAACGGTAAAAATTTCTAGACGTCCAATCATCATTACAAAACTCATCACCCATTTTCCTAGGACAGGGAAATCCGCATATGTGCCTGATGGTCCAAACTGACCAATACTAATACCCACGTTACCTATAGCAGATACGGCACTACCAATTGCCTCATCAAAATTCACACCACAAGCGCAGAAGATGACCACGGTGACAACAATAATAAAGACATAAAAAATCATGAATGCCATAATATTATTAATCGTTTGTTGAGGAATATTCTTGTCATTTAATTTCACCGGAACAATCGCATTAGGATGTATGCGTCGTTGAAACTCTGCTACTCCGTTTTTGAGGATGATAGCTAGACGTACCCATTTAATACCTCCCGCCGTACTTCCGGCACAAGCCCCTGTGAGCATTAGGAAGAAGATTACCACCCACGCAACAACGGGCCAATTCATATAGTCAGAAATGGTAAATCCTGTTGATGTCATGGAACTAATAACGGTAAAAATACTATCTCTAAACGAGCGTTCCATCTCTACAACTGACCATCCGGGACGAGCTATATACAAACCAATAGTTAGCATCAATGCAAACAATATCACTGCGACAGAATACCACCTTAGTTCTTCATCACGGAAGAAATTACGTGCTTTGCCACGAACTAAATATATCAGAATCACAAAGTTGATACCAGAAACAAACATGAATCCCATGACCAGATAGTGTATCGCTGCCGAATCATAAAATGCTAGACTCTCATTCTTTGTAGAAAAGCCTCCTGTGGCAATGGTGGAAAAAGAATGACATACTGCATCAAAGAGGGGCATGCCGCACAACCACAGTCCTAGCACTTCAATAGCAGTCAAAATCAGGTAAGTACTCCACATCATCTTCGCTGTATCTGCTATACGTGGTGATAGTTTCTCATATGTTAAACCAGAAACCTCCGCAGCATATAGCTGCATGCCATTGAGTCCAAAAATAGGAAGGATTGCAATGGATAATACGATGATACCCATACCACCGATCCACTGTGTGATAGCACGCCAAAATAGCAATCCATGAGTAATCACATCTAGATTTGGAATGATGGTAGCGCCTGTTGTCGTAAAACCAGACATAGACTCAAACCATGCGTCTGTGAGCGTAGGAACTTGTCCACTAAAATAATATGGCAACATGCCAAAGCAAGAAAAAACCACCCACACCATCGCTACAATCACATAGCCCTCTCGCTCGCCCATACGCGATTCTGCTTTTCGTCCTACCAACAGACCTAATAATCCAGCGAGCAACGTAAAAATCGTAGAGAATAAAAAGATTCCGCTATCAGCTTCTTTATACCACAAACTCACACCCAAGGCTAGGGCCATAAAGAAAGACTCGATGAGAAGCAAAGCACCCATCGTGCGAAAGACCATGCGTGTATTAAACGTTCGCGTCATTTAAAGAACATTTCTAATTGTCTAATAACCTGATTTTTACAGAAGACCACCACTTGATCTCCTTGCAAGATTTGCGTATCACCATTGACTAAGACACCCTCGCCTGCTCTCACAATCGCACCGATATTGGTATCCTCTGGTAAGCGTATATCTCGAATCTTCGCTTTTGTAATCTTACTACCCTCTTCTGCTAAAAACTCAACGATTTCGGCATCAGCACTAGCAAGATTGCGCACATTAAGCACACTAGCATCCAGTAACATTTGATAGATATATGCTGCAGACATCGTCTTCTTATTGAGCACAGTACCTATCTCCAAACCTTCTGCCATCGTTATATAATCTATATTTTCTACTTCTGCAATGGTTTTTTTGACGCCAAATCGTTGTGCGGCAAGACAAGCAAAAATATTTGCTTCACTGCTCGAAGTGACAGCCACAAATGCATCAGCATCCTCTATACCCTCATCCTTAAGCACAGCCATATCACTACCATCTGCGTTAATGATAAGGGCTTTGCTAATCTTTTCACTCAACTGGTAGCATAATTCTCTATCCGCCTCTAGGATCTTGATATTCAAATCATCCGGCAAGTTTTGTACAGCTTTTTGCGCAATCTTCGATCCTCCAAAAAACACAATATTCTTGATTTCACGCTTCTGTTTTCCCATCTGCTCTCGAATCACCTTTTTATTCTCGCTCGTACAAACCACATATACCATATCGTCTGGCATGATAGCATCATGCCCTTTAGGAATAATCGTTTCCTGTTTACGTTTAATGGCTACTACTCTATATAATCCGTGATTAAAATAACCAGACATAAACTGTTTGCCAATAACATCAGCACCCTCTCTCACTTTCACCACGCACAGTTCAATCGCCCCGTTACACAAAGTAAGGTGATATCGCATCCAGTTGGTTTTGAGCGATGCCGCTATCTCTTTGGCAGCCAACAGTTCGGGATAAATAAGATGGTTGAGTCCCATCTTCTCAAAAATACGCTTATTCTCTGGCATGAGGTACTCGTAGTGATCAATTCTAGCAAGTGTCTTCTTTGCCCCTAATTCATTCGCCAACATACAAGCCGTTATATTCTCCGACTCGGATGGAGTAACCGCGATAAACAAATCAACATCCTCTACACCTATACTCTTAAGGTCAATAATGGATGTAGGACTCCCCACCTTGGTCAGCAAGTCATAGTTGGCATCCAAATCACCCAATCGATCTTGACGCTCATCAATCAAACTAATATCCATGTCCTCGCGCGAAAGTAGTTTAGCTAAGTGGCGTCCTACTTCTCCAGCGCCTGCAATAATGATTCGCATATACCTTCAGTATCTAATTTTAACAAGTGAAATAATTCTTTTGTGCTACCATGTTCCACAAATTGGTCGTTTACACCCAATCGAATCACTCTCGGGGTATATCCATGGTCAGCCATATACTCTAGCACTGCACTTCCTAATCCACCACTAATCACGCCATCCTCTACAGTCACTAAGACATCATATTTTCTAGCCACTTCATCCAATATAGATTCATCCATGGGTTTCAGCCAACGCATATCATAGTGCGCTACTAAGTGCGTCTTCTCTCCCATGGCTTCTATTGCATCTGTTACTGTATTACCAATCGCACCTATCGAGAGTACCGCCATCTTTTTTCCCGTACGAACACATACGCCTTTGCCAAAGTCTACTGGTGGCAAATTGTTTCTGCTAACGCTTCTGCCGCGTGGATAGCGAATAGCCATTGGAGCATCCATCGTCTGTGCAATCCGCATCATCTCACGCAAATCATCCGAGCACATCGGTGCAGCTACTATCATATTGGGGATTGGACGCAAGTATGCCAAATCCAGCAAGCCATGATGAGTGGAGCCATCATTACCTACAATACCTGCACGATCAATACACAGCACCACCGGCAGACGTGGGATGGCTACGTCATGGATTATATTGTCATAAGCACGTTGTAGAAAACTAGAGTAAATATTACAAAATGGCTTCATCCCTGCCTTGGATAGTCCCGCAGAGAAAGTCACAGCGTGTCCTTCTGCAATACCTACATCAAACACGCGTTCAGGCATCTCACGTTGCAGGATATTCATGCTACACCCACTAGGCATAGCAGGTGTGATACCTACTACTTTGTCATCAGTCTTAGCAATGGCTAGCAACTCTTGACCAAAAACCTCTTGCCATAGAGGTTCTTGTTCTCCTGTCACATTACTTCTTCTCTCCCCATTCTCCACACAGAACTCTCCAGGGGCATGCCACGTTGTTTGATCATTTTCTGCGGGTTCATACCCTTTTCCTTTCTTTGTTACAACGTGCAATACTTTAGGACCTTCATAGTCTCTAATCTCAGCAAAGATGCGCACCAGTTCTAGCACATCATGTCCATCTGCAGGACCAAAATAGCGTATATTTAGTCCTTGGAAGATATTGTTAGGTTGCTTGGTAAGCAAGGCTTTCAGGTTATTTGCTTTTCGCAGAACACGCCCCTTATTATCATCATTGATAATATGCAACTTGCGTGCTAATCTATAAAGTCCCCAACGCCATTTATTGTAGCGACGACTAGTGGTGATATCCAATAGATATTGAGTAAAACCTCCCTTGATAGGGTCAATGGCCATGTTATTATCATTCAGAACAATCAGTAGATTATTCTTATTCATTGAGGTATTATTCAGGCCCTCAAAGGCTAATCCGCCCGTCATTGCACCATCCCCAATCACTGCTACTACGCGCTTGTTATCCGAAGAACCAATCTCTATACCTAACGCAGCAGAAATACTATTGCTAGCATGACCTGCAATAAATGCATCATACTCACTCTCAGCAGGATGAGGAAATGGAGCCAACCCCTTGAATTGACGATTGGTGTGAAACACTTCGCGTCGTCCGGTTAGTATCTTGTGTGCATAGGCTTGATGACCCACGTCCCACACTAGTTGATCATGTGGGGTATCAAATACATAATGCAAGGCTACAGTCAACTCTACCGTACCAAGCGACGAGCCCAAATGTCCAGGGTTATGACTCAACTCCTGGATAATAAAGTCTCTCAACTCTTCACATACCCTTGGCAACGCCTCCTTGGGCAATTGCTTTAGATCGGCAGGATAATGTATGCTATTTAAGTATTTATAATCCATTTCTATGACGTACTTTCTTTTAAGCCCGCAAAGATACAACAAAAAAAGCACATATGCAAGAAAAATCAATTTTTGTAATACAAAAATAGCAATTTAAAGTTATTTGGCATAGTTATTGCAATATTTTAGTAAAGAAAAGCAACCACTAACAAAAAATAGATATTAACTTTACAAAATTAAACAGTATGAAAAAGTATGTATGCGACGTATGCGGTTGGGAGTATGATCCTGCCGTTGGTATAGAAGAAGCAGGTATAGCTCCTGGCACAGCATGGGAAGATTTGCCATCTGATTTCGCTTGTCCACTTTGCGGAGTAGGAAAAGACGAATTCTCAGAAGCAGAGTAAGCTATCTTCTCCACAACAAAAGAGGCACCCATTTCGGGCGCCTCTTTTATAAAAAAAACGGATGAAACTTTCATTCGTTTTTTAATTTTAAATGTGGGTCTTTATTTCTAATTTTTAAATTATATTTCCAATTTAATTTTGTTTTTATAAACCAAAACAATCCCCAATGTTGAAAGTCCCCATCTCTTTTTGGTTTTTTCTTTTTGGTTTCAACGTAATAGTGTATCATTTCGTGAACAAGAACACTTCTTAGTGTTTCTTCTGTCCATAATATATTTCCGACAATTTGTATTTCGTGTCTGATTATTTGTAAAACACCATCCTTTTTTCCCCATCTTGCACAATATTGTCCTGCTAAAATTTCAGAGTTAATAATTGTAAAAATTGGGATTTTTGGTAATTTATTATCAAAATATAATTGATTGTATTCTATAAATTTTTCTTTTAGATATTGTTTATCTATGTTAATTATTTTATTATTTTGTTTTTCCACTTATTCAAACTTTTCTTTAAATTATATATGACTCAATACTACTTACTTTCTCTGCTTTATCTGCTCGGAAAGGAGTTGATAGATTTGTCTCATCTCTTCGTTGGGCAATAGTGATAAATGATGTGCCATCACATTCTCATCCCCTCGTTTGGCAGGTCCCGTCTGCGCATCTCTAGGCGATAGATTTCTTATCTTAGCAGCTGTTTCATCTATCAATGGCAATAGTGCAGAAAATGGTATATGCGTATTCTTGAGCAACTCAGCAGCTAGTGTGTACATCAGATTGGTAAAATTGCACGCATATACTCCGGCCACATGCAAGCGTTCACGATCATGCTGCGTTGTTTCATACACATGACTCGTTATACTCAAAGCCAATGAATACACCGCACTGATATCGTCTATACCACGCGCCTCAAAGAAGATTGGAATAGTAGAAAAGTCTTCAATCACATGCGCTTTGCTAAAGGTTTGAAATGGATAAAAAACTCCAGCATGCGGTTTATCAGTTCCAAACACCGAAATGGGCATACTACCAGAGGTATGCAGATGGAGTGCTTTTTCTTTTCCCACGACTTTCGCAACTACTTGCTCTAACGCTTCATCACGCACCGAATAGATATACACATTGGCAGCAGGCAAGTCATTTAAGCCTTCACGACTACTCACCATCTGACACGCTATGCCCTTCTTCTGAAAAGCGTAAAGCAAGTTGGTCGCCACATTTCCTTGGCCAATAATAACAATATTCATAGTTTACTCTTTAACGGTTGACAACGCCTTGTAGAACTCAGTTACGGCCACAATACCATTCTCCCATACTTCCAAATCCATTGACTCATTAGGCGAATGGATTGCATTCTTTTCTAGTCCAAAACCCATCAAGATCGTCTTCACACCTAGAATCTGCTCAAAACTGCTGATGATAGGGATACTACCTCCACGGCGAGCCGCTAACGGACGCTTACCAAACGCAACCTCAAAACCATGCTCGGCTGCCTTGTAGGCTGGTATATCTATCGGACATACATATCCTTGTCCTCCATGCATAGGGGTTATTTTCACACGCACTCCGGCAGGCGCAATGCTCTGCATATAATCTACAAATGCTTGACTTACCTTAGCATGATCTTGGTTGGCTACCAATCGGCAACTCACCTTTGCAAACGCTTTGCTAGGCAGCACGGTCTTGCTTCCTTCACCTGTATAACCGCCCCATATTCCGCAAATATCAAAAGAAGGGCGACATGAGTTACGCTCCAAAGTAGAGTAGCCTGCTTCCCCAAACGTATCATCCACATCAATGGCCAGACAATAAGCCTCTTGCGAGAATGGTATTTGTGCAATCATATCGCGTTCTTCTTGGGGGATAGGCAACACATCGTCATAAAAACCAGGTATAGTGATACGTCCTTTATCATCCACCACTTGCGCCAACATCTCCGTGAGGGCATTGATAGGATTTTTCACAGCCCCTCCGAAATGCCCACTATGTAAGTCACGATTGGGCCCCGTCACCTCAATCTCCCAGTACGCTAATCCACGCAAACCCGTCGTAATAGATGGCGTATCCTTACCAATCATAGATGTATCACTCACTAAGATAATATCGCAAGCGAGTAAGTCCTTATGTTCTCTAAGAAAAGCATCCAAACTAGGACTACCTATCTCCTCCTCACCTTCGAAGATAAACTTCACATGGCAGTTCATCAATCCATTTTTCACTAGATATTCAAAAGCCTTCACCTGAATCATCGCTTGCCCCTTATCATCATCAGCACCACGAGCATAGAGTCTACCCTCACGAATATCGGGTTCCCACGGATTGCTGTGCCACAACTCCAATGGTTCAACCGGCATCACATCATAGTGCGAATACACCAACACCGTTGGTCTACGCGCATCATTTCCCTCAGGTGTATATTCAGCATACACGAAAGGATTTCCCTCGGATGGCATCACTTCTGCACGCTGCACACCTGCCTGCAAGAGCAATTCACGCCAACGCTCCGCACAGCGGAGCATATCTTCTTTATGAACAGGTTGACAACTCACACTAGGTATACGAATCAAACTCGCCCACTCTTCTAAAAAGCGGTCACGATTGGCTGCTATATACGAACGAATCATACGAAAATAGGTATTATGATATTATGTTTTTCAATTAAAAATTGCTGCACTGCTTTTACTCGAGAAAACTCCTAAAAAACAGGATTTGAGGAGTACCAGCCCTTTGTAATCTAACCACCTCATCGCTACAATCCGAAGATTGGTCACCGCGCAGAGTATTAGCACGCCATTGGAAAAGCACCTACCTCGTAAGATAAAATTTGTTGAGTTTTCCGGTCTCTAAGCAATGCAACAATATATTTCTAAGTTCACTGTGTGAATATACGGGCAAACCGCACCATCATATTCACGATTAACGAATTTTCCACACCTAAACATAGACAAAATCTATGCCAAATCTTCACCAACCTATATCCTCCATCCTAGGGTAAAAACTATCCTATGCGTTCTTCCAGCCACAGTCAAAGCTGGCTGTTGCAACTCGCTCGCATACTGATGCATCATTTCCCATCGATATTGATAAGCCAAGTTCGCCACTAGGAAAGCCCCACGATATCCCAAACCTAAACTGGCAAATTGCCTATGCTGTACAAATCGATAATCCAAGTCCGTCCGCACAGCATTATAAGCCAACTCCACCACAGGGTCTTCCTCTAGAAACGAAGACTCATATACATATCCCGCATTCAAATAGAGACTAGGAAAGATCTGCATCTCAGCACCTACTCGCAAGGAATGAACATCATTCATGGGCCTAGTTCCCGACTGCTTATCTGCCATCGCCTGTGTAAAGTCATATTGCACAGCCAACATTCCTAGATTGCTCCACTGCCCAGCCACCGACGCACTCACTCGCCATGGTGACACCATCTCATAACTCATCACACCGCTGGCAGGTGTATGTAGTTCATACGACATACCATTCAGCTGGCTATACATCCCCCCTTCCGTTTGCGCAGACATCAACGTCTTCATCGGCGTTTGCGCAGAGAAACCCAAACGCAGATACTGTATAGGGCGGTAGATAATACCCAAACTAGCACCTATTCCTACTCCCGTAACATGATACAACGACTGCAGTTTTGCACTCGAATTCGCATCATTACGCTCCTCCAGAATCGACCTTTTGGTGTAATTCCACGTCGGGATATTCACACCTATTCCGATATACCACTGATGGCTGATATTCGTTGCCCACGATACAGTATACTGGTCCGACGAGCCCGACTCTTCCACCTGCAATTCATAGCTATTCATACTAACAGCCGCCTCCCATTGGTCGTTGGCTATGGGATTGATCAAGAAGGTTTCATATCCCAAGATGCTGAGCCATCCCACTTCAGGATTATCCCAGGGTTTAGATGCCAATTGTTGCTCAGGCAAGTACTGCGTTTTCAGACAAATCGTTGACAACAATCCTCCAGACCCATCCGCACTAGCATACACACTACGATTGAATGTTGCCATGCGGTTGTAGGTGAACATAAAGTTGTTATGAATCATTCCTCGCAACTTATTCTCTTTGCCCGTTGCCCAAACAATTGCCACATTAGGAGCCATAAACCGCATCTGGTTGTTGGAGGCGATATCTCCTCTAATCGACTGATACACAGTCTTATCGATTGTCTCATCAATCGTCACCGACAACTCACTTTGGCGATACAATCCCAGACCTGCAGGGTTATCCAAAGCAGCCGTAGGATCACCACCTACTGCAGTCATCGCTCCGGCCATACCCACATAACGTGCCGTACCTGAGAGATGCCTCTCAGAGAATCGTTGCAGGTCTTGAGCACATGAGATAGAAACACTTATCCACCACAACGAACATATACACAGTATGCGAAACACAGGTTTCATTGTGCTATCATTTTAGTAAGAATTCGGTATCCTCTCTGAGTGGTAACGGACTTTACCCTCATCTGCTAAGCAAAAACTTATCTGCTAGGAATGGATATCGTATCCGCGTATTGTGCTGTATCTACGACAAACACCAACTCGCGCATATCCTTATCATATACAGGCTCTGTAGGTATCATGGTGTCCACAACAGGCCAATAGTAAGCATCATCCGTGTAATGCGGTTGTGTAGGACGCGCCACAATCGTCAGGCCCATTTGTCCAACAACCATCAGCAATATGAGTATACTACGCCTCACTCTTTTTTACAAGCAAGCCATCAAAGGTTGGATCAGTTTTTAAAACCAATAATCTCGCGTACTTCGCGAATGGTCTTCTCTGCACTGGCCGCAGCAGCCTCTGCACCTTCTCTTGCCACCTTAGCTAGATAGTCATCATTGTTTCTAAAATCAATGATTCGCTCACGAATAGGAGCGCAGAAAGCATTGATATCCGCAGCTAATTGCTTCTTCATATCACCATAGCGAATAGCCATATTGTTGTACTGCTCATTGAAGTATTCATACGTATCTGGTGTAGATACCAATTGCATGAGCGTAAAGAGGTTCTCAATAGGTTCTGGCTTCTCCTGATTCAGCATGGTAGGTCCCGCATCAGTAACTGCGCGCATTACTTTTTTCTTGATTGTAGCCTCGTCATCACAGAGATAAATAGCATTTCCTTCACTCTTGCCCATTTTGCCACTGCCATCCAAACCTGGCACTTTCACTGCCTTGTCGCTGAAATGGAAGGACAGAGGTTCTTTGAAGTACTCAATATTATAAATGCGATTGAATCGACGCGCAAACAGACGCGCCATCTCCATATTTTGCTCCTGGTCTTTTCCTACAGGCACTTTATCTGCCTTGTGTACCAAGATATCTGCAGCCATCAGCGCAGGATATGTCAGCAAACCAGCATTCACATTATCGGGTTGCTTACGCGCTTTTTCCTTAAAGGAAGTCACACGTTCCAACTCACCTAGGTATGCATTCATATTCAAATAGAGATACAGTTCTAGCACTTGCTTTACATCACTCTGTACATAGATAGCAGCCTTAGCTGGATCTATACCGCATGCCAAATACTCAGCCAAGATGGTCTTGACCGATGTACGGATATTTTCGGGTGTGGGATGCGTGGTCAGTGAATGCCAATCCGCAATAAAGAACATACAATCATATTCTTCTTGCATCTTAACAAAACTCTTAACTGCACCAAAATAATTACCCAAATGCAGGTTTCCTGTAGGGCGAATTCCACTAATTACTTTTTCCATATTATTATCTTTTTCCTGTTTTATTTGATTGGCAATGATCGATGGATACGTTGATCCAACGCAGTCAGCGTCTCAGTATTAGAAACGCCAGGAATACCTTGCAGTTTGTTGCTCAGCAAGTCGAGCAAATGTTGATCATCTCGGGCATACAATTTGATAAGCATCGCAAAGGCGCCCAGGGTGAAGCGGCTCTCCACCACTTCGGGAATCTTCTCCAGTTCTTCGCAGACTGCATTATACATACTACCCTTCTCCAAACTCAAACCCACGTATACACAAAGATTATATCCCAAAGCCTTAGGGTTGACCGTATATCCCGAACCTGTGATGACGCCATTGTCAAACATCTTTTGTACGCGTTGATGTACTGCAGCGCGACTGATACCTACTACCTCCGCCACTTCCTTGAAGGGCTTACGAGCGTTCTGAGTAATGACCTGCAAAATCTTGCGATCAATATCATCCAATTTGTCTACTATTTCCATCTTTTTTAAATTGTGTAATACGTTTTGGTATTATTTTTGTCATTTTGACTGCAAAATTACTATTTTTTTTGCATACATACAAGAAAAATGTCAGAAAAATTCATTTTTTGCTAAATTTTATTGCACATTTCTTGCAAAACTAGCCTGCCACATTTGCACATATGGCATTTTTTTAGTACTTTTGCGCAAAATTTTTCACCACACATAGCTATGGACATACAGGAATATATCGAGCAGCACTCTTCTCCTCAATCAGAGGTTTTGCAGCGTATCGCCTATCGCACTCACGTTGAGATGATCAACCCTCGCATGATGTCGGGTCACATACAGGGACGCCTACTCAGCATGCTGAGCCAGATGATTCAGCCCAAACGAATTCTAGAACTAGGCACGTTCACCGGATATTCCGCACTGTGTTTGGCCGAAGGACTCAGCACAGATGGCGAACTCATCTCCTTGGAGCATAACGACGAACTCGAAGACATGATTCGTCGCAACTGGGCACTCTCGCCCCTAAATGCCCAACTGCAACTGCTCATCGGAGACGCCATCGAGAGCCTGCACAAGCTAGCAGAAACCCATGCACAAGCATTCGACCTCGTATTCATCGACGCCGACAAGCGCCAGTATTCTGAATACCTAGATCTAGTACTCCCACTCCTGCGACCTGGAGCATGGATCTTGACAGACAACACCCTTTGGGACGGACACGTCATCGATCCGGCATACGACCACGACAAACAAACAATCGCCCTGCGCAACTTCAATCAGAAAGTCGCACAAGACGAACGTTTTCAAAAAGTCATCCTGCCGCTACGCGACGGACTAACCATCATTCGGGTGATGCAATAATCACCCTACTGCTCCGATAGCACTTCGCCTACGAGATAATTACTACCGCCGACAAAGAGGACATCATCCCCATGTGCCTCATTTTTTGCACGCTGCACCGCCTCCTTGGCCTTCGCTATGGCCACGGCATGACCTCTCCCCATTTGATTCCAACGTGCCAGCAACGCTTCGGCTGCCATCGCACGCGGCGAACTAGGTTGCGTGAAATAGTAGACTGCATTCTCGGGCATCAGCGCGAGCACATCGTCAATATCCTTATCATTGACCATCCCCAACACAATGCGCAAGACACCGGCAGGTCGCTCGGCCTGCAACTTCACCAGTTGCTCTACCACATGACGTATACCATGACTATTATGCCCTGTATCGCAGATAGTTAGCGGAGAATCCCCTATTTTCTCCCAGCGGCCACGCAAGCCCGTCAAGTCGCACACATGTGCAAAACCCTGAGCTATCGCCGAGGTAGTCACTTGCACACCGCAGAAATTCTGCAACACCTGCAATGCCACAAAAGCCGTCTGCATATTCATCTCCTGATACTCACCCTGCAATTGGCACTCTGGCGCCTCCTTTCTTCGACGCTTACGCATATAACCACATTGGTCCGCAAACCATATGCGACAATCCGTTGTCTCTAGCCCATCTCCTAAGATACCGCACGCGCGAGCACGAGACAAAAACACATCAGCCGTCTCTGCATGCGTATCCCCCACCACACATGGTACGCCCAGCTTCATAATCCCAGCTTTTTCCGCAGCAATCTCAGGCAGAGTCGTCCCCAAAAACTCCGTATGATCAATCCCGATATTCGTGATTACACTCAACATAGGAGTCAGAATATTTGTACTATCCAATCTACCTCCTAATCCCACTTCAATCACTGCTATATCTACCTGATGCTCAGCGAAATACCAGAAGGCAAGCGCCATAGTCGTCTCAAAGAACGAGGGCTTCACTTCATCCAAGAATGCTCTGTTCTCCGCCACAAAAGCCACCACATCCTCTTGACTAATCATCTGGCCATCAATACGTATACGTTCACGAAAATCCACCAAGTGAGGCGAGGTAAATAGTCCCACCTTATATCCCTGCGCTTGCAATGCAGCAGCAATCAGATGCGAGGTCGAGCCTTTACCATTCGTTCCCGCCACATGCACTGCTTTTAATCGTTCATGAGGCTGTCCCAGATGCTCCATCAGACGCCACGTATTATCCAATCCTGGCTTATACGCCGCAGCGCCCACCTGATGAAAGGCGGGCTGAGAAGCATATAAATATTCTATTGTATCTTGGTATGTTACCATAAGTCAATGCATTAATCCGCAACAATATAACTGCCCCCTACTGCCATCTTTTGTTTCACTACAGGCTTACCTATGTACGTGATCTTGCTCGCACCTGCGGCTTGTGCCCATAGTTCACCTGTGACATTCACCTCGGCCTGACTAGCACCGGCACAATTGATATGCAAATCCCTGACTATCAGTTCCTCTGCATCCACTTTTCCAGCACCTGCTATCGTAATACGGGCATCGTTGGCCCTACCCTCCAGCTCCAATCTACTAGCGCCTTTTGAATCAATAGTCAACTCTGCTACATCCAATGCCAGCTCTGCCTCCGCAGCACCATTAAGGTCCAACGTCAGACTAGCTTGATTCAAGCTTTGGCCCTCAGGAGTCTCTATCTTGCTTGCACCATAGACACTTACCTTGCGCAAGCATGGCGCAGCAATAGCCAACTCCACCTTCAACTGACCGGGCACATTCGTGGGCACGTCTATATACAGCACACTATCTCGCACCTCCGTCTTCAGGTTGATATTCTCCTGCATCAGTTGGGCCATATTCGTGGTCAACACGGCTGAGACTTGCTCGGCATTGCTCAGTCGCAGTTCGGCAGCTCCGTCTAGTTGCACACTGTGAAAAGCATCCAACTGCAAGGTCGAACTCACCATCCCCGTCTCATCCCAGTCCATCTCGTCCGCTACCATGTTTTGCAGTACCTCGGGTGCATCACCAATAGCTTGTACGATACGCACCAGCGACGATCCCCAGAAGACTACCGCAGATAACCAAAACAGTAGCGTCACTATCCAGAAACGTGCTTTCGGACCACGACGCGTACGCATCTTCGTCACGATCGCATACACAATCATCACAATAGGCAACACCACTACCACCACTAGCGCCAGCATCAGCAGCGGTACTAGCCACGCACTACCCTCCATCAGTAGACCGCCAAACAATGTCGCCATAGGCAAGGCTGCCCCCAATACGGACGAGCCGGCTACAGCCACCCCAAACATAGACAACAGCAGTACGGTTAGTATCACCAATCCGATGCAAATCACAGGCAAAGCCAATATCACTAGCACTACGTTCAGCAAGATGCGCAAGATGCGACCACAACCACTGTTCTGCGATTTATCTACCTTCACTTTCGGACGACGATTCTCCCCGAACTCCGATGGTTCACCTATCTGCGTACGGATGCTGCCCACCATCTCGCTGGTCACCACCTGCGTATTCTTCGCGAACAATGCCTTCTGTATCAGCTCTGCTATTCGCGCCTCGATATCACTCATCACCTCTTGACGCTCGTCCGATGGTAAACGTAGCTCTATATCGCTCAAATAGTCACGCAACTGTTGATAAGCATCATTATCTATATGATATACCAACCCATTCAGGTTGATGGTTCTTGTCTCTTTCATAGTTCAATCAAATTACTTGTTTATCACTTGGTTAATCGAATCATTGATGGCTTTCCACTCGGCATCCAATTGCCTGATCAGCTCCTCTCCCTCGCTCGTCAGCGCATAGTACTTACGTGGAGGTCCACCCGTCGATTCCTGCCAACGATAGGTCAGCATACCTTCGTTTTTCATGCGCGTGAGCAACGGATACACCGTTCCTTCCACCACCAGCAGATTGGCCTCGCGCAGGGTATCCAAGATATCCGACGCATACGCTTCGCCGCGACTAATGATGGTCAGGATGCAATACTCCAGCAAGCCTTTGCGCATCTGACTCTTGATATTCGTTAGCATGCTTGCTCACCGTTAGGAATCAACAACATCAACACCAAATACAATATCAATCCTGGAAAAGCGGCTGAAAACAAACTCAGTACAGCATACAGCACACGAACCACCGTAGGATCAATGTCTAAATACTCAGCGATACCGCCACATACACCCGCCAATACGCGGTTAGAAGAACGTTGTAACTTTTTCATAATTCTTTGGTTTTATTTAGTTATTTTTTGTTTATGTTTCTATGCGATGCAAAAAGCCCACCAAGCTCAGGGCCTATCCTCGCCAGGTGGACTCATTTGCGTAATCCATCACTTGCAGACTAGTTGTCTACAGTTAGGAAATTGCCATTCACATCAAACATCAACTCCCAGTCATTGCTCAATCCTACTTTCAGACGTCTATACTCCACCTGATACTCTACGATACGCTCACTAGGGTGATGCAGATTCACATAATCCACTATCAACGAAGGAATAATACCCTCTGGCACCGACATGCGCCCACAATCAATGGATAGCAAGTTTCCTTGCGCATCAAACTCCATCTCTACGTCACTCTTCAAATACACATTGTACTCCTTGGTAAATCCCTCACGATCCAATTCTACATACGATACATCTGAAGCTGCATAATACTTCTGAATAAAACTTTGTGCAGAGGCTGGTAACTCCGAATATTTCACCATCTCATGCTCATCCGCACATGCCATCAATGTCAACAACAATGTGGCCATTACAACGAACATCTTTTTCATGTTTTTCTTTGTTTATTAGGTTTATACTTTTTTATCGATTAGCCATTGCTATCTACTCAGAATATTACAAAATCCGTGCCAAAATACATCAAAGTCCACTTTTGCACCCAGTATCTTACCGAATGCGATTGCAAAGGTAATATATTTTTCACTACTATGCAATACAAAGTACTAGTAAAACTCATTATTTCTCTATTTTGACAAGTCGAAGTTGCAAAATAAGCAACAAAAATGACAAATTCTTGCACATATCCATATTTTTTTGTACTTTTGCGGACATATTTTGAAAACAGCGGCCTGCCGCTATCCTGCATTTAACCATTTAACCAGCGGCGCTGCCGCAACATACATGGACAACTACATTGTTTCTGCACGAAAGTACCGCCCTACTACCTTCGAGAGCGTAGTAGGTCAGCAATCTTTGACTCAAACTCTGCGTAATGCCATTGCCTCCAATCGCCTGGCCCATGCCTACCTCTTTTGCGGACCACGAGGCGTCGGCAAAACTACATGCGCACGTATCTTTGCAAAGACCATCAATTGTCTGCAGCCTACTCCGGAACACGAGGCATGCAACCAATGTCAATCATGCTCGGCATTCAATGAGCAACACTCCTTCAACATACACGAGCTGGACGCGGCGTCAAACAACTCCGTAGAAGATATCCGAAACCTCACCGAACAAGTACGTATTCCTCCACAAATAGGGCGCTATAGCGTATACATCATCGACGAGGTACACATGCTCTCCAACGCTGCTTTCAATGCGCTACTCAAGACCTTGGAAGAACCACCCGCACATGCTATCTTCATTCTCGCTACCACCGAGAAGCACAAGATCATACCTACCATCTTGAGCCGATGCCAAGTATACGACTTCACACGCATCACCGTGACCGACACCATCCGACACCTGCAATACGTAGCTCAAACCGAAGGTATCAACGCCAGCGAAGAAGCACTCAATGTGGTAGCACAAAAGGCCGATGGAGGTATGCGCGATGCACTCAGTATCTTCGACCAACTCGTCGCTTTTTGTGGCGACAATATCACCTACGAGCAAGCCATTGCTGTGCTTAATGTCCTCAACTCGGAATACTATTTCAGTATTATTGATGCGGCACTCCAGGCACAGGTACCCCAAGTCCTCCTTACACTCAATGAGGTGCTACTCAAGGGATTCGATGCTGGGAACTTCATCAACGGGTTAGCGCAACACCTGCGCGACTTGCTCGTTTGCAAAGATGCGGCCACCGCACCACTCCTAGAGACATCCGATGCCATCCGACAACGATATGTCGGCCAGGCCGCTAGATGCAATGCCAAATGGCTATTCCTCGCGCTAGATGTCATCAATACTTGCGACATCAACTATCGCACTGCTAAAAACAAACGCCTCACCGTGGAGTTGGCTTTAATCAAGCTCTGCCGCCTGATGGATACGCCAGCTACCTTGTCAGCACCCGCACCTACTGCGGCTCCTGCACGTGCGGCTACTCCTGCCCCCACCGCTCCTGTGGCTACCGCACCACGACCTACGGCAACTACGACGACGGCCACTACGACCGCCACAGCGGCTCCTAAGGCAACCACTGCACCACCCCCAATGGAGGACATGCCCTCGCTTAGCAGGCTCGGCGACCTCGCTGCGATGGGCAGACTAGGCAGCACACCCGCAGCAGCCACTACCAAGACTCCCGAAGAACCACAACAAGCACTTCGTAACAACCCTTTTACACAGGACCAACTCAGTGACGCGTGGGCTGGTCTAGCTATACACTTCCCTAAGGAAGAGCGTCTGGCGTCCATCCTTGCGATGAACGAACCTGTCTTGGTAGCACCCGATCTGTGCGTGCTCACCCTATCCAATCCTTGGCAGAAAGAGGAGTTTGCCACCTTCGGCAAACAGATCATGACCATCGTGAGAGATCGTCTGAAAAATGACCTACTCAAACTACAGGTAGAGGTCAAGGCCCATCACAGCCAACGCAGAGCATACACCGCTTCGGAGAAATACAAGGTACTCGAAAAGATGAACCCACATATTGCCGAACTGCGGGCTAAAATGCATCTGCAACTCGAATAACCATAGCTAATCATATGAAACTCCTATCCATTCTTCTATTCACTTTTGCGCTACTCACAGATACGCATATCAGCACCTCCAATCCCAAACCCATGGAGGACTTGCAACGCTCTATTGCGGACATCAACCAGCATCCCGACATCGAGTTTGTGGTAGTTACAGGCGACCTCTCCGAGTCAGGAGACCGCGCATCTTTACAGGCCATCAAAGAGGCACTCGACCAGTTGCGCGTACCATACTACGCAGCTTCGGGCAACCACGAGACCACCTGGTCCGAGTCCGGAGTCATGGATTTCACACGAATCTTCGGCGATAGCCGATTCGCTTTTTCCCACGATGGGGCTTACTTCATTGGGTTCAACTCGGGCCCAGTCATCCGAATGGCAGACGGCCACGTGGCACCACAGGATATAGCATGGCTTAGGGCACGCCTCGATAGCGTCAGTGCAGCGGGCAACGCGCCCATCTTCGTCTTCACCCACTATCCGCTGCGCAATGGCGATGTAGACAACTGGTACGAGGTGACCGACGTACTGCGCAAGCACAATGTACAATGCGTTATGGGTGGACACTACCACCGCAACCTTGTCTTCGACTGCGATGGCATCACCGATGTGCTCAACCGCTCCAACCTACGCGGCAAAGACACTACCAACGGCTATTCCATCATCTCCGTCACCGATTCGATACGTTTCCACGAACGCATACTATACACTGCGCCAGAAACCGAGCACTGGCTCACCCTACCCTTCGAAACGAAGACCTATGGTCCATCCAATCAGGCACTACGTCCTGACTTCTCCGTCAATGAGCAATATCCCCAAGTGCAACGCACGTGGCACCGCAGCTTGCACGGAGGACTCTACTCCACACCAGTCACCGATGGTCAACACCTCTATATAGGCGATGATATAGGTATGTTCTATTGTCTTGACCTGCAGACGGGTCAGACGCGCTGGACTTTCCCTACGGGGATGCGCATTGTCGGCTCACCTGCTGTAGCAGACGGCGTAGTGGTCTTTGGTAGTGCCAACTACAACATCTACGGGCTAGATGCTGCTAACGGTCAACTCCTGTGGAGTTATACTACCCAACAAGCCGTCATGGGCGCAGCTACTATCCACAACGGCATCGCCTATATCGGTGGCGGAGATGGCAAGATGTATGCCTTTGACATTCATACGGGCAATCTCAAGTGGTCATTTGACCACCTTGGCAACTATGTCCTCACACGACCATTGGTTTATCAAGATAAACTCTATTTCGGAGCATGGGACCGCCATCTCTATGCCCTTCACCTAGCGGATGGATCATTGGCATGGAAATGGAACAATGGGCACGGCAATCCTAAGTTCTCCCCTGCTAGCGTATGGCCTGTGGCTGCCAATGGCAAGATCTTCATCACGGCTCCCGACCGCTATTTCACTTGCCTCGATGCCAAGACGGGCGAGGAGGTTTGGCGAACCAACCAATATAAGGTACGCGAGACGGTGGGGCTCAGCGAAGATGGCAAGACGGTCTATTCCAAATGTATGTGGGATACGGTGGTGGCACTAGATGCCACTACTTTGCAGCCTGTCACACGTTGGGTCACACATGCCGACTTCGGTTACGAGCACAACCCTGCCATGCCGCTAGAGAAGGAGGGGGTGTTGTGGGTCAGCACCAAAAACGGATTATTGCTGGGTATGGATGCCAATACAGGTAAGGTATTGTGGCGTCATAAGATTGGCAATTCCATTCTCAACACGCCATTGCCATTGTCGAACAAGGAATGTATTTTTACCAGCAGCGAGGGCACCATCACTCGCATCACGATAGTAGAGTAAAGGGAGTTTAGGGGTTTAGAAGTTCAGGGGTTTAGTCGGCTTTGCCGAGGTGATGTCCGGTGGCAGGTTGTGCGCCTTTGGCGGATGGTATCACCGCTAACCGCCTAACCGCCCATAGCTTGTTTGCGAGCGTCCAACACACACAACGCGGTCCCGCAGCACAAGATATTAACCATTTAATTATCATAATTATGTCAGTTTTAAGAGTTTTACTAGCCATTTTATTCCCTCCTTTGGCTGTTGCAGACAAAGGTTGCGGTTCAGTCCTGATTGTTTTCCTACTCACATTGTGTGGTTGGATTCCAGGTGTGATTGGCGCATTGGTTATCCTCAACCGAGGAAAATAATCCACACTCCCCATCCTATCTCTCACTAGGGCACAGTTTGTATCAGCTGTGCCCTAGTGAGAGTATAAGGATTTCATCTTAATTCAATTGTTATTAAGTACATATTACTATGGCACACGATAAGAAATTTGACATATTTATCAGTTATTCACGCAAAGATTCTGCCGAAGTGCTTGGAATAGTTGATATGCTAAAGCAGCGTATCCCAACTATCAGCATATGGTTCGACATCGATGGCATCGAGAGTGGCGACGAGTTTGAGGAAAAGATCATTACTGCCATCGACAATTCCTTCTGTGTGCTGTTTGCCTTGTCAGACAACTCAATTGCATCTCCTTGGACCAAAAAGGAGGTGACATACGCTTATAATATCGATACCAAGGTGATACCCATCATGCTCCAAGGAGGAAAGATGAAAGGTTGGTTTTTGTTTCAGTTTGGTCGCGTAGACTTTATCGACTCCACATCGCAGCAGCAGCTAGACAAACTAGTAAAGAACCTAGCTGCATGGACTGGCAAACCCACTAGCGATGAAGCAGCAGAAGGCTCTGCCGAGTTAAGTGCCGAAGCATTGGCAAAAGCCAAACAAGATGCCCTTCCTAGAGGAGCGTTTGAAGTAGGCAACTTGGAATATATGGGTTCAGAGACAGGTGGTGTAACAGTGGTAAAGTGTGTAACTAAACTTTTGAAGGACATCCATATCCCTGCACAAATTGAGTATAACGGTTACACCTATGATGTTGACTGCATAGGGGATTATGCATTTAGTCGGTGTGCAATACTTGCAAATATAACCATCCCCAACAGTATAAAGAAAATCGGCGATAGTGTGTTTGATGGTTGCATTAGCTTGACAACTATTACGATTCCTGATAGCGTAACAGAAATTGGAGAAGATGTGTTTGCTAATTGCTCAGAATTAACCTCCATCACAATATCTAAGAATGTAAAGAGTATTGGAACGCACGCTTTTCAATATTGCGAATCGTTGGCTTCTATCATAATTCCTCATGGTGTTACAAGCATTGGAGAGTGGGCATTCTTTGAATGCAGATCTTTAAGAGAAATCACGCTTCCTGATAGCGTAGAGGTGATTGGAGAAGGAGCATTTACAAATTGCAACAGTTTGTCAACGATTACCCTTCCAAACACGATTACACGCATTGAAGATCACCTATTTAGCGGTTGTGTTTCCTTGGTCAAGATCACGCTTCCTAATAGTGTAACGAGTATTGGAAGGAAAGCATTTAATAGGTGTCATAATTTGACTTCCATCACTATTCCAGAAAGTGTCATAGAGATTAAAGAAGGAGCATTTAAAAGTTGTTGGGAATGTAAAAATATACACATACCTAATAACGTCAAGAATATCGAAGAGGGTGCATTCGCCCTTTCTGGAGTGACAACTATCACAATTCCAAATAGCGTAACAAAAATTGGTGAAAGTGCATTTGCGGATTGCAACAAATTAACGTCCGTCAGTATTGGTAATAGCGTGACAACTATTGAGCCTAAAGTTTTTAGTAAATGCAAAAGCTTGTCTACAGTAAATCTTGGGAATAGTCTTACAAGTATTGAAGATTACGCATTCGATGGGTGCGAGGCTTTATCCACGATTAGTATTCCCGATAGCGTAACAAAGATTGGTGAAAGTGCATTCACGAATTGTTCTAACTTAACATCCGTGACTATCTCTAATAACATTACACACATTGAATCCAGAGCATTCCTTAGGTGCAACAAATTGACTTCAATCTGTATACCTTACCACGTCCAGGATATTGGAAAGGGGGCATTCGCAGGTTGCGAAGGCTTGACTGCCATTATAATTCCTAGTAGCGTAATGAATATTGGACAATGCGCATTCGCAGATTGCCCTAATTTGACGTCTATTGTAGTAGAAGATGGCAATAGCAAATATGATAGTCGCAATAATTGCAATGCTATTATCGAAACTGCTACAAATGAGGTAGTTTTAGGTTGTCGGAGCACTATAAT